>NZ_CP084469.1:3491922-4190307 GCF_020405205.1 Natrinema salinisoli | reverse complement strand
GAGCGCTATAGTAGTCGTTGAACGTCATTGCACTCCCGTTCGCGGATCAACGGCCAGCACTGTTTGTGCTGGCCGCTCGGATGCGAGCGGTAAGTAAATCGTTTCAACGACTACTATAACTCGAGGGGTCCACCGCTGGTTCTCCGGTCGGAAATATAACCAATAGGCATTAAATGGAATAGAAAATATTATCACCCTGTATTCGGAATGGTGGAGTAAGATGAGTGCTTCAGAGTCGATTCGACAGGAGACCGGCGACCGTGGATCGTGGGACGACGTTCGGGACCTGCCCCCGAGCGCGAAACTCGTCGCAAAGGTACTCGAGTACAACGACACGATGACCCAGCAACAGATCGCCGACGAGACGCTTCTGCCCTCCCGAACGGTCCGGTACGCACTGAACCGCCTCGACGAACAGAACGTCATCGACTCCCGGTTCTCCTTCTCCGACGCCCGCAAGCGCCTGTACAGTCTCGACATTCAAACGTAACGAAGGCGATCAATTTCGGCTACTCGGTTCTCCGCCCGTCGATTTCGTCTCGAAAGACACGAGCCGACGGCTGCCCGGAGTACGCTATACGAATTCTCGCACGAGGGAGACGGGAGAGGTCCGTCGCATCCCCCTCGTGGGCGTCCCGTTCGGTCAGCGGCTGCCAGTATCGAGGAGTCCTCGTTTGCGGGGATCGTCACGACCAGTATACTTTCACCGTGGTCACGGAACCCCTTTAGGGTCGGCCGGTCTACGACAGGCCAATGACGCGGGTTATCCATACGGGCGATACCCACATCGGGTACCAGCAGTACAACTCGCCCGACCGACGACAGGACTTTCTCGAGGCGTTCCGAGCCGTCGTCGAGGACGCGGTTACCGACGACGTCGACGCGGTGATCCACGCCGGCGACCTCTTCCACGATCGCCGGCCGGGACTGGTCGACCTGCAAGGAACCGTCGACATCCTCCGAACGCTTTCCGACGCCGATATACCCTTCCTCGCCGTCGTCGGCAATCACGAGTCGAAACGGGACGCCCAGTGGCTCGATCTCTTCGCGGATCTCGGACTGGCGACTCGGCTCGGCGCCGAGCCAATCGTCATCGACGACACCGCCTTCTACGGACTCGACTTCGTCCCCCGCTCGCGCCGAGACGATCTCACATACGACTTCGACGCACTTCCGGACGGCGCGGACCACGCGAGTCTGGTGAGTCACGGCCTCTTCGAACCCTTCGCACACGCCGACTGGGACACCGAAACCGTCCTCGAGGAATCGACGGTCGACTTCGACGCCGTTCTGCTGGGTGACAACCACAAGCCCGACACGGCAGAAGTATCCGAGACGTGGGTTACCTACTGCGGGTCGACCGAGCGTGCGAGCGCGAGCGAACGCGAGGATCGAGGATACAATCTCGTCGACTTCGAGGACGACGAGGTGGCGATCAGTCGTCGGGGGCTCTCCTCGACCCGCGACTTCGCCTTCGTCGACGTCGAACTCACCGAGGACGAGGGAATCGACCGAGTCCAGGAACGAGTTCGCCAACACGACCTCGCGGACGCCGTCGTCATCGTCACGGTCGAGGGCGAGGGTCGCCCCATCGCCCCGGCAGCCGTCGAGGAACTCGCGATCGATCGCGGCGCGCTCGTCGCCCGCGTCAACGACCGCCGAGACCTCCCGGACGAGGACGACGACGTCTCGGTGAGCTTCGCCAATCCGGACGACGCCGTCCGCGAACGGATCCGCGAGATGGGCCTCAGCAACGCCGCGCTCGAGATCGACGAGACCGTCCGGAGCGACGGGACCGTCGACTCGAACGTCCGCGAATCCGTCGAACGGCGGGTCCGCGAGCTCCTCGAGGACGACGAGTCGGCGTTCGAACCCGCACCGGAGCGCGAACCCGGCGACGACGACGTGACGACGGTCGCCGATCAGCTCGCCGACGAGTCCGCCTCCGCGACCGATACGGCCGACGACGAATCATCTGACGCCGAGCCGGAGGGTACGGCGGGAGACGCCGAAACTCCGGTCGCGGACCAGCAGGGAGCGACCGAAACCGACGACGCCGCGTCGGCAACCGATGACGACGGGGTCGAAGATGCCGGCGAAGCCGAGGAAACAGCCGACGCCGACACCGCCTCGCTGGGTGATTTCGCGTGAGGGTCGACCGCGTTCGCCTGCTGAACTTCAAGTGCTACGGCGACGCCGACCTCACGCTCGAGCGCGGCGTCACCGTCGTCCACGGCGTCAACGGCAGCGGGAAGTCGACGCTGCTCGAGGCCGTCTTCTTCGCCCTCTACGGCTCGAAAGCCTTGGACGACCGTACGCTCGACGATGTCATCACGACCGGTGAGGAAGACGCCGAAGTCGAACTGTGGTTCACCCACGACGGCCGCGAGTACCACGTCGAGCGCCGTCTCAAACTGCGCGGCGACCGCGCGACGACGACGAAGTGCGTCCTCGAGACGCCGACGGCGACGATCGAGGGTGCCCGCGACGTTCGCCGCGAGGTGACCGAACTCCTGCGGATGGACGCCGAGGCGTTCGTCAACTGCGCGTACGTTCGGCAGGGGGAGGTCAACAAGCTCATCCACGCCTCGCCGAGCGATCGCCAGGACATGATCGACGACCTCCTCCAGCTCGGCGCGCTCGAAGACTACCGAGAACGCGCGAGCGAAGCGCGCCTCGGCGTCAAGAACGTCCTCGACGGTCAGCGGGAGGTCCTCGAAAACGTCCGACAGAAGGTGCAAGAGAAAGAGGAAAAGGATCTCCACGAGCGGCTGAACGGTCTCGAGTCCCGCCGGAGCGATGTCACGGAGGAGATCGACCACTACGAGACACAGCGCGAGCAGGCCCAGGAGACCCTGGAGGCCGCCGTGGACGTCCTCGAACGTCACGAGGAGACTCGCGATGAGATCGCGGACCTCGACGAGGAGATCGAGGATCTCCGCTCGAAGATCAGCGAGACCGAGCGCAAGCGCGACGAGGCCGGCGACGAGATCAGCGAGATTCGAGACCGGCGCGAGGAACTCGCGGACGAGCGCGCCGATCTCCTCGAGACCGTCGATCTCGAGAGCGACGATCCCCGCAAAGAAGCGGTTCAGGGCCGCATCGACGACCTCGAGGACCGCGACGAGGAACTCCGGGACGAACTCGAGGACGTTCGCGTGACGATCACGGAGGGGAACAACGAGGTCGAGCGGCTCCGCGAGGAGGCCGACGACCTCGAGGGGGACGCCGAGGAGGCTCGAGCGGACGCCGACGCGCTCGAGGAGCAGATCGAGGCCGACGAGGAAGCGATCGCGGATCGCGAGGCGAAACTCGACGACCTCGCGGACGACATCGAAGCCGCGCGGGCGGCGTTCGACGATGCGCCGGTCGAGTTCGGCGCGGCCGAATCGCACCTCGACGACCTCGAGACCGAGCGCGACGAACTGATGTCGGAGATCAACGACGTCACCGCCGACATCCGGACCGCCGAGAACGCGATCGAGGAGGGCGAACGACTGCTCGAGGAGGGGAAGTGTCCCGAGTGTGGCCAACCGGTCGAGGACTCACCGCACGTGGACGTCCTGGCCGATCGCCGGGAGGAACTCGCCGACCTCGAGGCCGAGCGCGAGGCGCTCGAGGACGAGCGCGACGAAATAGAGGAGCGGATCGACCGCGCCGAAGACCTGCGCGAAGCCGAGCGACGGGTCGACCGCCTCGAGGAGAACCGCGACAACATCGAGCAACTGCTCACCGAAAAGCGCGAGAGCCTCGCGGACCGGCGCGACCAGCGCGATCAGCTTCGCGACGACGCCGAGGAGTACGAGGTCGAGGCCGAAGAGAAACGGGCGGCGGCCGCGGACCGCGAAGAGGAGGTCGCCGACGCGCGGGCGGACCTCGGTGAGATCAACACCGAACGCGGGGAGATCAAGGAGACGCTCGAGACGCTCGAGCGCATTTCGGAAATCACCGACGAGGAGGCCGCTCTCGAAACCGAGATCGAAAACCTGCGCGAGCGCCGAGCGGACTGGGAGACCATGAACGACGAGCGCCGCGAGACGCTGTCCGAAAAGCGCGACCGCAAGCGCGACCTCGAGTCGGAGTTCGACGAGGACCGCGTCGAAACCGCCCGCGAGGACAGGGACAACGCCGAGCAGTACATCGAGAAGGTGGACGGGAAACTCGAGGAACTCGAGGACCGGCGCGACGAGATCCAGAACGCGATCGGTGCGGCCGAGAACGAACTCGAGGAACTCGAAGAACGCCGCGAAGAACTCGAGTCCGTCGAGGACCGCTGTGACCAGCTCGAGTCGCTCTACGAGGAGGCCGAGACGTTACAGACGACGTACGGAGAGCTGCGGACGGAACTGCGCCAGCGCAACGTCGAGACCTTAGAGCGGCTGCTCAACGAGACGTTCGATCTGGTCTACCAGAACGACTCCTACGCGGCGATCGATCTCGACGGCGACTACCGGCTGACCGTCTACCAGAAGGACGGCGAGGCCCTCGAGCCCGAGCAGCTCTCGGGCGGCGAGCGGGCGCTGTTCAACCTCAGCCTGCGGTGTGCGATCTACCGACTGCTCGCCGAGGGCGTCGAGGGGACGGCCCCGATGCCGCCGCTGATCCTCGACGAGCCGACGGTCTTCCTGGACTCGGGCCACGTCACGCAACTCGTCTCGCTGGTCGAATCGATGCGCGATCTGGGCGTCGAACAGATCGTCGTCGTCAGCCACGACGAGGAGCTCGTCGGCGCGGCCGACTCGCTCGTCCGCGTCGAGAAGGACGCCACGTCGAACCGATCGCGACTCGAGCGCGGCGAACCGCCGGAGGCGGAGTTGCTCGCGTCGGATTAGCGCCGTCCGCCGGGAGACGCTGTAGAGAGCAGTCGAACGCGGCCGGGCCGTCTAAGCGGCGAAGCGGGACCGATCGATTTCAGTCTCTGTCTCTCGCTCAGTCGCTTCGAAGCGTCTCGAGGGCGTCCTCACACTCCTCGGTGATTCCATAGCCGCGTTCGCCCGCGACCTCGGTTTCCTCGAGCAGTCCGGCGGCCGAGAGGACCGTCAGCCGGCCGTGCAGGTCGCTCTCGCAGAAGTCGTAGGCGTCGAGCAAGCGACGCACGCCAAGCGGTCCGCGCTCGGAAAGCTCGACCAATAACCCCAGCGTCTCCTCGTCGTGGACGTTCGTCACCAATGTCACGACAGGATCGCTGACGCTTCGTGCGGCCGTCTCGAGGGCTGATTCCTCCCCGATGGCCTCGAGACGGTCGTTCTGGATGTAACACTCGTTGCCGTTGTCGGGGTCGCGAACGAGACTCGCGCTGTCCGATCGTTTGAGAAGCAGATATCGTTTGCCGGTGTCGTCCTCGACTGTTTTCATTGGTTGTCGTTCCGGGTCGGTGGCTGGTCTTGGACGGCATCGCCCGAAGAAGTTTCGGCTGCGTCGTTCGATGAAGCACTGGCCGATTCCGCGTCGGTAGCAAGAGCGTCGTCGTCCCCGTCGCCACTCTCGGTGTCGGTCCGGTCGTCCCGCTGAAACCGCCGATATCGTCGAGCGGCCAGACCGAACAGAAGGACGCCGGTGGCGACGAGAACGCCACCGCGAGTGAGGCTGCCCTCGAAGACGACCAGTAGCAGACCGAGCGAGACGAGGAGGACGGCCGCGTTGAGGACCAACACGAGCGCCCAGAACGTCTGGAGAACGTCGCCCGGAACATCTGTCTCTGCAGTGGGAACGGTTGGTGTCTCGATCGCGTTCGTGAGATTCTGCAGATCGTCGTCCGGGTCGTCCTCTCCGGTTTCGACCTGTGGAATGGTCAACCCGTCACTGTCGGGATCGTAGAAATCCTCCTCCGGGTCCCACTCCTCCGGCTCGTTCTCGGTCCGGTCGAATACCACGTGCGGAGTGACGGACAGCGGGAGGAAAAACGTTCGCTTCGTAGTTTCAGGCCAGCTCCTCGAGGGGTAGCGTTTGCGACGTCTCCACCCAGGCGAGCGGGTTCTCCGCGTCGTAGAAGACGACGCCGTCCTCGGTCTCGTAGGACTCGATCGTCGCGGTCCCCGCAGGTTCACTACTCGGTTCGCTCCGATCCGTCGCGTCGTCGTTCACATGGGTGGACACATCGATCACCTGATCCTGTGCTATGTGTTACCACGTTATATGTCTTGTTGCTCCCGCAAACGTCTGCTTTCGGAAGGGCAATTGTCGAATAAGATGTCGGTCGGGCCGACGCAGCAGGGTGATTGATGGGACCGACCTCACCCACTGAGACAATGCTCCTCGCGGGCGGGGATTGCAGGGGTTTTTATCCGGCGACTGCGAATCTCGGAACCATGACTGAGGCGGGCCAGACCGGACTCGCGGAGTTCGGCGGCGATTCCGAGGAACGCGACGACAGGCCGGCGGAAGAGGCGGTCGCAATCGCCGGCAACGGCGGGGCCGAGGCCGCAGAGGTGATCGACGTCGTCGAGGAAACCCTTCCCGAACCCGAGGGCGAACTCGAGCTTGCCGTGATGCAGGTCGACTACACGATCGCCGGCTACGGTGACGAGGAACGACCGATCATGCACGTCTTCGGGCGCACGACCGACGGCACGCTCGAGCACGTGCAGGTCGTCGGCTTCCAGCCGTACTTCTACGCACCGACGGACACCCTCGAACGACCGCCCGAGGAACAGTACGACCGGCTGACGGGCAGCCGGGAGTACGGCGAGGACGGCGAGCCCTACGAAAGTATTCGGGGCGAAAAACTCACCAAGATATTCGGCCAGACGCCGCGGGACGTCGGGCAGGTGCGCGACGATTTCGAGCACTACGAGGCCGACATCCTGTTCCCGAATCGGTTCCTGATCGACAAGGACATCCGCAGCGGTATCCGGGTTCCGGAGCGACGGGCCGAGGACGATTCGCTGGTCGTTCCCCACGACGAGGTCGAAGCGACCGACGTCGACGCCGACCCGCGCGTCAACACCTTCGACATCGAGGTCGACGACCGTCAGGGGTTCCCGGAGGACGGCGAGGAACCGATCGTCTGTCTCACCAGCCACGATTCCTACCGCGACGAGTACATCATGTGGCTCTACGAGGCCCCCATCGGTGACGGCGAGATCCCCACCGAGATCGACGATTACGATCCGATCGAGGGCGAGATCGAGCACGAAGTCCGGAGCTTCGAGGAAGAGGAAGCGATGCTCGAGGCGTTCATCGAGTACATCGACACGACCGACCCGGACATCCTCACGGGCTGGAACTTCGAGGACTTCGACGCGCCGTACTTCCTCGACCGACTCGAGGAGCTCGCCGGGTCGAATCACGAATACGATCTGGACATCAATCGCCTGTCGCGGGTCGACGAGGTCTGGCGCAGCAACTGGGGCGGCCCCGACATCAAGGGCCGAATCGTCTTCGACCTGCTCTACGCCTACCAGCGGACGGTGTTCTCCGAACTCGACTCCTACCGGCTCGACGCCGTCGGCGAGGCCGAACTTGGCGTCGGCAAGGAACGATACGCCGGGGACATCGGCGACCTCTGGGAGGGCGATCCGACCAGACTGCTCGAGTACAACCTCCGGGACGTCGAACTCTGCGTCGAACTCGACCGCCAGCAGGAGATCATCGCCTTCTGGGACGAGGTGCGCTCGTTCGTCGGCTGCAAACTCGAGGACGCGCCGACGCCGGGCGACGCGGTCGACATGTACGTCCTCCACGAGGCCTACGGGCGATTTGCGCTGCCGTCGAAGGGCCAGCAGGAGGCCGGCGAGGAGTACGAGGGCGGCGCGGTGTTCGAGCCGATCACGGGCGTCAAGGAGAACGTGACCGTGCTCGACCTGAAGTCGCTGTACCCGATGTGTATGGTGACGGTCAACGCCTCGCCGGAAACGCGGGTCGATCCGGAGGAATACGATGGCGAGACGTTCGTCGCGCCGACCGAACCCGAGCCGACCCACTTCCGCAAGGAACCCGACGGCGTCATGCGGGAGATGATCAACGAGCTGCTGGCCGAGCGCGAGGAGAAGAAATCCCAGCGCAACGAGTACGAACCCGGGACCAGGGAGTACGAGCAGTACGACCGCCAGCAGGGCGCGGTGAAGGTCATCATGAACTCGCTGTACGGCGTCTCAGGGTGGGAGCAGTTCCGGCTTTACGACAAGGACGCCGCCTCCGCGATCACCGCGACCGGTCGCGAAGTGATCGAGTTCACGGATACTGCCGCAGGCGAGCTGGACTACACCGTCGCGTACGGAGATACGGACAGCGTGATGCTCGAGCTCGGCCCCGACGTGTCGAAGGAGGAGGCCATCGAGCAGTCCTTCGAGATTGAAGAGTACATCAACGGCCGGTACGACGACTTCGCTCGCGAGGATCTGAACGCCGAGGACCACCGGTTCCAGATCGAGTTCGAGAAGCTCTACCGACGGTTCTTCCAGGCCGGCAAGAAGAAACGCTACGCGGGCCACATCACGTGGAAAGAGGGCAAGGACGTCAACAACGTCGACATCGTCGGCTTCGAGTACCAGCGTTCGGACATCGCGCCGATCACCAAGGAGGTCCAACACCGGGTCATCGAGATGATCGTCCGCGAGGGCGACATCGAAGGCGCGAAGGAGTACGTCAACGGCGTCATCGAGGACGTACTGGCGGGCGAGATATCCCTCGAGGACATCGCGATTCCGGGCGGGATCGGCAAGCGACTGGACAACTACGACACCGACACAGCGCAGGTCAGGGGCGCGAAGTACGCCAACCTGCTGCTCGGGACCAACTTCCAGCGCGGGAGCAAACCCAAGCGGCTCTACCTCGACCGCGTCGACCCGTCGTTCTTCGAACGGCTCGAGGACGAAGAAGGGTTCGACGCCCGTACCGACCCCCTCTACGGCGCGTTCAAGCGCGATCCCGACGTCATCTGCTTCGAGTACGAGGACCAGATCCCCGAGGAGTTCGAGGTCGACTACGACAAGATGCTCGAGAAGACGCTGCAGGGACCGATCGAGCGGATCCTCGAGGCGCTGGACATCTCGTGGGACGAAGTGAAAAGCGGGCAGGAGCAGAAAGGGCTGGACAGCTTCATGTGAGTCGGTCGCGATCGCAGGCAGTTCTCGATTGTCAGCCGCTACTCGTGTCGTCTCCGATACCGTTCTGAGACAGTAGTAGCGTACCGAACGTTTTTCACCAGTGATGCCTTGAACTATACCGACCGAAAACGACCGCTATACCGGTCTCAATAGACTGTGACTGTTTGTCGCAGCGCAGCGAGTGTATCGGTCTACCCAAACACTGGTTTCCGAATACGAAACTTATTTTTCTAATGCGAGACTGGATCCAATTGGATACGAAACCGTTATCAGTCATACGACCCACCGTTTAGACGACAGAATACTATGGCACGTCTCGAACTATCCAACCTGCATGCGGAAGTCGCGGAGGGCGACGAGAAGATTCTCGAGGGCGTCGATCTCGAAGTCCAGTCGGGAGAGATTCACGCCCTGATGGGGCCCAACGGCTCCGGGAAGTCGACGACAGCGAAGGTCATCGCCGGTCATCCCGCCTACGAAGTCACCGAGGGCGAGGTCCTGCTCCACCTCGAGGACGAGGAGTTCGGCGAGGACATCGAGATCGACGAGGACCAGCGCACCTGGAACCTCCTCGACCTCGACCCTAACGAGCGCGCCGCGCTCGGCATCTTCCTGGGCTTCCAGTACCCGGCGGAGATCGAGGGCGTCACGATGACGAACTTCCTCCGAACGGCGCTCAACGCCAAGATCGAGGAGCGCGAGGAGCTCTTCGAGGACGAGGAGGGAGCCGAAGAAGAAGAGGAGGACGAAGGCTTCGAGAACTCGCCGATGGAAGGCCCCGCCGACGACGGCGAGGTCGGCGTCGCCGAGTTCCAGGGTATCCTTCAGGAGAAGATGGAGCAACTGGAGATGGACGAGAAGTTCGCCCAGCGCTACCTCAACGCCGGCTTCTCCGGCGGGGAGAAGAAGCAGAACGAAGTGCTGCAGGCCGCCATCCTCGAGCCCTCGATCGCCGTCCTCGACGAGATCGACTCCGGGCTCGACATCGACCGACTGCAGGACGTTTCGAACGGGATCAACGCGCTGCGCGACGAGCAGGGCACCGGGATCCTCCAGATCACCCACTACCAGCGCATCCTCGACTACGTCGAGCCCGATCACGTCCACGTGATGCTCGACGGCCAGATCGCCAAGAGCGGCGGTCCGGAGCTCGCCGAGAAGCTCGAGGACAAGGGGTACGACTGGGTCCGCGACGAAGTCTACGGCACCGCGTAACCGAATCCGCCTAGAACAACCGTAATAACGCTACAGCCGTAAACACAACTACATCAATATGAGTTCCGATCAAGATCACCTGAAAGAGACAGACACCGAGGCCCGGTTCGAGTTCAAGAAGGAGGAGAACGCCGCGGTCCGATCCGGCAAAGGCCTGACCGAGGAGGTCATCCGCATGATCTCCGACGACAAGGACGAGCCCGACTGGATGCTCGAGCGACGCCTCCGCGCGCTCGAGCAGTACCACAACATGCCGATGCCGTCCGACTGGCCCGGCATGCCGGACCTGAGCGAACTGGACGTCGAAGAGATCATTCCCTACATCCGCCCGGACGTCGACAAGCGCGAAGGCGTCGACGACTGGACGGAGCTGCCCGACGAGATCAAGGACACGTTCGACAAGCTGGGCATTCCGGAAGCCGAGAAGAACGCCCTCTCCGGCGTCGGCGCCCAGTACGAGTCCGAGGTCGTCTACCAGAACATGCAGGAGCAGTGGGAGGAGAAAGGCGTCATCTTCTGTAACATGGATGAGGCCGTCCGCGAGCACCCCGAGCTCGTCAAAGAGCACTTCATGACGACCTGCGTGCCGCCGAGCGACAACAAGTTCGCCGCGCTGCACGGGGCCGTCTGGTCCGGCGGGTCGTTCGTCTACGTCCCGGAGGACGTCACCGTCGAGATGCCGGTCCAGGCCTACTTCCGAATGAACTCGGAGGGGATGGGCCAGTTCGAGCACACGCTCATCATCGCCGAGGAGGGCTCGGAAGTCCACTACATCGAGGGCTGTTCCGCACCCAAGTACGGCACCCACAACCTCCACTCGGGCGGCGTCGAGGTCTTCGTCGGCGAAGACGCTCACGTTCAGTACTCGACCGTCCAGAACTGGTCGAAGAACACGTTCAACCTGAACACCAAACGCGCCATCTGCGAGGAGAACGGTACGATGGAGTGGGTTTCGGGCAGTATGGGCTCGAAAGTGACCATGCTCTACCCGTGTACGATCCTCAAGGGTCGCGGCTCGACCGACACTCACATCACCATCGCCCTCGCGGGCGAGGGTCAGGACATCGACACCGGCGCGAAGGTCTACCACAACGCGCCCGAGACGAGTTCGACCATCGAATCCAAGTCGATCTCCAAGGACGGCGGCCGCACCAACTACCGCGGCCTCGTCCACATCGCCGACGGCGCCGAGAACTCGAGCACCGCCGTCGAGTGTGACGCGCTGATGTTCGACAACGAGTCCACCTCGGACACCATGCCGTACATGGAGATCGAGGAGTCGAAGGTCGACGTCGCCCACGAGGCGACCGTCGGCAAGATCGGCGACGAGGACATCTTCTACCTCCAGTCGCGCGGACTGGACGACGACGACGCCAAGAAGATGATCGTTGCCGGCTTCATCGAGCCGATCACGGAGGAACTGCCGATCGAGTACGCGGTCGAACTCAACCGTCTCATCGAACTCGAGATGGAGGGGAGCCTCGGATAATATGAGCGCAGGAACACAGGTACACGCCAATCTGACCGAAGAACAGGTACGCGAAATCAGCGGGGACCTCGACGAGCCCGAGTGGCTCCTCGAGACCCGTCTCGAGGCCCTCGCGGCCCTCGAGGAGCTCGACATGCCCGACGTCATCCGGACGCCGGGTCGGGACTGGACGAACCTCCACGATCTGGACTTCGAGTCCCTCGTCGATCCGCTGAACGCGGCCGAGAACAAGGATCAGGTCGGACCCGAAGAGGCCGAGGTCCTGTCCTGGAGCGACGCCGTCCAGGAGCACGAGGACCTCCTAAAGGAGCACTTCGGCAGCATCGTCGATCCCCAGGAAAACTACCTGACGGCGCTCTCGACGGCGCTCTTTAGCACCGGGACGGTCGTCTACGTCCCCGAAGGCGTCGACGCCGAGGACGTCGCCATCCGGACCGAGCAGAACTCCCGCTCGCTGTTCAACTACACGCTCGTCGTCACCGAGGAGTCGTCCTCGGTCACGATCCTCGAGCGGCAGTCGACTGGCGCAGAACAGGACGAACAGTACTACAGCGGCGTCGTGGAAGTCGCCGCCGGCGAGAACAGCTACGTCCAGTACGGCAGCCTCCAGAACCTCTCGGAGGAGGCCTACAACTTCACCGTCAAGCGTGGCGTCGCCGACACCTACGCCACGATCGACTGGATCGAGGGCAACCTCGGCACCCAGCTGACCAAGACCGAAGTGTCGACGACTCTCAGCGGCGACAGTTCGGAGACGCAGATCGTCGGTGCCTTCTACGGCCACAACGATCAGCACTTCGACCTCGACGCGAAGGTCTGGCACCGCGCCGAGCACACGACCGCCGACCTCGTCACCCGCGGCGTCACCGACGACGTCGCCCGCTCGGTGTACGAGGGCGTCCAGGACGTCGGTGCCGACGCCTGGGACACCAGCTCCTACCAGCGCGAGAACACGCTGATGCTCAGCGACGAGAGCGAGGCCGACGCCTCCCCGAAGCTGATCATCAACAACCACGACACCGAGGCCAGCCACTCCGCGACGGTCGGCCAGATCGACGCGGAGGACCTGTTCTACATGACCTCCCGCGGTGTCGACCCGCGCTCGGCTCGCAACATGCTCGTCGAGGGCTTCTTCGTCCCCGTCCTCGAGGAGATCGACGTCGACGAGCTCCGTGACGACCTCGAGGGGCTGATCGGTGCGCGTCTTCGGCAGCGCGACTAACTACCGTCGTCTTCGTTTTTCGTGTCCGGTTTGACGTCCCGTTTTTCGCCGCCTGTTCTCCGAGACGACTAAGTAACAGCGGCTCTCTTGTCACGATATGAGTCTGGGACAGCGTGTCTCGAGCGACCACCAGTTGACCCGATTGCTCCAGATCGGTGTCGTGCTGGAGGAACTCGTCGAGTCACGCGCCGCCCACCACATCGAGTCCCTGCCCCCTGAAGAGCGGGCGGAATTCGACGAGGAGGTGGAAGAGTTGCTCGCGGAGGCCGCCGCGGAGTCGGCCGAGCATCGCGAGCGGCTCGAGGCGCTGATCGACGATCTCGAGGCGGAGACGGTCGGATACGAGGAGATCAACGCACTGGTCGACGCACAGTACGGCCCGCCGGAGGACACGGACGGCGTCCTCTACGATCAACTGGCCAACGAGGAGACGGCCTACAAGTTCTACGACGACCTGATCGACGCGATCGAGGCCTCCGAGTCCGAGTTCGCGGTCGATCGCGAGCGACTCCTCGAGACGCTGTACAGTATCCGCGAGGAGGAAAAGGAAGGTGTCGAGGAAGTGACCGAGATCATGGAGCACAGAGCATGATCGGGGCGACGGCCACGTCGACCACGGCGGCCGCGATCAGTAGTCGGTCACCGTTCGAGACACGCATCGACACCCGAATCCGGAACCGCCAGCGAGCGATCGACGCGATACGCACCAGCACTGACGGAGGGACGCTATGAATACTGCCGATCAATATCTCAAGGCGATTTACCTGGCACAGCGAATCGAGGACGGCCCCGCATCCACCGGCACGCTCGCGGACTTGCTCGAGGTGAGTCCGGCCAGCGTCAACGAGATGATCGGAAAACTCGAGGAACGGGAACTCGTCGACCACGAGAAGTACAAGGGGGCGAGTCTGACCGACGAAGGGCTCGAGCGCGCCCACAACGCCCTCCAGACGTACTGCATCATCGAGCGGTTCCTCGCGAACGTCCTCGAGGTCGACGAGTTTCGCGACGAGGCCCGCGCGCTGGAGAGCGTCATCGACGATACCGTCGCGGAGCGACTCGACACGATCATCGATCGGCCCGACCAGTGCCCCGACTGTTTCGACGCCGAGCAGGACTGCTGTGAGCTGCTCGAACTCGAGGCCGGCGGTCACGCGGACTGAGTTCTCGGAGATCCCTGTTCTCACCTACGTGTGCTCGGATGGCGGTCGGTCGCCGAATCGAACGTATCGCCGCCCCACGATCGCAGCAGCCGCGAGGGCGACGACGACCGCGACGCTGAGACCGACCGGGAACGACCACGAGTCGCCCGACCAGTCCGATTCGAAGACGTCGGCGTAGTAGGTTCCGATCTGTTCGCCGTGAAGCGCGAGGAGTACCTCGCGGTTGTTGTGTAGCGAGTTTTCGTTCCAGTTCGCGCTCCCGACGATCGCCGTCTCTCGATCGATCACGACGCCTTTGGCGTGGATCTTCTCGAACCGGTCGGTATCCTCGACGAGCCGGACCTCGAGCGGAAGGTCCTCCCGTTCGGCTGCTCGCTCGAGGCCCGTTGCCAACTCCTCGTTTTCGTCGACGTTGTACTCCGCCGATCCGAGCAGAATTCGAACGTCGACGCCGCGGCGAGCCGCCTCGATGGTCGCCTCGAGTAGCGACACGTCGGCGGCGATACTGGGCTGGATAATCAGGAGTTCGTCGTCTGCGCTCGTAATCAATTCCACCAGTCGGCTCTCGGCGTTGTCCGGGGCGAGCAGGAGTTCAACCGACTCGACGGGAACCGTCGACGGTTCGTGAGTCGTCGGGAACTCGGTCTCGGTATCGGACGACAGGAAGTCCGGCTCGTCGTCGACGAACGAGGTGTTCCGCCGATAGGCAGCTCCTGTGGTCGTGTCCCGTCCCTCGAAGTCGGCACGGAAGACGGCTGCGAGATCGCTTGCGAGGGCCTCGTCCTCGAGTCGGACGCCCCACCCGCGGCTGCTCTGGCCGCCGACGCCCGCTGGTTTCCAGTTTTCGCTGGTGACCAGGACGCGATCGTCGGCGACGGTGTATTTGGGATGGTGAAACCGGTAGCGTGCGTCGTCGCCGCCTATTACCCGGACATCGACGCCACCCGCTGCGAGCGTCTCGAGCACGTCCGCGGTCGGTGCCGGCGTGCCGCCGACCGGGCTCGCCTCGAGGAGGACCGAGACGTCGACGCCCCGCTCGACCGCGTCGACGAGATCGGCGGCGATTGTCTCGGAGGTGACGGTGTAGCCGGCCAGGAGGAGTCGCTTCTCGGCGTTTCGAATCGTTTCTCTGGGGACGCGAGGAGCATCGGGGAGGACGAACGCCGTCGCTTCGTTGACTGCAGCGCTCGAGACGGGGAGGCAGGTCGCGTTGGCGGGCCACCACTGGCCGTTGGCGGTGTCGGTGTTCCGACTGGTGGTCGCCCCCCTCAGCCCCGTCCGATACCACCGCTCCGCGGTCGGTGCGCGCTCGTAAGAGACGGAATCGATCGTGGCCGTCGCGTTTCGGAGTCGTAGTTCGTCACCGCCGTTCGCGAGTTGCAGATGCCCCTCGAGTCCGAGAACCGGTATGTCGGTGAGCCGTTCCGTGACGTTCGGAGACGTGCTTAGTGCGGTACGGTCGGAGACCGTTTCGTTCGGGAGCCGTGCCGTCGTGTGGCCGTCCGTGAGGGTCCAGTTCTCGAGTCGGGTGTCCGATGGGGACTCAAGGACGACGTACTCGCCGGCGTTTTCCTCGGTCGGTGGGTTCGGTGCGAGTTCGACGATGCGCGGCCGTGTCGGCGTCTCGGTCGTGGTTGGCGTCGCATCGCTTGCACGTGGTGGACAGGTGAGAGCGGAGGCGTTGGGTTCGGTATCCGAGGTGGCTCGAGTGGTGGGTCGCTCGGTCATCGATGTCTCGGTGGCGACTGCGAACCCGGCGAGTATCGTGGTACTGCTCACGAGACAACAGACGAAGACGGCAACGAGGGTGGTCCGCCGGATATCCATCGCTCCGTCTGGCCGCCCGTTCGTACTTAAAATATCGGACCCAGTGAAGACGAGCAGTACGGCTGCTGTTGGCTCCTCGAGACGACCTCGAGAATCGCGTGACTGCTATCCTGCTCGTACTGGCAACACTGAATCGCCACGCCCTCCCCAACCGATTCGCTCGCGACGCTCGCTCATCCCTCGCGCAACTTCGTTCCGCGGTTCGCCATCGGCGAACCGCATAACAGCGCGCGCCACCGCATGTGACTGCGTCATTCCGGAGCGAAGGAGTGCGTCGAGACAGTTCGCATCGGCTTCCCTACCGTCGTCCAGTTAAAATAGCCAGCCGAACGGGGTGCTGCGACTCGAGCGTCAGGCTGCGGGCTCGAGATTCGCGTTCTCGGCTTCGGCCTGCACGAGGTAGGCGCGGTCGTCGTCGTAGTCGGCGACGATCTCGAGTGCGTCTTCGGTGCCGATGCGGTTGAGCGCCCACGCGGCGCTGGCGCGGACGCGGTCGGACTCGTCGTCCGCGAGGACGTCCGCGAGCGGCTCGACGGCGCGGGTGTCTCCGATCAGCCCGAGCGCGCGAGCGGCCCAGCTGCGGACGTCGGCCTCCTCCGCGACGAGCTGCTGGGCGATCGGCTCGACCGCGGCTTCGGCACCGATCTCGCCGAGGGCGCGGAACGCGGGCCGCTGGAGATTCGGGTTGGAGTCGACGTAGTCGACGAGCGTGTCGACGACCTCCTCGTCGTCGACGCCGATCTTGCCGAGGATGCGCATCGCCGCCTGATCGCGGCGGTTGGCCTTCTGGAGCATCGGCTCGATGGCCTCCTCGGGCCCCATTCGCTCGAGGGCCTCCATGCAGTGTTCCTCCATGAAGTCGGAGTCGAACGTCTCCAGCGCGAGGAGGATCATGTCGACGTTGCCCTGCTTCTCGTGGACCTTGAGCGCGTGCCACTCCGGCGGGAAGTCCTTGACGTGGTCGAGGACGTCGTAGTAGCCCTCGCGGCGGAGCTGTTCGCGGATCTCGAGGTCGGTCCACTCGGTCGCGTCGTCGATATCGCTCTGCAGGTCGTCGGTCGCCTCGAGCAGGCCGGCGATCGTCTCGGCGTCGTCGTCCGCGTCGAGGTCGGCGTCTTCGACGGCCTCTGCCGTGTTGTCAAGGGTCGCCTCGAGCTGGTCGGGAACGGTCTCGCCCTCGTTGACCAGCGTGACCGAACTGTCCAGAAGGCCGTTGAACTCGTCGAGGAAGTCGTCGACCGCTTCGATCAGTTCGGCGTTGCCCTCTTCGGTCCAGCGGGTGTCCGTGATCGTCCCGCTGGCGTCGGTTATTTCACTGACGACGTCCTCGCCGTACGGTCCGCGCTGGTCCTCGAGATCCGACTCGAGGTCCGAAAGATCGCTCTCGATCTCGTCGTACTGTTCCTGTAACTCTTCTTCAGGTGCGGGTTCCGCGTCTTCGTCTTCCTCGTCCTCGTCGGTTTCGGGCGGCTCCGGCACCTCGACGCTCTCGAGTTCCGTTCGGAACGACTCGAGGTCGGCCTCGACGACGTCGAGGTCGTCCTCGGTCTCGGCGGCCTCGAGGTTCGATTCGAGCCCGTCGAGGTCAGTCTCGAGTCCGTCGAGGCGCTCGCGGATGGTCTCGAGATCGGCAGATTGCTCGTTCTCGCCCGCTTCTTCCTCTGGGGCCCCGTCGTCACCGTTCGCCTCGTCCTCGCTCATCGTACCACCCGGGGACGACGCCGACGCGTGACACTGTACATACTTGACGGTCGTGTCAGCACGGCCCTAAGCGTTTCCATGCACGTCGACCGACGGCGACCGTTCTCTCTCGCCCCAGTACAACCAGGGGCTGAGCGTCATGTACGCCAGCCCGAGCGTCAGGAGGGCGTACGGAAACGTTCGACCGGCGACGTTCGGAACGAGGATCGCGAGCGCGTGGACGATACCCATGATCGCGGCGTCTCGAGACAGGAGATCGGGGTACTGGATCCGCGAGACCATCAGGTAACAGAACGCGCCGGTGACGGCGAGGACGAGCAACGGTCTGGTCTCGCCGGCGAGGATCGCCGCCCCGAGTATCGTCGCGGCGAGCGTCGTCTGGACACCCTCGGTGTAATTACCGGAGATGTCGTAGGCGGTGTACATTCCCAGCCGAGTGACGGCCATCGCGACGAACAGCGCACAGACGCCCGTGACGAGCAGGAGTTCGGCGGTGATCGTGGCGAAATCGACTCCGAGGCCCTCAGCGACGACGACGAACGAGAGGACGGCGGGAGCGACGGCGAACGAAGCGACGTCAGCGAGCGAGTCGAGATACGGACCGGCGTCGGTGCCGCCGTAGCGGCGCGCGAGGATGCCGTCGAGTCCGTCCGCGATCGCTGCGAGGAGGATGAGCCGGGCCGCGAGGTCGATGTCGACGGTCGCTACGACGACCGCGACGAACCCCAGGGCGGCGTTCGCGATCGTCACCGCGTCGGCGACACCCAGCCGACCGACGAACCGGGGGAGCATATGCCCGGATTCGACGGGGAGCTACCTTACGTGTTTTCGTTTCCGGAGGCCGCCGTTTTCGAGAACTGAACCGGGGCGGTTATACCGTAACTCTCCTAACGATCGGGTATGCAACGGCGTGGCTATCTCGCCGCCGTCGGAACTGCGACAGCTGCGACGCTGGCCGGGTGTTCGTCGCTCCTCAGTTCGTTCGACGACGATCCCTGTGCCGGCGAGGACTGTCACATCGGAATGAGTCGTACCGAGTTCCACCCCGACGTCTACGAGGTTTCGGTCGGCGACACGGTCGTCTGGCAGAACACGAGCGAAGCCGATCACACCGTCACGGCCTACGGGGACCTGATCCCCGAGGACGCCGAGTACTTCGCGTCCGGGGGTTACGAAAGCCAGACGGCAGCGTACGAGGCCTGGGACGACCGCGGCGGTCGACTCGGAACGCGCGACACGTACGAACACACCTTCGAGGTGCCGGGTTCCTACGAGTACTTCTGCATTCCCCACGAGGGTGCCGAAATGATCGGCGAGATCGTCGTCAGCGAGTAACGCGTCGAGCAGTACGGCTCGCGACCTGACAGCCCGCCACGACCTCGGCGTCGGTTTCCGGTGGGACCAGCTTTATCTCTCGACGAACGAATCATCTTCCCGTAATGATCGTTATACACGCGAGTTTTCCGATCGACCCCGATAGCCGCGACGAAGCGCTCGACCTGATCGAGGACCTGGTGTCCGAATCGCAACAGGAAGACGGCATCATCGACTATCGGGCGGCGACGGACGTCACCGATCCGAACGTCGTGCGCTTCTTCGAACAGTACGAAGACGAGGAGGCCTTCGGCGCACACACGCAGACGGATCACTTCCAGGAACTCGAGGCCGCGCTCCCGGAGCTGCTCGCCGGCGAACCCGAAGTCACCAAGTTCGACGTCGACTCGGCCGAAGAACTCGAACTCTGAGCGGGTTTCTCACCGACTGAGCGCTCCCCGTTTGTGAGATCGGTCCGTCTCCGTTCGAACTCCGGCTATGTACGTAGTGTGGGCGCGATAGGGGCCGGTAGTTTACCACATAGAAGCGGTCAGCGAGATTCGTCTTCATGACCCACCCCCGCGTCTTCCAGTGATGCTTCTATCGAGTTCCGCCACAGGGTCATGTCGGCCGCGTGCGTCTCGAGCGCACCGACGTCGTCCTCCAGGGATTCGATCGACGACCGGAGCTCGTCGTCGAGTTCCTCGAGGTCCGACTGAACCGCCGACAGCTCCGATTTCGTTCGCTCCTGGAGTATCGCGACCGCCTCTTCGATCGTGGCGTCGGTGTCGTCGATTTGCCCCTCGAGGGTCGCCGCGCGCTCGTCGATTCGGTCCTCGAGATCGTCGATGCGATCCTCCACCTGTTCGATATCTCGTATTCGGGAGGCCAGCGCGGTCGTTCGCGTGTTGAGGTTCTTCTCGACGTGTTGAATCCGTCTGGCGACGTCCTCCTCGACTCGGTCCGTCGAGTCGTCGGACGCCTCGCCGTCCCCGGAAACGTCGTCGAGGTTGAGGGTGTCGCGTTCCGCCGCGGAGCCCGAACCGTCCTCGCGTGTCGATTCCTCGAGGCTCGCGAACCGATCGGCCAGTTCGGTGACCGCGGTTTCGAGGTCGTCGATCCGGCTCTCGAAGTCACTATCCGTCGACTCGAGCGATTCGACCGCCGTTCGGAGCGTCGTCAGTTCGTCGATTACCGAGTCGAGGTCGGATCGGACGGCTTCGAGGCCGTCCCCCTCGCCACCATCCGAGTCCCTGTCGATATCGTTCGATAATTGCGCCACCGTCGATTCGAGGTCCGAAACCCGTTGTGGATCTGCACCTTGTGAGCGGGACTCGTCTTCGAGTGCCCGTTTGAGAGCTTCGGTTCGGGCACCGCCCTGGTCCGATCTGAGGGCCTCGAGCAGCGCGTCGAGGACGTCGTCTACCGAATTCCCGCCGGTCGGTGCCGACCGTTTGCCACTGTCATGTCGATTCATACCACTGTTAGCGGTGGGACGCGTCCTCGAACGTTCGACTGTCATCGCGACGGAACGACGCCGGTCTCCCGGAGAGCGAGTCGGGATCGCGCGGTGCACCGTCTCTCGCTCGAGATTTCCCCTCGTCGGTTTTTATCACAGACCGACTACAATGCTCCGACCCTCCGTTCGCCCTGTCGATATCGGTTTGCACGATTAATTCTACACGAGAACAGAAGCATAAATAGGTGGCGGCCGTTCATCACTGTTCAATTCTATATCAACCGCGAGAACCGCGAACGGGCCATCCTCTGCAGTTGTATCGAACATACAGACACATGTAATTAATGTACTTATAACAATCATCTAGTTTTAAATAAAAGGTGTGGGAATTGCCACCGATGTCCGAATCAGAGGCGGAGAACGACACGCAGGACAGCTCGACGACCGACGGACTGCTCGACCGGATCAAGCGGCTGGTCACTCGACGGTAACAGCGGGAGAGGCGAAATGCGGGTTCAACACCCGACGACGTGACCGATCCCGTTTGCTCACGGCAGAGACCGTTCGCTCGTCGCGGATAGTGCGGTGCCACCGATCCCGTCGCCGTGGGAACGACAGCGCCGTGAGCCGACGGGTATCTGGCGACTTTTTCAGTTAAAATAACGATCGTAGCGAGTATCGACTGCGCTCGCGGCTCGCGATCAGTCCGCGGAGACGTCTTCTTCGTCGACGTCGACCGCGGTCGCTTCCTCCTCGGCGACTTCCTCGGGGTGGGCCTCGAGGGTCGTCTTCTGGATCTCGACGCGGCGCAGCGGGTAGATCGTCTTGGCCTCGCCGTAGATGGCGGAGGAGAGACGACCTTCGACGACGCTGTCGGTGAGTTCCTCGAAGGAGCGCTCCTCGGCGGCCTCCTCGATCATCCGGACCATCTGCTCGCGGATGGCCTTCTCCTGGCTCGCGTCGGCCTTCTTGGTCGTGAAGGCGACGGGCTGGATCTGGACGCGGTAGTCGTCCGTCGTGAGGACGGTGACGTAGGCCTCGATCTTCGAGGCACCGCGACGGACCAGCGAGCGCAGGTAGTCGCGGGTCAGGGAGTGTTCGACGAACTCCGTGTACGCGCTGTCGCTGCCCACGTCGTTGATCTTGAAGGTGAGCTTCGTGTTGTTCTCGCTCGCGTTGTTGTTGAGTTCGCCGAGCGTCGTCTCGAGCGTTCGGCCGTAGACTTTCTCCGGTTCGTCAGCGGGGGTTTCGCCGAGTTCCTGGCGGTCGAACTGCTCGGGTGCCAGGACGGTGTACCACCGCTTTTCCTGTTTCGCACGTGAAACTGATCGTTCACTCATTGTGTGTTGTGTTGGTATCGTGATCGGACACAGGTCCCGTGTCCGTCGGTTGATCGCGCTGTTCGGTTCGTGCCTGCGACGCGACGTCGATCGCGACCTCGAGGTTGACGACGTAGTCGTCGACCGTCGACTGCAGGCCGCTCGTCGTCTCGCGGTCGATCCGCGTGACGATCGTCCCGGCGCGCTCGTCGCCCGCCGCGTCTGCAGCGGTGTCGCGTTCGACGGTGGTCGTCATCTCGTCGGTATTGTCCGGGCTGAGTGCCCGCGCGATGAGGGCCGCGTCGTCGTGTGCCGTCCGAATCGTCGCTCGCCGGCTCATCGGAACTCCCTCACTGCCGCGATGATGGTCGAATCGTCCACGTCCGGGTCGTATCGCAGGTAGCCACGCCGGTGGCCGACGTCGTACTCGACGCCGATCTCGGAGCCGTCTTCGGAAACCGGTTCCGTCTCAGGCGCCGCACCGGCGACTTCGCGAGCGACGCCCTCGACGGTCGTGCCGAGGGAGTCGGCCTCGCGCGTCGCGAGCGCCGCCTCGCCGTGTCCGACGACGAGGACGACTGGCTCCGGCGACCGGGAGGCCGCCACGATCGTCGCGATCGTTTCGACGGGACCGTCGTCGACGTCGACGACGAACAATCCGTCGTAGCGACCGGTCGACGCACTCGAGAGCGACTCGTGAGCGCGGCGGCCGTGTTCGCGCCAGACGTCGAGTGCGGCCTCGCGGACATCGTGTCCCATCGCGAGTGCCGTGCCGGTGCCGGGTTCGGTCCGTGCCAGCGCCTCGAGTACGTCGGCGAAGCCGCCGAGCGTCGCGAAGGCGTGGTCGGGTGTGGCGTAGGGTCGAAGGAGCCGGCCGATCGACTCCGCCGTGGCGTCGGTCGCCTCGTCGGCACCGACGGCGTCGAGCGCGACGAGCGAGCCGATCGCTCGATGGTCTTCCGTGTCAAGCGCGTCGGAATTGCCGTCGACGGCGTCCGAAAGCGTCTCGCGAGTCGCGTCGATATCGCCAGACCATGGCGCGCGCAGGCGCGTCGAGTGCGCGACGCCGTCGATCGGATCCGAAGTCGGTACCGCGACGCCCGGTCGCTGCTCGAGGAGTTCGCGTTCGATCGCGGTCTCGAGGAGCCACTCGCTCTCGCCCGCACCGGGTTCGCTGCCGCCGGCGACGACGCCGGCCAGTGCGAGCACCGGATCCGGCGTCCCGCCGATCTCGCGGACGAGATCGACGGCCTCGAGCGTGGCGGGTCGGTCGGTCGCTGCGAGCCGAATCACGTCGTCGGTATCGGCGGCCGCGTCGGCCGCCCCGACGACGATCGTCCGGTCGTCCTCGTTCGTCGGTGGGTCGACGCGTGCGGATCGCTCCGCGATCGTCCGACCGATAGTCACCTGAAACGGCGTCTCCCGCTCTGCGAGGGCGCTCGCGATGAGGCCGCTCGCGGCGAGCCCGTCGCCGTCGGCGCGGGCGACGAGGCGGACGAAGCCGGCGCTCTCGAGCGCGCTCGTGGCGGACACCGGCTCGGCGGATCGACCCTCGGTGGACATGTGACGTTACTCCGCGTCTTCGATGAGTTCCTTCGCGAACTCGGGCGTGTACGTGAAGTCCGGCTCGAGCTCGTCGCCGCGGTAGTATTTGACCAGGCGGCGAACCTTCGCTTCGGTGTTCTGCAGGGCGCGCTTGTTCTGGTAGTCCTGCTGGTTCCGCTGGACGTGCTCGCGCAGGCGCACGGCGCGCTCCATCAGGTTCCAGAGATCCTCGGGGATGTCCGCTCGCGCGTCGTTCTCCTCGAGGATCTCGGTGATCTTCTTCCCGGTCGCCAGCTTGACGTCGGGAACGGGCGTACCGGTGACGCCTTCGTCACGCAGCTTCATCCCGATCTGGCTGGGATCGTGGCCCTGCTCGGCTAGTTCGACGACCCGGTCTTCGATGTCTGCTGGGTCGACGTCGCTCCACTCCGGCGGTTCGTCTGCCGACGGCTTGTCCGAACCGGACGAGCCGCGACGGCGGGTGTGCATTCGTGCCATTGTTGAGGATAGGAATCGCACTGACCGCGCGTGGACACTGTCGTACGACAGTGGTGGCTCTCGCCGTGCACTTCCGCAATCCCAAGCCACCCTGAAGAGCGGGTGACACAGTCGGATTTGCGGCCGTGCGCTTCCCACCGGGGATTCTCTCGTCGCGGACAAAAGGGTTTCTACATCGGGAGCGGGGCGAATCCGGTGCACGTGCGGCCCCCGCTCACACGAGGAGCGCGAAGAGGAGCACGGAGAGTCCGATCATGACGGCGGCGTGTTTCGCGCCCGCTCTGATGTCGCCGGTGCTCAGCTGGCCGGCGATCAGTCCCGAGAGCGAGCCCTGCACGAGCGTCGCGTGATAGAAAAGCGTCGCGTAGGCGTCGGCATCCGCGGCGGAGAGTCCGCCCAGTTCGTCGACGCCGGAGCCGGCTGCCAGTTCCGCCCCGCCGGTCGGAAGGTTCGGAAGCAGGTAGCCCGCGAGCACACCGATAATGAAGAGGAAGACCAGAAACGAGACGTAGACGACGACCATGTACTCGAGCATCGCCTGTCTGCGCTCGCGCTCGAGCCGGCGGTCGGCCGCCGCCTGTCGCGCGGCGATCCGGAGCGTGGTCGCGAGATTCCCGCTCGCGTTCATCGACTCGGTGAGGAGCGTGACCACGCGGGCGATCGATCGAGTCCCCACGCGTGCCCCCAACCGCCGAAGTGCGGTCTGGAGATCCGCACCCCACTGGACGTCGGCCCAGACGCGGTCGAGCTCGGCGCTGAGCGGGCCGAGATCCGAATCCCGAACCCGATCGACCGCCGAGACGATCGACAGTCCGGCCTCGTTGACGCTGGCGAGGCGATCGAGCAGGTCCGGCACGGCGGCCTCGATCGCCTCGAGCCGCCGCCGATGGAGTTCGTACGCAATCGCGAAAACGGAGAACGCTCCGAACGCACCGACGGCGACGGTGTCGTCGACGGCAGTGACGTCGAATCCCCCCTCGAGCGCGGCGGGAACCCGACCCGCGATCGCCGCGAGGACGATCGGGAGGGTTACGACGAGCGTGAGCGACGGGCGCTCGACGAGCGTCCGAATGGGGTGGCCGAAGCGCTCGCGGACGCCCTGCAGCCGACGGAAGTACCGGACCCGTTCGACGTTCGGATGCGGGCGCGGTCCCGGTCCGTTGCTGGCGGCGGCCGCGGTTCGGTCCGGTCGATCCGCGGCGGGCGGGTCGATCGCGTCCGGTTCCCCGTCGACCCCGTTACTGGGGTCGAGCTTGTCCGTCACCATGCTCAGGTACACCATGAACCCGACGTTCGCGACGGGCAAGAGCACGTAGACGATGACCTGTAACTGCCCGAACGTGTCGCCGGCCGCGATGCCGATCACGACGAGGATGGTGATGAGAAAGAGCGGGCCCGCGACCAGCACCGTGACGTAGGCTTCGGCCAGCGTCGCGAGCAGGTCGAGGATGCTCTGCTGTTGGGACTCGGCTTCCTCGCGGTAATCCTGGTACTGGCGCTCGAGGAACTCGGAGAGCCCCTGTCCGCTCTGGAGGACGCTGACCAGGTTCTCGGTGAACTCGCGGAACTGC
This sequence comes from Natrinema salinisoli, assembly GCF_020405205.1. Lineage (NCBI taxonomy): Archaea > Methanobacteriati > Methanobacteriota > Halobacteria > Halobacteriales > Natrialbaceae > Natrinema > Natrinema salinisoli. The sequence continues at coordinate 4,164,937 of NZ_CP084469.1, read as the reverse complement.
GGGCTCGGCGAGCGACGCCCCATCGTCTGGAGGGCAGTGATGACGTCGGTCCCGAAGGTGTCCATCTGACGGACCGCGACGGAGAACTCCGCGGCGGCCTCGCCGTAGGTGTCCTCCTGCGCGGCGACGATCCTGACGACCGTCGGGAACGCCATGCCGCTCTTCGAGAGCGCGTAGACGAACGCGACCGTCGCCGGCAACCCCGCCTCGATTCGGCGGGCTCGGCCGTCGGCGACGTAGCTCGGGTACCACCATCGAAGCCAGTAGGTCCCACCGCCGGCCACGGCTCCTACCGTGAGCGAGGAACCGAGCAACAGGACGACGAGTTCGCCGAGCGACAGCGTCGGCACGCCCCCGATCCCGGCGATGAACTCGAGGAACCCTGGCAGCGCCTCTCGCATCGTCTCGGGGTCGACCGAGAGCAGTTCCAGGAGCCCCCAGATGGCGTAGAGTCCGAACACTGCCCCGACGAGGACGGCGAGAACGGTGTAGAGCAACGTCACCGATCCGTATTCCCGTACCGTCGTCGGGGCGTGTGCGGCCCGCAACGTCGCCTTCTTCCCGGACCACTCGTCCCGGAGCGCGTCGACGTAGCTACCGAAGGCTCGGATCGACACCCGGTACAGGACGCGCTCGAGCCGAGTCGAGTATCTCGCGAGGACGAGGGGGACACAGAGCAGCGCCGCACCGAGCAGCGGAACGACGGTTACGAGCCTCATCGCTCTCGAGGTGCGTCGTCTCCGGTCTCGAGTTCGGTCGTCGCCCCGTGCCCGCGTTCGACCGTCCCTTCGTGCTCGCGTTCGACCGTCTCTCCGCGTTCGCGATCGACTTTGGTCCCGGTCTCGTCGTCCGCGATCGTCTCGAGGACGCGATCCGGATCGCTGTAGTACTCGTTGACCATCGCGGTGAATCGCTGGTAGTCGTCGATCCCGTTCGCACGGAGGTACTCGAGGAATCGTTCGCGGTTCTCGACTTCGGTCAGCAGTTCCTTCTGGCTCCAGCCTCGTTCGTCGCGGATTTCGGTGAGAACCTGACTGCCCGAACTCCGGAAGCTGTCGGTCTCGCCGTCCCAGGTGTAGGCGGTCGAGTAATCGAGTTCGCCGGTCCGCTGGTCGACGCCCTCGATCTCGGCGAGGACCTTGTTCCGGCGCACGCGCTGGTCACCCGACCGGGTCAGCGTCTGAATCGAGAGGATATCGAGGCTCTGTACCATCGACCGGGGCACGTTGATCGGCTCGTTCTCGAGCCGGTTGATCGCCGTCTGCACCGAATCCGCGTGCATCGTCGAGTAAGTGGTGTGACCGGTGTTCATCGCCTGGAAGAGGGTCATCGCCTCCTCGCCGCGGACCTCCCCGACGACGATGTACTCCGGTCGGTGGCGAAGCGCGGAGCGAAGCAGGTCGTACATCGTCACGTCCGTGCCCTCGTGGAGGCGCTCGCGCGTGATCGACGAGAGCCAGTTGTCGTGGGAGAGCTGGAGCTCGCGGGTATCCTCGATCGTGACCACCTTCGACCGCGGCGGAATGAACATCGAGATGGCGTTCATGCTCGTGGTCTTCCCCGACGCAGTGCCGCCCGCGAAGAGCAGGCTCTTGTTGTGCTCGATCGCGAGCCAGAGGTACGCCAACTGCTCGACGTTGAACGTGCCGTACTCGAGCAGATCGATCGGCGTAAACGGATCCTCTGCGTACTTTCGGATCGTGAAGGCCGATCCCCGGGGCGTCACCTCTTCTCCCAGCGCGAGTTCGGCACGCGAGCCGTCGGGCAACGTCGTCTCGACCATCGGATCGCCGATGGAGATGTGCCGGCCGGAGTGCTGGGCCAGCCGAACGACGAACCGGTCGAGATCGGTCTTCCCGAAGGACACCGACGTCTCGATGTCGGTGTACTCGTCGTGGTAGACGAAGATCGGCAGATCGTAGCCGTCACAGGAGACGTCCTCGACGTGCGGATCGCGCATGATCGGATCGAGCGGCCCGTATCCCCGGAAATCCCGGTAGATGTAATAGAATAGGCGGTAGAACGTCGCCGTCTCGAGCTCGGCCCCGTATCGCTCGAGGGCATCGCGGATCGTCTCTCGGAGCAGCGTCTCGATGTCGCCACCCTCGTCCTCGCGGTACAGCAGGGGATCGCGAACGTCTTCGAACAGCGCCTCGAGCAGGACCGTCTCGTCCTCGCTGAGCGTCGGTTCGACGGTGTGATACCGGTGTTCGTTGGCGTCGTGATCGTAGCCGATCGAAACGAACGAAAACGGGGCGTCGACCCAGTAGCGGTCGACTTCCTCGAGACCGTCCGGGCCGTCGAACGTGACCAGCGGCCCGTGAGCGTCCGGATCGTAGTCGTCGATATCGACGGTCGAGCCGCGGACCGTTTCGACGACACGTCGAACGGCGCGTCGAACGGCGTCGATCGTCGACTCGCCCTGTGGACCACCGGACGCGGCCGAATTCGACTCGGTGTCGACGGCCGCCGTCGGATCGCCGTCGGAGGCCGGTGTCGACTCGGTGTCGGCTGCGGGGGCCGCCTCGTCTCGAGCGGACCCGTCGGCTCCGCTATCGCGTCCGAGGGTACCGTCTCGATCCGCGTCCGACTCGGTGGATGGTGGTGGGTCCATTGCGTACAGGTTTCGTGACACCTCCGGACGCAATCGGCATAAATGGGATGGCCGACCGACGCCCCGATCGGCGACCGGGCGCGGTCGTCTGGTTCGATGACGTCCCTCTCGGGCGGTATCCGTCGTGCGTTACGTTCATACTGCGGGAGTCCGAAGGACGACGTACGGAATGAGGCGCGAGCACTTCACGTTAGACGTTACCAATATCGACTGGGTCGAAACCGGCGGCGAACCCCAGAAACCCGCTGTATCGATCGATTTCACCGGCCCAGCGACGCTGCTCCGCGAGCGCCTGACTGGTCCCGACGGGAACGTTCTCGACGCGAGCGAAACGGACGTCGCCCTTCGTCTCCAGGGGCCGCTCGGGAACGATACCACGGGAGTAGTGAGCGTGACCAACCGCGTCACCGGCGAGTTCATCCTCGAACTCAACGAGGACGCCGAGGACGTCCTCCAGTTCATCCGAGCGGCTCGAGGCTACGGGGAGGACGCCGGCGACGACGAGGGCCGGTACGAGGTGGCACTCACACTCGATGGCGACTCGTTCGTCACTTACGACAAAGGGACCTTTCTCGTCTACGACGAGGAGGGCAGTCTCCTCCGTCAGCACAGTCTGATTCCGAGCGGCGTCGAACTGTAGCTCCCGACGAGTCCACTCCTTCACCTCGCTTCGCTCGTTCAGTCGTGGATTCGTCGAACATCGCAAACCGGAGGGTTTGCTCATCCCCGACGAGTTCCCGCTTCGCTCCCGGCGGTTGGGACCGGATCGGCAATTATAAGTGTTTTAGGCACGCCTAAAGGGAATAGACGGCGGCAGACGCCGGAGTCGATTCATGGCGAGCGAACAACTACTCACGACGACGGCCGAAGGAAGGGATCGAGAACCGGCGACTGGAGACCCCGTTCTCGAACTCGACGGAATCGCGAAGGGCTTCGGCAGCGAAGACGTCATCGGCGACCTGTCACTGTCCGTCCGCGACGGCGAGATTCTGACGCTACTCGGTCCGTCGGGCTGTGGCAAGACCACGACGCTCCGGCTGATCGCCGGGCTGGAGAAACCCGATACCGGACGAGTCCGGCTCCAGGACGAGACCGTCGCCGGTGAGGGTCGCTTCGTACCGCCCGAGGAGCGGGGCGTCGGTGTCGTCTTCCAGGACTTCGCGCTCTTTCCCCACCTGACTGCCCGCGAGAACATCGCCTTCGGGCTGCAAGACTGGAACGAGGCAGACCGCGACGACCACGTCGACGACCTCCTCGAGCTGGTCGGCCTCGCGGATCACGGCGAGGACTATCCAGACGAACTCTCGGGTGGACAACAACAGCGGATCGCCCTCGCGCGGTCGCTGGCCCCCGAACCGGAGATGCTGTTGCTCGACGAGCCGTTCTCAAATCTGGACGTCGATCTGCGGGTCGAGATGCGCGAGGAGGTCCGGCGGATCATCAAGGAGACCGGCGTCACCGCCGTCTCCGTCACACACGATCAGGAGGAAGCGCTGTCGATCTCCGATCGAGTCGCCGTGATGAGCGACGGAGACATTGAACAGATCGATACCCCACAGCAGGTGTTCCAGCAACCGGAATCCCGGTTCGTCGCCGGCTTCCTCGGTCACGCCAGTTTCCTCTCCGGCGACGTCCGCGGCGACCACGTCGACACCGCGCTCGGGCGCGTGCTCCGCGGCGACGTCAACGGGCTCGCCCACCAGTACGACGGCACCGCCGTCGACCTGCTCGTGCGTCCGGACGACGTGACGGCCTACCCCGCCGAGGAATCCGAGGCCGACGGCCGCGTCGTCTACCGACGATACCTCGGTCCGACCGTCCTCTACCGCGTCGAGCTCGACGGCGGCGAAACCATCGAGTGCATGCACAACCACTCCGATCGGATCAACCTCGACGAGCGCGTCGGCGTGCGCGTCACCGCCGACCACGACCTCGCGTGGTTCCCCGCGGATCACCGCGAGGAGCTCGACGAGGACGCCGACGCAACCGCTGCCGGGGCTGACTGATCAACCGGCGACGCACCCGCTCGAGACCCGTCCTCCCCCTCTCGTAACGCGTCGATTCGGTCAGTATTCAAAACAGTCACTTTGATACACAAGCACACTCGAATCAGTGGCATGGCTAATCAGAAACGGATCGCAACGTACCGGGGGACCGCTAATCAGAAGCGGATCGCGACGTACTGTGGAATCGCCGCGGCGCTCGTCTCGCTGGGTGCGATCCTCCTCGCGACGCTCGTCGCTCCACCCGAGACGTTCACCTGGCAGGGGAAAGCGCTCTCGGACATGGGTCGATACGGCGCCCCGACCTTCCCGATATTCAACGGCGGACTGATCCTCAGCGGACTTCTCGGATTCCCCTTCATCTGGCTAACCTGGATCATGAGTCGAAACGCCCTCGAGCGCCTCGGCGTCGCCTTGCTCGCACTAGCGGTCGTCGGGATGATCGGTGTCGGGGTTTTCTTCCTCGATCACACGGCGGTTTACCTCGAGACGAGTCTGCACGGGGTCGCCGCGCTGGCCGTGTTCGGGATCGCGCCGTTCGCGAGCTGGGTCTACGGAACCGGCGCCGCACTGGCCGGGGACAGCCGCCTCGCGATCGCGTCGTTCTGGTTCGGAAACGTCCACCCACTCGCCTGGCTGGGATGGATCTTCTCGGTTGGCGGGACGGCCACTAGCAGCGCGTGGTTCGCTGTCCCCGAGTTCGTCGTCTCCGTTGCCTTCTCCGGGTGGATCGTCTCGCTGGCGTTCACCATCCGGCAACGGGATGACGGGGAACTGGACGCACCGAACCGCTGAGCGCTTCAGGTCGGTTTTGCGACCCGTGGCCACACAACGCTTAAATCGAAACCGTTCGTAACGATGTGTATGCATAAAGACGAACTCCTCGAGCTCCACGAAGAACTCGTCGTCATTATGGAGTACTTCTCGGACCGCGAGGAGGTCGACGAAACGCTGTTCGACCACTACCGCCAGCTCGACGTGGATCCCTCCCACGTCCACAAGTCCAAGAGCGAACACAAACACGCCGTCTTCGTCCTCGGCAACGCGCTGGCCAGTGCGATGAGCGAAGACGAGTTCTCGAGCGCCGGTCGGATCGGCAAGCGCATGAAGGAACTCGCCGAGGACGCCGAATCGAAAATATAGAAAATATAGGTCGTTTCTAGGCGAAACGTATTTGGTGTGGTTCCCGCTTGTTGACGTATGGACTCGCGCACGCAAGAGCGCGTCGAGGAGTGGGACTCTCGCCCCTTCGACGGCGGTTTCGACGGACTCTCCGATCTCGCTGCGGCCGATTTCTCGGGTGCCGTCACCGCAGTCGGCACGTGGCTCTTTATGCTCAACGGCCGGATAATCGGCGTCGTAGACGGCGATATCGAGGACTTCGAAACAGCTTCTGGCACGCAGTACCAGGCCCCGCATCCGTCGCTCCCCTTGCTCTGTGCAATGGAGGAACGCGGCGGCGAGACGCGGGCGAACTACTACACCAACGAGACGCCGCTTCGCGAAGTCGACAACACCCTCCAGAGCGGCTCGTTTACGGGGTACATCGAACTGAGCGAGAACGTGCTCAGCGGCGACTATTACGCCGTCTACTACGGCGGCCGCCGGATGGCAGCGGCCTACATCGGCAACGCCGAACGCCTGCTCACCGGCGACGAAGCCTTCGAGCGAGCGGCCGACGAGGTCGGCATCTACGAAGTTATCGACGTCGACATCACCGTCACCGACGTTCCGGGAACGGCCGGGGGTGCACCCGGCACGAATACCGATTCCGGGGTCGACTCGAGTCCGGACTCGGGATCGTCGGTGGGAACCGGACCCGGCGGGTCCGAGCCCGCCGTGTCCGGTCAGGACGCCGCGGGGACCGACCCGACCGCCGATCCGACGGACGCCGCGATCGATCCGATCGACGTCTCGAGTACCGACCCGGCCGGGAGCGACCCGATCGAGGACGTTACCGTGGACGACGAGTCGGCGCTCACGTCGGACATCGACCTCACGGGCGAGCATTCGGGCATCACCGCGCCGGACGACGACGGGCCCGAACCGGAGCCGACCTCGACCGGAATTACCGAGTCCGAGTCCGCCGCCGATCCCGATCCGGCCCTCGATGCCGATCCCGATTCGATCACGTCGGGCGAGGAGGCCGAACCGACGGACGAACGCTCGACCGAACCGGCGGATAACGCGGCGGATGGGTCCGTTGTCGACGATTCGGCGTCCGCAGCGACCTCGAGCGACGAAACCGGAGCCGAAGCGGACACCGACACCGCTGGCTCGGACGAGACGACCGCCGGAACCGACACCGAACTCGTTTCGGGTTCGAACCCCGATTTCGAGGAGGTCAAGGCGGCGGCCGAGGAACTGGAGCGAAACGACATCTCCTGGGTCGACGACGAAGACGAGGACGACGTCGCCGACGAGGCGACGGACGACAACGCCACGTCGCCGTCCGACGACGCAGCACCGGAGGGCGAGGAGGGAGATCTCGAAGAGCAGTTCGAACGCGAGGAAGCGTGGCGGGAGACGCGACGCATTCCGTCGATCGATCCCGACAACAGCGACTCGTCGGACGCGGCGAACGCCAGCGCGAGCGGCCGTGACGAACGATCGAGTCAGTCGTCGCCGTCGACGGCGAGCGCGGAGTCCGTCGAGTCCCCTCCATCGGGCGCCACGGGGGCCGACTCGAACGCCACAGGGCGAACCGCATCGACCGCGTCGTCGGGTACACAGGAGACTCGATCCCGGACGCAGCCGAGCCAACGGAACGCGGAACGAACCCAGAGCGGAGAACCGGCTGCCGAACAGAGTCACAGCCAGGATCAAAAGCGCGTCGCGGCCCTCTCGGAGAAAGTCGAAACCCTTCAGGAGCAACGCGACGCCCTCGTGGCAAAAGCCGAGGAGCTCGAGGCCGAACGAGATCGACTGCGGTCGGAAAACGACGAACTGTCGTCGACGGTCGAGCGACTCCAGTCTCGAATCGACGAACTCGAGACAGAACTGGACCGCGAGCGCGCCCGCGCGGGAGACGCCGACGCGACGGGAGCGGCCGCGAGCGCCGGAACCCAGCTCTCGCCCCAGCAGGCGCTCTCGGGAACGAACCTCTTCGTCCGATACGCCTCGAAGAGTCAGCCGACCCTCGAGACGGCCCACGACGGCGACGCCGATCGTAGCGAGGTCGCGTCGAACATCCAGCTCGAACACCACACGCAGTTCGACGCGGCCGACGCGGCGGTCAACGGAACGCCGTACGAGGACTTCCTCGCGTCGTCGATGGAGCACCGGTTCGTCGACTGGCTCACCGAGATGCTCCTCTATGAAATCCGCGACACCGGCAACGCGGACGGTCTGGGGGACCTCTACGACGCCATTCCGCGGATCGACCGGGCCGAGATCGGCGCGACCATCTCGCTCGAGGACGACGACACCGAGGACGTCCCCGATCAGGTGACGTTCGACATCGTCGCGTACGACAAGATGGGGAATCCGTTAGTCCTCGTCACGCTCAACGACTCGCGAGAGCCGGCGACGGAAGGGATGCTCGAGCAACTGGAGGAAGCCGCCTCCGCGGTGAAGGCGAACTATCCGGACCTCGCGGCCGCGATCGCCGTCACGTCGAGTTACTTCGAACCCGGCGCGCTCGAGGTGGCCGAGCAGGCGACCAGCGGCGGTCTCCTCAGTCGCGGCTCGAAGCTGAGTTACGTCAACCTCTCGCGCAAGGAGGGGTACCACCTCTGTCTGGTCGAGTCCCGCTCCGAAGGGTTCCACATGAACGTGCCCGAGTTGTAGGTCGTCGAACGGCCGTCTCCGGTTTTTCGGACACCAGTCAACGGGACCAGCACACCGTCCGCATCTACCGAGCGCGCGGCTCGAGCGATTCGACCCACTCGGCGAGAGGCACCCTCGGAGTCGGGCGGGACGCTCGAGCGTGAAAAACGGCGAGAAAACACCTAACAGTCAGTCATACATCGGTCGCTGGTCACGGGGACGGGCGATAGCGTCCGAACCGGACGAGAGACTACCCTTCGATCTCCGCGACGTCTTCGATCTTCATGCCGTCGAGCTTGTCGACGATGTCGTCGATTTTGCCGTCGAGTTCGTCGACGAACTCGGCGGTGCGTTCGGTCTTGATGGCGCCCTGGCTCGAGGGCTCGATCAGGTTCTCTTCCTCGAGGACCCGAAGCGAGTAGCGAACCTTGTGGTGGGGGTAGCCAGTCTCGTTGGACATTTTGACGATCCCGATCGGTTCGTTCTCGATGACCATCTTCAGGACCTGGAGATGACGTTCCAGCATATCGACTTCCTTCTCAAGTCTATCTATCATGGCATTTGTTAACTTGTCGTTGGACCCTTTAAAAGTTACCCTCGGCGGCTGAGTAGTCCACTCTCAACTAGATGTCAGTTCCTGTCAGTAGTTAACGCTTCCGATCGCGGCGATCGACGGGGACGTCGGAGGCGTCGGATTCGGACAGTGACGTGAACCGCGCGCCAGCCCGAGAGAGGTCATTTCGTCGATCATCCCTCAGTCCGGGACTCGGAAACGGGTCGTCGGAGCCGTCTTCATTGACCGTTCTCCCTGCTCGTATAAATATTGGTAGCCATGCCCGCCGCCGTTCGTGGTGAATCGTTTCCCTCCGCCGGCCGTCGAGCCCCGGAGCCAGCGGATCGCCAGCCCCGCTGAGAGGTGAGATTCGATCGCCATCCGTCGACTCGGTCGGTGGTGGCGGCCACCCGTATACCGAAATCTGTTTATCGGCCCGGCAAGAATCCGCCGCTGTTATGACCGTCACTATCGTCGGGTCGCAACTCGGCGACGAAGGCAAGGGTGGTGTCGTCGACCTCTACGGCGACGCCGCCGACGTCGTCGCCCGCTATCAGGGCGGGGACAACGCCGGACATACCGTCGTCCACGACGGTACGAAGTACAAACTGTCACTCGTCCCGTCGGGCGCCGTCCGAGGAAAAGTCGGCGTACTCGGCAACGGCTGCGTCGTCAACCCCGAGACGCTGTTCGATGAGATCGATACCCTCCGCGAACGCGGCCTCGAGCCCGACGTCCGCGTCGCCGAGCGCGCACACGTTATTCTCCCCTATCACCGCGCGCTTGACGGCATCGAAGAGGAAGAGAAGGAGGATCTCGCCGCCGGCACGACCAAACGCGGCATCGGACCGACGTACGAGGACAAGGCCGGCCGGCGCGGCGTTCGGGTAGGCGACTTACTCGACCCCGACACGCTCCGCGAGCGCCTCGAGTACGTCGTTCCCCAGAAGAAAGCCCTCGCCGAGGAGGTCTTCGACAAGGAGACCGGCGAGGAGTTCGATATCGATCACCTCTACGAAACCTACCGTGAGTACGGCGAGCGCCTCGCGGAAGAGGACATGACCGTCGACTGCGGCACCTTCCTTCAGGAGCGAATCGACGCCGGCGACAACGTCATGCTCGAGGGCGCGCAGGGAACGTCCCTCGACATCGACCACGGCGTCTACCCCTACGTCACGTCCTCGAACCCGACCGCGGGCGGCGCGACCGTCGGCACCGGCCTCGGCCCGACCGTTATCGGCGACGGCGAAGTCATCGGCATCGTCAAGGCCTACCTCTCTCGAGTCGGAACCGGCCCGCTGCCGACCGAACTGGGCGGTGTCGAGGATCAGACGCCCGGTTACGACGTCGACCAGCCCGAAAGCGACGACGATGAGGAACTCGCCACGTACATCCGCGACGAGGGCGGGGAGTACGGCACCGTCACCGGCCGCCCGCGACGGGTCGGCTGGCTCGACATGCCCATGTTGCGCCACGCGGCCCGCGCGAACGGCTTTACAGGTCTCGCAGTAAATCACATCGACGTGCTGGCTGGCCTCGAAACTGTCGAGGTCGGACACAGCTACGAGTTCGACGAGGAGGAAATCTTCACGATGCCCCCGACGACCGAACAGTGGGGCCGGTGCGAAGCGACGTTCAAATCGTTCGACGGCTGGCCCGAGGTCGACTGGGCCGCAGTTGCCGAGGAGGGCTACGAGGCGATCCCCGAGAACGCCCGCACCTACCTCGAGTACATCAGCGACGAACTCGACGCGCCGATCTACGCCGTCGGCGTCGGTCCCGGCCGCGGGGAAACCGTCGTCGTCGAGAACCCGTACGAATAGGCGATCACACGCGGTCGCGGGCGACCCGCTCGCGCCGTTCCCGAAACCTTTTGCTGCAGGCGGCAAGCCTACGTAGTATGAAGGAGTCGTTGCTGGACATTCTCTGCTGCCCGCTCGACAAACACGACCTGGAACTCGAGGACGCCGAGTACGACGACGACGAGGTCGTCGGCGGCGAACTCGTCTGTACCGAGTGCGGCGAGGCGTACCCGATCGAAGACGGGATTCCGAACCTGCTGCCGCCGGATATGCGCGAGGAGACCCCGGCCTAATCGGCCTGACAGATCGTGCCCGGAACAGAGGTTACCGTCCACGTCAACCGCGGGACCGCCACCCCACTCGAGGCGACGAGCGAGTCGCTCGAGACGAGCGACTCGTTCGCACTCCTCTTGGAGGGCCACGAGACGCCCGCGCACGTTCACTGTCGCCTCGCCGGCGATCTCGAGCAGGTCGCAACGCTCGGGGAGACGAACTACTACGTCGAACCGGACAGCGTCACCGCCGTTCCGGTCACCGTCACGACCGACAGTCTCGACCGCCCCGTCGCCGGCGATCTCGAGGTCGTGACCGGCTACGGGTCCGAATCGGTTTCGATCGCCGTCACCGCCGTCCCCGGGACGCCGAACGTCGACGTCGACGAGTCGCTCGCCGAACCGGCTCGGTCGGAGCCCGACCCGACGATGCTCGAGCGACTGGTCGGCCCGGTGGCCACAGCGGGCGGGTTCGATCCGGGGACGCTCGTGGTCCTCGCGCTCGGACTGGTGGCGATCGGTATCGCGACGGTGACGACGGCGACGATCGGCGGCCCGATCGCCACGGTGGGGTTAGGAGTCGTCGCCGGCGGCGTTCTCGTCGCGCTGGTTCTGCTACTCCGGTAGCGCATCGCCGACGTCGGCGGTGTCGCCGGGAGTCGGATGACGTCGCCCGCACTCAGGCGACGTCGACGACCGCCCGATAGCGGCGACCGTCGTACCGGCTCGGCGTTTCAAACGACGTTTCGCTGTCGACCTTCGGATCCCGATCGACGTGGCGGGCGATCAGCTGGATGACCATTCGAAACGCCATCGTGATTCCCTGTTGCCCCGGAAGGGAGTCCCAGGTGACGTTTTCTTCGCTGTAGGATCCGGTTCGAGCCGCTTCTGCGACGATATTTTCCTGACTGGGTGCCAGTCCCATTCTGTCGAAATCGAGTCGGTCAGCCACCACGTCGTCGTCGGTCTCGGAGAAGGTGAGCGTATACGTGTAGCCTCTCGTGTCGTCCTCGTCGCTCGAGCACCCGGCAATCGCCGGGAGAGACGTCGTCGCCGTCGCGGTCGTGAGAAATGTGCGACGCTTCACGAACCGAACACGTGTCTACCGGACTACCAAGGTTGTGGCCGGCGGGCGAATCCTCGTGGTCGACCTGCCGACCGGAACCGACGAGACGACGGCTACTCGTCGACCCGCGTCGCTTCGAGGCTGCCGTCGTCGTCGAACCGCTTGGCTCGGAGGTAACGCGCACGGTAGCGGTTTGCACCGTCGTACACGTCGGCCTCGCGGATCTCGTCGATGCGACCGTCCGCGACCGCGTCGATCAGCTCCTCGAGCTGATTCAGCTCGCTGGTCGTCAACTCGAGTTCGTACGTGTGTTCGGTCTCGGACTCGAGGGTCGTACACTTGCGAGCGGCGGCGACCACGAGCGAGCACGGTTCGCGACAGGGGAAGGGGCCGTCACCGCCGTCGGCGTCGAGCTCGTCGCCCTCCTCGTACTGCCACTCCCGGCGGCGGAGACACTGCGAATCGGCGCAGCAGGCTTCGGCCATCCACTCGACCGCCTCCCGCGGGAGTTCGTCGATCACGTCGTAGATCCCCGTCTGTCGCTCGGCCGTCTCGAGCCAGTGGTCGACGTCGAGGGTCCCCTGCAGTTCGCGGTGCCAGTTGGCGACCGTCGCGGGATAGAAGAACTCGACCGTCTCGACGAGGTCGGCTCCCGAGAGCCCGGTGAACGCCCAGCCGGCGGGGAGCGTCGGCGCGGTCTTCAGCGGCCGATAGCGGCCGTCGTCGTCGTAGGTCGCGAGGTCGCGCGCATCGCGGGGGTCGTCGTAGACCTCGAGGTCCGCGATGTCGCTGTCGGCGTCGTCGACGTGCCACAGGTCGTAGACGCGTTCGCCGTCCGGATCGTCGACGTCGACGAAGCGGGCCGTGATAGACAATTGGCCCCACTCGCGGTCGATGCCGTCGCGGAGCGCGTCGTAGCGTTCGGGCACTGCGAGGGGAGCGTCACCGGCGTCCGCATCGCCCTCCCCGCTCTCGCTCCAGGGACCGGTCGTTGCTTCGTCAGTCTCGGCGTCCGCGAGCGGCGCTCGCTCGCACCAGCGGAGGAACGCGCGGCGAGCAGTCCCCTCCCCGCCGATTCGCTCCTGCCAGTAGCGCCAGTTCGTGGCGTACTCACCGGCCGCGTCGAGCGCGCGCCGCAGTTCGTCTTCATCGAGGCCGGTCCACTCGTTCGCCGGCGTCTCGAGGCGGTATCCGTCGTCCGATTCGTCGACGTGCAGGCCGTCGAACGCGATCCCCGAAGATGCGTGGTCGAGCAGCGTCTCGAGGTCGTCCGTCGCCACAGTCACGCGTTAGTCCCCCGCACCCGCTCCCGCGCTCGGTTCCGGATCGGCGACCGAGGCGGCCAGTTCGCGAACCGCCTCGCGAGCGTCGCCGATGTCGGCACCGGCGTCGGCCGCCCGCTCGAGGACGACGTCCGCCATCAGGTCCTCGGTACCGACTGCGCCCGTGTACCAGACTCGGTGGCCGTCGACCTCGGCCGGTACGTCCCATCCGAGCCGGTAGTCCTCGGTCAGGCCCATGTCTTCGGGGATGTCCTCCTGGGTGTGGTAGCCGTCGGCGATGAAGAGCGGCACGACGACGATGTCCTCGCTCTCGAAGTAGTCGGTGACGTCGTCGACCTCCGGCTCCTCGTCCATGAACAGGGCTTTCACCTCGTCGAAGCGGTCGCGCTCGGCGATGCGGTCGCTGTGGTACTCGATGGCCTTCGCGGAGTTCTCGTTTCGGTCGGTTCCGTGGCCGACGACGGAGAGGCCGAACCCCTCGCCGACGTCCGGATCCTCGGTCGCGGTCTCGGCGCGCTGGACGATCACGTCGGTCATCGCGTCGTGGGTCCCGACCGGTCCGCAGTAGTGGATCGTCTTCCCGACGTCTTCGGCCTCGAGTGTAGCCTGTGACGCGCTGGTACCGTCGGACTCCCACTTGTCGGGGTCCCAGTCCTCGAGGCGCAGTTCCCGGGGAATGACCTCCTCGGTGAAGTAGCCCTCGCTGATGAAGAGAGGGACGACGAACACTTCGTCGGACTCGAGGGTGCGGATCACCTCGCGGAAGTGCGGTTCTTCCTTCCAGAACGCCTCGCGGACCTCGTCGAACGCGCCCGTCTCGCGGATGGTATCCGCGTGGGCGTAGGTCGGATCCGAGGCGTCCGGATTCAGGTGCGATCCGTGTGCCGCGATGACCAGCGCTTGCATGGACGGCGCTTAGGATGGAGACGGTATATGGACTTCGCTGCCGGTTCGCGTCGCCGGGTCCGGTGAGGCGCGGGGCGAGCGCCGATCGGGGCCGATCAGGGGGAGACCGACACGTCGGTCCGGGCGTCACAGGTCGTATCCTGTGCCCGCAACTCCGCGATCGCGGTGTACTCGCCGGGGTCCGGATCGGACCACTCGGCTTCGTACGTCGCCGCTTCTCCGGGACCGAGCGTCTTCGAACTGAGTACCTGGGCGAACATGCGGCCCTCGGTAAAGCGCCAGACCTCGTCCGCGTCGTCTTCGACCACGAACTCCGCCTTACACGAGTCCGAAAACTGGAGGTCGACCGCCTCGTCGCTCGTATTGGTGACGGTGAACACGAACATCACCGCGTCTCTGCCGCCGTCTGCCGCCGTCTCGAGTGCTCCCTCGAGGCTCATGGGTCCGTGGTTCGACCCGCTCGCTGATAGGTCTTTTCCGTTCGCTGGCGGCGAAAGAATCGACTCGGTCGTCGTATCCGGCTCGAGCTGGAGAGACATCTCGGTAGCGAGCGACCGATCGCTCCCTCGGTGCCGAGAGCGCTATGCCTATTTGCGCCCAACTCGAACTCGAACCCGTGCAACTGGTCGGCTACCAGCCGAGCGGACGGGGGTCGGCGCTGCTCGTGAGCGACGGCGGCGACGTCGAGGCGCGCCCGCTCGAGCCCGGCGACGAGCTCGCCTACTCGCTGGGCGACCGCCACTGTGCCGGCACCATCGACGACGGCGGACACGTCTCCTGCGACCGACAGTCGACGCCGTACTGCGACTTCCACACCAGCACGTGGGTGTGCGCGCGCTGTACCGGCACCTGCCTGAAAGACGAGATGGACTGCCACGAGGAGCACGCCGTCTACATCGCCGCCTTCGCCCCCGACACGTTCAAAGTGGGCGTCACGAAGCGCCGGCGCCTCGAGACCCGCCTGCGCGAACAGGGAGCCGACCGCGGTACCCACGTTCATACGGTCCCGAACGGCAAAATCGCCCGCGAGCTCGAGGCCGAGATCGCGAATCGACTGGTCGATCGCGTTCGAACCGGCCCGAAGGTCGCGTCGCTCGCGGCCGCAGTCGACGACGACGCCTGGGAATCCGCCCTCGCAGAGTTCGACGTCATCGACCGCTACGAGTTCGATTACGGGATCGATCTCGAGGCCCGACCGGTCCGAGAGACGATGGCATCAGGAACCGTGGTCGGCGTGAAGGGCCGACTTCTCGTCCTCGCGAACGGCGGGACGACCTACGCCGTCGACATGCGCGACCTCGTCGGCTACGACCTCGAGACGGGAGCGACGGACCGGAACCTCCAGTCGTCGCTCGGATCGTTCGGATAGCGCTCTTCTCGTCGGTACCGTTTGCCGATGTGGAGGGTGTCGGAGTCGCTCGAGGAGCCGACGGCGGGCCGCTCGCGGTTCTCGCACGAATCCTGCACCGCTAAGTGTCCGCGTCCCAGAGGACGTGGTAATGAACGGCAACCGCTTCGGTCGCCTCTTTCAGGTGACCACGTTCGGCGAGAGCCACGGGGAGGCGATGGGCTGTACGGTCTCGGGCTGTCCCGCCGGCCTCGAGCTCTCCGAGGAGGACATTCAGGAGGATCTCGACCGGCGAAAGCCGGGCCAGTCGATGATCACGACCAGCCGCGGCGAACCCGACGCCGTCTCGATCAAGTCGGGGGTTCAGGACGGCTACACGACGGGGACGCCGATCGGGTTGATCATCCAGAACAAGGACGCCCGTTCGGGCAAGTACGAGCCCTTCATCACCGCGCCCCGGCCCAGTCACGGCGACTTCACCTACTCCGCAAAGTTCGGCACTCGTAACTGGGGCGGCGGCGGCCGCTCGTCGGCCCGCGAGACCGTCAACTGGGTCGCGGCCGGCGCGATCGCGAAGAAAATCCTTGCTCGAGAGGGGATCGAACTCAAGGCCCACGTCAACCAGATCGGCGACATCGAAGCGCCGGACGTGAGTTTCGAGGAGATCAAAGAACACAGCGAGGAGAACGACGTCCGCTGTGCACATCCCGAAACCGCCGAGCGGATGCAAGAGCGGATCGCGGAGTACCAGGAGGAAGGCGACTCCATCGGTGGCAGCATCTACTTCGAGGCGCAGGGCG
Organism: Natrinema salinisoli; assembly: GCF_020405205.1. Taxonomy (NCBI): domain Archaea; kingdom Methanobacteriati; phylum Methanobacteriota; class Halobacteria; order Halobacteriales; family Natrialbaceae; genus Natrinema; species Natrinema salinisoli. The sequence continues at coordinate 4,148,522 of NZ_CP084469.1, read as the reverse complement.
TTCCCGTCGGCCTCGGCGCACCTCGGTTCGACTCGCTGTCGGCTCGGCTGGGGCAGGCGATGATGTCGGTGCCGGCGACGACGGCCTTCGAGTTCGGCCTCGGAACGGACGCCGCCGAATGGACCGGCAAGGAGCGAAACGACGACTGGGAGTTCGACGACGATGGCAACCCAGTTCCCGTCGAAAACGACCACGGCGGTATCCAGGGCGGTATCAGCTCCGGCGAGCCGATCTACGGCGAAGTGACGCTCCACGCGCCGACCTCGATCCCCAAGTCCCAGCAGACCGCCGACTGGGAGACGGGCGAACTCAAAGAAGAGAAAGTCATCGGCCGGCACGACCCCGTCCTGCCGCCGCGGGGGGTCCCCGTCGTCGAGGCGATGCTCGCGCTGACGCTGGTCGACTTCATGCTGCTATCCGGTCGGATCAACCCCGACCGCGTCGACGACCAGCCCGGCGAGTACGACACTGACTACCACCCGAGAAATCCGCGCAACGAATAATTCGCAAGTCAGTGCGCTGTTCGGTTTCTGTATTCGACGAGCCTGCGTCCTGAGCCCGACCGAGTTAGTATCCCAGCTGATCGCGGATCAAGACGACGGTCGTGCGCCCCTCTTCGAGTTCCTGTCGGAAGATGAGTTGCTTGGCGATAGCGGAATCGACCCCATAGGCCTCCTGCGCTCGCTCGTTCTCGAGGGGGTAGGCAACCGACTCGAGGCGCTCGAGCGCATCGTCGAGCGTCGGTACGATCTTGTTGACGCCACTGACGATAACGAGGTTGCTCGCAGCAAAGGGATACGCGCCGATTCGACTGCCGGAGCGATCGGCCGCGACGAGTTCACCGGTCTGGGCGATCGCGTTGATGCCGCCGAGGAAGTAGTCGGCAGTCTGTGACTCGCGACGAGCGGCCTGACGCTTCGCATCGTCGTCGATACTCCAGATCTCGTCCGCCAGGCTCTCCCACTCGTGATCGCCCTCGGAGAGGTACTCGGCGAAGCCGATCTCTTCGAGCGTCGTGGAGTGGCCGTTCATCACCGACGCGCCGGTGGGAATCTGTGACTGGACCGTTTCGAGGGCCTCTTCGGCCGAGTCGGCGACGACGACGTCGAAGCCGTTGGCCTCGAGGTTTTCGACGGTTTCCTCGATGGCCGCATCGGTCGGAAGATCGTCGAGCCCTGCGTCGATTTCTGTATCGGCGACGTAATCTGATTTCTGTTGTGACATTTCGGATGTATCTGTACGTTCGTCTGGGGGAGAGACCGACTTAAGCGCTCGCGGATACCGGGGTTAGCTGATTACTCCGGTGTTACTCCGTCCATTCAGCGAGCTATCCGCATCGTCTGACGGGAACGAAAAACACCGTCTCACCGCCCGCGGATCCCACGATTCGGACTTGTTCCGCGAGCAAAACGACTAACACGTCGCCCGTGGTCGACGACGTATGCGGGATTTTCACGTGCACTCGAACTACTCGGACGGCGACTTTCTTAGATCGATGGTTCGGGCCGCGGAATCGGCCGGTCTCGAGGGCGTCGGCTTCGCAGACCACTGCAACGTCGCCCGACGCGAGCGCCCGGAATCGATGCGGAGCGTCTACGGGTTCAATCTCGACCTCACCTACGAACGGCGCAGACGGGGAATCGAACGGCTGCGGGACGACTTCGATATCGAGATCTACGACGCCGTCGAGATGGACTACGATCCCCGCGACGAGGCGGCCATCGATGGTTTTCTCTCGGAGGCGGGCTTCGACTACGCGATCGGGAGCGTTCACGACGTCGACGGACACAACGTACAGATCGCCTCGCACTTCGAAGACATGTCCGAGGCCGAACGCGATGCGGTCGTCGATGGGTACTTCGAGCAGCTCGTCGCGCTCGTCGAATCGGAACTGTTCGATATCGCGGCGCACGTGGACTTGCTCGAGCGGACGCCGCCGTTACGGGGACGGGCGACCGAGGACCACTACCGGCGAGTGGCACAGGCAGTTGCCGACTCGCGGACGGTTCCGGAGGTCAACGCCGGACGAGCGCTGGCCGACTCCGCCGTCGTCCATCCGTCCGAGTCGTTCCTGACCGTCCTCCGCGAACACGACGTCGCCGTGACTGCCGGGACGGATTCCCACGACCCGACCGAAATCCCCGAGCGCGTCGACTTTCTCACCGAATTCTTCGACGAAACCGGGCTCGAGCCGGCTGCACCCGACGGCCTGAAGTGATCATCTCAGGAATTTTGGAGGCGTATTTCACCCTTCGCGAGGGAGAAACGGGCCGTCGGTTCCCCACAGTTGTAGACAATTATGAACGCGTTTCCCTCCAATAGTAATGATCTTTCATACATATTCTTCAATGGATGTCCATTCTTCACGAAAGATCCTTGGTAATCTATAGCAAAGGCTTTAGGCACGGTAGTCCGAAATTCCGGGTACGGTTGGCCCATCGGCCACTGATCCATCTATGAGCGACGAACTCATCTGGCGAATCGCGGGCGGTTCCGGCGACGGGATCGACTCGACGAGCCAGAACTTTGCCAAGGCGCTGATGCGCTCGGGGCTCGACGTATTCACACACCGCCACTATCCGTCGCGGATCCGCGGTGGCCACACGTACGTCGAGATCCGAGCCGCAGACCACGAGGTACAGTCACGCGGTGACGGCTACAACTTCCTGCTCTCGCTGGGCGACTCCTTCGCCCGCAACCCTCAGGAAGAGGCCTACTACGGGAACGAAGAGATCAAACCCCTGTCAGAGAACCTCGACGATCTCCGCGAGGGCGGGATCATCGTCTACGACGAAGGTCTCGTCAGCGAGGAGGACGTCGAAGCGATCGATCTCGAGGCCCGTGCCGAGGAGAACGACTGGCACGTCTTCCCGATGGACCTCCGCGGACTCGCTCGGGAACACGGCCGCGAGGTCATGCGCAACACCGCCGGCGTCGGCGTGACGGCGGCGCTGCTCGACATGGACCTCGAGCACATCGAGGACCTGATGTCGGACGCCATGGGCGGCGACGTCCTCGAGGCGAACCTCGAGATCCTCCACGAGGCCTACGATACGGTCAACGAGGAGTACGAGTTCGAACACGAACTGCGCGCCCCCGAAGGCTCTCACGAGACCGAACAGGCGCTCCTGTCGGGTTCGAACGCGATCGCCTACGGTGCCATCGACGCCGGCTGTCGGTTCATCGCCGGCTACCCGATGACGCCGTGGACGGACGTGTTCACCATCCTCGCCCAGAACTTCCCCGACATGGGCGGCGTCTCCGAGCAGGTCGAAGACGAGATCGCCGCCGCGGCGCTCGCGCTCGGTGCGAGCCACGCAGGTGCGAAGGCCATGTCCGGCTCCTCCGGCGGTGGCTTCGCGCTTATGAGCGAACCGCTCGGACTGGCGGAGATGACCGAGACGCCGCTCGTCCTCGTCGAATCGATGCGGGCCGGCCCCTCGACCGGGATGCCGACGAAACCCGAACAGGGCGACCTCGAGTTCGTCCTCTACACGAGCCAGGGCGACTCCTCGCGGGTCGTCTTCGCTCCCAGCAGCATCGAGGAAGCCTACGAGCAGACCAGGCTCGCCTTCGAAATCGCGTGGGACTACCAGCTTCCGGCGATCGTCATCTACGATCAGAAGCTCTCGGGCGAGAACAAGAACGTCGACGTCGAGTTCTTCGACCGCCAACCGAAGCCGGATCTGGGCTCGACGCTGACGGAGGACGAACTCGCGGAGGCCGCTCACGACGCGAGCGGCAAGTTCAAGCGGTTCAACTACGAGGACGCCGAGAACAACGTCGCCCCGCGGTCGCTGCCCGGCCAGAAGGACGGGCGCTACCTCGCGACCGGGAACGAACACTCGCCCGTCGGCCATATCAGCGAGGACCCCGACAACCGCGTCGCACAGATGACGCGGCGCATCGAGAAGCTCGACTCCATCCGGGAGGAGCTCGACGAGGAACGCGACTCCAATCAGACCTACTACGGCGACGAGACGGCCGACTACGGTATCATCACGTGGGGCTCGTCCCACGGTGCCGTCAACGAAGCCGTCGAACGGCTCAACGAGAACGGCCACTCCGTCAAGGGGGTCAGCGTCTCCGACATGATGCCGTTCCCCGAGGCCGAGATGACCGAGTTCCTCGAGAGCGTCGACGAGGCGATGGTCGTCGAGATGAACGCCACCGCGCAGTTCCGCGGCCTGATCCAGAAGGAACTGGGCCGGTACGGCGAGAAGATGACCAGTCTGCTGAAGTACAACGGCAACCCCTTCGAGCCCGCCGAGATCGTCGAGGGCTACGAGGTCAACGTCGCCGACGAGGACCGCCAGCCGACCGCACAGGTGCGAATCGAACCCGCTGCAGGTGACTGAACTATGAGTGCATTCAACGCCATCGGAGAGGAACGGGAGATCGACCGGGACGAGTTCACGCCCGGCGTCGAACCGCAGCCGACATGGTGTCCTGGCTGTGGCGACTTCGGCGTCCTGAAGTCGCTCAAACAGGCCCTGCCGGAAGTCGGCAAGACGCCCGAAGAAGTGCTGACCGTCACCGGAATCGGCTGTTCCGGTAAACTGAACAGCTACCTCGACACGTACGGCTTCCACACGATCCACGGCCGCTCGCTGCCCGTGGCCCGCGCCGCCAAGCTGGCGAACACGGACCTCGAGGTCATCGCCGCCGGCGGTGACGGCGACGGCTACGGCATCGGTGGAAACCACTTCATCCACACGGCTCGGGAGAACCACGACATGACCTACATCGTGTTCAACAACGAGATCTTCGGCCTGACGAAGGGCCAGACCTCGCCCACGAGCCCGAAAGGTCACAAGTCCAAGACCCAGCCTTCGGGCAGCGCGAAGACGCCGCTACGGCCGCTCTCGCTGTCGCTGACCGCCGGTGCGAGCTACGTCGCCCGCACCGCTGCGGTCAACCCGAATCAGGCGAAGGAGATCATCGCGGAGGCCATCGAACACGACGGCTTCGCTCACGTCGACTTCCTGACCCAGTGTCCGACCTGGAACAAGGACGCGCGGCAGTACGTCCCCTACATCGACATTCAGGAGTCCGACGACTACGACCACGACGTCACCGACCGGCGCGAGGCCGCCGAGATGATGCACGAGACCGAAGACGTGCTCAACGAGGGCACCGTCCTGACCGGCCGCTACTACGTCGACGAGGATCGGCCGTCCTACCAGGAAGAGAAGTCGGCCGTCGGCGAGCTGCCCGAGCAGCCGCTGGCCGAGCGGTACTTCGACGAGGACGCCGAGTGGGAGCGCAGCTACGACCTGCTCGAGCGCCACACCTGAGCAGGCCGACCCGCGTTCCAGCCGTCCCATAGCCGACGGTCGGCGACGCGGCCGCCGATCGTCTCAGCGGTTCGGATTTCGTTTTCGATGCACCGGTTCGGAGAGTTGAGCGGTGCGTTCGGTTCTGTGAGCGCGTCGCTCCATCAGCGTCCTGTGAGGAGCGACCCGGCCCAGTCACTCACCGGCACCCAATCCGCCGGCGAATAGCTTCGAGAGGTAACTCAGGACGAGCAAGACGACGACCAACCCGGCGAGCAGACGGGGCTGGAACCCGTAAATCGTCTCGCGGACGCCGTAGGCGACGACGAGCAGTCCCATGAGTAGGGCCGTGCCGCCGGCCCACCGCGAAACGTGTGCCGGGTCGACCGACTCGTCGTAGTTCGCGTGCAGGTCCGCCCGCCCGCGAAACGCGATCAGGTAGCCCAGACCCAGAATCGCGAGGCCGCACACGATCCAGACGGAACCGCTAATGAGGTTTGGATCGACCATTCCGGTGCCGAATCTGTGCCCAGCGGGAGAATAAGTCCGGCGGTTACGCGACCCAAATCCTCGATTTTCGAGCGCGCCACTCGGCCGCCTACCGTTCGGATATCCGTCGTTTTCGTATACAAAAGATATTTTTCCGCCCGAGCAAAACATACTCTCATGAGTACCCAGGCGACGGAAGATCGTATTCTCGATGTTCTCGAAGAGGACGCTCAGGCGTCCTATGCGGAGATCGCGGAGCGGGCGAACGTCTCGAAACCGACCGTCCGAAAGTATATCAACCAACTCGAGGAGGAGGGCGTCATCGTCGGCTATTCCGCCGACGTCGACCCCAAGAAGCTCTCGAGTCAGACGATTGCGCTGGTCGGAATCGACGTGGCGAGCGAGCGCTACGTCAAGGCGACGAAGGCCCTGAAGGATCTCGACGAGGTCGAGGCGCTGTACAGCTCCAGCGGTGATCACATGCTGATGGCCGAAGTGCGCGCCGAGGACGGCGACGCCCTCGGCGAAACGATCTCCGAGGAAATCCTCGAGATCGAGGGCGTCACCGCCGCGCATCCGTCCTTCCTGCAGGAGCGCCTGAAGTAGTCTCGCACGGAACCGATCCGTCGTCACCCATCGGTGGGATTCACGTTTTCCGGCTGGCCCTCGTACGGAGAGATACAGATGCAGACGTACGAACGCGAAACGACCGTCGATTCCCCGTTCGAAGACGTCTGGGAATTCAACTCGCGGATTTCCGGACTCGAGGCGGTGACCCCCGACTGGATGAACCTGCGCGTCGAACGCGTGATCGGGCCGGACGGCGAGCCGGACCCGGACGTGCTCGAGCCCGGCTCGGAGATCGCCCTGTCGATGCGGCCCTTCGGTGTGGGACCGCGCCAGCACTGGACCTCGGTGATCACGGCTCGCGAGCGCGAGGACGGCTCGGCGTACTTTCGCGACGAGATGGTTCACGGCCCGTTCGATCACTGGGAGCACACCCACACCTTCCACGCCGACGGCGAGCGGACGAGGCTCCGGGACCGCGTCGAGTACGAACTCCCGCTGGGCGGGCTCGGCGATGCGGTCGCGCCCGTTTCGAAAATCGGGTTCGAAGCCATGTTCCGAGCGCGCCACCGGCTGGCGAAGGCACGGTTGGAAGGATGACGGCGGCCTGGCGAGCCGACGAGCAGCAGCCGTCGAATTCGAGAGGTGTACCACGGTCGTTTTGATCGGTGGGCCGCTAACGGAGTGTATGACTGAACGCGAGGGGCTCGAGCGGCGGGGGCTGCTGGGCACGCTGGGCGTGGGGATCGCCACCGGTATCGCGGGCTGTCTCGGCGGTACCCAGTCCGGAAGCGACGAGGACGACACTGACGACGAACCTCCGGCACAGGTGTACGAGCCGACGCTCGAGGACGTCGACGAGCCCCCCGTCGAGATCCCCGACGGACATCGGTGTGCAGTCTGTGGGATGACTGTAAACAACTACTTCGGCAAAGGACAGCTCGTCCACGAGAACGGCTTGGGGGCGGCCTTCGACTCGCCGGGCTGTCTGTTCGCCTACGTCGTCTCTTCGACGCCCGACTCGCCGGTCACCGGTGCCTGGATAACCGATTACGAAACGGGCGACCTGGTCGACGCCACCGAAGCTCACTTCGTTCTCATCACCGACAAAGAGGCCGCCGAGGATCCGATGGGGATCGATCCGCGGCCGTACGCCGACCGCGAGGATGCAGTGGCCTTTCTCGAAGAGTGGGAGGCCGAGGACCTCTCCCCCGAGGAGGACATCGTCGTCGGACTCGACGAGGTCGATCTCGAGCTCGCCTCGATCTACCGCGGAACGCGCCTGCCGGACGAGTAGAACGGACTCCGACCGGCGTCGCGGCCGGCAGCCTCGGCCAGAACAGCGGCCAGCGCCACGGGCCCTCCTCGAGCGGTACCGGAACCAGTTTGACCACGCGAACGAGTGCGATAGGACGTGAACGTCGACCACGAGGTCACGCCGACGCTCGCGCTCGCGTTCGCGGTCTTCGCGGCGAGCACCAGCGCTGTTCTCGTGCGCTGGAGCGCGGCACCGAGTTCGGTGGCGGCCTTCTACCGCGTGCTCTTCACGACGGTGCTCGTCGCGCCGATCGCCCTGACTCGGCATCGTGCAGCCTTCGCGCGGCTGTCGCAACGTGACCTCGCCGGTGCCGTCGTCGCCGGCGTCGCGCTGGCAATCCACTTCGCCGCCTGGTTCGAGAGCCTCTCGCACACCAGCGTCGCCGCGAGCGTTACGATCGTCCAGGTCCAGCCGGTCTTCGTGGCGCTCGGCGCGGGCCTCTTTCTGGGCGAACGGATCAGTCGCGCGACGGTGGTCGGCATCGCCGTCGCGATCACGGGGGCCGCCGCGATGTCGCTGGGCGGTGCGGATCACGCGGCCCTCTCCGGCGCGACGGTGTACGGCAATTCGCTCGCATTGCTGGGTGCAGGGACCATCGCCTGCTACACGCTCGCCGGCCGCTCGATCCGCCAGCGCGTCCCGGTCTTTCCCTACGTGACCGTCGTCTACGGTGCCTGCGTGTTCACGCTGTTCCTCCTCGTGGGTGTGCAGGGTCACTCCTACGTCGGCTACCCCCCTCGAGAGTGGCTCCTCTTCCTCGGGCTGGCCGTCGGTCCGGGCGTCCTCGGTCACACGGTGAGCAACTGGGCCCTCGAACACCTCGAGTCGGTCGTCGTCAGCGTCGCCTGGCTCGGCGAGCCGGTGGGCGCGACCCTGCTCGCGCTCGTCTTGCTCGCGGAGGTTCCCGACGCGATCACGGTCGTCGGCGGTCTCGTCGTGATCGTCGGCGTCGCCGTGACGACGCTCGAGCGGGAGCGTCGCGGCGAGGCGGTGGACTGAGGGGCCTGAACGGGATCGAGCGAGCCGTTCCTGACAGCGGTGATAGTCGTTCGTCCCACTTTCATTACCATGGGGACTGAAGACATGGGTGGTGGAGCCAATGTCCAACCAGGAGCTGACCGACTTCCTGATACTGCGATCGCTCGACGAACCGATTACCGAGGACGAACTCGAGGCCGCGGGCGAACAGTCCGGACGGGCCCTGGAAGAGCTACGAGACGAGGGATTCGGGATCCGCTGGGTCGAGTCCGAGGTGATGACGAACGAAGACGGGCACGTAACGGGGACGTTCTGTCACTACGAGGCAGACGACGAGGAGACGATCCGCGAACACGCGGATCGGGCCGGCCTCCCCGCGACGCGAATCGATCGGCGAGGGGAGCCCCTCCAGGGTGAATAAACGGGAAATCGATCCGGAGATCCGATCCCCGGAGTAGTCGCGACCGGCCGTTTCTGTTTCGCTTCGGCTAGCCTGTCTCGTTACCGCTCGTCTCGTTGCCGTCCGCCGTGATCGTCTCGTTGTCACCCACTTCGTCCGTCTCGTTGCCGTCCGCCGCGACTGTCTCGTTGCCACCTACTCCATCCGTCTCGTTGTCACCCACTTCGTCTGTCTCGTTGCCGTCCGCACCGTCCGTCTCGACTGTCACGTCGCCCGCGTCGGTCGTCGACTCGCCGCTGACGGAGATCTCGCCGACGGCATCGAGTTGCGCCTGATCGAGATAGACGGCCATCTCCTCTTTCGCGACGAACGTGACGGTCTGTGTCTCGCCAACCGCGTCGGTGAAGTCCGATCGGAGGTACGTGTTCCACTCGTTGGTGTCGCCGCCGGTGGCGATCACGAAGTTGTGTCCGGGGAGCGGTTCGTAGTGTCTATTCTCTCCCTCCGGCTCGAGGCGACCGATCGTGTTCTCCCACTCGACGGCGTAGGATTCGCCCGCCTCGAGTTCGAGCGTCGGATTCGTCTCGTCGGCGATCGCGTCGGGATGCTGACCGACCCACTGGCCCTCCTCGAGGCGCATCGAGTAGGTGGCGGTCGGTTCGCCCGGATCGGTGGTCGGCACCGTGACGGTGACTTCCTGATCGTCGCCGTCGATCGTTACCGTGTCCGTAACCCGTTCGTGGCCGTACGTCCAGGCCTCGAGTTCGTACTCGCCGTCCTCGAGCATGTCGAATCGGGCGACCGCCATCTCGTCTTCCGCCTGCTCCGTCGGGTCCGGCCGAGCGGCGATGTTCGAGAACGAGTGCATCCCGTCGATGTAGACCTCCGCACCGAGGGGTTCGCCCGCTTCGTTCTCGACGTGGACTACCAGTTCGTGGACCTCGTCGGGCTGAATCAGCTCGATCGGGCCGCGCATCTGGGCCGGATGGGGCATGCAGAAGTACTCCTCCATCTCCTCGCTCGCGGTGAACTGGAGAGAGGTCGTCTCGCCCTGTTCGGTCAGCGATTCCGTGGTCTCGAGTATCTCGGCGTCATCGTCGACCGCGCTGCCCGCGGTGATGTTGAAGTTGTGCGTCGCGCCGTCGCCGTTCGTCCAGATGACCTCGTGTTGTTCGCCCTCGATCAGCCGGAGCGAGGGGTTGGACTTGGCGTCGATCTCGTGAGGTGCGACGCCGACCCACCCGCCGACGATGCCGAGCATCTGGAACGTTCGCCCCTCGCCGTCGTTCTGCGTCGTCGGAAGCAGGAAGTCGATCTCGTCGCGGTACGCGCTCGCGTTGCCGACGGCAGCTGTTCCGGCGAGCGCCGCCGTCCCTTGCAACAGCCTACGGCGCGAGACGTCGTCGCGTGAACGTTGTTCGTTCGTCATGGTTGTATCGTGTATTCGGTTGGTCGTCTCTCAGTTCTCCATCGAGAACACGGCGAGCGTGTCGCCGCGTGGCCCCTGGCGGAGCCAGCCGCTGCCGCCGACCTGGACGGCGACGTACTGTTTCTCCTCGCCGGGATCGTACCAGCTCATCGGCGAGGCGCTGATCGGCACGTCGAACTGGTGTTCCCAGAGGCGCTCGCCGCTCTCGCCGTCGTAGGCGACGAAATTGCCGTTCTGCGTGCCGTTGAACACGAGTCCCGTCGCGGTCGACAGCGAGCCGCCCCACATGTAGCGTTCCTCCTCGCTCTCGATCCAGTCGCGCCAGACGCGTTCGCCCGTCGCGGGATCGACCGCCGCAAAGGCGGTGATCGCGCCGTTCCACTCGTCGGGGAACTCGCTGGCCGGGTCGTCCAGTCCGCCGCCCCAGTAGGGGTGCCCTTGATCGTACTCCTCGTAGCGCCAGTAGAGATCCTGCGGGTAGTTCTGGTGAACGACGTACACCAGCCCCGTCGCCGGATTGTACGACGGCGGCTGCCAGTCGTTGCCGCCCGGCGCGCCGGGAACGAATGGCGTCCGTTCGTCCTGGCTAATGTGAGGTATCATCTGCCACATATTGATATGCTGGCAGATCTCCTGACTGCGCTCGTGGAGTTGGCCGGACTCGGCGTCCAACATGTAGACCCAACCGGCCTTGTCGGAGCCGACGACCATGTCCATCGACTCGCCGTCGACTTCCACGTCGCGGACCAGAACCCGCGGCGCGGCCGCGTCGTAGTCCCAGACGTCGTGGGGACTGCTCTGGAATCCCCACTCGACACTGCCGTCCTCGAGATTCATCGTGATCGTCCCGCAGGTGGGGAAGTTCGGCCCCGGCCGCACCGTCCCGTCGAAGTCGGGACCGGGGTTGGCCACCGGCGAGTGGAGCACCCCTCGCTCCTCGTCGATCGTCGGCGTCATCCAGCTCGTCCCGCAGCCGTGTTCCCGGCTCGAACCGATCCACTCGTCTTCGGGGAGCGTCGCCGTCTTCCACCCCATCTCGCCGCTTTCGGCGTCGAGACTGGCGATGAATCCCAGAACGCCGTACTCGCCGCCGGCGCTGCCCGTGTAGATCGTCCCGTCGTGGATCACCGGTGCCCACGTCGCGGAGTAGCCCTCTTCGTGGTCGGCCGTGCTCGTGTGCCAGACCTCCTCGCCGGTGTACCGGTCTAGCGCGACGACACCCGAATCGAGCGTCGTCATGTACACCTTGTCGCCGAGAACGGCCGCCCCGCGGTTGTTGTCGTCACAACAGAGTTCGACCCCGATCGGGGGCGCGTATGTGTAACTCCAGAGGACCTCTCCCTCGCGGGGGTCGATCGCCTTCATGTGGTTCGGCCCGTTCGTCTGGTACATGACCGGCGGGTCGCCCGGAACGACGATCGGCGTCCCCTCCATGCTCGAGCCCGTCCCGACCGACAGCTCGTACTCGAGCTCGAGGTCACCGACGTTCTCGGGCGTGATGGTGTCGGCGGGCGTCGCGCGGTGCTGTTCGTAGTTCCCGCCGTACATGAGCCAGGATTCGGGATCGTCGCCCGTGTTGCTCAGCATCTCCTGATTGACGTCGATCTCCGGAATCCGGTCGGTGTCGTGTTGTTCGGTAATCGATTCCTCCGGCCCCCCGACCAGCGTGTAGCCGTCTTCGATCTCTTTCAGTTCGATATCGCGTGCGGCCTGAACGGCCCTGTCGTTGCGTAGTGCCATGGAGGATCACCTCAGTTCGCTCGGCGCGCGCATGTCGTCCGTGATGTAGAAGACGTCGTGCAGCAGGTCTTCCTGACTCACGATCTGAACGGCTGCGCCGGCCGTGAACGCGGCGGTCAACTGTTCGTCCGTGAACCGGCCGTCCCCGGCAAGGTCGCACGCAGCGGTCGCAGAGACGAACAATCCACCCAACATCGCTTTCACGTACCTGACCGCGTCGTCGAGGATTGCATCGGTTATCATCACCTCGTTCTGCCAGAGGTGCCTGTCGAGTCCGTGGATCCACAGCAACGCCCCGCCCATCGCGCGCTGATGGAGCGGCGGGACGGTTTCGGTCTCGAACTCGACCCCGTCCGGAATCTGGTTCGACGGCACCCAGCGGGCGAGGCGCTCGTCGTTGTTCGCGACCGCCGTCAGCAGCGCCGTCTTCTCTGACTCGTCGAACCCGACGTCGTCGAGCGCCGACGACAGGGGGTCTGCGAGGATCAGTTCGCGCGTCGTGGTCTCGATCTGGTCCGCCGTGAACCGCGGCAGGTTCTCGTCGAGACTCTGGAAAAAACCGATCTCGAGCAGGTGGTCGTAGAGACGCCACCCCGGTTCGGAAACCGTCGTATACAGCCCGTCCGGCCCGTCCGGTACCCCGACATCACGCACGGCTGGCAGGCGACCGATTTCGTCCGCGATGTTCTCGCGTTCTCGCTCGAGTACGTCGCGATCGAGTCGGCCGGCCAGATCGGTCCGAATCGCCTCGCCCCGCGAGCCGAACGCCGAGTCGGTCCGCGGTTCGACCTGCCCCGCGAGCAGGTCCCACGTTACGTCCCCGCTTTCGGGCGCGTCGACGCCGAGCGTCGTCGCCAGATCACGGTGTTCCGTGCTCGTCGCGTCTGGTATGGTGTATTCTACCATGGTGTAGGACCACGTGCTACTCCAGTGGCAGATTTGATAATACTTACCAATGATACCCGCATTCAGATACGATATCTAAACCGATATGCTTGAAACAGAAATGAAACTCAGGAAAAGTGTATAGAGATGCGCTAGAAATCAAATTTGTCTAGAGAGCGGCGGTCGCGTCCGCCGTCTGCCGTCCGCTCCGACGCGAGCTCGCCGCCGCGGAGTCAGTCGTCGCCCGATGCAGTCACACCACCCTCGCTGCTGACGCCGGTTCCGGGTCCGACCTCGATCCCGAGGTCGTCGAGTTTCTCGTCGGGGACGACGCCGTCGACCCAGCCCCGGTACTCGTAGTACTCGTCTTTCATCTCCTCGAGTTCGCAGTACTCGCCCTCGCTGGCACCCTGGCCGCGGATGCCGTCCTCTAGGAAGCGCTCGGGCAGCGAGTCGTCGCTCCCGTCGAAGCCGACGAGGTTGTTGTAGTAGCGCTCGAGGTTGTAGACGCGTTCGCCCGCTTCCATGAGTTCGTCTTCGGACACGTCCAGTCCGGTCATGCCGTTGTACTGGAGGACGTACTCCTCGATCCCTTCCGCGAAGGCGTTGAACTTGCAGATGTCGAAGGAGTCGCTGATCGCGTGGAGGTCCTGGAACTGGGCGGTGAGTTCGCCCTTGCCCTCCCACTCGTACGGATCGACCTTCTCCGGGATGCCGAGGATCTCCGCGGCGGGCGTGTAGCCGCGCAGGTGGCAGGCCCCGCGGTTCGAGGTGGCGTAGCCGATGCCCATCCCCTTCATGCAACGGGGATCGTACGCGGCGATGGTCTCGCCTTTCACGTCCAGTCGGGAGTCGTGAGCGTCGAACGCCTCGCCGATCCGTTCCGCACCCTCACCGAGCGTGTGGGCGAGGTCGTCCTCGCGATGGGCGATCCGCTCGATCATGTCGAGCATCTGCTCGGTGTCGCCCCAGTCGATGTCCTCGTCGATGTCCCCGTTCTCGCTCATCTCCATGGCCATCGCGAGGATGTTGCCCGTATCGATGGTGTCCATCCCGAAGTCGTTACACCGGTCGATCATGACGGCGATCTTGTCGCGGTCGTCGTTCGCGGAGTTGGTCCCGAGCGCCCAGGCGGACTCGTACTCGAACGACTCCATGCGGACGTTCATCTCCTCGCCCTTGTGCATCACGTCGACTTCGACTTCCTTCTTGCAGGCGACCGGACAGGAGTGACAGGTCGGCTCGTCGACGAGGATGTTCTCGCGGACGTTCTCGCCGCTGATGCGTTCCGCATCGAGGTCGTGCGGTCGATCCGCTTCGCCCTCGTTGTAGGAATCGCCGGAGGTATAGACGCCGTTTTTCGTCGGATGGCCGTCCATCTCCTCGGTGATGTTCATGAGCACGTTCGTTCCGTACATCGAAAGCCCGCCCTCGTTGGGTGCGGTGACCTCCGACTCCTGGATGGCCTGCATCGCCTGCATGTGCCCCTCTTTGAACGTCTCCTGATCGGCCGGTTTGGGCATTCTGGTGCCCGATTTGACGACGACCGCCTTGAGCTTCTTCGACCCGGCGACACAGCCCGTGCCGCCGCGTCCCGAGGCGCGGTCGTCCTCGTTCATGATGTTGCCGTAGCGGACCAGGTTCTCGCCCGCGGTCCCGATCCCCATGATGCTCAGGTTCTTGCCGTATGAGCCCTCGACCTCCTCTTCGATCGCATCTCGGGTCTCGTGGAATCCCTTCCCCCAGAGGTGGGAGGCGTCTCGGAGTTCCACTTCCCCGTCCTCGACGTAGGCGTAGACCGGCTCGTCGGCTTGCCCTTCGAACAGCAACCCGTCGAAGCCGGCCCACTTGAGCCGGGCACCGGACCAGCCGCCGTGGTGGCTGTCGGTGACCGTGCCGGTCAGCGGCGACTTCGTACAGATGGCGATCCGACCGCTCATCGTTACCTGCGTCCCCGACAACGGGCCGTTCATGAAGGCGAGCAGGTTGTCGGGCCCGAGCGGATCGACGTCCGGTCCCTGATCGAAGACGTACTTCACCCCGAGTCCCCGTGCCCCGATATACTTCTTCGCGTCCTCGTCCGGGATCGATTCGTAGGCGACGTCCCCGTCTGAGAGATCGATTCGTGCGACGCGGTCCTGGAAACCGCCGAGTTCAGTCATGGTTCCTCTGACTCGGACACTTGATTCCGTACTATGTTAATTGTTACCACAAGCCAATAATAGCCTACTGATTCGTTCACTAATACTACTATATTTGAGACATTCGTTTGACGGTACCGAGTCATAAAGCAACGCGAGACACGGTAACCGATCGTCAGCGGCGCGGAACTCGGATCAGCGAGATCGTATCGGCGCGTTCGGACCACCGGTCGGCGGGATCGTACCACTGCGTTCGGACCACCGATCGGCGGGCGTCGCCGGGCGAAGGCGTTTTTTGGTCCATCCCCACGTACCGTGCCGCAGTGGTCATCGGTGATCGACTCCCCCAACGTGCTCGCACGCCTCGAGGAACCCGAATACACCGGTGAAAATCGGTGTTGGCCGTGTACGGCGGTCAACGTCGTCCTCGGGTTCGCTCTGGCGGTCGGTCTCGGCGTCGCAGTCTCCGCCCCCGTCGGCGCTCTCGCGCTTGCAGCGTCGCTCCTCCTCATCCGCGTTCGGGGCTATCTGGTCCCAGGGACGCCGACGCTCACCCGGCGCTATCTCCCCGAGCGCGCGCTCGAGTTGTTCGACAAGTCGCCGGAAACGGGTCCGACGATCGAGACGGTGTCGCCCGACGAGCTGGCGACCGTTCTCACCGCCGCCGGCGTCGCGACCGCTCGAGGCGAGTCCATCCGCCTGAGCCCCGCCTTCGAAACCCGATGGGACGAACGACTCTCGAGCGAGGGCGCAGCGGAGCCGAGTCCCGACGAGGTACGATCGATGCTCGGTGCGGACGAGGTCGACTGTCTCGACGACACATCCTTCGTTATTGACGGCTCCAAGCGGGTTCGATGGGAATCGACCGCGGCGCTCGCCGCCGACGTGACCGCAGCCGCCGAGCTTCGACCCAGGATCGACGGCTGGGACGACCTCGCGGTCGACGAGCGCCGCGACCTCCTGACGGGGTCACGACTGCTCCGCGAGCGCTGTCCGGGCTGTGGGAACGGGGTGAGGACGACGGCGGAGCGCCTCGAGCACTGCTGTCGGCGGCCCCGGATCGGGATTCGCTCGGTCTGTGCGGGGTGTGACCACCCGCTGGTCGAACTCGTCGCGTCCGAATCGAGCGCCGACCCGTGGCTCGAGCTGGCCGGTGTAACTGACGACCTGTGAAACGGAGGCGCGACGAGGCGTCAGTCGTCGTCGGCCGCGGGATCGGCGGTCTCGTCGAGCGGTTCGATATCGACGTCGATCTCCGCGGCGGCGGCCTTGTACTCGGGGATCTTCGCCCGCTCGTCGAGCACGTGGTTCGTGAGCTTGTTCGCCGATGCGGCGGCGAAGTGCGGCGTCGTCCAGACGACGCCCTCCTTGGTGTCCTCGGTGACCTGTGCCTCGAGCGTGATCTCCCCGCGTCGCGAGCGGAGTTGGACGGACTCGCCGTCCTCGATGCCGTAGCGCTCGGCGTCGGCGGGATGGACGTCGACGAAGTTCTCTGGCGTCTGCCGGTTGAGCGTCGGCGATCGCGTGCTCATCGTCCCGGTGTTGTAGTGTTCCTCGAGCCGGGCCGTCGTGAGGATCAGCGGGTACTCGTCGTCCGGCGTCTCGGCGGGCGGCTGGTGGTCGACGCCCTCGATGTGGCCGCGCCCGCTCTCGGTGTCGAACTCGTGTTCGTAGAGGAAGGGATCGCCCTCGTCGCCGGGTTCGTAGCAGGGCCAGTGGAGTCCCTCCTCGCCGAGCAGGTCGTAGGTCATCCCGTGGTAGCTCGGGCAGACTTGCCGGAGCTCCTCGAATATCTCCTCGGGGTCCTCGAAGTCGAATTTCCCGCCGGACTCCGTCCGGCTCTCCGAGGAGCTCCGCTCCTCGCTGCCGAACAGACGCGTTCCGATTTCACTCAGGATCTCGCGATCGTGCTTCGTGTTCTCGTGGACTTTCCCCACGCCGCGCATCCGCTGGACCCGACGATCGGTGTTCGTGACGGTGCCGCCGCGCTCGGCCCAGGTCGTCGCGGGCAGGATGACGTCCGCGTAGTCCGCCGTCTCGGTCATGAATATGTCCTGAACGACCGTGAACTCGAGTTCTTTCAGGCGTTCGGCGACGGCGTTGGCGTCGGGCTCGCTCATCACGGGGTTCTCGCCCATGACGTAGAGTCCCTTGATCGAGTCGCCGGCCTCGTAGGAGATCTCGACGTTCGTCAGGCCGGGCTCGGCCGGGATTTCGAAGCCCCAGACTTCCTCGACCGACTCCCGGGCCTCGTCGTCGTCGACCAGCTGGTAGCCCGGCAGGACGTTCGGCATCGCGCCGACGTCACAGGTCCCCTGAACGTTGTTCTGGCCCCGCAGCGGGTTCACGCCCGTTCCGGGTCGCCCGAGATTGCCCGTGATCAGCGCCAGGTTGATCTCGTTTTGCACGTTGTCGACGCCGCACGTGTGCTGGCTCATCCCCATCCCGGTGAAGATGGCCGCGTTGTCCGCCGTCGCGTACTTCTCCGCCGCCAGTTCGATCTCCTCGAGCGGGACGCCACACTCCTCGGCCGCCGCTTCTTTGTCGAACTCCTCGAGCGTCCCTTTGAGGTGGTCGAACCCCTCGGTCCGTTCCTCGATGAATTCCTCGTCGATCCAGCCGTCCTCGGGGTTCACCTCGTGGTGCTCGAGGATCGTCTTGAGGACGATGTTCAGCAGCGGGATATCCGTACCCGGATTCAACTGCAGGTGCTGATGGCGGTCGGTATCGTCGATCTGGAACGACCGCGTCGTCTTGTTCGCGTGGGGATCGACCTGGATGACGGTCGCACCCTCCAGCACCGCCTGCCGGAAGTACTGGCTGTTGGCGATGGGATGTTGCTCGCCGGGGTTCGCCCCCTGAATCCAGAACACGTCGGCCTCCTCGCGGAGGTCCCGCATGCTGTTCGTCATCGCTCCCGCACCGAGACTCGTGCGCAGCGCCCAGACCGTCGAGGCGTGGCACATCCGCGTGCAGTTGTCGACGTTGTTCGTGCCGTAGCGACGAGCCAGCTTCTGGAGGAGGTAGTTCTCCTCGTTCATCACCTTCGAAGAGCCGAAAAAGCCCATCGCGTCCGGGCCGTACTCGTCGCGAATCCGCTCGAGCTCGCCGACGATGTACTCGTAGGCCTCTTCCCACGAGGCCTCGCGGAACTCGCCGTCTTCCTTGATCAGCGGGTCGGTGAGTCGGTCCTCGTGGTCGACCACCTCTGTCGCGGCCCCGCCTTTGATACAGATGCGTCCCTCGTTGACCGGGGCGTCGCCCCAGGGCATGAACTGGACGTCGCCGGGTTCTTCGCCGGGCTGTACCTTGATTCCGCACCCGACACCGCAGTACGGACAGATCGTCTTGACCGGCTCTCGTTGATCACTGGACATTGTGTCGTCCCTCCAGGTGTCGCACCCGTTAGGCTAACCCCACGACCTGTGCGTGCATGAGGTTTTCTACCATACAAACTGTAAGTAGTATCGAGCGAGAGATCGATCGAGGAAGCGAACGAGCGGCGGCGCGTGTCCACAGGACCCGGTGAAACCGATCTCGGTCGTCCCCCATCGACGGGGAAACGCTGACGGTTTCACGTGTGAAACGTCCGCACGATGGAGCTTACGCCTTCGCTCGTGGACTCCCGGGCCCGCGAGTATCGGAAGGAAGAACCTCTGTACGCGGTCGAACGGGAGCAACTCGAGACCCTCCCGGCCGCGTTCGCGTCGGGCGAGTACGGCCGGCGAGACGCGGCCTGGGTCGTTCGGTGGTACTACCGCCGGTTCCTGGGTGCCTATCCGGACAGGGATCGACGGGACGCGGAGGAACGCTTCTGGAGCAACGACTTCGAAGCCGTCCGGGACGCCATCGCTGGCGCCGTCGGCGCGACTGACGCTGCCGACGGAATCGACCCGCTGACCGATCTCGAGGCAGTCGACGTCCCCGTCGCGTCAGCGTTTCTCATGTTCGTCGACCCCGAGGAATTCGTCGTCGTCGGCCCCCGCGAGTGGGCGGCGCTCCGGGAGGCCGGGGAACTCGCCCGGGACTATCCCGATCCACCGTCGGTTTCCGAGTACGAGACCTACCTCGAGCGCTGCCGATCGCTCGCCGGCCGTCTCGAGTGCGACCTGTGGACCCTCTATCGAGCGCTCTGGCGGCTGTCGAAATGAGCCGCCGTCACCCGTTCCCGCTGGGACTTCGACCGGGTATTTTTCCCATCGGTCCACGAACGGTCGTTCATGTCCCACGAAACCGGCGGAGGGATGCGTACGGGCGTGGTCCTCGCGGGCGGCCACTCGACCCGCTTCGGCGCGGAGGACAAGGCCGTCGCCGACCTCGCCGGGACGCCCATGATTCGTCGCGTTGTCGACCGGATCGAGCCAGTCGTCGACGAGATCGTCGTCAACTGCCGGGAGGAGCAGGTTCCGGCGATCCGAGACGCGCTCGAAGGCGGACCGACCACGTCCTTCGCAGTCGATCCGGTTCCTGACCGCGGGCCGATGGCAGGGATCATGACCGGGTTCCGAGCGGCCGCCGGGGAGTACGCGTTCGTCGTCGCCTGCGACATGCCGTTCGTCGATCCCGCCCTCGTCGAGCACCTCTTCGACCGAGCGGCGGGCCACGAGGCCGCGGTCCCGCGGCTCGACGATCAGTGGTTCCAGACGACTCAGGCTGTCTACCGTACCGAACCGATGATCGAGGCCTGCGAACGCGCCCTCGAGCGAGACGAGCGGCGAGTCGTCGAGCCGCTGTTCGAGCTCGACTACGTCGTCGTCGACGAGGACGAAATCCGCGACCACGCCGCGCTCGAGACCTTCGAGAACGTCAACACCCGCGAGGAGTTCGAGGACGCGACCGAGCGGCTCGAGGGGGAGCGATCCAGCTAGGATTCGAGCACGTCGACCATCGGTTCGTCGGCGACCATCCGCGCCAGCACGACGCGCCTCACGGCCGGCGCTCGCTCGAGAAGCGCCGTCGCGATCTCTTCAGCGACGGCCCGTCGGGCGGCGTCGTCGACCTAGTTGAGCAGCGGGACGACGGTCGCGCCGTCGGGAACGCCTTTCAACCCGCCTCGCTCGCTCGCGAGCACGGGAGCCACGTCCTCGGGTCGGATCGTCTCGCCGCGTTCGCAGCCGGGGACAGGCGCTAATCCTTTGGGTCCGCCGCGGTATCGCTCGTCCGACTCGGCCGTGACGGAGACCCGGCGAAGGCGGTTTCAACGAGTTCATCGAGCCAGTTTCGGTGATGTCGGCGACTCCGCCGCCTCGCACCGGGAGAGTTTTTACTCGCAACACAAGAAATATGAGGAAATGAGCGACGCACCGCGGATCGCATGTCTCTACCTCGAGCAGTGCTCGCCGAGGCAGCGGACGGCCTACGACTGGGCGCGGACGGCCGACGTCGGCACCGTCGACCTGATTTCGATGGCGGCGGTTCGAACGGGTGACGTCGAGCTGGACGACTACGACGTCTGCTGGTGGCATCGCAACGAACGGCTTGCGATCACGGAGCGGGTCGCCGATTGTAGGGAATCGATCGAACCGTTCGTCCGCGACGGCGGCGGATTGTTACTGAGCGTTCATGCGCTCGCTGCGGTCGCGGCATGGGGGATCGATCAGGTTCCACCGGAGCACACCGGCGTCGACGAGCCACCGGGGTCCGGCGGCTACCTTCGGAAATCCATCTACGCCTCCCATCCGCTGTTCGACGGACTCGACGGTCGCCGGCTGCTCACTCACGGTCCGTCGCGCCCGGCACCGTTCGCACGGTATCAGGAACTGTTACCCGAGCGTGCGGACGTCCTCGGTTCGACCGTCGTCGACGATGCCGACGTTCCCGACGAGGCGTCGCTCCTCTCGTGGGCCATCGGCGACGGAACCGTACTCGGCGCCGGTGTTGCACTCTCGTTCGACGGTTCTCCGGACGCGGACGAGACCGACGAGTTCACCGAGACCACGACGCGGCTCGTCGAAAACGCCCTCGGTTATCTCGCGAGTTCCGGCAGCGAAACGGGGACGAACGCGACCACGAACCCGGATTCACGTCCGGGCTCGAGTGACGACCTGCTAACCGGCCGACCGAAGTCCGCCGACGAACTCGCCGCGCATCGCGAGGCCCTCTCGAGCGACCCACACCGGCCGCGCTATCACATCAGCCCGCCCGCGAACTGGCTCAACGACCCGAACGGGCTCGTCGAGTGGAACGGCCGGTACCACGTCTTCTACCAGTACAATCCCGGCGGCCCCTACCACCACGCGATCCACTGGGGCCACGCCGTGAGCGACGATCTCGTCCACTGGCGCGACGAACCCGTCGCGTTGACGCCCTCGCCCAACGGTCCCGATCGCAGCGGCTGCTGGTCGGGGTGTACCGTCGTCGACGACGGTACGCCGACGCTGTTGTATACGGGCGGCCGCGGCCGGCGACAGCTCCCCTGTCTCGCGACCGCGGGCGACGAGGAGCTCCGAACGTGGACGAAACACGTCGAAAACCCGGTCATCGAAAGCGCTCCGGTCGATCCGCCGATCCTCGAGACGGAGCACTGGGAGGCCGAGTTCAGGGACCACTGCATCTGGTCCGAGGACGATCGCTGGTACCACGTCATCGGCTCCGGCGTCCAGGACGTCGGTGGAACGGCCTTACTCTACGTCGCCGACGAGCTGACGGAGTGGGAGTACGTCGGCTCGCTGCTCGTGGGTGACTGGGAGGGGGCCGGCGACGTCTGGGAGTGTCCCGAACTGCTCGACCTGGGCGAGAAGCGTCTCTTGCACGTCTCCAACTACGATACCGTCCTCTACTTCCTCGGAGAGCTCGACCTCGAGACGGGCTCGTTCGAGTCGGACGCGACCGGGATCCTCGACTACGGCGACTTCTACGCGCCCCAGTCCATGGACCTCTCCGACGGGCGGACCCTCACGTGGGGGTGGCTCCCCGAAACGCGGACGGCCGAGGCCCAGTGGGACGCGGGCTGGTCGGGGTCGCTCTCCGTGCCGCGGGAACTCACCCTCGCCGAGGACGGAACGCTCCGCCAGCGGCCGGCCGACGAACTCGTCGACCGACGGGCCGACCGCCTCGGCACCGAAACAGTCGCGCTCGAGGGACCCGACGCCGTCTCGATCGCCGACGGGAGGGCGCTCGAACTCGACCTGGAACTCGACCTCGCCGACGCCGACGCCGTCGAACTGCGGCTGCTCGAGACGCCGGACGGCGAGGAGCGGACGACGGTCCGCTACGACGGCGACTCGGTCGCGATCGACCGAACCGACTCGAGTCTCGACCCCGACGCGGCAAGTGAGGAGCTGTCGATGCCGATCGACGAACCGGGGCCGCTCTCGTTGCGCGTTTTCCTCGACGGCTCCGCGATAGAACTCTTCGCGAACGAGCGGCGGTGTCTGACCGGTCGCGTCTACCCGACTCGGGAGGACGCGACCGGCGCGTCGCTGGCGGCACACGAGGGAGCCGCACGCGTCGAGTGGTCGTGCTGGGAGATGGGATCGGCCTGGGAGTAACGAGCGGCCACGTATCGGGACGGTTACTCCGCGGACGCCGCCGGCGAGTCCGCGCCGGTATCGTAGCCCTCCGTCCCGTCCTCCTGTTCGTCCGTCGCGTCGACTAAATCGGTCAACAGCGGCGGCAACGCGTCGTCACCCGCCGGAAGCTGCCAGTGGTCGAGCGTGCCCCTCACGCGGGTGCGATCGCCCTCGAGCGCGAGCCGAACCGTCGGCGCGAGCGTCCCGCCGAACCGGCTGAACTGTTCCTCGGCGGGAAGTGATCCGACGTCGTCGATGTGCAACGACCCGAGGTCGTAGTAGTTGAAGAAACTCGAGACGAGGATCTCCCCGTCGTGGGGGTAGGCGAGCCACGAATACGCCTGGTAAGGCGCGCTCTCGGGGTTCGTGAGAACGAGCCCCGAATCGTTGAGCGGCCGGTACTCGCCCTGGAGGGAATCGGCGACGAATCCGTAGAGCCCGTCGGGGCCGTCCAGTCCCGGCGCGAACGTGTGCCGATGGCTCGAGAAGAACAGGTGATAGCGGCCGTCGCGGTAGATCACGTGCGGGCGCTCGAGCTCCTGGTTGACGCGGACGGCGTCGACGAGCGGGCGTTCGAACTCCCAGTCGGTCGGATCGCCGGTGGGCGAGGTCGCGAGACCGATCGACCCGTTGAACTCGAGACTCGACGGGTCGTCGTCCTCGAGATCCGCTCGGTCGCGAACGGGGGTGTTCGCTTCGAAGAGGAGGTGCGTCCGTCCGGTCTCGGGGTCCTCGAAGAACCAGGGGTCCCGGAAGGTGTAGATCGGACCGCGGGACTGCGCTTCGGTTTCGTAGCGGTCGCCGTCGGGCGTCAACAGGATCTCGTGGTCGAAGGGGCCGGCGATCCCGAACTCGTCGTCGGTGACGCGAACCCGGCCGCCGGAGGCCGCAGCGATACGCTGCCGGTAGGAAAGCTCCGACTCGCCGCGGTGGCCGGCGGCGGTGTAGAACAGATAGATCTCGCCGCCGGACCGGGAGCCGTCGCCCGCCTCGCCCGCGCCGTCGTACAGTGCCGAGCCGGCCCACTGCCGAGATCCGAGGGGGTTCCCCGCCTCGAAAACCGGCCCGCCGTCGTGCCATCGCTTCCCGTCTCGAGAGTAAAAGTACCGGATCGTGGCGACGTCGTGTCGCTTCCCGGGCAGGCGGTCGGCGGGGGCCGTCAGCGAGAAGACGACCCGCCAGCCGTCGATCTCGGCGATCGAACCGTCGCGGTTGCGGAGAAACCACGTGTCCCAGACGTGGACGTCCGGTGCCGGATCGACCGACGGCGGGTAGATGATGGGGGCAGTCGTCGCCGCCGTCCGTTCGATACGTTCGGCCTGTATTCGGCTCCATCCCGATCGGGTGCCGAAACCCGTCACCGAGACTGATTCACTTCGACGCATGACGTTCACTCCGAATTGAGTAACTATACCAGTTGCTCTCCGGAACGACGGTCGGCCCGAGCTCGAGCCTTCTCGGACGCTGCGTTTCCGGTCGCTGGGACCGGCGTCGCGATGTCCCTGCCCGATTCCTCGAGGACCCGGACGACGCGTTCGACGAGGGTGTTGGTGTTCTCGCTGGTGAGGTGGTCGGTCCGGTTCAGTGATCTGGATACTGACGTCGTCAGCGTCGCGGCGGACGGCGAAGCGGACTCGGAGCCCTCGGGGCGATGGCGACACCACTACCGTGGTAACCCGCGCGTCCCCCGGTGACGCGAACGCGAGCAAACGATTCAAGCGGTGCCTCCCTAGAACAGCTATGTCACTGCACACGCCCGGGCTCCATCACGTCACCGCGATCGCCGGCGACCCGCAGGCGAACGCCGACTTCTACGTCGGCACGCTCGGACTCCGATTCGTGAAGAAAACGGTCAACCACGACGACACGGGCACCTATCACTTCTACTTCGGCGACGGGGAGGGCTCTCCCGGCACGAACATCACCTTCTTCCCGTGGACGGACCAGGGGCGGGAGGGCCGATTCGGTGCCGGCCAGACGCAGACGACCGCCTACGCGATTCCGCCGGAGTCGGTCGACTACTGGCGCGACCGCCTCGAGTCCGAGGGAGTCGACGTCGAGTCGGAAGCCCGATTCGACGAGACGGTCCTCCGATTCGCGGATCCGGACGGGATCGAACTCGAGCTCGTCGCGGCCGACGACGCCGAATTCGACGCCACGCCGTGGGAGGGCGGGCCGGTTCCGACCGAACACCAGCTGCGCGGGTTCTACAACGTGACGCTGGCCGTCGACGGGTTCGGTCCCACCGAGACGATTCTGACCGACGTGCTCGGGTACGAGCGCGAGGGCGGGATCGACGGCCGGCGTCGCTACCGGAGCGCGACCGGTGGTCCCGGCTCGATCGTCGATCTGGTCGAAACCGACGCCGGGCGCGGGCGAATGGGCGTCGGAACGGTCCATCACGTCGCGTTCGTCGCCGAGAGCGTCGAGGAACAGGAACAGTGGCGAGCGGCCTACGCCGAGGCGGGACTGTCCCCCTCGGAGGTCATCGACCGGAAGTACTTCCAGTCGATCTACACCCGCGAACCCGGCGGAATCCTCTTCGAGATGGCGACGACCGGGCCCGGATTCACGGAAGACGAGGCGCTCGACGAACTGGGTGAGCGGCTCGCCCTTCCCGAGTGGCTCGAGGACGAGCGCGAGGAGATCGAAGCGAAACTACCGGCGTTCGACGGCCCGCCCGTCGGCTCGAGCGAGGACTGACTCGCGTCGTCGAGATCCCCCGCCACAACCTCTTTGACCGATCTATCCGTACGACGCGTATGAAATTCGCTGTCTTCGGTGCCGGCGGCGTCGGGGGCTATCTCGGTGCGCGACTCGCCGACGCGGGCCACGATGTCCACCTCGTCGCGAGGGGCGACCACCTCGCTGCGCTCGAGTCCAACGGAATGCGCGTCGAGAGCATCCACGGGGACACGAATGTCGAATTGCCCGCGACCGACGATCCGGCCGACATCGGTCCCTGTGATTACGTCCTGTTCTGCGTGAAGGCCCACGATACGCGAGACGCAGCGGCGGATATCGAGCCGCTGCTCGGCGACGAGACGGTCGTCGTCTCGTTCCAGAACGGTGTGGACAACGAACGATGGCTCGCCGAGGAGATCGGCGAGGAACACGTCGTCGGCGGCGTGGCCTACATCTTCTCGACCATCGGCGACCCCGGCGTCGTCGAACACACCGGCGGCCCGGCCAGATTCATTTACGGTGAACTCGACGGCGAACGGTCGGATCGAGTCGAAGCGCTCGACGCCGCTCTCTCGGAGAGCGAAGGGATCGACGCGGTGCTCGCCGAGGACATCCGCGTCGAGCTCTGGCGGAAGTTCGCGTTCATCTGTGCGCAGGCGGGGATGACCGCCGCGAGTCGGCTTCCGATCGGTGAGATTCGCGAGAGCGACGCGTCGTGGGCGATGTACCGCCGGATCGTGGAGGAGGTCTGTACCGTCGCTCGAGCGGAGGAGGTCGACCTCCCCGACGACACCGTCGACGAGTGGCTCACGTTCGCGCGGGAGCTCGATCCGGAAATGTACTCGTCGCTGCACTACGACCTGACGCACGACAAGCGGCTGGAACTCGAGGCCCTCCACGGCTCCGTCGTTCGGCACGCGGACGACGTCGGCGTCGACGTGCCGATGAACGAAGCGGTTCACGCGATTCTCCGTCCGTGGGCCGACCGGAACGAGCAATAGATCGGCTCCGATTCGCCGGCGCTGATGACGGTGACCGCGGCCGTGAGCGAATCGCCGCAGATCGCGCTTTTAACACGCGGCGATCCGTACGGGAGTCCATGACACGATCCGAGTCGAGCGACCGCGACCCCGCGTTTCGATTCGAGTACGAGCCCGCGACGATCCGATTCGGTACCGGCTGCGTCGCCGACCTCGAGGCCGAACTCGAGGAACGGAATCTCGAGCGAGCCCTGGTCGTCTGTGGCTCGACGGTCGGCAGCACGCCCGAGGTGATCGACCCGGTCAGGACGGGACTGGGCGATCGGCTGGCCGGCGTGTTCGACGAGACGACGCCGAAAAAGCGACTCGCGACGGCGATCGACGGGCGCGAGCGGCTGCGGACGGAGGGGGCCGACGTCCTCGTCAGCCTCGGCGGCGGCAGCAGCCTCGACGTCGCGAAAATCATCAGCACCCTCGCGGCCAGCGACCGCACGGCTGGGGAGGTGGCCGCCGAGTTCGCCGAAACGGGGACGATTTCTGTCCCCGAGGACGGCCTGATTCCGATCGTCGCGATCCCGACCACGCTCGCGGGTGCCGACCTCTCGACCGTCGCCGGGGTCACCGCCGCGCCCGAGTCGGGACTGGTCGACGAGGAAATCGGCGGCGGCGTCTCCGACCCGGGACTGATGCCCGATGCTGCGGTCTACGATCCGGAACTGGTCGCGACCACGCCCGAATCTGTGCTCGCGGGCTCGGCGATGAACGGCTTCGACAAGGGCCTCGAGACCGTCTACGCGAGCAACGCGACGCCGGTGACCGACGCGACGGCGAGACACGGTCTCGAGAAACTCGCGGACGGCCTCCGGGCCTACGGCGACGGCGACCGCGATACCGAGACCTTCGAGACGATCCTCGAGGGCATCGTGCTCGTCCAGTACGGCATCTCGCGACCCGGCGAGACGACGCTCTCGATCGTCCACGCGTTCGGCCACGGCCTGACACGGACGTACGACGTCCAGCAGGGGGCCGCCCACGGCGTCGTCGTCCCGCACGTCCTCGAGTACTGCTTCGAACAGGAGGAGGTAGACGCACGGTCGGGGCTGCTCGCGAACGCGCTCGGCGTCGACGACGCCGCGGATCGCGAGGCTGCGGTCGTCGACGCGGTCACCGAGATCCGGGACGGACTCGGGCTCCCGTCGCGCCTGCGGGACGTCGACGGACCGGAACCCGAGGAGTTCAGCGCGGTCGCGGAGGCCATCCTCGCCGACCCGTTTATGGCGAACGCCCCGCCGGGGCTGGACCCCACCGTCGGCGAAATCGAGGGCGTCCTCGAGGCGGCGTGGTAGCCCGATCGCTCAGCCGTCGCCTCCGCTGGCCGGTGCGTTGGTCTCGACGGCTGTCGGCGGGGACCCGCCGCGCCGAGGCGGCTCGAGACCGGGGTGAAGCGGCGAGCAGAGCCTGACGAGGTAAATCAGCAGGACCGTTCCGCCGGCAGTGAGGACGAACAGGACCGTCGGATCGGCGACGTGGATGGCCTTGAGAACCGTGAAACCGAACCCGCCGGCCAGGAGGGAGACGACCTGCCCGATAGAGGCCCACTCGGGAATCCGCTCGACGAGCGCGGTTCGATAGGAGGTCGCGTAGAGGAAGCCACACCAGACGCCGAGGATCGCCGCCGGCCGGTTCTCGGCGATCCGCGGAAGTCCCACATCGAAATGGACGTATACGGCGAGCGCCGGGAGGCAAATACCCAGCGCGACGAGTTCGCCGCGACGTCCCTCCGGCGACTGCCAGCTTCCGTCCTCGTCTCGAAACCACTCGAGTAGCCGATGCCGGCGGGCCATCGGTTTTCAATTCATGCCCCCGGAAAGTGAATCTTTCCGTCAGATCCGACACCGGTCTCCGGATCAGAACGGCGCACGAGGGCCGCTGGTCTCAGTCGATCCCCTCAAGGAATCGCCCGTCGACGTCGGATCTCCGGAGTCGGCTTTCCCGATCAGCACGCGGAACTCGCCGGGTTCTCGTACCAGGTACTCCCAGCGGAACGCCGGGCCGGCATCGGCGTCGAACTGGTGGTACAGCGGCTTCGGATCGTGGTCGTTTACCAGCACGAACCCCTCGCCGGCCTCGAGGTCGGCGTAGGAGTCGAAGATGCGCTCATGGCGCTCGGCCGGCGGCCGGTCGCGGACGTCCAGTTCGGTCGTCACCGCGAGATCGGCCCCGTCCGCGTCGGCCCCGTCGGCCGCGCCCGGTTCCTTGGTGATGCGGACCCGGACCTCGCCGGGCGATCGGTCCATCACCGCCCACTCGAAGGCGTCGCCGTACTGCTGTTGGAACTCCTGGTGGAGCGGCTTGGGCTCGTGGGGGGCGACGATCTCCATCGCGTCGCCCGCCTCGAGGTTGCCGTACCGGTGGTGGATCGTCGGATGCCAGTCCGGCTTGGGGATCTCGCGGACGTCGAAGGTCGCGGCGACGCCGTCGGCGGATTCGCCCTCGCTTTCGCCCGTTTTCGCGATTTCGACGCGCCACTCGCCCGACTCGCGGCTCTCGTACGTCCAGCCGACGATGTCGCCGTGGGTCGATCGCAGTTCGTGATACAGCGGCTCTGGATCGTGGTCGTTGACCAGGACGAACCCCTGGCCCGGCTCGAGGCGATCGAACGTGTCGGTCAGGACCTCGTGTCGGCGCTTGGGCGAAATCTCCCGGACGTCGAAGTCGGGCGATTCCGCCGCCGACGCGTCCCGTATCGTCACGCGGACCTCCCACGCGTCGGGGCCGTCCCGCTCGACCGTCCACTCGAGGGCCGTCTCGCGTTCGATGCGGTACTGGGCCACGGTCGGGCGGACGTCGGTATCGGCGGTGATCGCCACCGTCTTGCCGGGATCGGCCCGGTCGAGGCGGTCGAACACGCTGTCTCGTCGCTCGGCTCGAGGCTGGTCGCGGACGTCGAGAAGGTCTCCCATCGGAACGAATCGACGGACCGAATTCGAATAGGGGCTCTCCCGAATTTATTCGGCCTCTCATAACCGTCGTGGAGCGTCGACGGCCGGGCTCGCGACGGTGATCGACGGCGACGGTATCACGCCGTCGCCGGGTTCTCGAGCCGAAGCAGGTCGTCATTCGGCTGCGACAGCCGCGGCTCCGTCTCCCGGTGGGGATCGAACGCGCCGTACGCGAAGGCCTGCCAGAGGACGCGCTCGGGATAGGGGCGTTCCGAGAGGTCGACGCCAAGGGCGGCCGCCAGGCTGCGGTCGTCCAGTTCGCCGGTCGCGGTCGGCACAGGAACGGGGTTCGACAGGGTCTCGAGGCCGAGCCCGAACGAGGGAAAGACGGCGGCGTCGGCACCGCGAGCGGGGTGATACACCGTTCGACGACCGGGGTAGCGGACGCGAAGCCGCGGCGTCACGGTTCGGGACTCGCCGTCGGTCGCCAAGCGGACGGACTGGGGCGGCAACTCGACCGTCGTCCGCTCGCCGGGGGCCACCGTCCTCGAGCCGGCGGGCGTCTCGAGGGCGACCCCGTCGGCGTCGACGGACCGGACCGCAATCGAGGGCTCCGAATAGTCACGGACTGCGGCGAGTGTCGAGTCGCCCCCGACCGTCCCGTCGACGACGATTTCGCGGACGGCATCGATACCGGAGACGCTCCCGTCGCCGGTCGTCACGTCCCGCGTCCACAGCGGCGGCGATCGAGCACCGTCGCCGGTGAGCGCGCGGAGGCCGTGGGTCGTCGCGCAGACGCCGGTCCAGTCGGCGGGTGCCGGCCCGTCGGGAGGGAGCACCGACCGCCAGTAGAACACGCGCCGGTCGTCCCGGTACTCGTAGGGGACCGCGTCCGGGAAGAACGCGTCGCCGAACCGATCGGCCTCGGGCGACGGATGCTCGAGGCGGAGTTCGACGTACGGCACCCGTTCCGCGATGGGAGCGGGGCGATCCCGTCGCCCCCTCGTCCACGAAATCGGCGTCGTTGTGTCTCGAGTGTCGGTTCCGGTCATGGCGGTTCGGGCGACCGTAGGCGGCCGGGACGCTAAGGTTCGGAGCCGAACTGGTTCGTCCGTGCGGGTCCGAAGCGGACCGGGTGTCGGGCCAGCCAGCCCGTTGCGGAACCGAACCTGTTCGGCCAGCAGGCGGCTCGAGAGCGAATATGTCCGCGATCAGCCCTTAGTGGCGATCGGCCCAACGACCGGACGGGTGACCCCACAGTATGGCCGGCTCCACGCGACGGTCCGTCGAGACGACCGCGGACGACCTCTTCGACAAGTACACGCTTCCGAAAATCGCGCTCTCGATCATCCTGGCCGCGTCACTTCTCGGCACGGTGGTGACCAGCCGACTCGCCGGCCACGGGGGCCTGGCGGTGGCGCTCGCCAAGTGGGGTTACTTCGTCGCCCTCGGCGTGCTGGCCGGCGGCCTTCTCTGGAAGCACGGCTTCGTCCGCCCGGACGACCTCGAGACCGGGTCCGACGCCTACTGCGCGCGGATGTACGACCGGTTCGATCGGGTCGCGATCGGATCGCTGGTCGTCCTCGTCCCCGGGGCCGCCGTCGCGATCGACCGGTACGCCGTAGTCGTCTCGCGGCCGCTCCCCGTGCTCGTTCTCGGGGCGGCGGTCCTCGGACTCGTCGCGACCGCCGGCATCCAAGCGCTGCGTTCCGCATCGGTCGACGCCCGGTTCCGCGGCCCGCTCGGGCTGGCGGCGCTCGGACTGGCGCTGGGTGCCATCGTCCTGACGGCCGCGCTCGAGGTCGCGGTCCGGGCCGGCGACGGCCTCGCGGTCGGGGTCCGGGTCCTGCATCTGCTGGCATTCGCGGTGTGGGTCGGCGGGGCCGTCTGGAACATCTTCGTCGCCGTCCCGACCGGCCAGGAGTACCCGACGACGGCCGTGATCCGGGCCGCCGGCCAGCAGCTCGAGCGGTTCCGGTGGGCCGTCCGGGTCATCATTCCGACGCTAATCGCGACGGGGCTCTATCAGGCCGTCGACGCCCTCGGCACGGACGTCCCGACCTATCTGGGATCGTTCCTCGGGCTCGCAGTCGCGGCGAAACTCGGCTCGATCGGCGTCCTCGTGGTCATCTTCAAGCTCTGCCCGATGTGGCGGGCGTGTTCGCCGATCGACGGCGTCTGCGATCTCGAGGAGGTGGGCGGTCAACGGGACGGACCGACGACCGACGCCGCCGATCCGACGCCGACGGAGGGGGCCGGCGATGACTGACGCGGCCGTGCCGACGGAGCTGCCGGACGTCGATCCCGACCGGACCGTCGACAACCGCGGGCGCGGCTGTGCCAACGGCATTGCCGCCGTCCAGCGGGCGCTCGAGGATCTACCCGACGAGGCCGTCCTCGAGATCCGGAGTACGGACAAGCGGGCGAAGCGAGAGTACCCGCAGCTGGCGGCACAGACTCCTCACGAACTGCTCGGGATCGAGAGCGAACGTACCGGCCTGCTGACGACGGTTTACACGACGTATCTCCGCGTTCGCGACGCGTGACCGCGGGGGGACGCCGTCGCGATGCGCGAGTGACTCATCACCTGTTCGATCGGTACGCCGTAGAATCGTCCGTTCGGAGCGCAAACCGACTATATTAGCACGTAGCTTTATCCGGTTCGTGACAGACATCTATCCGATGGTCTCCAACGGCGACACCGCGCCGCGGTTCACCGCGACCGTCGGCACGAGCGATCACGAATCGTTCGACCTCGAGGATCGGTTGGGCGACGGCCCGGTCGTCCTCGCGTTCTTCCCGGGGGCGTTCACGCCGCCGTGTACCAACGAGATGGTGGCGTTTCAGGAGCGACTCGACGAGTTCCGAGAGGCCGGCGCGAGGATTATCGGCGTCAGCGCGGACTCACCGTTCTCGCTCGGCGCGTTCCGAGAGGAACACGGTCTCGAGTTCGAACTGGTCAGCGACATGGACCGCGAGGCGATCGAGGCGTACGAGCTCGAGATCGAGATCCCGGACCTCGGCCTGCACGGGATCGCCAACCGCGCCGTGTTCGTCCTCGGCGACGACGGCACGATCACGTATAGCTGGGTCGCCGACGACCCGACGAACGAGCCGGACTACGACGACCTCTTGTCGGCGGTGGACGCGGCCTGAAACGGTCGCGAGGCGACGCCCACGACGCCGGCGCTACTCGTCGACGTACGACGGCCGCTCGGCGTACTCGATCGGATCGCGGACGCCGATGTTCTGGAACGCCTGCAGCCGGAACGCACACGCGTCGCAGGTGCCGCAGGCGGGCTCGTTCTCGCGGTAGCAACTCCAGGTGTGTTCGTAGGGGACCTCGAGGTCCACTCCGCGGTCGGCGATGTCGGTCTTCGACCACTCGACGAAGGGCGCTTCGATCGAAATATCGGTCTCGGGTTTCGTTCCGACGTCGACCACCCGTTCGAAGGCGTCGAAAAATTCCGGGCGGCAGTCGGGATACCCCGAGAAGTCCTCGCTGTGGGCACCGATGAAGACCGCCTCGCAGTCGTTGGCCTCGGCGTAGGAGACCGCCATCGAGAGCAGGTTCGCGTTCCGGAACGGGACGTAGGAAGTGGGGATCTCGTCGCTCTCCATGTCGGCGTCCGCGACGGCCATCTCGTCGTCGGTCAGACTCGAGGCACCGATCGCCGAGAGGTGTCCCGTCTCGATCCGCAGGAAATCGGCGGCGTCGAACTCGTCCGCCAGCCGGCGAGCGCACTCGAGTTCGCGGTCCTCGGTGCGCTGGCCGTAGGAGGTGTGCAGGGCGTAGATTTCGTATCCCCGGTCGCGGGCCACGGCGGCGGCGGTGGCGCTGTCCATGCCGCCCGACAGGAGGACGACGGCGCGTTTAGAAGTCTGTTCGTCGGTCGCGGAATCGGTGGTCGTGGTGGTATCGGTCATCGTAGATCGAGCGGTGGTTACGTTTCGGGCGCGTCGTTCCAGAGGTCGACGTGGAGCCGCGGCGTGTACCGGAAGCCGTACTCCATCGCCAGCTCGGCGACGCGGTTGCGGGTCTCTTCGAGGCGCTCCCGGGTCGCGCCCTCGGGCATCAACAGGACGTCGTCGTCGCTGACCGGGCCGTCTGCGACGTCGCGGAGGTCCGCGAGCAGGTCGAGGATCTCCGGCATGTCTTCGTCGTCGGTCACGACGAACTTCAGCTGGAACTCGTAGGTCTCGACCAGCCGAGCGAGCGAATCCATATCGATCCGGTCGCGCTCGTGGCGCGCTTCCCACTCGCCGTCGCCCTTGGGATCGCGCTCGGCCGTCGGCGTACTGCTCTCCAATTTCGGGCTCACGGAGGCGAGGTCGATCGGCGCGTCTCGGTAGATCGTGCCGTTGGTCTCGACCGTCGTGTGATACCCCCGTTCGTCGAGGGCTTCGAGCAGGCCGACGCTCTCCTCGTGGAGCAGCGGCTCCCCGCCCGTGAGGACCACGTGATCGGCGTCGTGGGACTCGATCTCGGCGAGGATCTCCTCGAGCCCCAGCCACGCGTGGGTCGGCTCCCAAGAGGTGTGATAGGAGTCGCAGAACCAACACCGGAGGTTACAGCCGCTCGTGCGGACGAAGACCGAGGGAACGCCGGCGAGGGTTCCCTCGCCCTGCAGGGAGTAGAACAGTTCGTTGATCGGCAGTCCCGCGGGCGAGTCACCGTCCTCAGCATCGCTGTCGGATCCGGACTCGCGATCGACGGAATCGGAGACGGGCATCTCAGATCTCGCTCCCGCCGCAGAGTTCGCTCGTCTCGCTGACCTGTACTGCGACGTCGGTAACGGTCTCGGGCAGCGCCGCCTCGAGTTTTCGTTCCAGAAGCACGCTCATCACCTCGGCCGTCGGTGGGTGCTCGAGGACGACCACGCCATCGTCGTCCCCCGCCGCTTCGAAGGCCTCGACAAGGGGGTCGTCGGCCTCGAGGAGAAACATATGGTCCCACTCGGAGATCACGTCGGTAATATCACCCTTGTCCGCGACCCACCCTTCCTCCGTCAGCTCGCCCGCGACGGTGACGGCGATCTCGTAGTTGTGGCCGTGGGGGCGCGAACACTTGCCGTCGTGGTGCTGGATCCGATGGCCGGCGCTGATCCGTATCGGTCGGTCGCGTCCGACGTGGAGGATTCGTCGGGTTCCGACGACCGATCCGTCGACGGAACTGGCGTCGACTGTCTCTTCGGTCGCCTGGCTTCCGATGCGTTCAGTCATACTGGAGTATTCCTTCGAGAATACTTAAAGCTGGAGGATCGAGCACGGGGATGTCCGAGCCGTGTCGATCCGTCCTACCGGATCTGGTTAGTCGGGTTTCTGTTTGCGCAGAGGATCTTATGCCAGAATCAGCGAGGTAGTGCAGTTCGTTCGAACACGACTTCGACAGACGGAGGACCGCACGGAGGGGCGACCACGCGGGGTTCGGATTCGGACTCAGTCCTCGAGTTGATCCTGCAACCTGTTCTTGGCCTCGGTGCGGCGTTTCCGCGAGAACGTGGGGACCTCGTCTGAAAAGTCGACTTCTATCTTATCGAGCGTTCGTCGATAGATATTCGTTCGTCGGCCTTCGTCGGAGAGCTGGCGACCTTCGCAGGTCAACAGGCCGGCGTCGACGAGTTCTTCGATCCGGCGATAGCAGGTCGCGATCGGAATCTCGATATCGTCGCTCAGCGCCTGTGCCGACTTCGGCGTTCCAGCCGCACAGAGAATCTCCGCGCTGTATTTACTGCCCAATGCAGAGAGAACCGTCGCCGAATCTGCGTCGTCGTGTTCTGTCCGACTCCGAGACATACTGTCTCCGTTACCAATTATCAGAATTGAATCTTATGGTTACCGAGAGTACTACTTTATATGATAGTCCGCCAAAGCTGTTAATATATTTGACGTATAGATCGGCGGCCGGAGATTGGGATGGAATCGTATCGACACCACCGATGGCGAGACGCATTTGAGGTCCCGGCTCGAACGAATCGGTATGAACGTCGCGGTCGTGACTGTCGGGGACGAACTGCTCGCCGGACGGACGACGGATACGAACGCCACGTGGCTCTGCGAACGGCTCGCCGATCGCGGCGTCACCGTCGACCGCGTGACCACCGTCCCGGATCGGGTCGCCGACATCGCTCGCGTCGTCAACGAGTACCGCGCCGAGTACGACGCCGTCGTCGTCACCGGCGGGCTCGGGCCGACCCACGACGACGTGACCATGGACGGCGTCGCGGCCGCGCTCGGTCGATCAGTCGAAGAACACGACGCCGCCCTCGCCTGGCTCGAGGAGGACGGCTACACCCGCGACGACCTCGCATCGGGGACGGCGGACCTGCCGGCGGGCGCACGAGCGTTGCACAACGAGGCGGGCGTCGCACCCGGTGCGGTCCTCGAGGGCGTCTACGTCCTTCCCGGCGTCCCCTCGGAAATGAAAGCGATGTTCGAGTCGATCGCCGAGGAGTTCACCGGCACCGCGACCTATCGGGACGCGGTCGTTGCAGACGAGCCCGAAAGCGCACTACTCGATCGGATCGCCGAACTCCGCGAGCGGTTCGACGTCTCGGTCGGAAGCTATCCAGGCGAGTCGGTCCGGATCGAACTGAAGGGAACCGACGAGGCGACCGTCACGGAAGCGACCGCGTGGCTCCGCGAGCGTGTCGAATCCCCGTAACGTGGGGCGCTCAGCGGTAGAGGGAGGCCGCCCAGGCCACCGTCACCGCCACCGCGAGAAGGAGCGTTCCCCAGCCGACGGCGCTCATCGGCAACTCAGTTTCCGTCGCGAGAACCGCAGCGTCGATCAGTTCGTTCATGCTCGGGGCTCAGTTCGCGTCCCTCTTAGTCTTTCAGAAACCGAGTGAGTCGCTGGCAGACCCACCCCCGGCCGACGACGAGTCGATCGCGCGTTCCGGAGCCGAGGCCCGCGAACGCGCTGCGATATGGCTTTGCCACTGGCGTCCTCATATCCCGCCATGGAGTCCATCGGTGTCGTCGTGAACCCGATCGCGGGGATGGGCGGTCGGGTCGGACTGAAGGGAACCGACGGAAAACTCGAGGAGGCCCGCCGGCGCGGTGCCGAACCGAGAGCGCCGGATCGGGCGCGCGAGGCGCTGCGATCGCTGCACCGTCGCGCACCCGACGTCACCGTCTACACGGCTGCGGGCGTAATGGGCGAACACGCGGCTCGAGACGCCGGCTACGAGCCGACCGTCGTCTACGATCCCACGGATCGAACGGACCAGTCATCCCCGACCACCACCGACCCCGCGACCGCGGACACGACGGCAGCCGATACGCGGGCAGCCGTCGAGGCGCTGCTCGAGCACGACGTCGACCTCGTCTTCTTCGTCGGCGGCGACGGAACTGCGGTCGACGTCGCCACGGTCATAGAGGAGAACGACGACGAGACCCCGATGCTCGGCGTCCCGGCCGGCGTCAAGATCTACTCGTCGGTGTTCGGCGTGACGCCGGCCGACGCCGGCCGAATCGTCGCCGAGTTCGATCGCGTCGAACCCCGCGAAGTCAACGACATCGACGAGGACGCGTATCGCGAGGGGGAGGTCAGGACGGAGCTTCAGGCGGTCGTCAGCGTCCCGGTCGCACCGGCGGTCCAGTCCGGGAAACAGGTCTCGAGCGGCAGCGTCGACTCGTTGGCCGCGGGGTTCGCACGCGAGGTCGAACCCGGTCGAACCTACGTCTTCGGACCCGGCAGTACGGTCGGCGCGATCGAGACGGTGCTGGGACTCGACCCGTCGCCCCTCGGTGTAGACGTCTGGCGCGCGCGTTCCGAACCGGACGACGGCGGGACAGCGGGGCGCGGAGAACTGCTCGCCCGCGACGCCGCCGAATCGGAGATTCTCGAGGCGCTCACCGACCCGGTAACGATCGTCGTGTCGCCGATCGGCGGACAGGGGTTCATTTTCGGCCGCGGCAATCACCAGATTTCCCCCGCAGTGATCCGGCGGGCGGACGATATCGCGGTCGTCGCTGCCGGCGAGAAACTCGACGACATCGATTCGTTGCGCGTCGATACCGACGACGAGGAGATCGACGACCGACTCCGAGGCTGGCTGCAGGTCAGGACGGGCCGCTTTACTACCCGACTCGTCAACGTCGTCTGAGGCGGTCCGGACGATCTAGGGACTACCCTATAGACCTAATTATTTAAGGAGACGTTCAAGACCGTCACTGAAATCAACCATATAACGATTCGTTCTTTGATAATGACCATATAGTCAAGATTAAGGTCGGGTCGATCCTAGAGCCTCGCATGGAAACGCGGAAAGTGCAACGACTCGGTCCGTCGACGCTCGCCATGACGCTCCCCGCGGAATGGGCGTCCGAACACGGCGTCGAGAAAGGTGACGAGGTCTCGCTCCGGACCAGCGGGAAGGGGACTCTGACCGTCATGCCCGAGTCCGCGAGCTCGGAGGAGACCGAAGCGATCATTCACACCGACGATCTCGACGCCGACGCCGTCGAACGCGCGATCGTCGCCCAGTACGTCCTCGGACGGCGCATCATCCGCATCGAACGCGAGGACGGCGCGCTCGAGTCCGACCACATCAACGCGGTCTACCAGGCCGAAACGCAGCTGATGGGACTGGGCGTCATCGAGGAGACGCCCGAGAGCATCTCGATCCGCTGTTCGGTCGATCCCGAGGACTTCACGCTCGACAACTTACTCGAGCGCCTCGAGCGAACCGGGCAGACGATGCGCGGCGAGGGTATCAAGGCGCTGGCCCACGGCAACCCCGATCTGGCCCAGCGCGCCCTGAACCGCGAACGACAGGCGAACAAGATCTTCGTCCTCCTCCTGCGACTGATCTTCACGGCCTACCAGAACCCCAACCTCGCGCGAGCGGTCGGCCTCAACACCGGCTTCCCGCTGATCGGCTACCGCTCGATCGCGAAGAACCTCGAGTTGACCGCCGACAACGGCGAGGACATCGCCGATATCGTCATCGAGACCGAGGGCCACAGCCTCAACGTCGACAGCTCCGTCATGCGCCAGATCCGAGAGCTGAACGAACTGGTCGACGAGATCACGTCTCGAGCCGTCGAGGCAGCCGTCGAACGCGATTACGACAAGTCCAACGAGGTCCGAGCACTGTTCCACGAGATTTCCGACCTCGAGCAGGAGATCCTCTCGGGGCTCCCGGAGATGGACAACGAGGACCTGCTCCGGGTCCGGGAAGTGCTCGTCAGTCTGCAGCAGACGGCACAGTACGCGATGCGAAACGCCGAAATTGCGGCGAATCTGGCGCTCAACGAGGAGTCCGAGCACACGACGATCAAGTGACAGAGGCGTCGAGAGCCGGGTCACAGCGATAGTCCGCGGCCACCGAGAGAGTGCAGAGAGCCGGGTCGTCGCCCGGCAGTTCGCTCAGGAATGAACGAAGTTAAGACACCCCACACACAACGCTCGAGCATGGCTACTGAATCCGAGGCGACGGACAAGGGCGTCGGACTGACGCTCGCACTGAGCGTGCTCGCGGTGATCGGCGCACTGTTGATGCTAACTGGCGCACCGGACGTGACGGCTGCGTGGGGCTTCGCCGCGGCCGTTCTCTTTAGCTCGCTGGCGGTCGTCGGTATCCATCTCTACTGGGAGTAACGACGAGCAGGGTCACGGATGACCGCCGATCCGCGTCGGACCGCGCCCGTACCGGCCGTTAAGAGTTAAGACCACTGACCACCTAGGCGGACGCACGGACGATGACCGACTACTCCGACGAAGAGCAGCGAATTCTCTCGTATCTCCGCGAGAGTGCCGCCCGCGGCGAGCAGTACTTCCGGTCGAAAAACATCGCGGACGCGATCGGACTCTCGTCGAAACAGGTCGGCGTTCGTCTCCCCCATCTCGCGGAGAAGACGGACGAAGTCGACATCGAAAAGTGGGGCCGAGCACGGTCGACGACCTGGAAAGTAACGATCAGTTGATCGACATCGACGTCGTGGTCGCCCGCACCTTCTCCCCGTCC
The DNA here is from genome assembly GCF_020405205.1 of Natrinema salinisoli. Classification (NCBI taxonomy): domain Archaea; kingdom Methanobacteriati; phylum Methanobacteriota; class Halobacteria; order Halobacteriales; family Natrialbaceae; genus Natrinema; species Natrinema salinisoli. The sequence goes on along the minus strand of NZ_CP084469.1, from coordinate 4,109,207 downwards.
AGTCTGTACCCCGATCAGCGCCGCTCGAACGAAACGGGCTATCGCCCGCGGTCCACGGTCTTTTTATCCGACAATCGCTCACGTACGGGCATGACTGTACGGGTCGACCGGTCGTTCGACGTGGCGGCGCCGCCCGAGCGGGTCTGGGAGTTCATCGCCGATCCGGAAAACCGCGCCCGGGCGATCAGTGTCGTTCAGGAGTTCTCGGTGGACGATCCGGAGGGACGGCGCGTAACCTGGCAGGTGAAACTCCCGATTCCGCTCGTCCGAAAGACGGTGACCGTAAATACGGAGGACGTCACGCGGAGACCCCCGGAGTACGTCAAATTCGTCGGGAAATCCAAAGTCATGACCGTCACCGGCGAGCACGAGATCGTCGAGACCGACGACGGAACCCGCCTCGAGAATCACTTCGTCGTCGACGGTAAGCTGCCGGGCGTCGAGAAGTTCTTCAAACGCAATCTCGATTCGGAACTCGACAACCTCCAGCGCGCGCTCGAGCGGGACTTGCAGACGACACAGTAACGGTGGTGGGGTGGCGACAGTGTGACGATGAATGACACCGCGAATACCGAACGCAACGCTGGCGACCCGCTCACGCTCGCGCTCGCACAGATCGGGGTGGAGGCCGGCGAGGTCGAGGCGAACGTCGACCGGGCGCTCGAGGCGATATCGCGGGCTGCCGACCGCGGCGCGGACCTGGTCGCGCTGCCGGAACTGTTCAACGTGGGCTACTTCGCGTTCGACCTCTACGCGCGCAACGCGGAGCCGTTCGGCGGCGAGACCTTCACCAGGATCCGTGAGGCGGCGGCCGATCACGACATCGCCGTCCTCGCGGGCAGCATCGTCGAAGACCTCGCGGCGACCGAAACGGTCGCGACGCCCGGGGACGAGGGGCTCGCGAACACCGCTGCGCTGTTCGACGCCGAGGGCGAGTGTCGCCTCGTCTATCGCAAACAGCACCTGTTCGGCTACGAATCCGCGGAATCCCAGCTGCTCGTCCCCGGCGAACGACTCGAGACGGCGACGATCGGGGACTTCACCGTCGGCGTGACGACCTGCTACGACCTGCGATTCCCGGAGCTCTACCGACGATTGGTCGACGACGGCGTCGAACTGGTCCTCGTCCCGAGCGCGTGGCCCTATCCGCGCATCGAGCACTGGAAGACGCTTTCGCGAGCCCGCGCGATCGAGAATCAGGCGTACGTGGCGACGATCAACGGCTCCGGTGAGTTCGAGGACGCCACGCTACTCGGTCGCTCGAGCGTCTACGATCCGTGGGGCGTCTCGCTGGCCTCGAGCGGCGACGAGCCAGCGCTGGTCACGGCCGAGCTCGAGCCGGAAACGGTCGGGGACGTCCGCGAGGAATTCCCGGCGCTACGGGATAGGCGGCTGTAGTACCCGCGGTACCGCGGCCCGTCCCGACGCCGACCGCTGACTTTTTACTTCGCCACGTCTTTGTTGCTGATGCCGGTACAGGCGCTTTTCACGTCTACCCGGCATAGCGCGTCGCTCCGGCCCGTCGCGCGCTCGGTTCCCGGGAACCGAGCGACCACGCCCGCGCCCGTCTCCTCGCCTCGTCCCACTTTTCAGTTCGATTCCGTGCCAGATTGCCGAGAGAGCTTCTCCTCCTCGGAGGCCTCACTCGTTCTAAAACGGAAAGCCCCCGTAGCGGAGATAGACCATGTCGAGAATCAAGAGTAGCTGGAAGAACCCCTGAACGCCCCCGAGCATCGCGTTCTGCTGACCGATCGCGGCGATGACCGAGTGATCCGGGTTCGCCGAGCGCATTTCCCTGTACATTCGGAGTTCGCCGGGCAGCAGGAAGCCGAAGCCTTGCACGGAGAGGATCGTCACGATGCCGAGCGCGACGGCGACCGTCGGTTCGGTCATCGCGAACTCGCCGACGGTGGACGCGACCCAGACCAGCGAGCCGACGGTCGCGAGTGCGAAGGGGACCTGCCAGCGCCGATCGTCCCACGCGTTCAATCGCCACCCGAGGAGCAGGAGGATCGGAATCAGGTTCGCCGCGGTGAACAGTGCCAACCACGGTTCGGCGTGCGGAAAAATTTCGATCCGCTGGGCAAGCGTGATGCCGCCGGCGATGGTGACGAACGCCAGTGACGGGAGCAGAAACGCCGTCTTCGGCGTGAGACGCTGGAAGACGGCCGAGCTCTGTTCGTCGTCGAGCCCGCCGATGACCGGCCCGAGTACGGTCCCGATGAAGATATCGATGCCCGTCCAGAGAATCCCCGCCATCACGTGGATGTAGGTGTGTTGCTCGACCGTTGCGATCGTCAGTGCGTAGCCGAGTGCGGCCACCGGAAGCAACACGACGGCCACGGCGAAGGCCGGATTCGCCTGCTCACCCATTCCCCTGATCGTTCCGCGAACGGTCGCCGTCGACATGTATGCGTGTTAGACTTTACCACTGACAAATAGATGACGGCCGTCGAGTAGCTGCGACCTGATGACCCTCAGTGTGCCAGTAACGAGCTACTCCAGTGCTCGAGGAAGTTCCATTCTCCTCGAATCCTTACCGATCGCGCTCGACGGTTTCGCCGGGGCGAGTTGTCGCACCGGGCTCGAGTTTCAGGCCGGGCGTCAGACTCGTGTTGATACCGGTCTTCGCCCCGTCACCGGCGACGACGCCGAACTTCCGGCGGCCAGTGGTGACGCGCTCGCCCTTGACGGTGAATTTGATAGCCGCATCGTCGTGTCGCAGATTCGCGACGTTCGTCCCCGCACCGAGGTTGACGTCTCGCCCGAGGACGCTGTCGCCGACGTAGGAGAGGTGACTGACCGACGTCCCGCGCGAAACGACGCTGTTCTTGATCTCGACGGCGTGACCGACTTCGGCATCACGTCCGACCAGCGTCGCGCCACGCACGTAGGCGTTCGGACCGACTTCCGCGCCCTCGCGGATCAGCGCCGGTCCCTCGATCACGACGCCCGGTTCGACCGTCGCGCCGTCCTCGACGACGACGCCACCCTCGAGCGTCGCGTCTTCGCTCACGTCGCCGTCGATTCGCCGGTCGAGGTCGGCGAGTTTCCACTCGTTGGCTTCGAGTAATTCCCAGGGGCGGCCGATGTCGAGCCATCGCTCGAGGGTGACGGGGGTCATCTCGTACGCCTCGATGACCCGCGCGACGACGTCGGTGATCTCGTGTTCGCCGCGCTCGCTCGCGGGCACCTCGAGCCACTCGCGGGCCTCGGCCGGGAACGCGTACGCGCCGGCGTTGGCGAGGTTCGTCGGCGGTTCGGCGGGTTTCTCGACGATTCCCGTTACGTAGTCGCCGCCGCTCTCGTCGGTGCTGAGAACGCCGTAATTGCTCGGCTCGTCGACCTCGATCGCGCAGACGGCCGGGCACGCCTCGAACAGCCGATCGATAGCGGCCTGATCGTAGAGGTTGTCACCGTTCAGGACGGCGAACGGACCGTCGAGGTGGGATCGAGCGGCGTTGACGGCGTCGGCGGTTCCGGCCTGCTCCTCCTGCACGGCGTAGGAGACGGGAACGCCCCGGTACTCCGAACCGAAGTAGTCACGAACCGTCTCGCCTTCGTAGCCGATCACGAGGACGACCTCGTCGGCCCCGGCGGTGACCGCCGCGTCGACGGTGTGCGCCACGAGCGGTCGATCGGCGACCGGGAGCATCGGCTTCGGGACCGATTCCGACAGTGGTCGCATCCGTGTCCCCTGGCCCGCCGCGAGAACGACTGCCTTCATGTACTCGCCCCTTCCACGAATCGTCGGATAAGCGATTCGTTCGCGAGTAGAAACTGAGACTCGATCGACACGACGGTACTGATTCGGAGTTCGACACGACTGTCACCGTTCGTCGTCACTTCGCGGGTGAGTCGAGCGGGACCGAGACTCGGTCGTTCGTGGGATCCTAGCCGGTCAGTCCTGGCCGTCACTCGAGCGGGACCGCAGCTTCGTCGCTGACCCGACGGCGCCGGTCAGTCCTCGCTCGAGGTCTTGATATCCGCCGACAGCCCCTGTGCCATCTCGATCTCTTTCGAGTTGTTCAGCGTCCAGGCGGTGCGTTCGGTGACTGCTTCGATGGCCTCGCGCGCGCTGGGGTAGCCGTTACCGGACTTCTTGACGCCGCCGAAGGGGAGCTGGACCTCCGCGCCGATACACGGCAGGTTCCCGTACGCGAGTCCGAGGTCGGCGCGGTCGCGGAAGTAATTGATCTGGCGGTAGTCTTCGGAGATGATCGCCCCGGCGAGTCCGTACGGCGTATCGTTGTGAATGTCGACCGCGTCCTCGATATCGCCCTCGTATTCGATCAGGGCGACGTGGGGGCCGAAACACTCCTCGTTCAGACAGCGCAGGTCGGACTCGTAGTCGATCTCGTAGACGAACGGGCCGACCCAGTGGCCGTCGTCGTGGTCGTCGGGGATCTCGCTGTCCTCGAGTTCGAACCGATCGACGAGGACGTTTGCACCCTCCTCGCGGGCGAGGTCGTTGTGCTGGCGGATCTTCTCGACGTGCTCGGCCTCGATCGCCGGCCCCATGAACGTGTCCTCCTCGAGCGGATCGCCGACGGCGATGTCCTCGGCGATATCGACGAAGCGCTCTTTGAACTCGTCGTAGACGTCCTCGTGGACGATCAGGCGCTCGCTCGAGACGCAGCGCTGGCCGGTCGTCTTGAAGCTCGACATCACCGCCGAGTGGACGGCGAGGTCCAGGTCGGCTTCCTCGGTGATGACGATCCCGTTTTTGCCGCCCATCTCGCAGGCTGCGAGCTTGCCGGGTTCGCCGCCGACCTTGCTCGCGATTTCGTGTCCAACCTCCGCGGAGCCGGTAAAGAGGACGGTGTCGACGCGTCCGTCGTCCGAGAGCGCCGCGCCGGCGTCGCCGAAGCCCTGAACCATGTTGAAGACGCCGTCCGGGATGCCGGCGTCCTCGAACATCTCGGCGATGATCTGGCCGCACCACGGCGTCTGTTCCGCCGGCTTCCAGACGACCGTGTTCCCCTCGACGAGGGCGATCGCCATGTGCCAAAAGGGAATCGCGACCGGGAAGTTCCAGGGCGTGATGCAGCCGACGACGCCCCGCGGTTTACGCCGCATGTACGCGTCTTTGCCCGCGACCTCGGAGGGGACCAGGTCTCCGTGGGGGTGACGGGCGTTGCCCGCCGCCCACTCGACCATGTGCCAGGCCTCGGTGACGTCGGCTTTCCCCTCCGAAATCTCCTTGCCGCACTCCTTCGAGACGATCTCTCCGAGTTCCTCGTGTCGCTCCCGCAACTCGTGATAGATGTCCCAGAGGTACTCCGCGCGGTCGATGTACGACAGGGAGCGCCACTCGTCGAAGGCGTCCTCCGCCGCCTCGAGGGCCGCGTCGACGTCGGCCTCCGTCCCGCGCTGGAAGGTCGCCAGCGTTTTACCCGTCGCGGGGTTCTCGCTCTCGAACGTCTCTTCCGCAGCGTCGGTCCACTCGCCGCCGATGTAGTGGCCGTGTACCTGTTCGGTGATTTGCTGACTCATACTCGGACGGACGACGGGAACTGTGAAAAATCATACTGGTCGTTTACAGATTTCGAGTGAATTACCGAGTTTGTGACACTGTGTCAGCCGATTCGTTCATCGACACCGCTGACCGGTCGACGTATGTACGAATGCGGAGGTGAGCCGCGTTGTCCTATCGATCCTCCTCCTCACCGCGGTCTTTCGTCACGGTCCGGTCGCCCTCCGGCGGGGCCTGCTCGGTATCCGGGTGGCGCTCCCCACCTGACTCGGTCATCTCTTCCTCCGACGGCTCGAGTCCCTCTCCCGTCCGCCCCTCCGCATCCGCGGCCGGTTCGTCGGGCGTCCCCGACGGTGGACCCATGGTCCGCTGCTCGTCGCTGTCGTCCCGATCTTCGGTGCTCTCGGTTCGCTCGATGACGGAATCGGTACCCGCCTCGGCCGGTTCGTCCGGCGACGAACGGTCGTCCTCGAGCCGGATTGCGGTCTCGGTACGCTCGCTCACGGCGCTCGCGTCCATCGGGACGATATCCTCGTCGGTCTCCCACTCGAGGATCGCCCGTATCGTGTCCCTCGTGTCGTCGTTCACGTCGACGTACGCCGTGTGCGGCTCGGTCAGTTTGATGGTCCCGAGGAGGTCGCCGCTCGCGGTTTCGACCCGCTTGCCGACGTCGTCGTCGGTGAACGGTGGGCACATGCGCGAGCGTAGCGCTCCCTCGCGAAAGCGCATGGTGCCTGCACTGGCCTGTCGGACGGTGACCGATCGCCGTCCGATTCCGGCTACCCTCCGCCCAAATCGGCCGCCTTCTCGAGTTCGCTGCGCAACGTCGTCGAATCGAACTCGTGATCGGGGCGGAGCCGGACGAAGTCGAGAAACTCCCGCGCGGAGAGCAACGCGTCGGGATCGTAGGCCGTTGCAGCCGCGTTGACGGCCTCCCGCGGCCCGATGCGGGGCTCGAGGACGGCCAGCGCGCAGGCCAGGTCGTAGGCCGTCGTCTCGTCGACTCGGTCGTCGTGAACGCTGGTCGCGTCGATGAAATAGAACTCGCCGTCACAGAGCAGGATGTTCTCCGCCCGCAGATCGCCGTGAGCGAGCCCGTGGTCGTGAAGGGTTGCGAGCATCGAGAAGAGTTCCGGCGCTCGCTCCGTCACGACGTCGTCGGAGACGTCGCCGAGCGACCGGAACTCCGGCAGGTACTCGAGGACGAGGACGCCGAGCCCGTTGACCTCGAAGGCGTCGATCGGCCGCGGGGCGTTGATGCCGATCTCCTGCATTCGCTCGGTCGCCTCGTACTCGTGTTCGACCATCTCGCGGGGGGTATCGAACCGATCGAAAAAGCCCTCGGTCCCCGAGGAGAACGCGCCGACGTTCCGGCCGGTCGTCAACACGGCGTGAACCAGGGCGTTCTGTCGGGAGACGATCTTGACGAACCACTCGTCGTCGATGACACAGGGCGTCGAGAGCCAGTTGTCCGCCTCGAGGAACTCGACGCGGACTTCCTCGCGGTCGTAGCGATCCGCCAGCGTGCGGACGACACGCTCGATGCGGCTCCACTCGATGGATCCTCGTGCGAGCCGGCGGATGTCCATACCGAACGTATCGCCGGTTGGCGTTAAATGCTCCTCGAAGTGTTACCGGGGAGAGAGATCACGTCCGGCGAGCGTCGTATCCACCGATTCGTTCCGTTAGTACTAGCAAATACTACCGTATCTAAAACTGACTGATACGTAAATAGATAATATTAACAGGGAACGATTTCTATCCGAAAACATGTATGCGACAAAAGACCTGAGTGACGCGATCGACGTGACTCGTGGGTTCCTGGCGGGGGCCAGTTTCTGGACGTGGATCAAACTGGCAATCATCGTCTTTTTCGTGGGCGGCGTCGTGTCCGGAGGACCGCCGACCCCCGGCGGCGGTGGCGGCGAATTCGGCGGCGAGCCGACACCCGGTACCGGTACTGACCCCGGAGCGGCAGTCGGTTTCGGCGAAATGCTGCCGGCACTCATCGTCATCGCGGCCATCGGCCTGACGATCTACCTCGTGTTCGCCTTCAGTGGCTCGCTCCTCGAGTTCGCGCTGCTCGAGTCGCTGCGCTCCGGCGAGGTTCACGTCCGTCGGTACACGAAGCGTAATCTCGAGCTCGGGGTTCGACTCTTCGGATTCCGACTCGCGCTGGGCCTGATCGCGCTCCTCGTGTTCGGCGTCCCCGCGTACGCCTTGTATACGACGATGGAGACCGATTCGGCGGCGTTCATCGGGGCACTAGCACTTCTCGCGATCCCGATATATCTCGTCTACGCCGTCGTCAATCGGTTCACGACCGTCTTCGTCGCGCCGACCATGCTCCAAGAGGACGCGGGAGTCGTCGCCGCCTGGAAGCGGTTCCGGCGGACGCTGACCGCCAACTGGAAGGAGTATCTCGTCTACCTCCTGCTGGTCTGGGTGGTACAGTTAGGATTCGGCATCGCGCTCGGAGTCATCTTTTTCATCGGGTTCTTCATTCTCGCCATCCCGCTCATTTTGATCGCTTTCATTCCAATCATCGGGATCTTCATCATTTTCCTCGCCATTCCGTTCGTTCTCCTGCTCTCTTCACTGATCCAGGTCCCTTTTGTCGTGTATCTACGCTACTACGCGCTGTTGGTGCTCGGTGATACGGACGCGGAACTCGACCTCGTTCCCGACCAGCGAGCGAGGGTTCGCGGCGACGCAACGACGGAGTCCAGCGGATCCGACGACTGGGACTCGAACGACGGCCAGCCCGACGACGACCGACCCGACGACCGCCCCGCCGGCGAGGACGGTGACGACGGGACCGATTCCTGGGGCGGCCCCGATCACTGGGACTCGAGCGATGAGGACGACTCGGACACCGACCGCGACGACGACCGATCCGGCCGGTAGCGACGCGACCACCCTCCGATCGATGCAGTTCTCCGGTGCGTTTATTTCGCGCCTCGGCAAGTATTGCGTATGCCCCTCGAGCTATCCGACGAACACCGGATGATTCGAAAGACCGTCAGGGACTTCTGCGAAACCGAGATCGAACCGATCGCGCAGGAAATCGAAGACGAGCACCGCTTCCCCGCGGAGATCTTCGACCAGCTCGCGGATCTCGATATGATGGGCGTCCCGATCACCGAGGAGTACGGCGGCCTGGGCGGCGATACCCTCATGTACGCGCTCGTCGCCGAGGAACTCGGCCGCGTCTCCGGCGCGATCGGGCTCTCCTACGTGGCACACACCTCGCTCGCGTCGAAGCCGATCGAACTGTTCGGCAGCGAAGCCCAGAAAGAACGCTGGCTCCGGCCCCTCGCGGAGGGCGAGTACCTCGGCGGCTGGGCGCTGACCGAACCGAGCAGCGGCTCCGACGCCTCCGATATGGACACCACCGCGGAGCGAGACGGCGACGAGTGGGTTCTCAACGGGACCAAGCAGTTCATCACGAACGCTTCCGAAGCCGGCTCGATACTCGTGAAGGCCGTCACCGTCCCCGAGGCGGGCTACGACGGTATCTCGACGTTCATCGTCGACCCGGCCGAAGACGACGGCTTCGAGGTGACGACGATCTGGGACAAGATGGGGCTCAACGCCTCGCCGACCTGTGAAATCGCACTCGAGAACGTGCGCCTACCGGAAGACCGCCTGCTCGGCGCGGAGGGCGACGGCTGGGACCAGACGAAGAAGACGCTCGACGGCGGTCGCATCTCGATCGCCGCGCTCTCCACGGGGCTCGCGCAGGGAGCCTACGAGCACGCGAAGCAGTACAGTACGGAACGCGAACAGTTCGGGCAGCCGATTTGCGAGTTCGACGCGATCCGGGATACGATCGTCGACATGCACCGAAAGACCGAGCGGGCGCGACTGCTCACCCACGACGCTGCGCGGAAATACGACCGAGGCGACCCCGTCACGCGAGAGTCCGCCCTCGCGAAACTCGACGCCAGCGAAGCCGCCCGCGAGGTCGCCGAAGACGCCGTGCAGGTGCTGGGCGGCTACGGGTATACGACCGACTTCGCGCCGCAGCGGTTCTATCGCGACGCGAAGCTCATGGAGATCGGCGAGGGAACGAGCGAAATCCAGCACCTGGTCATCGGTCGCGAACTCGGACTCTAACGTTCGCGGCCGCGTTCGGAGACGGTCCGGAGTTGAAAACTGTTCGAATCCGAGCGACGAAGTGACTCTCCGCGAATTCGGTCGGCCTCAGCCGAGGACGCCGTCGTCACTCTCGTTGTCGTCGGTTTCGTTGTCACTGCTTCCGTCGGTTTCGTTGTCACTACTTTCGTTTCCGCCGTCGTCGGACCCGGAATCGCCGGTCGAGGCGTCCTCATCAACCTCCGTCGTCACCGCCTCCGTGACCGTCTCGATGTTCGGCTCCTCCTGATCTCTCGCGTACTGCGGATAGACGCCGATGGTCACGAGCAAGTCTTCGTCGGCCTCGACGGCCTCGGTGATGTGGATGTCGACGTCGACGCTCCGCCCGTCGAACTCGGCGTCCGCGGTAAACATGGAGCGAGTCGTCGTTTGCTCGAGGATCGTAACGTCGGAGTCCTCCTCGTGGGATATGTTGCTGATTTCGTCGTAGTTGCTCCTGACGAGATCCATGAGTTCCTGCGTCGACATCTCTCCGACGGGGTTGAGCTCCTTGCCGACGATGCTCACCTGCGGCGTCGTCAACACGTTGAAGATGGCGCCGCGTCGGCTGCCGAGCGGCCCCATGTCGATCGTCTTCTCGTGTTTGGTCATGTGATTGGTGACGGTGACCGTCTCGTTCGTCGGTCCGACGTCCCGCTCGACCGGGAGCGCTTCGATAGCGGTCTGCTCGTAGCCCGTCTCCTCGCGAGCGGCGGCTTCGACGCCGGCGGGGGACGACTCGTGTTCGGCCAGCCCGAGCATACCCAGACAACCCGATAGCCCAGCGAAACCAGCGGCGCCGACGCCTGCGATGAGGGTTCGTCGTTTCATCTCCCTGCAAATGACGGGGGAGTTGGTAAGTGTTTGTTGGAACGCCGACTGTCTGTCAGACGAGAAGGAAATCGGTGGTGCGAAACGGAATCGCCGAGAGAAACAATGGCTCGAAAGATACCGTCCGTCGGGTCGCCCGAATCGATCGCTCCTCGAGTCAGGGCCAGCTGCCGGCTTCCTCGAACGCGTCGGCGACGCGCTGGATCGCGACGACGTAGGCCGCGGTTCGCGGGTTCTCGAGGTCGTGTTTCTCGTAGGTCTCGACGAGTGCGTCAAAGGCGTCGACGATGACCCCCTCGAGTTCCTCGTTGACGCGTTCCTCCGACCAGGAGAACCGCTGGCGGTTCTGGACCCACTCGAAGTAGGAGACGGTGACACCGCCCGCGTTCGCGAGGATATCCGGGATGACGAAGACGTCCTTGTCCTCGAGCACCGCGTCGGCAGTCGGCGTCAGCGGCCCGTTCGCGGCCTCCGAGATGACGTCAGCCTCGACGTCCTCGGCGAGGTCAGCGTCGATCGCGTTCTCGAGCGCCGCCGGGATCAGCAGGTCGACGTCGAGGGTGAGGACGTCCTCGTTGGTGAGCTCCTCCTCGCTTCCCTCGAAGCCGACGACGCTGCCGGTCTCGTTCTTGTGGTCTTTCGCCGCGACCGGATCGAACCCGTCGGGGTTGTAGATGCCGCCGCTCGAGTCGCTGGCGGCAACGACCGTCGCGCCCATCTGTTCGATCAGTTTGGCGGCGATCCAGCCGGCGTTCCCGTAGCCCTGCACGGCGACGGTCGCGCCCTCGAGGTCCTTGTCGAGGTAGTCGAACGCCTCGCGCGCGGCGAGGACGGTCGAGCGGCCGGTCGCCTCGACGCGGCCCTCGCTGCCGCCCGAGTCGAGCGCCTTGCCCGTAATGACTCCCGGCTCGGTCGTGTTCTCGAGGGTCTCGTAGGTGTCTTTGATCCAGTTCATCTCCCGCTGACCCGTGTTCACGTCGGGCGCGGGAACGTCCCGGTCCTCGCCGATCATCGGGCGGATCTCTTTCGCGAACGAGCGCGTGAGTCGCTCGAGTTCGCTCTCGGAGTAGTCGTCCGGATCGAGGATGATCCCTCCCTTGCCGCCGCCGAGCGGAATGTCGACGATGGCGGTCTTGTAGGTCATCCAACCGGACAGCGCCTTGACCTCGTCCCGGGAGACCCCCGGGTGGTAGCGGATGCCGCCTTTGTAGGGCCCGCGGTCGCCGTTGAACTGGGACCGGAAGGCTTTGAACCGCTCGAGGTCGCCGTCGTCGCGTTCGATCGTGAGATTCGTCTCGAGGACTCGCTCGGGGTGTTTGAGTCGCTCGATGACGTCGCCGCCGATGTCGAGGTACTGTGCGGCCTCGTCGATCTGTGACTGGAGACTTTCGAACGGGTTGGTATCCTCGCTCATACTCGGTTGGTTCCGGCACCCGGGGCATAAGCGTAGCGAATATCTATCATGGGAGGCGATACCTGTTCACTTTAATTATGATATTTACCTTGTATACTGGGCATTCGGTCAGCTTTCGTCGGCAGCCGCGGCCCGTTCCCGAATCCGTTCGGCACGTGCGATCAGCGGCGCGTCGATCATCTCCCCGTCGACTGCGAAGACCCCTCGCCCCTCTGCATCAGCCTCGCGTTTGGCCTCGAGGACGCGGTCGGCCCACTCGCGTTCCTCGGCGGAAGGTGTGAACGCCTCGTTGATCGGACCTATCTGCGCGGGATGAATCGCCAGCTTTCCGTCGTAGCCCAGTTGGATCGCGAAGTCGACGTCCTCCCGCAGTGCGGCCTCGTCCTCGAAGTCGGTGACGAGGGTGTCGATCGCCGCACACTCGTTCGCCGCCGCCGCGAGCACGACGCGTTCCCGCGCGTAGAGTACTTCCGTCCCCTCGGCGGTCCGCGTCGCTCCGATATCCGCCGAAAGGTCCTCCGCGCCGAACGCCAGCGCATCGGTTTCGGGCACGGCCGCGATCTCCGGCGCGTCGAGGATGCCGTCGGCGCTCTCGAGCAAAGCCAGGACGGGCAGGGACGCGTCGTAGTTACCCACTTCGTCGGCGAGTGTCCGAACGTCGTCCGGTGACCCGACTTTCGGAAGCATGAGGCTCTCGAGGGACTCGCTGTGGTCATCGGCGAACAGCGCGTCCAGGTCGTCCGCTCGAGTCGCGTCCGTCGCGTTGACGCGAACGCACACCTCACAGTCGGGATCGAACTCGGGATCGGAAAGCACGTTCCGCACCGCCTCGCGGGCCTCCGTCTTGCGCCGCGGGGCGACGGCGTCCTCGAGATCGAAGACGATCACGTCGGCTCCCGCGTCGGGCGCTTTCCGGCACATTTCGGGTCGGTCACCGGGGGTAAAGAGTACGCTTCTACGGACCATGGTGGTGTGTCGGACAGCCAGGATCAAAACCGTCCGTGTGGCGGCGAGCCGTCACCGCCCGCTCCGTCGGCATCTCTCCGCCCGGCGATACTGCGAGGGTGACGGTGTCGGCCGGATCGGCCTCAAGAGAGGTACGACAGCGTGGGAACGGGCACCCCCGATTTAGAGTGAAACGCGACCGTTCACGACGAGTGAAAACCGCTACGAGGATGCCTTCCACTCCCGCAACTCACCATCGACGACGACGTCGCTGCCGACATCCTCGAACGCGACACCACCGTAGGCGACGCTGCTACCCGGCCCCGCGTAGACGCCCGCGTCGCCACAGTCCGCCGCTCGAGCGGTCGTCAGCGTCGCATCGACGTTCTCTCGGAACCGGAACGCCTGACTCGACGCTCCCTTGGCCGTCACGGTACTCAGCTTCAGGTCGTCCATATCGTCGAAGAGGATCGAGTTCGTGAACTCCCCGTCGACGATGGTGTTCGATATTTCCGCTCCGTCGAACCCGGCCGCGTAGATTCCCGATCCGGCGGCCAGTCCACGGTTGTCGGTCCTGATCGTGACGTTGGTGATCGTCAGCTCCCGTCGGCCGCTCTCGAGCTGTCCGAGCGAGATCCCCCTCGCGTTCTCGATACACGACACGGAGTCGATCGTCAGATCTGCGATCTCGTCACCGGTGTCACCCCTGATCGCCGCGTACAGGCAACCGGTGATGTAGCCGTCTCTGATCGTAATCGACTCGTTGCCGTTCCGGTGCATGTGGACGCCGTAATCGGGGCCGTTCTCCGGATCGATCTCGAAGTTCTCGAGCGTACAGTTCCGCGTCCGCGTCCCGTCGCTTCCGGTCAACAACTCGTCAGTGCCGTCCCAGATGCTGTTCGACGCAATCTCTGACGTCTGGTTGTCGAACTGAATCGGCGCGTTCGATCCGGCATCGCCCCCTCGAGTCGCCCAATAGCCGTCGATAGTGACGTTCTTGGACGACACGACGTCGATGTGATGGTAGTAGATGCGGTCGCCGTAGACGTCTTCTAGTCGAACGTTTTCCGCATGTGCGAGCATGATGCCGTTCGTGTCCGGCGAATCGATTCGAACGTTGCAGATCCCCCAGTTCGATGCGCCATCGTACTCGACTCCGTCGTAGCCCCTGTTGGAGAGCAGGGCTCGTCCCTCTTCGCCGTCGGGACGCGATCCCTCGAAGACCGTCGAACGACCCGCGCCCAGCAGAATCGTATCATCGCCGATCAACGGCGTCCGCTCGAAGACGTACCGTCCGGGCGGGAAGTAGACGATTCCGCCGCCAGCTGACTCGACTTGCGCGAGAAGGTCGTGGACATCCCGACCGACCTCGGTCTCGCCGTCACCCTCGATCCCGTGGGCTTCGACGTTCCAGACGGGCGTTTCCGCGGTGCGCGCGTCGACGAACTCCGCCGCCTCGAAGTGGCTCGTTCCGGGTACCGGCTGATCAGAATTCCCCCGTCCGCTGAAGTACACCCAGTCCTCGTCTGAGGCGTCCCAGCGCCACGTGATTCCCTGATCGGTCGCGTGGTAGAGTTCGTCGTCGTACTCGCCCTCGGCGGGGCGGTCGCCGATCGGTCCCCGAACGATCGCGTGTTCGTCGACGGCCTCGACCGTGTCGGTATGGTCCCACTCCTCGCCTTCCTCGAACGTGCCCAGGTCGAGTCGCGGTGTTCGCTCACCCACGGTTACTCACTCCCGACACCGTATTCGCGCCCGTATTGGGCCCCATAGTCGGTAGTGACCGACGACTCACTTTCCGTACAGCCTGCCAGCAGAAGGGACGTTCCCGAGACCGCGACGAGAACGTCCCGTCGGCGAAGTCCAGAATAGATCATACAGCCAGACTGTCTTACCATAGTATAAATATACTGTCTCGACTGTGGATCGGCCCACTCAGGATTCGAAGTGCGGTTTGCCGTAGAAATCTCGACCACCACCCGGAAGGCCGGGAGGTAGTGACCACCGAGCAGGGCCGGAACGGCAGGTGAGGTCGGATCTGCCAGATCACGCGGTAAGAGCGCGACAGTGAATATCGCTAGCGCAGAGAGTAGCAACTTCGTCCCGATTCTCTCGTTCCGGATCTTTCACTCTGAATCGGGGGAGGGGGTCCTCCGAAAACGAGTGTTGAGCGAAAGACGGTTGGTCCAGGTACGAAAATTCGACCGACCCAAAACCGCGAACTTCGGTTTAGGTAGCTTCGACGAGTTCGGAGTGGCGTCGTGATCGGCGGTCGACGACCGAGCCGCAGTCGGTACAGACGAGCAGTCGATCGCCGTCGGCCGTCATCGTCTCCCAGTCGTCGGTGATCGGGCTCTCGTGGCCACACTCCGGACAGAAGAGGACGGTCTTTCGTCGTTCGGACGGTGGATGCGAGTCGTGCGTTCCCCGCTCGGGCGGCGGCTGCGAATCGTCGTGGTACGTGCGAATTGCCATTGCCGCTGCTATGAACTCGACTGGGATAGGGGTTGTGCGGCACGAACTATCGTGACGGAC
Organism: Natrinema salinisoli; assembly: GCF_020405205.1. Classification (NCBI taxonomy): domain Archaea; kingdom Methanobacteriati; phylum Methanobacteriota; class Halobacteria; order Halobacteriales; family Natrialbaceae; genus Natrinema; species Natrinema salinisoli. The sequence goes on along the minus strand of NZ_CP084469.1, from coordinate 4,093,869 downwards.
CGGGGCGTGCCTTTGGTAGGCAGCCCCGCGTACTAAGCAGTTCGTCGTGGTCGGTCACTGCATGTCCATCGAGAGTACCAATCCGGCGACGGGAGACGTCGTCGACAGCTTCGAGGAAACCTCCGACGAGGAGCGAGACGACCACCTCGAGCGGGCGACCGAGACCTTCGAGGAGTGGAGCGAGACGCCGATCGAAACGCGACAGCGGCTGCTGGCGAAGGCCGCCGACATCCTCCGGGAGAGCGAGGACGAGTACGCGGAACTAATGACTGAAGAGATGGGGAAACCCATCGGACAGGCGCACGCCGAGGTCGAGAAGTGCGCGTGGGTCTGTGACTACTACGCCGAGACCGCCGCGGAACACCTCCAGGACGAGGTCGTCGCGAGCGACGAGCGCGCGAAGACGGTCGTCGCCTACCAGCCGATCGGCCCGGTGCTCGCGATCATGCCGTGGAACTTCCCCTTCTGGCAAGTGTTCCGCTTTGCGGCCCCGAACCTCGCAGCGGGTAACGTCGGCCTGCTGAAACACGCCTCGAACGTCCCCGGCTGTGCGCGGGCTATCGAGGACGTCTTCGAGCAAGCGGGCTTCCCGGAGGGCGCGTTCACGTCCCTGCTGATCAGCTCTAGCGAGATCGACGAGGTGATCGAGGACGACAGAGTACGGGCCGTCACCATCACCGGCAGCGACGGTGCCGGTCGAGCAGTCGCCGAGTCCGCCGGGAGCCAGCTCAAGAAGACCGTCCTCGAGCTCGGCGGGAGCGATCCCTTCGTCGTTCTCGAGGACGCGCCGATGGAACAGACCGTCGAGACGGCGGTCCAGGCGCGGCTCATCAACAACGGCCAGTCCTGTATCGCGGCCAAGCGGTTCATCGTGGTCGACGACGTCTACGACGAGTTCGTCGACCGCTTCGTCGACGAGATGGACGCACAGACCGTCGGCGATCCGATGGACGACGAGACCGACATCGGACCGCAAGCCCGCGAAGACCTCATGGAGGAACTCCACGAGCAGGTCGAAGAGACGGTCGAACAGGGCGGCGAGATCGAACTCGGCGGCGCGCCGATGGACCGCGACGGCGCGTTCTACCCGCCCACGGTGATGACGGACGTTCCCGAAAACGCGCCCGCAGACCAGGAGGAACTGTTCGGCCCGGTTGCGACAGTGTTCCGGGTGCCCGACGAAGAAGCCGCCATCGAGAAAGCCAACGACACCCGATTCGGGCTCGGCGCGAGCGTCTGGACGGAGGACCTCGAGCGCGGCGAGCGGGTCGCCCGCCAGTTCGAGTCGGGACTCGCGTTCGTCAACGAACTCGTCAAGTCCGATCCCCGACTCCCCTTCGGCGGCGTGAAGGACTCTGGCTACGGACGGGAACTCTCGCGTCAGGGAATTCGGGAGTTCGTGAACACGAAGACGATCTGGGTCCAGCAGGACGCCGGCGAAGAGCCTGACATGGTCGAATAACGTCGGATCGGTCACCCGAGAGTGCGTCTGCGGCGGTGTCTGCTCTCGAGTACCGAACGAGCGCCGACCCCTCCCACATACCTTTCGAAGAGACGACACGTTTTTGTGCGTACTGCGTGACTCCGAACCTATGACCGGACTGTACTACGAGGAGTTCGAGGTCGGCGAGACCATCGAGCACGAACGCCGGCGGACGATCTCCGAGAGCGACAACCAGCGCTTTTGCGACATGACGATGAACCAGCAGCCGCTCCACCTCGACGCCGAGTTCGCGGCCGACACGGAGTTCGGCGAGCGACTCGTCAACGGCCTCTACACGATGTCACTCGCCGTCGGCGTCTCGATTCCCGAGACGACCGACGGGACCATCGTGGCGAACCTCTCGTACGACAACGTCGAACACCCGAACCCGGTCTTCCACGGGGACACGATTCGCGTCCAGTCGACGGTCACGGACAAGCGCGAGACCAGCGACGGCGAGCGCGGGATCGTCACGATGCACGTCGAGGCGTTCAAGGTGAACGATTCGGACGAACCGCTCGTCTGCGAGTTCGACCGAACCGCACTCTCGCTGAAACGGGAGCACGCTGAGACTGACGAAAACGGGGAGTGACGACGATGAGCACCGAACCCACGGACGATGACGTCGGAGTCGACCTCGAGTGGCTATCGCTAGACGACGGCGAAGACGTGATCTGGGCCGGCGGTCCGGATCGGCGGACGCTCATTCCGGCGTTCGCGATCGGGATTCCGCTCTCGATCGTGCTGATCGGGCTCGTCATCATCGCCAGCGAGTACCTCCGCGTGACGAACACCCACTACGTCGTGACGACCCGCGCGCTGTACAAGAAGACGGGCGTGCTCTCGCGGGACGTCAAGCGGATCGAACACGCGAAAGTCCAGGACATCTCCTACAGCCAGAGCGCGCTGGGGACCCACTTCGGCTACGGCTCCGTCGAGGTCAGTACCGCCGGCGGCTCCGGCGTCGAGATGGCCTTCACGTCGGTGCCCGACCCGAAGGCCGTCCAGCAACGGATCAGCGAGCGGATCAAACGCGAACGCGGCGAGTCGGGGGACGAACGCACGAAAGACGACGTTCTCGAGGAAATCCTCACCGAACTCCGGGCGATCCGGACGGCCGTCGAGGGGAGCGCTTCGGCTCGGTCGAACACCGAGACCCGTACTACTAACCAGCGAAGCGACGGCAGCCAGTCCTACGAGTATGACGAAGACCGATCCATCTGAGCCCGACTCGGAGCGGCCCGAGACCGGAGACGTGCCCATTCCGGGCGGTGAGCCGGCCGCGGCGGAGCCTCGATGGCTCCCGCTCGAGGAGGGCGAACGGATCCGCTGGCAGGGCGGCCCGCGGATCCAGACCGTCTTGCCGTGGGTCGCGGTCGCCCTCGTCGGGACAGCGGTCCTGCTGGCAGCGATCGCTCTCGATGTCTTACCGACCATCGCCGTCGTGGGCGTGGTGCTCGTCGTCGCCCCGGCGCTCTGGCAGTACGCCCGCGTCTCACGGACCGCGTTCGTCGTCACGAACACGGTCGCCGCGACCCGACACGGCGTCCTCGGGCGGACCGTTCGAACCGTCTCGCTCGGGCGAATTCAGAACACGACGGTCGAACAGAACCCGATCGGCCGGCTCGTCGGTCACGGGACCGTCACGATCGAAGCCGCCAGCGGCTCGGAACTCGCCTTCTGGAACGTCGACGACCCGGGAGACATCCGGGACCGGCTCGAGGCCGAACGCGAGCGTCTGACCGGGCAGGAGGTTCCGGGCCGCCGCGACCAGTGGGAAGCGGTCCTCGCCGAGGTCCGGGAGTGGCGGCGGGCGCTCGAGTGAAGTACCTCGGGGTCAAGTGGTTCGAAAGGCCGGAGGCCTTTCGCGGACCTCGCGAATTCTGGCGGGACGTACGTCCCGCTGATCTCGCGGGAGCTTCGCTCAGTCACGAGACGGCAAAGCCGTCTCGAACGACCCCGAGACACTCGCCCTCTTCCACCTGTCGAGTCAGTCGGTCGGACGCTCGAGGCGACCTCCGACAGTTCTCGCGGCGACTTAAACGACGGTCGAGATCGTGTAGACGTTGAGAATCGCGGCAATCAACCACGGACCCGCGAGCCCGGCCGGGACGATCGCCCGATACTCCCGCTCGAGCAGCGGCCGACAGACGAGCCCGACGCCGATCGCGCCCGCCTTCAGGGCGACCATCCCGCCGAAACCGTAGCTCTCGATCGCCCCACGGGCGGCCGGATTCGACTCGGAGAGACCGAGGTGGAGCCCGACGAACGTCGTGGCGATATCGGCGACGAGGGAGAGGAGTACGACCCCCCAGAGCAGTCGCTCGAGGTCGACGGGCGTCACGTCGCCGGGGAGCCGATGGTGAAGGGTTGTGCCCTCGGAACTCATAGGCTCCCCGCCGGAGTCGAACCGGATCGCCGTGCCATCGGGAGCACGCGCCGCTTCCACTCTGTGGGGTTTTGTTATGCCAAGCGTAGCCGCTGCTCCGACGGTGGTAAGGAATGATAACTGGTCGGGATTGTCGGCCTCTCGACCGCTCGAGAGCAATGGATTTCGGACGGATCGACCGAGGCGGTGGGACGGGTCGGTAGAAAGACGCCGATCAGAGTATCGTCCCGTGTTTCTTGTCCGGGAGGGACTTCTCGAGGTCGGCGTAGAAGTCGAAGCGGGCGGCTAACTCCTCGCGCAGCGTGCTCGGTGGGACGATCTCGTCGATGACGACCTCGCTGGCCATTCGGTGGACGTCGATGTCCTCGCGGTACTCCTCCCGGAGCTCCCGTTCCATTCGTTTGCGTTCGTCGGGATCGTCGATCTCGGAGAGCTTGCGCGCGTAGACGGCGTTGATCGCCGCTTCGGGCCCCATGATCGCGATCTCGCCCGACGGAAGCCCGATGACGCTCTCGGGGTCGTAGGCGGGGCCGCCCATCGCGTAGATGCCCGCGCCGTAGGCCTTGCGGACGACGACGGTCTGTTTGGGGACCGTCGCCGAGGAGGTCGCGTAGATCATCTTCTTTCCTTGCTCTAAGATGCCGTCTTTCTCGACCTGGGAGCCGGCCATGAAGCCGGGCGTGTCACAGAGGTAGAGTAAGGGGATGTTGAACGCGTCCGATTTCCAGATGAACTCCGCGGCCTTCTCGGCCGCGTCCGGGAAGATCGCACCGGCGCGATGGGCGGGCTGGTTGGCGACGATGCCGACCGGACGGCCGTCGATCCGGGCGTACGCGGTGAGTATCTCCGGGCCGTAATCGGGACGTAACTCGAAGTACGACCCCGCGTCGACGATTCGATCGATCACGTCGGTCATGTCGTACCCCTTGTTCGGCTCCTGTGGGACGATGGCGTCGATACCCTCCGGAGACTTCGCGGGCGACTTCGGCTCCCGTTTCGGCGGGTCCTCGTCGGCGTTGTCGGGGAGGTAGGTGATCAGCTGGGCGACGAGCTCGCGGGCGTGTTCCTCGTCGGACGCGATCAGGTCGGCCGAGCCCGACTCCTGCATGTGGACCGCCGGTCCGCCGAGTTCATCGAGACTGATCTCCTCGCCGGTAACCATCTGGACCATCCGCGGCGAGGCGATCGCCATCGCCGACATCCCCTCGACCATGATCGTGAAGTCCGCGAAGACCGGCGTGTAGGCCGCGCCGGCGATGGAAGGCCCGTAGAGGACGCAAATCTGGGGCACCCGCCCCGAGAGCATCGAGTGATTGTAGTAGTACTTGCCGATGCCCTCCCGGTTGGCGAAGAATCCGGTCTGCTGGTCGATGCGGCCGCCCGAGGAGTCCATCAGGTAGAACACCGGGTTCCCCGTCTTGAGCGCGCGCTGTTGCATCCGGAGGAACTTCTCGACGCCCTTGGCGGCCATGCTGCCTCGCTTGACCGTGTAGTCGTTGGCCATGACGTGGACGTCTCGCCCCTCGAAGGTGGCCGCCGCCGTGATGAGTCCGTCCGCCGGCAGTCGGTCGTCATCGTCCTCGTCGGTATTCGCACCGTCGGGATGCCAATCGTCGAACGCGGCGAACTTTCCGTCCTCGAAGTGCAACTCGCTGTCCTCGCCGGAAAACCACAGATCGAGTCGATCCCGGACGAACAGCTTTCCGTCCTCCGAGAGCTGGTCTCTGTACTTTTTCGGGCCGCCCTCGAGGATGTCAGCGATCTCGTCCCGCAGTCGTCGCTCGCGCTCCGTCGGTCCGAGGTCGGCGACGCCGGACTCGCCGGCCTCCTCCCCGCCGCCTGCGGACGATTCTCCGCCGGCCGTTCTACCGGATTCCTGCTCGACGTCGTGAACGACCGCCGGGTCCGTCTCGTCGCCGAGATACACCTCTACCGTCTCGCCGACGTGGTCGGCGAGTGCGGCTCCGATCGCCGCCGCTTCGTCGTCGTCGGCACCAGCCGTAATACGAACGCGCATGCTGTTGCCTGCGACGGGCGATCAAATACCGTTTTCGACGAGTAGCGATCGCTCGGGCGAGGCCGGTTCCGACGGATCGGCCGTCGCAGAAGTGTCTACACGGAGTTTCGAAGGCAGAGAGGGGAAGAGGAGAGATCGAGTCCCACCGGATGATCGCCGGAGCTCGCCGCGAGTAGACGAGGAGGGCGGTTTCGCGGCCCCGGTGTGACCCGATCGAGAGGGATCGTCGCCTCCGTGGTCACCAGCACGGAGACAGTACGTACTGAACCGGTGTCCGACACGAACGCTCGCGTTCAGTCGTACAGCTATTATATCGAGGGCGATTCTCCGAGGAACGCTGCCGAATAGTCTCAGTCTCACCGATCCACGCGAAGTCTGTCAGAGCGATCGATCCGGCCGCGAACCCATCGGCGGCACCTGCAGGCAGAATTGCTTTTATCGAATTCATCGTCCATTCCAACGGTTATCGAGCCCGTGTCCGTGAATAGACGGCTTGGCGGAACGGGAAGCACAGCAATCGAACAGCTCTGTCGCGGTATGTCGGGAAGGCACACCGACCGTCTCGTCCAACGGCTCGCAACGCTTCGCGATCGGCTCGAGACGGGAATGGATCGGCGAGAGTTCGTGCGAACCGTCGTTAGCGGCGGCTTCGCCATCGGGATGGCTCGGTGGCTCGGCGTCAACGACTTCCTCGCCGCCGACGACGGGGAGGTCCCTATCGTCACGGCGCTCGTCAGGGATGACCCGGACGACCCGTGGACCGTCCGTGAACGAACGCGGTACGTCCCCGCGGAGTGGTACGCCGCCGTCGAGAAAGCCTTCGAGGTGAACAGGCGATTGGCTCGGTTCGCTTTTACAGGTTACCTGGGCAGCGCAGTCATCCCCGGCGACTACGGGAGCGGGACCGCCACGGTTTCCGTCGGCCTCTCGAGCGACGGTCACTCCGTCGGCGAGCTGCTCGGAGAGTTCGCCGAGGGAATCGACATCGATCCGGAGACGATCATCGACGTCGAAGAGATTCAGGACGGTCCCGAAGCCTACGAGCCCCGCTTCGCCGACAGTCTCGCGGACGGCTCGGTCCCGAGCGGCGTCGCCTGCGAAACCCCCTCGAGCATGGCGACGCTCGGCCCGGCGCTGTACCATCCCGAGAGTGAGCAGCGGTTCTTCGTGACGGCAGACCACGCGTTCGGCGAGGACCGCGATTCGTCCGAGGACGCGCTGTCGTTGCCGCGTCAGGAAGCCGACGCCATCGAACTCGGGGACGTCGTCCACTACCACCCCGTCGAAGACGTCGCCGCCGTCGAACCGAACGGCTGGCTCGAGCCCGCGAGCAGGATCGACGCGCCGTCGCGACCCCGCGTCCGCGGCCAGTTCACCAAGTTCGGGCTCGCCGACCTCGTCGCTCGAGATCGGGAACTCGAGAAGGTCGGGGCCATGACCGGCCACACGACGGGGAAGATTCAGGGCGTCGATGCCGTCACGTGCTTTACCGACGAGTTCTGTCGCCGCGGGCAGATCCGCTGGGGCGGCGAAATGGACCTGACTGACGGCGACAGCGGCTCGGTGAGCTACCACTCCGACCCCAAAGGCGAGGACGGCGACGTCCTCGTCGCGGGGTTCAACAACGCCCGTACCTGGTGGCCCGGACAGAGTTACGTCTGGGGGGTCGGTGCCTATCGATTGACCGAGAAACACGGTTATCTCTTCTGAGACGAATGAGCAACGATACGACACGCGCCACGAAAACGGAATCCGGCCGGGCTCCCGGCACCGCCAGCGCCGCCATCAGCGGTATCGTCCGATTGCTTCTCGACCTGCTCGCCGTCTCGCTGTGGGTCCTCTTCCTAACGCTGCTCTTCCTCGAGACGGGCTGGCCGCAGTGGGCGTTCTACACCCTCCTCGTCGCTGGCGTCGGGGTCTACGTCACCGTAACTGCGGCCTGGATACGATCCGGCACCGAGAACTGATTCGACTCCGCTACGCGAGCGCCGCCTCAAGTCGCTCGATCAGGTCGTCGTTCCCGACGTGAACCGGCGTTCGGTCGTGTAGGTCATCAGGGTCGACGGTAAGCAGCGACTGAGAGCCGTTCGAAGAGCGCCCGCCGGCCCGCTCGACGACGTAGCCGATCGGGTTCCCCTCGAACTGGAGCCGCAGTTTGCCCGTCGGGCGGGACTGGAGGGCGGGATAGCCGAAGGTGCCGCCGTACGTGAGCACCTGATTGACGTCGCCGATCAGCGCGCCGCCGTAGCGGAGTTTGAGCTCCGATTCGATCTCGCGGGCGTACTCGCGGAAATCGTCCGGCCAGTCGGGGACGCGACCGCCGAAGCCGTAGACCACCGGCTCCGCGGGGAGGGTGACGTCGCGTTCGATGAGCGTTCGCTCGCCGCCGGTGAGTTCGTACTCGGAAACGGTCTCGTCGGTGGCGAGCACCAACGTCGTGATCGGGCCGTAGAGGACGTACCCCGCGGCGACGAGGGTGTCGCCACGGGCCGGCAGCGCGGCGTCGTAGACCCCGAAGATCGTCCCCATCGCGTTGTTGGATTTCAGGTTCGACGACCCGTCGAGTGGGTCGACCGCGACGGCGTAGGCCGACGACGTGGCGGGATCGTCGCCGCAGGCAACGACGTCGGCTCGTTCCTCGCTCGCGTACTGGCCGACCCCGTCGATTCCGGCGACCCGATCGCTGAGCAACTCGTCGGCCCAGACGTCGGCTTCCGCCTGCGTCTCGCCGCTGGGGTTTTCCTCGTCGACCGTTCCACGCCGACCGATCAGCCCCTGTCGGATTTCGGTCGCCGTCCGGCTGATCGTCGCCACGACATCCTCGACGACTGGATCGGACACCGTCATCCTATTCGGTCGCCTCGAGCGCCGCGTCGGCGGTCGCTTCCTCGTAGATGACCTCCTCGAGGGCGTCGAGGATCCGGGTCGGATTCTCGCGCTGCCAGACGTTGCGGCCGACCGCGAGCCCGCTCGCACCGGCGTTGACGGCGGACTCGACCGTCGAAAGGAAGTCGTAGTCGGAGGTCTTCGACCCGCCGCTCATGACGACCTTCATATCGCCCGCAGCCTTGCAGGCGTGTTCCATGGCGTCGGAACTGCCGGGATACTTGACCTTCGCGATGTCGGCACCGACCTCGAGGGCGATACGAGTCGCGTAGGAGATGGTGCTCGGCTTGGTATCGTTCTTGAGCCCCTGGCCGCGCGGATAGGACCACATGACGACGGGGAGGCCGTACTCGCGGGCTTTCTCGTGGATCTCTCGGAACTCCTCGTACATCTCGACTTCGTGATTCGAGCCGCTGTAGACCGTAAAGCCGACGGCATCCGCCCCGATCTCGGCCGCGTAGTCGACCGAGCAGTTGATCGCGGAGTCGGGTTCGCCCATCCACATGTTCGACGTGCCATTGAGCTTCAGGAGGAGATTGACGTCGTCCTCGTAACTGGGGTAGTACCCCTCCGCGATCCCCTTCTGGACGGCTATCGAGGTAACGGCGTCGTGGGTCGCCGTCTCGAAGACCGTCACCGGATCGAGTTTCTCCGGTACCTCATCGAAGTCGACGGGGCCGTGCTCGAGCCCGTGGTCCATCGCCAGAATCAGTGACTTGCCGTCGCGAACGATCGGAGAGTCGTCGATCGGGATCATCTGTTAGACGGTCCAACAGGCCGCTATAAATCTCTAATGATCCGGATTATCGAAATTGAGTATAAGAGTAGTAATACCTCCGGATTTCGGGGGACGGCGGTCCGATCCGGATACTCCATCAGTGAGCCGTTCCGGTGTCGAACCCGGCCGCTCGCCGTCGGGCTCGTGACCGAGACTCAACGGCTGCGTCGCTCCGAACGAAGCTGCGTTTCGAACGATCAGTCGACGAGTTCACGCGCGTTGTGCCGCCACGTCCGGACGTGCAGCACGTTGAGATCGAGCGCGTTGGCGACGCCCATCGCGTCCACCGTCGCCAGTCGCTCCGCCGAGCGGATACCGGCCTCGGCCAGTACCTCGGCGTCGTCGGGTCCGACGCCCATGACGGCCGTGATCGGCGTGGGCCTCGGATACGGCCGCTCCGACGGTCGCTCCCGCTCGACTGCGATCGGTTCCGAATGTTCGTACTCGAAGGCCTGCCAGTCCTCGTCGCCGCTGACGGCGATCCACTCGCGTTCGGCGTCACCGAGCCCGCGGACTTCGCTCGAGCGCCGATCGAGATCCCCCTCGCTCTCGAACGACCACGGCAGCGAAAATCGCCGGCGGAGCGTGGCCGCAATCGTTTCGTCGACGCCCGCGTCCAGCAACATCCGGTAGGAGTACTCCTTGTCGGCGACGGTGTCGGGATCGATATCGGCCGCCTCGAGCGCCGCGCGCTCGTCGGCATCGATCCCCGCGTCGCGCTCGACATCAGAGGAACCGTCTGTCTCGCCCTCACCGTCGGCCGCCTCGGCCAGGTCCGTTTCGTCGAACGCGAGCTCGACCCCGTCGTCGACCGGATCGCTGATGTCGCTGACGTCGACAGTGATACCGATGTCGACGATAGTGCTCTCTTCGCCGTCGACGTCGCTAGTTTCCCCCGAACCGATCTTCCCACCAACGTGTTTCTTACTCACGCGATTCACCGAGTCTGTCTTGAACTCACATCCATCGCCCTTGAAGGTTTCTCCGTTCCGTCAGCTACCCACCGCTGAAGCGGTGGGGGGACTTCCGCGCTGAATCGCTGTGATTCCAGCGATTGACGGAACCGCGGCGGCGAGGAGCGAGAGAACGCCTTCGGAAACGAGACTCGCGATTCGCTATGGCTCTCGAGTCCAGCCGACTAACGCCCGAACGGCCAGTGGTGATCCCGTCTCGTCCCGACCGTCCCCGCGACGACCCTCCTCCGTACGCGAGGGTGACGACGACTGCACGGCGTTCTCGAGCGTTCGGCCGACCTCGGGACACCCCTGACAGCAAAAGCGACCCTCGAGCGCCGGATCGGTAATCGGCCGTGTGGCCGGGAGCGAACACAGCGAACAGTTCGAACTCGAGTCGGGCTGGCGGTCGCCGTGGCAGCGACAGTAGTCACTGGAAGTCACTGTACACCCGATCGCACGACACCCGTGCGATCAACGTGTGAATAGTTGCAGTGACTACTATATCGCGGCTCATCGCGTGTTTCGAGTGCCGCTCGCTCCGGTGGTCCGAGCGCCCCACTCGATGCGGTCCCACAGCCGCTCGTAAGCGTAATAGGTCCCGGTTTTCACCAGGTTGGCGGCGATCCCGATGTTGAGCGCGTCGCCGACGTCGCCGACGAACAGCCAGGCGATCGTGACCGTGATACAGAGCATGACGAGCCGGTAACAGACGGTCTTCACGATCACCCGGGACCGGCCCTGAAGCGGCCGGCCAGTGAGGACCGAGCTACTGCGGAGCGACATCGCCCTCCGACTCGACGGTCACGCGGTCGTGAATGTGCCCCTCCCGGGTTCGCAGGTGGCGCGGCGTCCGATCGTTGGAGACCGCCAGTACCTCCGCGACGATACTGTGTGCGATCTGGTAGGGTGAGCCGCCCCCGAGATCGAGCCCGATCGGCGTGTACAGCGACGACAGCGTCGCCTCGTCGAACGTCCGCCCTTCGTCTTTGAACGCCGCGAGCATCTCCTGGAACCGCTTTTCCGGCCCCATCAGGCCGACGTACGGAACGGGCGAGTCCAGCAATCCCTCGAGCGCCAACCGATCGTCGACGAAGTTGTGCGTCATGACGACCGCGTACGTGCGCTCGTCGAGGTCGATGGCGTCGTCGACGGCTCCCGGCGAGGTCGTCAGCGTCTCGTCGGCGTCCGGAAACCGATCGTCGAGGTCGACGCTTCCGCGGAAGCCGACGACGGTGACCCGGAAGTCGTTCTTCGCGGCCAGTTCCGTGACCGGTCCGACGTCGTGACCCGACCCGAACACGACGAGATCCGTCGGCGCAGCGATCCCGTCGATAAAGACCTCGAGCGATCCCCGCTCCGACTCGAGTTCGACGACGTCGGCGCGGCCGCGCTCGGCCAGCTCGCCCGCAGGCCCCGAGAGTTCGGCGGGCCAGTCCGACGCCGGCGCTCCCGTCGGCGTCGTGAGGTCCCCCTCGTCCGGATGGTAGTACGCGCGGTCACCTTCCTCGAGCCGGCCGTTCCGCCCCTCCAGAACGGTGAGGACGGCGACGTTCCGTCCGTCCGCGAAGGCCTCGACGGCCGGCCGATAGGCCTCGGTCAGCGGCTCCAGCAGGACGTCGATGATCCCGTTGCAGCCGACGCCGAGCCCCCAGACGTCCTCGTCGTCCTCCATCAGATCGTACGTCACCAGCTCCGGGCGGCCGCGTTCGCGGACGGACTCTGCCGCCGCGAGCAGTTCGTCCTCGAGGCAGCCGGCCGTAATGCTCCCGACACCCTCGCCCGCGTCGTCGAGGAGCATCTTCGCACCCGGCCGCCGGTACGCGTTCCCCTCGACGTCGATGATCGTGGCGAGGACGTCCGTCCCGTCCGCGTCGAGTCGCTCGTGAATCCGCTGTACTACCTCGGTTTCCGGAACGCTCCAGTTGTTTCGTGTCATTGTCTGGTCTGTAACGAGTCGATATCCCGGTCGTTCACCGCGTACACTTTGCGGACGCCGATGTCGTGCAAGTCCGTCCCGCACGCGCCGGCCTCGACGGCCTCGCGAACCCGGTCGCGGTCGGTCACCGACGCCCCGGCGACGACGTCGACGCCGGCGTCGAACGCCGGTTCAGGAAGCACCGACGCCGTCGCTCCGATCAAGACCACCGTTGCCGACGCCGGCGCGACCTCGAGATACGCCTCGAGCCCGCCGTAGACGAACGCGGAACCCGTGACGAAGATCACGTCGGCGTCCGCCATCGCCGCGCTCGCTTCTGTCGGCGGGAACGTCGTGACGCGGACGCTCTCGGGTGCCGAGATCGTGCCGACGTCCCGCCGTTCGATGACCCGAACGTCGACGTCGGCGAATTTCCGGAACGCCGGACGAAAGAGCCCGACCGTCGCGATTACGTCGACGTCCGGGTCCAGGAGGGCCATCGGATCGCCCGGCTCCCAGTCGACGAACGGCGCCGACAACGCGTTGACCGCCGCGACGCCGAGCGCAGTCTCGACCGACGGTTTCGCCTCCCCGTCGCCGGAACCGCCGGTGGCCTCGCCCGACGAGTCGCTCCGCGGTCGCGTCGCCCACTCGAGGAGCGTGTCGAGGTCGACGCCGTCGGCGGGCTCCTCGAGGGGACCCCTGATCTCCGCGTCCCCGGACGGGCGGTGAGCGAGGCCCGCACTCCGTCGGTCCTCGGGTGTCGTCCCGGCGCCGGCCGCGTCCTCGTCCGCGGGGCCGACGCTCGCTTCCACCATGACCGCCGCCGTACCGATCGTGACGCGCTCGCTGCACGCTCCGTCGAGTGCGCTCATCGACCGGAGACGGTCGACGACGGCCGGGAGGATCGGCTCGATCATTCGGCATCGCCTCCGTCGGTTTCGGCCCCGATCCGCCGCGGATCGTGTTCGTATCCGATCGGCCCGTCGATCCCGCGGCGCTCGAGCTGTCGCGCGGCCTCGGCGAGATCGGCCGGTCCCGCGAAACCGAACAGCCCGTCGACGTACGGGAGACAGGTCGCCATCCCCCGTGAGCTGGGTTCGTAGGCCGGCGAAACCGCCAGCGGATTGAGCCAGACGACCGCGTCGGCCCGGCGGGCCAGCCAGGTGACGCCATCCTCGAGGGTTTCCGGGTCTCCGACGTCGAGGCCGTCGCTGACCACGACGACGACGGTTCGGCGATCCACCGCGTGGGGGTGGCGTCGCCGGAGCGTCTCGAACGCGCCGCCGATCCGCGTCCCGCCGCCCCACTCGATCTCGGCCTCTCGGAGCGCGGTGGCGGGATCGCCGTCCGCACGCTCGAACTCCCTGGTCGCGTCGATCAGGTCGGTATCGAACAGGAAGACCGAGCCTCTGCGAGCGGTGTCCTGTAACCGCTCCGCGACGGCGAGTAGCGTGTCTCGGTCGATGGTATCGAGAACGGAGCCGCTGACGTCGATCAACAGGCAACAGCGGAGTTCGCTCGGGATCGGTTCGCGCGTCGGGAGTTCCATCGCGGTCCCGCCGGTCCCGAGGCTCGCCCGGAGGGCCCGCCGTGCGTCGACGCGGTTGCCGCGCTCGGCCCGCCGGGTGCGCCGTCCCGGGATCGTCGCGAGCGCGGCGACGAACCGGTCGATCGCCGCGCCCTCGCTATCGGACAGCGACGCGCCGTCGGCGGCTACGGGCTCGCGGTCGCCGACGGCGCTATACCGACGCGCGGCGCCGTCGTCGGCGTCGACCGCCATTTCGCCGGTGGCGTGCCGGCGACCGGTCGAAATCCTGACGTCGACGCTCTCAGTCCCCTCGCTCGCGTCGGGTGTCGACGCTTCGGCGTCGGACAGGAACTCGGACTCGGCGTCCGACTCGAGGGTGGCCGCCGGCTCCGTCTCGGACTCGTCGCCGTCGGTCGCGGGACTCCCCTCGTGGGTCGCGATCCGGTCGAGTCCGGTCCGCAACCGGTGCCAGAACGTCGGGAACTCCTCGTCGAAGACCGCACCGTCGTCCGCGCCGGTCAGCAGCGTCGCTCGCAACGCGTCCGCGGCGGGATCCCGGTCGGCGAGACCGACCACGGAGAGCGCGCGCGCTGCCTCGAGCGTTCCGTCCGCCGCCACCGTCGCGCCCTCGCGGCGGAGCCGCCCAACGAACCGAACGAGTTCCGTCAGGGCGTGCTTCCGGGCGCCCTCGAAGTCCGGCACGGCGTCCCCGCTCGCTCGGTCGAGGGCCCGCGCCTCGCGCCGCTCGGCGTCGGCTCGGGAGCCGTCGTCGACGGGGTTCGAGGGGGTCCGGTTTGGAGACATCAGTTGGTCGGTTCGATTCGGTCGTCGGCGGCGGCCGCGGCCGCCTGCAGGCGCTCCAGCAGCTCGGTATCGACGCGCGTGACGTCCTCGACCTCCTTGAGGAGACAGCCGATCGTCCGTTCGATTTCGTCGGTCGAGAGCGATTCGGCCTCGCCGTCGGCTCGAAGCGAGGCGACCGCTCGTGCCCAGTCGAGCGTCTCTGCCACGCCCGGCCGTTTGAGGAACGATTCCTCCCGGAGCCGTTCGACGACGGCACAGACTTCGGCCGCGATCGCCGCGTCGAGTTCAGGAACTTTGCGGGAGACGATCTCGTACTCCGTCTCGAACGACGGCGGTTCCACGTGCAGGTACAGACACCGCCGCTTGAGCGCGTCGCTGAGTCCCCGCGTTCGGTTCGACGTGAGGACGACGATCGGCGGGTTCTCGGTGCTGACCGTCCCCAGCTCCGGAATCGACACCTGATAGTCCGACAGGAGCTCGAGCAGGAAGGCTTCGAAGGCCTCGTCGGCGCGGTCGATCTCGTCGATCAACAGGACCGGCGACCGGTCCCCGCCGGCGGTGAGCGCGCGCAGGAGCGGCCGCTCGAGCAGGAACTCGTCGTCGAAAACGGACTGGGGGCGCTCTCCGTCGGCAGCGGATTCGGAGTCGGAACTGGGGTCAGTGTCCGCGGCGTTCGCCGCGCCCGCTCCGTCCGCCGGTCCGGGCTCGGCCCCGCCACCGACCGTTCCCTCGTTCGACTGCACCGCGAGCAGCTGTTTCGTGTAATTCCACTCGTAGAGCGCGTTCTCGGCGGTGAGTCCCTCGTAACACTGGAGGCGGATCAGCTCGGTGTCGAACCCCTCGGCGAGGACTTTGCCGAGTTCGGTCTTCCCGCTGCCCGGTGGCCCCTCGACGAGCAGCGGCCGCCCGAGCTGTAGGGCGAGCTGGACCGTCGTGACCACGCGGTCGTCGGCGACGTAGTTCTGGCGCTCGAACCGCTCCCGGATAACGGATTCGGACAGCGTCTCGACGGGCGTCCGGGGCGTCTCTCCCGTCATGCCGATTCCATCGCCCCCTCGTCGGTCGTGAGATACTCGTCGGGATCGGTTTGGAAAGAGTCGGCACAGCCGTGACAACAGAAGTAGTACGTCGTCCCGTCGTGGGTGACGCTCGCGGAATCCGCCGGATCGACCGTCATTCCGCAGACGGGGTCGGTGGGCTGCTCGTCGGCCGATGTCGAGTCGTCGACCTCGTCAGTGACACCGGAATCGGTAGCTTCGCTCGTCGATTCGGCGTCCGCGGCCCCAATCCTCCCGTTGTCCGAGCCGGTACTCGAACCGCCCGCGGAGGCGACGATCGTCTCGGTGTCGGCTCTCACGTCGACCAGTTCGGCGAGCAGACTCGTCGCGATCTCCGGCCCGGTGGTCGCCGAGATGTCGACCCCCGCCGGATTGGTGATCGCCTCCCGAACGTCGTCGGGATCGCGATCCAGGAGGGCGGCGGCCCGCTCGACGACCTCCTCCGCGCGGCTATCGCTCGCGACGAGGCCGACGTACGGTGCGTCCGCGAGCACGCCGGCAGCGACGCCGCGTGCGTCGTACTCCCCCATCGAGGCCACGACGACGAGCGGCCCCGCACCGACCGCGTCGGCGATCTCGTCCGGCTCGAGGGTAGACAGCACGGTCGTTCCGTCGGGGACGTCGGCCGTGGTCGCGTCGGGGTCGACGACCGCTATCTCAACGTCGAGTTCGGTCGCCAGCCTGACCAGCGACCGCGTGATCGGCGAGTCGCCGACGACGAGGAGCCGCGTCGTCGGGATCATCGGTTCGACGAATATCTCGAGCGTTCCCTCGCTGTGACACAGCATCGGAAAGGCCGCGAGGCCGGGGCGATCGACGTCGTCGGGATCGGGTGCGAGGCCGATCAGTCGAGGCTCGCCGTCGGAGATGGCCGCTCGCGCCTCGCTGGCGACCCGCGACTGGGCACAGGCCGCACCGCCGACCCACCCGTGAAGGTCGCCGTCCGCCGTTACCAGCGCGCGATCGCCGACGTTCGCGGACACCGGTGGCTCCCGGCGGACGACCGTCGCTCGGGCGTAGGGCTCCTCGCGGTCTCGCAGGGCGCGCTCTCGCTCCGCGAGGTCGCCGTCGGTCGCGACGGCTGCTCGATCGCTGGACGTCTCGTCGGCATCTGGTGGTGTATCTGCCGTCATTTCGGTGGTATCATATCCGCGGTGGCACCTGCGGCACGGGCGGAGGGGCGGCTGGTTTCGACCGACCCGGTATCCCCTCCCTGCGGCCGGTCGGCGTGGTGGCTGTTCGCGATTCGGGGTCCGCTCGAGTCAGTCGTCCGCCGTTCCGTCGCTTTGCTGGCCATCGAACTCGAGGGCGACGTTATCGGCGGGGTCCATCGAGAGCCCCGCTTCGTCGAGCTTCTCCCAGACAGTATCGGGCGTCATGGGCATCTCGACGTGGCTGATCCCGCCGTGTGACATCGCATCGACGACGGCGTTGACGATCGCCGGCGGCGAGCCGACGGTCGGCGATTCGCCGACCCCCTTCGCCCCGATCGGGTGGTGGGGCGACGGCGTGACGGTGTGTCCCGTCTCGAACTCGGGAATCTCCATGGACGTCGGCAGCAGGTAGTTCATGAAGTCGCCGCCGGTGACGTTGCCGTTGTCGTCGAAGGTGACGTGTTCGAGCATCGCCGTCCCGATCCCCTGAGCGAGACCCCCGTGGATCTGGCCCTCGATGATCATCGGGTTGATGCGGTTCCCGCAGTCGTCGACCGCGACGAACTTCTCGAACTCGACCTCGCCGGTCTCGCGGTCGACCTCGACGATCACGATGTAGGAGCCGAACGGGTAGGTCATTTCCGGCGGATCGTAGTAGTTGATCGCCTCGAGGCCGGGCTCCTCGCTCGAGGGGTGATTCATGTACGCGCCGGCGGCGATCTCGGTAATCGAGATCGAGCGGTCCGGCGCGCCGGTGACGTGGAACTGGCCGCTCTCGCGGTCCCAGTCGATGTCCTCCTCGGCGGCCTCGAGTTCGTTGGCCGCGATGGCTTTGGCCTTCTCGCGGACCTTCCGGGAGGCGACGGCGGCAGCCGCGCCGGCGACCGGCGTACTTCGGGAGCCGTAGGTCCCGAGGCCGTAGGGATCGGTGTCGGTGTCGCCGTGTTCGACGGTGATGTCGTCGACGTCCATCCCGAGCTCCTCGGCCACGATCTGCGCGAACGTGGTTTCGTGGCCCTGGCCCTGCGTCTGAACGCCGACCCGGACGGTGGCGTTCCCGGTCGGGTGGACCCGGATCTCCGCGGAATCGAACATTTCGACGCCCGCGATGTCACAGGACTGGCCGGGACCGGCCCCGACCACTTCGGTGAACGAGGAAACCCCGATGCCGAGCAGCTTGTCGGCGTCCTCCTCGATCCGGCGCTGTTGTTCCTCGCGGTAGTGATCGTAGTCGGCCATCTCGAGGGCCTTGTCCAGCGCCTTCTCGTAGTCGCCGGAGTCGTAGTTCCACCCCGTCGCGCTCTCGTAGGGGAACTGGTCGGGCTGGATGAAGTTCTTCCGCCGGACCTCGGCGGGGTCCATGTCGAGTTCGTCCGCGAGTACCTTCACCATCCGCTCGATGAGGTAGACCGCCTCCGTCACGCGGAACGAACACCGATAGGCCACCCCGCCCGGCGCGGTGTTGGTATAGGCCGCCGTCAGCGTCCCGTAGGCCGTGTCGATGTCGTAGGAGCCGGTGAAGATGTTGAAGAACCCGGCGGGGAACTTCGAGGGCTGGGCGACGGCGTTGAACGCGCCGTGGTCGGCCAGCACGTCGGTTCGGACCGCCTGAATCTCGCCGTCCTCGGTCGCGGCGATCTCGCCGGTCATGTCGTAGTCACGGGCGAACCCGGTCGACTGGATGTTCTCCGAGCGCTCCTCGACCCACTTGACCGGCTCCTCTAAGACGTACGACGCCGCGGCGGCGACGACGTAGCCCGGGTAGATCGGCACCTTGTTGCCGAACCCACCGCCGACGTCGGGGCTGACGATCCGGATCTTGTGCTCGGGGATCCCCGAAACCTGCGCGAAGAGCGTCCGGTGGATGTGGGGCGCCTGCGAGGTCATGTGGACCGTCAGCTTGTCCTTGCCGGGATCGTAGTCCCCGACCGCACCGCAGGTCTCGATCGGCGCAGGATGGAGTCGCTGGTAGAGCATGTCCTCCTTGACGGTCACGTCGGCTTCCTCGAAGGCCTCGGCGGTGGCCTCCTCGTCGCCGGTCTCCCAGTCGAGGCAGTGGTTGTCCTCCTTCCCCTCGATGTCGTCCCTGATCACCGGCGCGTCGTCTTCGAGCGCGTTCTCCGCGTCGATAACCGGATCGAGCACGTCGTAGTCGACGACGACCTTCTCGGCTCCGTCTTTGGCCGTGTACCGGTCGGTCGCGATGACGGCGGCGACCTCCTGGGATTGGAACTTGACCTTGTCGTTGACCAGGACGTCCTGCGTGTCGTCCATCAGCGTCGGCATCGTCGCGAGATCGTGCTCGAGCAGGTCCTCGGCGGTGAGGACGGCGACGACGCCCTCGACGTCCAGCGCTCGCGACTTGTCGATGTTTTCGATGCGGGCGTGTGCGTGCGGACTGCGAACGATCTCGCAGTGGAGCATCCCCGGCTTCTTGATGTCGTCGACGTAGTTGCCCCGGCCGGTGATGAAGCGCTGGTCCTCCTTTCGAGTGACTTCCTCGCCCATCCCGCCGCGGCCGTGTCCGCAGTGCTTTTCGGGCTGTGGTCCGCCGTCTTCGGCCTCCGCGAATCGTTCGGAATCGCTGCTCATTCGCGCTCACCTCCGGAAACGGAGTCGTGTTCGCGATCGGTCGTCGGCCCGCCACAGCAGTTCTCGACGCCGCAGTCGAACTCGCCGTCCTCGTCGGTCAGCTCGGCCGGCGTAATCGTCGAGCCGTCGGCGTCCGTGACGACGCCGCCGTCCGCGGCCGCGATCTCCCCTTCCTCGAGTTCCTCGGCCGCGTACTCGATCGAGCGGACGATGTTCTGGTAGCCGGTACACCGACAGAGGTTGCCGCTGATGGCCTCGCGGATCTCCTCCTCGTTCGGGTCCGGATTCTCGTCGAGCAGTGCCTTGCCGGACATGATCATCCCGGGCGTACAGTACCCACACTGCAGGCCGTGTTCCTCGCGGAATCCCTCCTGCAGCGGGTGCAGGTCGTCGCCGGCCTCTGGGAGGTCCTCCATTCCCTCGACGGTCATGAGCTCGCTTCCGTCGGCCTGCGTGGCAAACATGAGGCAGGACTTGATCGGCTTCCCGTCCTTGAGGACGGTACAGGCCCCGCAGTTGCCGGTGTCGCACCCGATGTGCGTGCCGGTCAGGTCCAGTTCCTCCCTGATCGCGTGGACGAGCAGCTGCCGCGGTTCGACGTCGATCGTGTGTTCGGTGCCGTTGACCGTCAGCGTGATTTCTCGCGTGTCTGTCACTGTGATACCCTCCGTTTGACCAGTCCCGCGCGTTCGGCGGCGTCGCCGAGCGCGCGCTGGGTGAGGACGTTTACCATGCGTTCCTTGTAGCCGGCGTCGCCGTGCTCGTCCGATTCGGGGTTGGACTGCTCGGCCGCCAGCTCGCCGGCGCGTTTGAACACCTCGCTGCCGGGCCGCTCGCCCTCGAGGTGGTCCTCGGCGTCGGTCGCCCGGACGTTCGTGATGTCGACGGCCGTGAGACCGATGGTGGCAGTCTCGATCCGCCCGTCCTCGTCGAGGACGAGCCGTGCGGCCGACCCGGCCATCGCGTAGTCGCCGACCTTCCGCTTGAGCTTGTGGTAGGCGCTGCCCTCGCGAGGGGCCGGCGTCGGGACTCGGATCTCGGTGATGAGCTCGTTCTCGTCGAGGGTCGTATCGTAGGGCAAGAGGAAGAAGTCCGCCGCTGGGATTACCCGCTCGCCGTCCGGGCCCTGCGCCACGATTTCGCCCTCGTGTGCGAGCAGGACGCTCCCCCAGTCGCCCTTCGGGTCGGCCTGTGCGATCGCACCGGCGACCGTGCCGCGGTTTCGGATCTGGGGATCCGCGACCAGCGGTGCCGTGTCCGCGAAGCTGCCGTACTGTTCGGCGACCAGATCGGATTCCTCGACGTCCGCGTGGCGCGCGAGCGCGCCAATCCTGAGCCACTCGTCGTCCTCCTCGAGGTAGTCCAGCCCGTCGATGGCGTTGATGTCGATGACGGTCTCGGGAACGGCGAGTCGGAACCGAAGCATCGGTACCATGCTCTGCCCGCCGGCCAGGATCGCCCGATCGTCGAGGCTCTCGAGGAGGCTCACGGCCTCCTCGACGGTATTAGGCTCGTGTGTCTCGAACTGAGCCGGTTTCATAGCATCCCGCGGATCCGGTCCGTGATGCCCGAATCCGTCTCGTCGACGTCGCTCATCTGCGTCTCGATGTCGCTGAAGAAGTTATTCACGATCTTGTTGGCGACCGGGTTGATGACTCGCGAGCCGAGCTGGGCGATGCGTCCCGAGATGTCGGCCTCGGTCCACCACTCGATCCGCGATCCCTCGCCGTTCTCGAGCGGGTGGATCTGCATTCCCGACTCCATGCTGAAGCTACTGCCGCTGGCGGTTCCCGTTCCCGTCGCGGTCATGATGAAGTTCTCCTCGTCGCGTTCCTGGATCGTCACCGACGTCTCGAAGCGAGGCTTGACGCTCCCGACGCCGACCTGCATCAACGCGGCGTACTCCTGGCCCTCGACGAACGCTCGTGCGGCCACGTCTTCCGGATCGGCCTCGGGGAGCGTCTCCGCGTCCTCGTCGGCCTCGTAGTCGTCGTAGCTGAAGTCGTCGTCCATCGGCGTGATGTACTGACAGCCCTTCAGCGAATTTCGGACGGCAATCGGGTCAGAGAGGACGACCCACGCCTTCTCCGGCGGGACGTCCTCGAGTTCGAATTCCCCGTCGAACTCCATTATGACCACCCGCGTCGGAGCCGCGATGGTCGTGTGTCGGTCACCGTCATCTTTTATAACCCTGCACTATGTGCATACTATTTACCACAGTACATGATATCCCCTACCACACAAATAAACATGAGTGTTTGCCGACAAACACGTTTAACCGTTTATTTAGGTTTATGACGAGAGACAAACCCCATGCCGGCGACGATCTGATCGAACTGGATGCGGCGGTCGACCGCGTCAGAGCGCTCCGAACGGAGTGGCTGCCGTCCCTCGAGACGGAACGCGTCTCCCTCGACGGCGTCGCCGGACGGACGCTCGCGGAACCGATCCGCGCGCCGGTCGACGTGCCGGCGCAGAGTCACGCGACGATGGACGGCTTCGCGTTCGACGCGACCGACGAGTATCCCCTGAGACTGGTCGACGACCCGGTATACCCGGAGGACGAACCTCCAGCGCTCGAGTCCGGAACGGCGATCCGGATAGCGACCGGCGCGCCGGTACCCCGGTCGGCGAACGCGGTGCTCAAGCGCGAGGAAGCGACCGTCGACGACGGCCAGCTTACGGGGACGCCAGTCGAGTCGGGACAGTACGTCTACCAGCGGGGCAGTAACGTCAGTGAGGGAGAGGAGCTGTTCGAGGCGGGGGAGCGGCTCGGGGCGAAGGACGCGCTGTTGCTCGGCGATCTCGACGTCGACGACGTCGCCGTCCGCGAACGTATGTCCGTCGGACTGCTCGCGACCGGCACGGAGATCCACGAGGGACGCCACCGGGATCTCGATTCATCGATGCTGGCCGGACTCGTCCGCTCGTGGGGGCACGAGGCGACGTACGAAGGGTCGGTCCCCGACGAGAACGACCGAGTCGAGTCCCGAATCGACGAGCTGGCCGGCGAGTACGACGTCGTCGTCACGACGGGCGGCACGAGCGTCGGCGACAAGGACTACGTAATCCGCACCCTCGCCGAACTCGGCGACGTGCTGTTCCACCGCGTCCGACTCCGGCCGGGTAAACCGATCGCAGTCGCGCGGCTCCCCGACCACAATGCGGTGGCGATCGCGGTCCCCGGAAAGCCCGTCGGTGCCTATCTGGTGACGGCACTCGTCACTCGCCCGTTCTTTACGGGCGACGCGTCGCTGCCGACGGTGTCCGCGCGGATGGCCAGAGACGTCGGGATCGCCACCCCCGGCTTCACCTACGCGATTCCCGTCACGCTGTCGGACGGCACCGCGATGCCGCTGGGCCACGCCGACTCCGCACTGCCGATCTACGGGGAGACGTTCGACCCGAGCGTGCTCTCCTCGAGTACGCGCGCCAGCCGCGCCGACGGGTTCGTGCTGACGGAGGAAGCCGTCGCCGCCGACGAGACGGTCGCCGTCGTTCCGTCCACGGTTCTGGAACAATGACGGAGGAGACGTCCGAGGGGGAACCGGAACGGCCCGCCACCGGCGAACTCCCGATCCTCGAGCCGGCAGCGCTGTCCGGTGAGTCCGGGTCGCCGACGGTCGCCGGCGTGTTGCTCGCCGCCGGGACGAGCACCCGCTTCGGTGCGGCAAACAAGCTGCTGGCGACGGTCGACGGCGAGCCGGTGGTCCGTTACGCCGCACGAACGCTGATCGAGAGCGACGTCGACCCGGTCGTCGTCGTCCTCGGGCACGAGGCCGATCGGGTTCGAACCGCACTCGAGGGGATCTCGGTCGAGACGGCCGTCAACGAGGCCTACGACACCGGACAGGCGTCCTCGCTCCGGACCGGTATCCGGGCGATTCGACGGCACGACGTCGACCCCGACGCCGCCCTCGTCGCGCTCGGCGACATGCCCTTCGTTTCGCCGACGACGATCGACGCGCTGGTGACCGCTTACGCCGCAGACGCCGGAGACGCGATCGCGGCGGCGTTCGACGGGAGCCGCGGCAATCCGGTGCTGTTCGACGAGCGATTCTTCGACGTGCTCGCCGACGTCGACGGCGATATCGGCGGTCGAGAGATACTGCTCGAGGACGATGCGAGCGTGCTCCTGTCTGTCGACGACCCCGGTGTACGCCGTGATATCGACGTGCCCGAGGATCTTTAAGCGGCATTCTCGAGGACAAGTGGGTGGCACTCGAGGACGCGTAGGCGGCGTTCTCGAGGACCCATTGTCACAGAGGGGAGCGCGAACGGACGCTGACCGACGCGCTACTCGGACTCGACTTTCTTGACGACGATCTTCCCGTCTTCGACGTGCCACTCGATGCGATCTCCTTCGCCGACGTCGAGGAAATTACGAACCGGTTTCGGGACCGTCGTCAGGTTCTTTTCCGAGACTTTCGTATCCGTGAGATTGCCCATTACCGGCACGTACACGCCTAGTCGATACATAGTTTACGCTATGGCAAGCGCGACGGATCAGCCGCTCGAGCGCCATCGGTGAGCGCCCCCGTCGGACGCCTTACTGAAGTCCAGGTTGTATCGATCGGATTCGACGAGCACCGGGCCCGGGACGTACCGGTCGTCGGCCCCGTCGACGGGCTCGAGGAGGTTTCGGTCCGCCATCGTCGAGAGGACGTCTCGAACCGTCCCCTCGCGGCCGGGAATCAGATTCGCCTCTTCCATCACGCCGTCGACGTCGACCTGCCCGCGAAGGAACGCCAGCCGGATGGCGGATACCCACGCCGGCTCGCGCTTCGTTTCCCGACACATGAAGGGTACGTCGAGGGCGACGTTGTTATAGTTTCTGACGGGAACGTAAAAGCTGTCTTTCACCATCGACGCTGCTACAGTGGACGGCACCGACAGCCATCGCCAGCCTTACGCCGGTCTTCGGTATACGTGGCGTATGGTTCGCGAGCAGATCGATCGAATCGGCGTCGTCGGCGCGGGAACGATGGGCAGCGGCATCGCACAGGTCGCGGCGACCGCCGGCTACGACGTCGTCATGCGCGACATCGAACGGGAGTTCGTCGAGAACGGATTCGACACTATCGACGACAGCCTCGGACGCCTCGCAAACCGGGGTGATCTCGAGTCGGAGCCGTCGACGATCCGCGATCGAATCGAGGGAACGACCCACCTCGAGGACCTCGCGGAGTGCGACCTCGTCGTCGAGGCCGCCCTCGAAGAACTGGACGTCAAACAGAGCATTTTCGCCGGCCTCGAGCGGGTCTGCGATCCGGACGTCCTGCTGGCGACGAACACGAGCACGCTCTCGATCACCTCGATCGCCTCCGACCTCGAGCATCCCGAGCGAGTGATCGGACTGCACTTCATGAACCCCGTCCCGATCATGGAGGGGGTCGAGGTCGTCGTGGGGGAGAAGACGACCGACGACGCGACCGAACTGGCCCACCGGCTCGCCGAGGACCTCGGGAAGACGACGTGGGAGGCCGACGACAAGCCCGGCTTCGTCACCAACCGCATCCTGATGCCCTGGATCAACGAGGGAATCCGCGCCTACGACGAGGACGTCGCCTCGAAGGAGGACATCGACACGGGAATGGAACTCGGGACGAACGTCCCGATGGGGCCGCTGACGCTGGCTGATCACATCGGGCTCGACGTCTGCCTCCACGCCTCGGAGACGCTCCACGAGGAACTCGGGGACCGATACAAGCCCGCCTACCTCCTCAAGCGGAAAGTCGAGGCCGGCGACCTCGGGAAAAAGACCGGGAAGGGGTTCTACGAGTACGAATGACGGCCGTTTCGACGGCTTTCTCCGTTTGAAAGGGCGGTGCGCGACTTCGCGGATTACTCGAGCGGAGTAAATTATTTATTTTTGATACTCGAGTGTCGATACGATGCGAACAACCCGCCTCGTATTCGCCCTCTGTTGTTGTGCCGCCCTCGGAGTGGCCGGCGTCACCGCCGTCGCCGGCGCACCGCCTCCGATGCAGCTCTGCGGCGTCTGCGGTCCCGGGGTCGCGAACGACGCCGAGATCACCGGGGCGACGGGTCAGGGAACGCTCGATATCTACGTCGACGAGGCCGGCGACTCGCGATGGCACGCTCGCGTGCCCGTCAACGAATCCGCAGCCGAACGATATCGGACGAACGAGACCGCGCTCGAGGCCGCGGTCGACGACGCCTGGGCGTGGTCCCACGCGGCAGAGGGTGACGTTCGGGCCGTCGAGCCGACGCTCGAGGGAGACACGGTCGTCGTGAACTACACCGTGGCCGACGTGGCCAAACGCGGCGTCGGAGACACCTGGCTCCTCGACTACTTCATGACCGGGACCTCGACCGCACGCTACGAGGTCGTGGCCGAGCGAGTGACGATCCACACCCCCGACGGGACGACGATTACGAATCGCGTCTCCGACGCCGACGTCGACGGGAACGCCGCGACGTGGACCGGCGACGAATTCGACGATCAGACGTCCGTCACCTACGGCAGCGGCGGCGTCCTCGACATCGCGAGGGGCTACGCGACGATCGGTCTCGAGGTCGGTCCGACGGCGCTCGTCAACGGGGTAGCCGTCGGGTTCGTCCCCGGCGTATTGATCGGCCTCCTCGGCGTCGTGATCGGTCGTGGCACCGCCGGACGTGCTGCGTACGACGCAACGGCGGGCCGCCTCGGCCTCCAGCGACCGACGGTCGACGGGGTGACGCTCGATCGACTGATCGTTGCCGTCGGTATCGTCGGTGCAGTCGGGCTGCTCGTTTTCGGGGCGGTGACGACCAGTCGGACGTTCCCGCCGGGCGCCGTCGCGTTGTCGTCGCTGGGAGTCGGATACGCGCTGCTCGGAGCGCTCACGTCCCGCTTCGGCGCTCGGTTCGAGACGCGCGGACTGGTCGGCCTCGCGCTACTCGCGACGATCACCGCCGCCGGCTACACCGGACTGTTCGCCGCGGCGGTGCTGTCTCCGTGGGTGTTTCTGTTCGGATTCGCCACCGCACTCTTCGTGCCGATCGGCTACGCATTCGAGCGCGGTCGGCGTCCGGTTGCACTCCTCGCGGCCGTTGCAATCCTTCCTAGCACCGTGCTCGCCCTCGGTGGTCCGGTGAGGGTGAACGTTATGACTGGCGTGATCGTCATCCTCGTGCTTTTCCCGTGGTTCGTCGTCCTCGCGCTGTTTGGCTCTCCGCTCGCGGTGCTCGGACGACGACTGGCGACGACCTGAACGAAGCACCCACGCGAGACGCGAGAATCGTCACTCGAGGAACCGGGCATTGACGTCGACGTCCGCCGGCGGCATCGCACACTGATCCTTTTTGCCGAACCACCGATAGCGGCGGGCGGCGACGAAGTCGTAGCAGACGTCCCGAAACCGACGGGGCAGGAATCGAGAGGGTCCGAGAAGCGCGTAGACGCCGCCGAGACGTCTCGCGATTCGAATGGCCGCGTCCGACTTCACGTAGCAGTCGTCGCCCTCGATCAGGACGATCGACTCGAGTTCGTCGGTCGGGAGGCCGTGCTCGGCGAGCAACGCCGTTCCCACGTCGGACTGCAGCGACGCGAAGCGAAAGATTCCCTCCGTATCCCGCGGGAGGATGAACTGGACGAACCCGTTACAGAGGTTGCAGACGCCGTCGAACAGGATGATCGGGTTGTCGTCAGGGATCGTCTCGCTCATCAGTTACGGTGATTCGGGGCCGGCCCAAATTCAGCGTTCCGATCATGGTCGGCAACCTCCGCCGGACACGACCGTTCGACGACAGTCTTCGTCGTCGGCGTTTCGGCCTCGCCCTCGAGGCGAATCGGCTGTTCCGTGTACGTTAGGGTGACGTTCTCGACGAACGCGTCGGTCTGCGTGCGGGCTCTCTCACACATGTGCGCCGCGAATCGATCGGCGCGGTCGTCGTCGCCGGACAGCGAGTCCATGTACTTGCGCCAGCGGAAACTCGGGAGCGTCTCGGCGGCGTCCGGCGGCGGGGCGTCTCGGAGCGTCGACCCCTGCAAGACGTCGCGGTTCTCCTCGTCGACGACTCCTGCTTCGACCACGTACCAGCCGTAGCTCGCGGGCGGATCGGGAGCGAACATCGTCCACTCGTGCTCCTCGGGATCGATCTCTTCTATCGGTTCGAACGCGTTCGCGACACCGAGGAGCCCGACACTCCAGAGCGCGACGACGAGCAACAGACAGCCGAGGTGGATCGACCAGTACCGTTGCGTTCGTCGCCGAGTCGGTTCCGAGAGCGATGATCCCAGCGTTTGCGGCCGACTCAGCGTACTGGTACGAGCCCGGAACGCTGTGGCACCACGCTCGAGGACACCTACCCGGTCGACGGCAACGCCCGCGACGGACTCGAGGGCGTCCCAGACTCGCGGCGGGAGAAACAGGAGGAGGCCGCCGATCAGGACGGCGGGGAAGAGGCCGACGGCCATCGAGAGCGCCATTCCGACGACCGTCGCGATAAACGCGGTGGCGTACGCGGTTCGGAGGCGACCGGTAAGCACTATCAGGAGCGGTGCGCCGGTCACCAGTCCCGCCCAGATATAGGTCCCCAGGGTGAGGAAGAGCGGATAGTCCACGAGGTGGGTTCCGAGCAGGACCGTCAGCTGATCCTGCCGGAGCGCGTAGTGGAGCGCCTCCCCACTGTGCCAGGTGTCGCCTTCCGCTTTCAGGAGCGCGTTACTGACGAAGACGACGACGACGGAGCCGAGCATCGCAGCCGTCGCGGGCGTGACGATCCGGGGGTCGGTTCCGGATCGGGTTCTGGGTTCCGCATCCTCACTGTCAGCCCCGGACGCATCGGGATCGCCCAGCGCGTCGAGCGCCCAGCGGGTTCCGAGCGGCAGGAACACGGCCAGCAACACCAGCTGGCTGAGGAGCTTGTCGCCCCCGTTCAGGAGGTGCGGATTGCGAGCTTGCACCGAAACGAGCAGGAGCAGGGAGAGAACGGTCGCGGTCCGCGTCCGATAGCCGACGAGGAGTGCCACGGCGGCGATTGCCGCACAGGCGAAGAGAACGGCCTGTGCCCACGGTTCTCCAGACAGGGTGTGAAGCGAGTACCTCGCGGCCGGGTACTGGTTGACGAGCAGCGCCCGCGGAAGCACCCCGTCGTCGGTGTAGAACGTGACGAGATCCCGTGATCGATGGAATACGTCAAACAGTAAAACGAGTCCGAGCACGATGCGAAACGCAGCGAGCGCACGCGTGTCGATACCGAACCGACGGGCGAGCGCGTCCCGTACGCGCGCTCGCAACTGAACTCTCGAGATGGAGGAATCGGTATCGGTCAGTAGCATTGGTCTCGATCGGTCTGTTCTCGAAACCGACGGTCGAAGTGATTCATGGCTTCGGGTGCCGATGGGAACACTCCATCGGGACAGATATCCGTCGGCGTACGGGTCGGCGGTTTCCCTTCAATAGATAGCTCCGTGATATATTCTTTGTGTCTCTCATCGACGGCTCCGTCGGTCACTGCGACGGCTTCGAAGCGATCGTCGCGGATCGCTCGAGGTCACCGTGGACGCCGATCGCGTCTGGGCCGGTGTACTCGGACGGGTGCACCGATGGACTGAAGGAAACAGCAGCAGGGTACGCAGCGTCACACCAGTCGGTGCCGGCTCTCGGGCGGCCGACCGTTCTCGCCGGACGGACTCCGCGTATCAGCACCGACCGGTCATTGATGGAGCGGCTGTTCCGACATCGTGCGCCGGAGTTCCTCGAGTCGCGAGCGAGAGACACCCTCTTCGAACTGCTGGAGGAGGGCGAACACTTCCGCGCG
Source organism: Natrinema salinisoli (assembly GCF_020405205.1). NCBI lineage: Archaea > Methanobacteriati > Methanobacteriota > Halobacteria > Halobacteriales > Natrialbaceae > Natrinema > Natrinema salinisoli. Next base: position 4,064,538 of record NZ_CP084469.1, on the reverse strand, counting down.
AGACACCTTGACGTCGCCCTCGCGGACGACGTCCTCGGGACGCTCGCGCAGTTCGCGAAGCGTCCCGACCGCGAGGAGGTACGGAATCGCCCACGCGGAGAGTCGGTTGCCGTGCTGTTCCGGTACGATCTCGAGGTAGCGCTGGGCGTCGTCGAGGTAGCGTTCGGCGCGGCCTGTCACCCGCTTGATGACGTTCGTGACGCCACCGTGGTGGGCCTCGTCGGTAACTGCCTCGACGTCGACGTCCTCCGCCGCGAGCCACTCGGCGGGGAGATAGACGTTGTTTTCGTCGTGATAGTCGTCCTGGACGTCCTTCGCGATGTTGACCAGCTGGAGGAGCAGGGCGAACGAACGGGCGTTCTCCCGCATCTCCGTCGCTCGCTCCTGTGAGGTCCCACGGGCGACCAGCCCCGTGATCAGGGTGCCGACGGTCCCGGCAGCGTACCAGCAGTACTCCTCGAGTTCCTCGATCGTCTGCAGCCGCAAGCCGCCCTCGGTAGCGTACCGATCCGTGAACATCGCCATCCCGTCGACGAGTTCGCGGACCGGTTCCCGCATGATTTCGCGGGGCTCCTCGTCGAGCGATTCGAACGTTCGCAACACCCGGGGCGTCTCCGCGACGACCTCCCAATCGTCGTTTCGGTCCTCGGGAATCCACGGCTCGACGTCCTCCATGAAGGCTTCGACCGAACCCGCCGACTCCGGATCGAGCAACCGATCGTACTCCGCGAGTAGTTCGGTCTGCGCGTCCGGCGGAATGTGTCCCGCATCCTCGATCGTGTCGGCAATTCGACAGAGGAGGTAGCCGATACAGATGTGTCTCGCCATCGGCTCCTCGAGCCGATCGATCGTGATCGAAAAAGTCCGCGAAACGCCGTGAACGGCGTCGTAACACCACTCGAGGTCGGCGTCAATTGTGGATTCGGTCTGGCCCGTGGTCATCTACTCGAGATAGTTTAGGTAGCATCCGGGAAAAACGCCGCGGTCGCGGCGTACTCTTCCGATCGGTGTCGAACGGGGGCCGCAGACGGATCGTGTGACCCCCGTCCGTCCCGTCGATAGCCGACGAAATTCGTATGGGATCGGCGGTCGAAGCCGCGCCTATGACTCGAACCGTACTCGTCGCCGGGGCACACGGACAGGTCGGACGACACGTGACGGAATCGCTCGCCGAGCGTGGCGATACCGCTCGAGCGATGATCCGCGAGGCGTCACAGGCCGACGAGATGGAACGACTGGGCGGGGAGCCGGTCGTGGCGGACCTGACCGAGACGGTCGACCACGCTGTCGAAGGCTGTGATGCGATCGTCTTCGCGGCCGGCTCCGGCGGCGAGGACGTCTACGGCGTCGACCGCGACGGAGCCATCCGCCTGATCGACGCCGCGAGTACGGCCGGCGTCGACCGGTTCGTCATGCTCAGTTCGATGGGCGCCGATGACCCCGACGCCGGCCCCGAGCCGCTTCGAGACTACCTGATCGCGAAAGCCGAGGCGGACGAATACCTCCGCAACAGCGAGCTGGTCTCGACGATCGTTCGCCCGGGCGAGTTGACCACCGAATCCGGAACCGGCGAGATTCGGGCGGGGACCGGGCTCGAGCTCGGCTCCGGCGACATCCCCCGCGAAGACGTCGCCGAGACGCTCGTGACCGCGATCGACTTCGAACCCGTTTACGGGGCAACGTTCGAGATCCTGTCCGGTGACGAGTCGATCGAGGCGGCCCTCGAGACGATTGGTTCACAGTGAATCGATGGCGGAGCGGGCTTGGTGTCCAGGTCCATGTCATCCGGCAGAACACCTGATTTGGCTTGCATGGAACGGCCAGATGACCGGCCCCCATCGTGATCCCTCTCACCGCTCTGAAAACGGCCGGGAGATATCTATAATACATTTTATCATTCAGGATTCCACACCCTCGAGAATCGGGGACGACCGTGTCTCCCACGGAATCAGTGGCATATGTATGGAAAGAATAATACAGTCTTTGTGCCACAGTATAAGACGAGATGCCAGCAGGAACAGACCAAACACTTCGGCCGTTTTTGTGGCGAGCGAGCAAGCTGTATTCCGACACAGAGATCGTCTCCCGGAATCACGACGGGATGCAGCGATACACCTACAGCGAGTACGCGGATCGAACGAGCCAACTCGCGAATGCCCTCGACGAGTACGGAATCGAGGAGGGTGACCGGGTCGGAACCTTCTGTTGGAACCACTCCCGCCACTTCGAGACGTATTTCGCCGTGCCGTCGATCGGCGCGCAACTCCACACGATCAATCCGCTCCTCCCCGACGCCCACATCCAGTTCATCGTCGACAACGCCGACGACGAACTGATTTTCGTCGACCAGTCGCTCGCACCGAAGCTCGCGGGCGCCGTCGCCGACGCCGACGACGAGTTCGACGACGTCGACTTCGTCGTCATGGGCAGCCAGCCGGCCGACGACCTCGAGGCGACGCCCTACGAGTCCTTCATCGAGGGCCACGAGCCGGAGTACGACTGGCCCGACGTCGACGAGGAACAGCCCGCAGGGATGTGTTACACCTCCGGGACGACCGGCAACCCGAAAGGCGTCGAGTACACCCAGCAGATGCTCTGGAGCCACACGATGGCCACCCAGACGCCGCAGGGGATCCCGATGGCCGACGACGACGTCGTCATGCCCGTCGTGCCGATGTTCCACGTCAACGCCTGGGGGATGCCGTTCACGGCGACCGCAGGCGGCGCCAAACAGGTCTTCCCTGGCCCCTCGCCCGAACCCGAAGACCTCGCGAACCTCATCGAAAACGAGGGCGTGACGATCAGCGCCGGCGTTCCCACCGTCTGGCTCGGCCTGATGGAGTACTGCTCGGAGAACGACGTCGACCTCTCGACGCTCGACACCGTCATCGTCGGCGGCTCGGCCGCACCGAAGTCGATGATCGAGTGGTTCGACACGCAGGGCGTCGAAGTGCTTCACGCCTGGGGGATGACCGAAATGTCCCCGATCGGCTCGGTCTCGCATCTCAAAGCCGACCTGGAGGACGCCGACTACGACACCCAGCTCGAGAAACGGGGCAAACAGGGGCTCGTAGTTCCGGGACTCGAGTTCAAAGTGATCGACGAGAACGGCGAGGAGATCGCCTGGGACGGCGAGGAGTTCGGCGAGCTGTGGATCCGCGGCCCGTGGGTGACGAAGGAGTACTTCAAGCGGCCCGAAGCGAACGAGGAAGACTTCGAGGACGGCTGGCTCAAGACCGGCGACGTCGTCACCGTCGACGAGGACGGCTACCTCAAGATCGTCGACCGGGAGAAGGACGTGATCAAATCGGGCGGCGAGTGGATCTCGTCGGTCGAACTCGAAAACGCGATCATGGCCCACGACGATGTCGCCGAGGCGGCCGTCGTCGGTGTGCCCCACGAGCGCTGGCAGGAACGACCGGTCGCGTTCGTCGTTCCGGTCGAGGGCGCCGATCGGGAGACGCTCGTCACCGAGATCAACGAGATGCTCGCCGACGAGTATCCCAAGTGGTGGCTGCCGGACGAGATCGAGTTCATCAAGGAAGTGCCCAAGACGGCGACGGGCAAGTTCTCGAAGAAGGACATCCGCGAGGAGTACGCCGACCAGTCCCTCGTTGAAGGGCAGGTTCCGGAAGACGCTGCGCCGGACAGTAACTGAGGCCTCCGGCTTCGATTTTTTGTGGCGTCGCGTTCGTACTGGGAGAGATAGCGGTTCGTCATCGGTCGACAGAGTAGTGCGCAACGCTCCCGTAGCGTGGTACCGAGGGACACGATCGAGGGAAGAGAGAACAGTAAAGGGTCATGATTCCTAATTTCGTGATATGGACTTCGCACTCTCGGCCGAGCAACAGCAGATTCGTGACATGGTCTCGGAGTTCGTCGACGAGGAGGTCGTCCCCGTCGCCGACGAGATCGACCACGAGGACGAGTTCCCCGCCGACCTCGTGAGCGAGATGGCCGATCTGGGACTGATGGGGATGCCGTTCCCGGAGGAGTACGGCGGTGCCGGGCTGGACTATCACTCGTACGCGATCGGCCTCGAGGAGATCGCCCGGGGCTCGGGCGGCCTCGGAACCATCGTCGCCGCCCACACCTCGCTGGCGGGGAACATGCTCTACGAGTTCGGCGACGAGTCCCAGAAGGAGGAGTTCCTGACGCCGGTAGCCGAAGGGAGGGACATCGGGGCGTTCGCGCTCTCTGAGGCCGGCGCGGGCAGCGACGTGCCGGCGATGGAGACGACCGCCCGGAAAGAGGGTGACGAGTACGTCATCGACGGCGGCAAGCTCTGGATTTCGAACGGATCGGTGGCCGACACGGTCACTCTCTTCGCCAAAACCGATCCCGACGCGGGGAACAAGGGCATCTCCTCTTTCATCGTCCGACCCGAGGAAGACGACGGCTTCATCGTCGAGGGGACGGAGGACAAGCTCGGCGACAAGGGCTGTCCGACCGCCGAACTCCGGTTCGACGGCCTCCGGATACCCGAGGACCGGCTGCTCGGCGAGGAGGGCGACGGCTTCGTCCACGCGCTGAAGACCCTCAACGGCGGACGCATTACCATCGCCGCCCGCGGCGTCGGCATCGCCCGCGCGGCCTTCGAGGAGGCCCGCGACTACGCCAACGAGCGCGAGCAGTTCGGCCAGCCGATCGGCGAGTTCCAGTCGATCAAACACAAGCTCGCGGACATGGACACCAAGATCCAGGCCGCGAAGATGCTCATGCACAAGGCCGCCGACAAGAAGATCCGCGGCGAGGACTACATCAAAGACGCCTCGCAGGCCAAGCTCTACGCCTCGGAAGTGAGCCGCGAGGTCGCCAACGAGGGCATCCAGATCCACGGCGGCTACGGCTACACAAAGGACTTCGCCGCCCAGCGCTTCTACCGAGACGCCAAGCTCAACGAGATCTACGAGGGCACCAGCGAAGTGCTTCGGAACACGATCGGCGACCAGCTGCTCGACGAGTAAGCGGTCTGCCGTCGCGTTCGCGCGTTCCGTCGCTCAGCTCGATTTCGGGTACCCACATATTGATTCGGTTGCAGCGCTACCGTTGTCACCAGAGATGTCAGAGCAGGTTCGCCTCGAGGATCGCGTCTACGAACGGATCGAATCGAAGCAACGAAGCGACGAGTCGTTCAGCGAGGCGGTCGAGCGGCTCATCAGCGGCCCGACGCTCGGCGAGCTTCGGGCCGTGTTGGACGAGGAACAGGTCGAACAGATTCGCGACGCGATCGACGACGTCGACCGAGCCGACCTCGAGGAGGTCCGCGAGGTAAGCGAGTGGTTCGAATGATCGCAGGGAGGGATTACGGCGACTCGGCGTCCGTCTCGAGACAGGCCCCCGCCCACTCGTAGTGCTCTCGAACTCGTCGTTCGCCGCCGTCGGTCAGTGCGTACACGTCGTGGAGACCCTCGGTCCGTTTCTCGACGAAGCCGGCGTCGACCAGCGCCGACAGCGAGCCGTAGAACGATTTGGGGTCGAGCCGGTCGTCGTAGTGTGACTCGAGGCGGGATTTGAGCTGTTGGCCGCGCGCTTCGCCGTCCTCGGCGGCCGCGAGCAGGAAACAGACGTCTCGTCGGCGGCCGCTGCGGAGAAACTTGCTCATACGTCGCGGTCGACGCGCACACGCTCGAGCGTTACGGTTCCTCGCGACCGCGGCTGACTCGTCGGCGAACGGTCGTCACGAGCGTCCAGACGAGGCCGCCGAGGGTAGCCAGGACGAGGAGGGCGCCGTCACCGATTTCGAGGAGCGCGCTGCCGCCGGGCTGGCGGTCGTGACGGAAGAGCAGCCAACCCCGGTCGGGGTCGCCGAGGACGACGTCGCCGGAGCCGAAGGCCAGCGAAAGGAATACCGCGAGCAGCGCGTACGCCGCCACCGCGGCGAGGGTTCCGACGCTTCCGGTCACGAATCGCGACAGGAGCGCCATCCCCGGACGTCGGCTGACCGGGCGGTCGCCCGAGCCGTAGAGTCCGAATCCGCGGACCCCGCCGGGCGGGTCGCCCACGCGCACGTCGGCGGGATACTGACACAGGACGGCGGCCATCCAGAGGTCACCGATCGAACCGGCCGCGTTCGCCGCGAGCGGGACGAGCAACAGGGACGTCGGGGCGACGACCATCGCGGCGAGTCCGACGGCAGTGATCACCACGAACGGGGCGAGCAGCGCGACGAGGAGTTGGTTTCGGGTGTAGCTCGCGCCGCTGGTCTCGGCGTAGGCGTACGGTAACACGAAGTACGAGATCCCGATCCCGTAGGTCGGTGACTCGCCGTAGCGGGCCATGAACACGCCGTGGAGCAGCTCGTGGGGAACGACCACGCAGACGAGCAATCCCAGCGAGACGGCACCCCAGCTGAGCACCGTCGGTGGCGAGGACGGCGCGATCACGATCGGCTCGAGCGGAACGCCTCGAAGCCACGCGAGGACGTGCCCGAAGCAGTAGACGAACCCGAAGAACCCCACGGCGGAGACGACGAGCCACTGCAGCGCGACCGATCGCGTCAGTCGAAACGTCGCGAGCGGGCGACTTGCAGTGACGGGCTCCGAACGGCTCACTGGCCGAACCCTCGGAGGCGACCGAAAAATCGGTGTCGATGTTCGCCGTCCCGGCTGTCTCGACCGGAACCGACAGGTTCCCGGTGATCGATTCCCGAGTGCCGACTATGACCGACGATCGGACGGCCGAAGCCAACGGGATCAGGGCGATCTACGACGAAACCGAGACGGAACGAGTCCTCGCGTTCGAACGTGACCCCGGCGAGTACGGCGCGGGCGGGACGGCGGCGATCGCACAGAACATCGACGGGTACGCGATGTTGAAGGTGCGGCCGTCCGCCGACGGCGATGAACTCGAGCGCTACTACGGGTTCGACATGGCGCTCGATCACGCCGGAGAGTTGCTGGGCGTCTCCCCCCACGAGCTCCCAGTGCCGGACGCCGCCGAAGACATGGGAATGTGACCCTCAGACGACGAACGCGGCGGTGATCAGCAGTCCGAAGTAGAGCGCGACCAGAGTACCGAGCGCGTACAGCCGAAACCGCCGCAGCTCCGTGCGTTCTTCGCGAGCGGCCCGCTCGAAGACTGCGCGTTCGCGGTCGGAGAGGCGGTCCGGATGCTCGCGGCCGCGGTGGAGGGACTCGAACCGATCGCGCCGAAACGGTCGGTCGCAGTAGGGGCACCGAGCGGAGGACTGGTCATCGCGGGCGTCGAACGCGGCTCCATCGATAGAGGGGATCGCTTCGGTCGGCTCTTCGACCGCAGACGATCTGGCGCGCGGTTTGCCGGGCACGCGAACGCCTACCACTGGAGACCGGATCGTTCTTTGGTCGGCGCTCGAACACTGTCTCAACAACTGACACTACTCGCGATTGCGATAGCCAGATCGGTGGGAAAAAGCGGGATCCATAAATACGCGGAGTCGAAGACTGTAGACGAGAATAGCCGTGGTAACAGAGTCGTTTCCCCGTCCGATCGGCACGCGCCGTCGCTTCTCCGCACTGCTCGCAGCGACCGCGCTGGGCGTCTACCTGCTCTTGATCGTCGGCGCGACGACGTCGCTGACGAACGCCGCCGCGTCGTGTTCGACGTGGCCGACCTGTCACACCCCGGTCGACCCGCTAAACCAGACGGAACTGGCGATCGCGTGGGGCCACCGGATCGCCGCCGTCGTCGTCGGCCTGCTCGTCGCGATGACGGCGATCGCCGCAGCCCTCGGTGACGTATCGCGTCGCGTCCGAGCGACGCTCGTCGTCGCCGCCGTACTCTACGCCGTTCAGGTCGGCGTCGGTGCCGTCACTGCGACGACGGGGCCCGACGCAATCCTTCCCGGTCTCCACCTCGCGCTCGGGCTCGTGATCTTCACGGGGGTCGTTGTCGCGCTCGCGTGGGACCTCGAGATCGCCACCGGAACCGAGGACGATGCCATCGACTCGCCAGAGCCGATCGAGGAACTCGAGGATGGCCCGGCCGCACCCGAACGGACGCTCCCCACGAGTCGCCTCGCTCGCGGTCGACTCACCGCGGTCGCCTACTTCCGGATGATGAAACCGCGGCTGATGTGGCTGCTCTGTCTCGTCGCCGCCGCAGGGATGGCGCTGGCTGCCGGCGATAGTCTCGAGATCTACACCATCGTCGCGACGCTCGGCGGCGGCGTCCTCGCGATCGGGGCGAGCGGCACGTTCAATCACGTCCTCGAGCGCGACGTCGACCAGAAGATGTCGCGCACTGCGGATCGACCGCTGGCGGTCGATCTGATTCCCGTTCGAAACGCGTTGCTGTTCGGTGCCGCACTGACCGCGGCGTCGCTGGCTGCATTCCTGACGATCAACCGACTCGCCGCGGCGCTCGGGCTGGCCGCGATCGTGTTCTACAGCGTCGTCTACACGCTCCTCCTCAAGCCGAACACGGTCCAAAATACGGTCATCGGCGGCGCTGCGGGCGCCCTGCCGGCGCTCATCGGCTGGGCCGCCGTCACGAACACGATCGGCTGGCCGGGGCTCGCGCTGGCGGGCGTCATCTTCCTCTGGACGCCGGCGCACTTCTACAACCTCGCGCTGGCGTACAAGGACGACTACGCCCGCGGCGGGTTCCCGATGATGCCGGTCGTCCGGGGCGAGACCGTCACCCGGAAGCATATCCTCTACTACATCGCCGCGACGCTCGTGAGTTCGATCGCGCTGGCCCTGCTCACCGACCTCGGCGTGTTGTACGCCGGCACCGTCGTGATCTTCGGCGGCGTCTTCCTCTGGGCCGCGGTTCGGCTCCACTTCGAACAGACGGAGGCCGCCGCCTTCCGGTCGTTCCACGCCTCGAACGCGTTCCTCGGTGCCGTGCTCGTTGCGATCCTGATCGACGCGCTCGCATTCTGAGGGCGTTCGCCGCACGTCGGCCGCAGGGCACGGGACTCGATGACTCCATCCCCGATCTCCTCACTCTCGTCACCCGCGGATCTACCCCGGAAACGACATAAATATTATGAGTACGCGGCGATTATATTTAATTCTAATAATAGAAATTACTAAATATATGACCAGTGATCGATTGTGATATGGATCTGGGGGCGAAAGTAGCGGTCGTCGGGGTCGTCATCGTACTGATCGCAGGGGCAGCGTTCGTCGGGGTAATAGGTTTCAATATGGCTCAGGACGCTGGATCGGGGGAACAAGTAACGAACACTCACGCACAGTCGACGAACCCTGATACAGGGAACGGCAACGAGTCCGACGGTGGGACCGACGGCGACGCCGATGCGACGAGTCCGGAGGGACCCGCCGACGATTCCTCGACGGAGAACGACACTACCGATGCCAGTAGCGACGATTCCGACGATACCAGCACTACTGGCAGCGACGACGGGAACGACAGTACGGACACGGACAACAGGGGGAGAGGTAGTGGGGACGATAGTACTGATACCGGTGACAACAGCGTGGACGACGGAGACGACGATACGGATACTGGTAACGACGGCGGGGACGGAGGGGACGACGAGACGAGCGGTGACGAAAGGGAAGCTTCGATCGCTGTCGGCTCGGCTACCATCGGCTCCGCGGAGCGCACGGAGGTCCCGTTCACCCTCGAGTCGGCCCCCGACGGGATGGCGGGGTTCCGAAGTACGATCACGGTCGACACCGGCGTTGCCACCATCGAGAGCGGGACTATCGCTAACGAGTTCGCCAACATCTCGAACGTCAGCGTGGCCGACGACGGCTCGTCAGTGACAGTCAAGGCCGTCGATGCGAACGAAACCGTCGATAACGGGACGGGGGACGTTCGTCTCGCCACCCTGACGATCGAGGGCGTCGAGTCGGGGTCGACCCGTCTCGAGGTGAGGAGCGAGCGGTTCGAGGACGACGACGGCAATCCGCGTCCCGTTTCGACGACGGACGGCGAGGTAACCGTGAGCTCCTAACAGTCGTTCGATCAGTGGTATCGACACAGTGGGAAGCGCCGAGATCGTCCGCAGACGTCGATCGACGACCGGATTCGATATCGACCGGGCGACAGTCGTGATCGCGGACACTGCGGGACCGACCGAGACGGAACTTACAGCGTGTAGTCGTACTCTCCGTCTTCCGTCGCCAGAAACGCCTCGAGCAGGTCGATGGTCGCCGCGATATCGTCGACGTGAGCGGTCTCGGTGACGGTGTGGAGGTATCGCGTCGGGATCGAGATCGCGCCGACGGGCTTCGCGCCGGCAGTGTGCTGGAAGCCGGCGGTGTCGGTCCCGCCCGCGGGGAGGATCTCGAGCTGGTAGTCGATCTCCTCGTCCTCGGCGATGGACTGGAGTCGTCCGTGGAGTTTCGGATTGGTGATGACGCTCGAGTCCTTGAGCTTGATCGCGGTGCCGTCGCCGAGTTCGGTGACGCGCTCGCCGTCGTCGAAGCCGGGGATATCGTTGGCGACGGTGACGTCCAGCGCGAGCGCGAGGTCGGGGTCGATGTCGACGCCGAGCGCGCGGGCACCGCGGAGGCCGACTTCCTCCTGGACGGTCGCACAGAAGTGGATCGTCACGTCGGGGGTCGTCAGTCGACGGGCGGCCTCGAGCATGGCGAACAGGCAGACCCGATCGTCGAGGGCCTTGCCGGTGATCGTCTCGCCGACGCGTTCGGTCGTCTGCGACATCGTCACGAGGTCGCCGGGCGAGACGCGCTCCGCGAGTTCCTCGTAGGGAAGCCCGGGGTCGACGACGGCATCCTCGACGTCCGGGGTTTTCTCCCGTTCCGTTTCGTCCAGGGTGTGGGGCGGCGGCGAGCCGATAACGGCGGGGATGTCCTCGTCTGCGGCGTGGATCGTCACCCGCTGGGCCTTGAGTACCCGCGCGTCCCAGCCGCCGAGGGCGTCCAGTTCGACGAAGCCGTAGCCGTCCTCGTCGCCGCGGACGTGACGCACCATGAAGCCGATTTCGTCCATGTGGGCTGCCACGGCCACGGAATACTCGCTCTCGCCCTCGAGCGTCCCGACGACGTTGCCCATCGCGTCGGTGCGAACGTGATCGACGGCCTCCTCGAGTTCTCGAACGACGAGGTCGCGAACGCGGTCCTCGTATCCGGGGACGCCGCTCGTCTCCGTCAGTTCGGTCAGGAGCGCCGAATCGAATGGAACGGTTGGCATGCATTGCCGTGTAACGTAATATCATATAAGCGCGTGGAAACGATCCAAGCGCTGCCGCGAACTGTGTCGCCAGTGGTTGTCTCGCGGCCGGATAAGTTCAATTAGTCGACGCTCCGTGTCGCAACCACGGAGTATTAACCGACCGATCTCTTACACGGATATACATGAAAGACGTACGTGTCGCAGGTACGGGGCTGACCCCGTTCGGGAACACTCCCGAGCGCACCAGCCGTGATCTCTTTGCCGAAGCGAGCATCGCGGCCTTCGAGGACAGCGGCGTTCCTCGGGACGATGTCGAGGCGGTTCTGTATGGAAACTTCATGGGCGAACTCGCCGAACATCAGGGCCACCAGGGACCGCTGATGGCCGAAGCGGCGGGCGTCCAGGCCCCCGCGACCCGCTACGAGTCAGCCTGCGCCTCGAGTGGCACCGCGGTCCGCGAAGCGGTCAAACGAATCCGTAACGGCGAGAACGACGTCTTGCTCGTCGGCGGCGCAGAGCGGATGACCAACCTCGGCACCGCGGGCGCGACCGAAGCGCTCGCAATCGCCGCCGACGACCTCTGGGAGGTGCGAGCCGGCGTGACCTTCCCCGGCGCGTACGCGCTGATGGCCCAGGCCTACTTCGACGAGTTCGGCGGCGAGCGCGAGGATCTGGCCCACATCGCGGTCAAGAACCACGCGAACGCCCTGAACAACGAGAAGGCCCAGTACCAGAGCGCGATCGAAGTCTCGGACGTCCTCGAGGCTCCGCCGGTTTCCGAACCGCTCGGCCTCTACGACGCTTGCCCGATCTCCGACGGCGCGTCCGCACTGGTTCTGACCAGCGAGACGTACGCCGACGAGCACGACCTCGAGGCCCCGGTCGCGATCACCGGCACCGGACAGGGCGGTGACCGAATGGCGCTGCACGACCGCGAGCACCTCGCCCGCTCGCCCGCTGCACGCGAAGCCGGCGAGGAGGCCTACGCCGACGCCGGCGTCGACGCGGGCGACGTGGACTTTGCGGAAGTCCACGACTGCTTTACTATCGCCGAAGTGCTCGCGCTCGAGGCGCTCGATCTCGAGCCGATCGGCGAAGGAATCTCGGCAGCCCGCGACGGCCGGACGACGGCGGACGGCGAGACGCCGATCAACCTCTCGGGCGGGCTGAAGGCCAAGGGCCACCCGGTCGGCGCGACCGGCGCGTCCCAGATCGCCGAAGTCACCGATCTGCTGGCCGGCGAGCACCCCAACAGCGACCACGTCGAGGGCGCGACGACCGGCGTCGCCCACAACGCGGGTGGCACGGTCGCGAGTGCGACCGTTCACGTGCTGGAGGTGAACCGATGAGCGACTCCGAACACGTCCCCGACGCCGGTTTCGACGAGTGGCTCGCGGCCGCCGAAGACGGCGAGGGCTACTACCTCGAGTGTGCGAACGGCCACGGCTCCCTGCCGCCCCGTCGGGTCTGCCCCGACTGCGGTTCGACCGACCTCGAGGAGGTCGACCTGCCCGAGACGGGCGAAATCCAGACGTACACCGTCACGCACGTCCCGACGCCGGCGTTCGAGGAGGACGCCCCCTACGCGACGGCCGTCGTCGACTTCGGTCCCGTTCGGCTCACCGGACAGGTCGTCGACGTCGATCTCGAGGACGTCGAAACCGGGATGCGGGTAGCACTCGAGATCACGGTCTCGGAGACGACGGGCGAGCGCGTGATCGGGCTCCGTCGAGCGTAATTCGTCGGCTCGGCCCCGGCGTTCGCGCGCCTTTTTTGCCGGGAGACGCCATTTTCGATCGTTCGACTGCGACAGCGCTGCGAACGCGGAAAACAGGTATTTTCGACTAGTCGCCGGTACCGATATCGGCTCGCGGGAGTTCGGCACGCAGGTACTCGACGAACTTGTCGGGGTGTTCGGCGTGGGGCAACTGGGTCGCGTAGTCGATGACGACCAGATCGAGGTCTGCGGCCTCGGCGAGGTCCCGGCCGTCCCGGAGCGGGACGAGTTCGGCGTCGCGGCCCCAGACGAGCGTGGTCGGGGTTTCGAGGGCGGCCAGCTCCGTCGCGAGGTCGAAGTCGGCGTTGAGGGAGCCGGCGGCGAAGGACGCGGGGGCGTAGCGCGCACCGGGCTGGTGGGCGCTGTCCCAGGCGTAGGTGACTTCGTCCGGGTCGATCCGGTCAGAGTCGTAGTAGCCGTCGCGATCGTAGAAGTACCGGATCGACGGCTTGCTCGCGAGCAGGTTGTACAGCGTCGTCCCAACGATGGGCGTCCGCAGGAGGGTCCGGACCCACGGCCGTTCGTCGGTCGTTTTGGCAGTCGGACAGATCAACACGAGGCGTTCGAACTCGGTCTCGTCGGCGGAGTCGACCGCGAACGCGCCGGTGAGCGACGACGCGAGGACGATCGGCTCGTCGGTCACGTCGGCCGTGAAGTCGCGGAGGAATTCGGCGTACAGCGTCGCGGAGTAGACCAGCGGCGGCCGTTCCGAGCGGCCGAAGCCGGGGAGATCGACCGCGTACACGTGGTAATCCTCGGCCAATCGCTCGACGATCGGCTCGAACTCGTGACTGCTCGCGCCCGTGTAGATCCCGTGAAGGAGGAGCATGTCCGGATCGTTCGGATCGCCGGCGACGGTGTAGGTCGTCTCGATTCCGCGCCAGCGATACGTCCGTTCGATACCGGGGAGGGGGCTCTCGAGGTCGCTCGCCCGTCGCTCGAGGAGGCGATTACCGAGGACCGCACCGCCGACGGTTCCGAGGGCTGCGCCGAGGATTGTTCGGGCTTTCATACGGGACGATAAGTCGCCAACGCTCTTAGGTTTCGGGTTCGGTTCGGATCCCGTGCGAACCGGTCGGCGTAGCGAGGGGGACCCGACGCCCAGCGATCAGGGACCGACCACCCGGCAGCCCCCGTTCCCGGAGACTCGATGCTACTCAGCGCCCGAGTCCGCATCGACGTCGGTCTCGAGGTTCTCGACGCAGGCCTCGACGGGCCCGAGGACGTCGCTGGCGATCGAGTAGGGGTCGGTCTCGCCCCGGCGGACGGCGTCGGCGAGGTCGTCGATCCCGCCGCTCGCTGCGAGTTCGTCCTCGAGCAGGGAGTGGACGTCCTCGCGAAGCAGGGTGCGGATCTCTTCGGCGTAGCGCTGGCGGACCTTCTCGGCGCGGGTGCCGGAGTCGACGAGGTACGTGCGGTGATTCGCGAGTTCGTCGATGAAGGTCTCGACGCCGGTCCCCTTCGTGGCGACCGTTTCGACGATGGGTGGCGTCCAGCTCTCTTCCGAATCGTCTCCGGTGTCGGCATCGCTCCGATCGTCTCCGCCGCCCATCGCGCCGGCACCGTGGTGGCCGTCACCGCCGAGTCCGCCCTCCTCGCCGAGGTGAACCATCTCCCGCAGTTCCTGCACTGTTCGATCCGCGCCGTCCCGGTCGGCCTTGTTGACGACGAAGACGTCGGCGATCTCGAGGATCCCCGCTTTCAGCGTCTGGATGTCGTCGCCGGAGCCGGGCGGGACGAGGACGGCGACGGTGTCGGCCGTGCGGACGATGTCGATCTCGTTTTGCCCGGCACCGACGGTTTCGATGATGATCTTGTCCTTGCCGAAGGCGTCCATCGCCTTCACGGCGTCGGCGGTCGCCGTCGAGAGGCCGCCGAGCGTCCCGCGAGCGCTCATCGAACGCACGAAGACGTCCATGTCGCCGACGGTCGAGGCCATCCGGATCCGGTCCCCGAGGACCGCACCGCCGGTAAAGGGCGAGGAGGGATCGATCGCGATAACGCCGACCGTCTCGCCGCGGTCGCGGTACTCCTCGGCGAGTTTATCGACCAGCGTCGACTTGCCCGCGCCGGGGCTGCCCGTGATTCCGATCACGTCGGCGTTGCCCGTGTGTGCGTACAGCTCCGACACGAGATCGCGGTAGCCCGGCGACCGGTTCTCGATCTTCGAGATGACCCGGGCGAGGGCGCGGTGTTCACCCGCCAGTAACGCCTCGAGGAGCGCTTCGTCGTCGGGATCCATACTCATCGCTGCGGCGCGTTCTCCCGGACGAACTCGATGGTCTCCTCGATCGAAGTCCCGGGCCCGAAGATCGCCGCGACGCCGGCGTCTTTGAGCCCCGCGCGGTCCTCCTCCGGGATGACGCCGCCGGCGAGGACCAGCGTGTCGTCTTTGGCGCCGTACTCCTCGAGCCCGTCCATGATCTTCGGGACGAGCGTGTCGTGCGCACCCGAGAGAATAGAGATTCCGAGGACGTCGACGTCCTCTTGCACCGCCGCCTGAACGATTTCCTCCGGGGCTTTGTGCAGCCCGGAATAGATGACCTCGAAGCCGGCGTCTCGGAACGCCCGCGCGATGACGTGGGCACCGCGATCGTGACCGTCGAGCCCGACTTTGGCGACGAGACACCGAATCGACTCCGCTTCCTGTTCGCTGCTCATACGCACCTCTTCTGGGGCCGACTGTTTGACTTTAACGGACATTGTTGAGAAATAGCCGTCCGTCGGTGTCGTCGGCTGTCGCATATTCGTCCATCGCGAAGTCACCGAGATGGCTATCCGATAGCGCGAGCGGTGAGTGAACGCAGGCCGCATCGGGTGCGGAGAGAGCGGGCGACGGCTCGAGAAGGGGTATGCAGGGCCCGGCGACCGGTAACTTCCGTCCGCTCGTGACTGTCACAGCCGTCCGAAACCGAGACGAACCAAAGGCTAAAGAACGAAACGACCGAACATTCCGTTAATGACTATCGTTCGTCTATTGCGGAGGGATCTATCGTGGGCGTTGAAATAAAAGAAACCCGAGTGAGCGACGCCGAGTTCGAGGAGATGAAGGGGTTCGTCTTCGAGTATCTCGCGGCCAGCGTCGAGAAGGAAGAGGAAGGCGGCCGCATGCGGTGGTATCCCTGGCACTCCGCGGAGTACCGGCACAACCACATCCTCAACGTCGTCGACATCGCGACCGATATCGCCGAGGAAGAGGGCGCGGACATCGACGTCACCCGCGTCGCCGCCCTCTTCCACGACGTCGCCAAACTCGAGACCGATCAGGAACTCCACGCCGAAGCCGGCGCTCGCGTCGCCCGCGAGTACCTCCAGTCCCGCGCCGACTACCCCGAATCGTTCATCCAGCAGGTGTGTCGCGCCATCGAACACCACTCCTATCAGGGCGATCTGACCGACCTCGCGCTCGAGACCCAGTGTCTCATCGAGGCCGACCTGCTCGACAAGGTCGGCGCGAACGGGACCGCACTGATGCTGTTGCGGATGGGCTACGAGGCCCGAACGCACATGGACTGCGACGAGATGGTCGAGCGCGTCCTCGAACGCGGCTACGACGCCGCCTCGCGCGTCCAGAGCGACACCGCGGAGAGCATCGCCCATCAGCGCCTGAAACGCGTCAAATGGTTCAGCGAGTGGCTAGAGGACGAGATCGCCGCGCTGGGCGAGTAAGCACCGGTGGGGAGACGGTCCGACCGGGACCTCCCGGTCGGGGGTGATTCCGAGCGGCCGCTCCGAGGGCAACCGGCCGATTCGATCGGACGGCTGTCACCGATTCTGCCGGTCGCGCGCCGTCCATCGTCTCGGTAGCCGTCACCGCGGCCGGACGGCCAGTGCGTTCATATCGATCTGGGCTCGAGAAGATGTATGGGTGCCTCCCGTCCTTCGAGTGCCATCGCAGTCACGATGCTATGCTGCATCGCTCTCCTCGCCGTCGTGCCGGCCGCGACGATCGCCCAGCAGTCCGTACCCAGCGTTCAGACCGCTGCCGATTCGAACGGCCAGCCCGTATCGACGTGTCTCACTGGGACGGGAACGTCGTTCACCGTCGGATCGTCGAACAGCACAAACATCTGGATCCGACTGCACGCTTCGATACTGACCGGCTCCGGCGGCTCCCTCGGTGCTGAACTCGTCGGGTCGACCAACGGAACGTCGATCATCGAGGTCGCAGCCGGCGTACAGTACGTTGCTGACGGAATCTTTGACTTCCTCACGAACCCCATTGGATCGTTCGACACGGTCAGCGGATTCTCCCTCCGGCTCCCGATGCTCGAGGACGTGAGGACGGGACTCGGTGCCGACGAGCCGCCCCAGTCCGGCGACCAGTCGGCCGAGGACGACGGCGATACCACGGGCACCGAGGACAGCCCCTTCGAGATGCTCAGGTGTTAGCCAGTTTCGGTTCGAGGGGCTGCGAGGGAACGACCGGTAGAACGGACGCTAGTCGACCAGGGCTCCCTCAGGTGAGCCGAAGCGTGCCCAAGACGAGAAAGAGCGCGCCGAACCCGACGAGGACGACGGCGCTCAGCGCAGCGACCGCGGGGGCGAACGCGTCGACGCGCCGGCCCGCTGCAACCAGCGCCGCTGGATAGGCCACGATCCAGACGGCGATCCCCCCGAAGAACCCGAGCAACAACGCCGGAGAGCCGGTCTGGACGACCAGGGTTCCCGCGAGCGCCTGCCCGACCGCCGGCGCGTACGCGAGCACGTCGAGGGTGCCGGGCTCGAGCAGGCCGACGCCGACGGTGAGCCAGAAGCCGATCTGATAGGGGTTGGTCAGGGAGAGGACGAGCGTCTTCCGAAACCCCGTGGCAGCGGTCCGGCTGGCTTCGGTAAACGACGTGGCGGCCCTGGCCTCCCGAACCGCACCGAGGGCGAAGTACAGCATCAGACACCCGCCGGCGAGATAGAGCACGGGGCGGACGATCGGGGCGCGGTCGAGTACGGCGACGATGCCGGCGAGCGTGAGGACGAAGAAGATCGCGTCCGCGAGCATCGCACCGAGTCCGGCCCGAAAGCCGGCCGACCACCCGCGAACGACGCTCTCCTCGGCGATAATCGCATTCATCGGTCCCGGGGGAGCCGCGAGTGCGAGTCCGAAGATCACGCCGGCCAGTGCTGTGATCGGGAGGGAAGCCATGAATTCTGATCCGAAGGAGGCGCGCTGGCGTGAAAAAGACGGTGAGTTCGGCCGAAGCGTACTCGTTCAGTATCAGTCTGCCCACCCGGCCTCCGGGTGTGCGACCGATCGGCCGACCGGAGCCGACCGATCGACGCGACCCACCACCTATTCACGGGGTCCGCTCGACCGGATACGACTGCGTGCCGCCACTCGAGCGACGCGCGACGAGCGTCGCGACTGCGACAGCGCCGTCGCTGCTCCCATCTCCTTCGCCATCGCCGACCGGCCGCCGTCGCTCCTCGTAGGAGAGGATCGTCAGATCCAGACACGCCCGGAGCAGGTCGTTCGACCGGTAGCGGTAGCGATCCGTCGAGGGGCCGGCGACCGGATCGCTCGAGCGGAGGTGATGTTCGTAGACGAGCACGCCGCCGGGGGCGAGCGCCTCTTTGAGGTCCGGCAGGTGCTCGAGGGCGGCGAAGAAGCTCACGGTGATCACGTCGTAGCGCTCACGGCCGGGGTCGAACTCGGCCAGATCGGCGCGGGTCCAGTCGACGTCGACGCCTCGCTCGGCGGCCCGATCGCGGGCGCGCTCGAGTCCGGCCTCAGCGATGTCCACTGCGTCCACGTCGTACCCGTGTTCGGCCAGGAACAGCGCGTTGCGTCCGGTTCCGGTCGCGACGTCGAGCGCGCGACCGTTCGGGAGCGTCCCGATGCGACGCTCGAGTTCGGGAACGGGATCGTCGACGGGATCGAACTCGGCCGCTCCGTACCGCTCGTTCCATCGATCGCGGTCGTCGGTCATGCGGACGACGACGACCGGGAGGCGCTTAATTCGTGTCCAACGAGACGGCCGTCCGAACTGGTCTACGACGATCCGGTTCCGAACCGGGTGAACAGCCTCGAAATCGAATTCCTCCAGGAGGAGTCCGCGTCTCCGATAGCGGTGATCCCGTCGGGTCCGACGAGACAGAGCAGCCCGCTCGCGACGGCGATCGACGTGATCTCCGTGACGCCGTCGATCGCGAGCTCCCACCGTCGAGCGCCGTCGTCGGTCGCCAGGATGGTGACGTGACCGTCGGCGGTCCCCAGACAGACGGTATCGTCGATGATGACCGGATCCGTCGTCGCCTCGCCGAGAGCGACCCGCCAGCGCTCGGCGCCCGTTTTCGCGTCGATGGCGTACACGCTCTCGTCCCCGCTCGCCGCGTAGACGACGCCGTCCGCGACGGCCGGTGAGCCGGCGAACCGGCCCCCAGTGTCGAACCGGAACCGTCGCGAGCCGTCGACCGTCGACAGCGCAGTGAGCGTCCCGCCGCAGCCGACGAAAATCCGTCCGTCCGCGACCGCCGGCGCCGTCCGTACCGTTCCCTCGAGATCGAGCGTCGTCTCCCAGCGCCGGTTCCCGTCGGCAGCCGCGAGCGCGAATACGCGCTCCTCGCAGGCGGCGTAGACGGCGTCGTCGGCGACTGCAACGCCGACGAGGGTCTCCTCGAACGGTGCCGTCCAGACCTCGTGGCCGGTGTCGGCGTCGATCGCGTGGAGGGTCTCGTCGCCAACGTAGACCGTTCCCTCGGCGACGACCGGCGGCGTTCCGACGGTGGCGTCCGTTCGGTAGCGCCAGCGTCGCTCGCCCGTCTCGCGGTCGAGCGCGTGGACTGCGGCGTCACTCCCGACGTAGACGGCGTCGTCGACGACGGCGGGAGCGGTCGTGATCGGGCCGTCCGTCTCGAACCGCCAGCGTTCGCTTCCGTCCTCGAGTGCGATCGCCTCGACGTGGCCGTCGTCGCTCGTGGCCAGAACGGCGTCGCCGACCAGCGCCGGCGGTGCATCGACGGTGCCGTCGATTTCGACGCGCCACCGTTTGGTCGGTCGGCGTTCGAGCGCGCCCCCGTCTCCGACCGCGCCCGTTCTCGCCGGCCCGGCACCAGCCATCGGCCACTCGACTTCGTCGTGTGTGCTCTCTCGGCCGGTCCCGAGACGTTCCGTCGCAGTCGCCGCTGCCCTCGAGACCGACGGGACGGGATCGTCGAC
This sequence comes from Natrinema salinisoli, assembly GCF_020405205.1. NCBI lineage: Archaea > Methanobacteriati > Methanobacteriota > Halobacteria > Halobacteriales > Natrialbaceae > Natrinema > Natrinema salinisoli. The sequence goes on along the minus strand of NZ_CP084469.1, from coordinate 4,044,514 downwards.
AAGCGGTCGCACGGCCGACAGCGAGTCGGCGGCCTCGAGCGCCGTCAGCGTCCGAATCGCACGGGCGCGAACGCGGCCGTCGGGATCGGCGAGACGGGCCCGGAGTTCGGCATCGAGACGGTTCGACGCGTCCTCGAGATGCCCGGTGGCGTCGGCGAGTTCGGACAGCGCAGTCAGGGCGGTCGCCTGGACGTCGGCGTCCGGATCCGACAGCGCTGCGAATAACTCGTCGGTCGCTGTCTCGAGCCCCGCCGGATCGGCCGCGGCCATCGTCGCGAGCGTCCGTCCGGCGGTGGCTCGGACAATCGGGCTGTCGACCTCGAGCCCGGCCGCGATCTCCGAGACAGCCGTCGATCGCAGGTGTTCGGACTCGTCGGCGAGCACCGAGAGCGCGAGGACGGCCAACCCGCCGGCCCACGGGTCGTCCTCGAGTCGATCCCCGAATCCCGAGAGCTGGGACTCGATTCCGTCAGCGTCGCTCGGCGTTTCGCCGCCGCTGACGAGCGAGACGGCGTCGCGCAACCGTTGGTCCCCGATATCGAGCATGGCGGCCAGCGCGGAGCCGTCGTCGCGATCCGTCACCGCGAGCGTTCCGAGCGCCAGCGCCGCGTACCCGCGGACCGCCTCGTTGCCAGCAGCGAGCAAGTCGGTGAGGCGATCCCGGCTGGCCGCGACGTCGTCCGGCGCGGCGGCCGCCAATCTGGCGACCTCACCGATGCTCGACGCGCGATCAGCCCCGTCCGACTCGACCTCCTCGAGCAGGAGCGCCGAGACGGGTCCCCGTTCGGTCCCCGCGACCGTCGTCGTCAACGCCCGCAGGAGCGCTCGTCGCTGGTCGGCCGGCGCTTCCCGCATCCGATCGACGAGCGGCGTCGCGGCCCCGGCGATACACTCCGGCTCCGCTCTGGCGACGTCGGCGAGCGCGGTCGCGACCGCCGCCGCGCGCTCGTCGTCGGCCGAGAGGATTTCGACGAGTACCTCTAGCGGCGTCGGCTCGGTTTCGGCGTTCCCCGCCAGCAGCGTCTCCAGCGTCTCGAGAGCCGCCGCACGGACGGGCGGCGTCGGGTCGATTAGGGCGTCGCAAACGTCACCAACCGCTGCCGTCGTCTCGGCGCCCGTCTCGAGGTCGAGGCGAGCCAGCGCCTCGCAAGCGGCAACCCGGATCGCTTCCTCCTCGGCAGCGGTCTCCGTGGCGGCGACTCCAACCGGTGGCCGACAGGCGCTCCGCGAGGCGGGCGCAACGGTCGTGAGCGTCTCGCGGACCGTCCTGCGGACGCTGCCGTCGGGATCGTCGATCGCGCCGAACAGTCCCTCCAGCGCCGGCCGAACGGCGTCGGGAGACGCGGTCGCGATCCGCTCGAGTGCGAGCGCAGCGTTGTTTCGAACGGTAGGGTCGTCGTCCCCCAGTCGCACGCCGAGCGACGGAACGGCCGCGCGGGCCTCGTGGGGCCGCTCGGCGGCGATCGTGACGAGGTCTCTGGTGGCCGACCGCCGCACTGCCGGGCTGTCGTGATCGAGCCGTCGACGCAGGGAGCGAACCGCCGGATGCGGATCGGCCACCCGCGACTGGGCGATCCCCGCCAGCCTGCGCGCCGCGTCGCCCCGAACCCACTCGTCGCCGTCCTCGAGCCGGTCGATCAGCGCTGTGACGTCGGCGTCGTCGGCGGCGTCCTCGAAAGCGAGTTCGCTCAGCGCGTCGGCCACGCGGTGGCGGACGGGTTCGTGAGGATCGTCGAGTCGATCGGCGAGGGAACGGACGATCGGCCGCACTGCTCCGGGCGCAGTCGTCGAGACGGTCGCGATGGCGCGGGCAGCCTCGGACCGGACCTCGTCGTCCTCGTCGTCGAGGACGCCGGCGAGTTCGGCGACGACGGGAGCGACGGCCTCGGGCGTCGCGTCGGCGACGGCCGCGATGGCCGCAATGCCGTGGCGTCGGATCGGCGGCTCGTCGTCCGCCAGCCGATCGGCGAGCGGTTCGACGGCGGGTTCGACCGCGACGGGGCGCGCCGTCGCCAGCGTCTCCAGCGCGGCGGCCGCATCGACGCGCACCGTCTCGAGCGGATCGGCGAGTCGCTCGACGAACGCGTCGACGGCGGATTCGACCGCGTCGGGCGCGACCTCGGCCACGTTCCGGAGCGCGCCCACGGTTTCCTTGCGGACGGCGGCCTCGGCGTCGAGGCTCGCGGCGAGCTCGTCGACGACATCGCTGACGGAATCGGGACGGTCCGCCGCGACGGCCGCGAGCGTCGCTGCGACGTCGCGACGGACGGCCTCGCGCTCGTCCGACAGCCCGGCCGCGACAAGTTCGACCGACGGCGTGACTGCCGACGGCTCCTCGGCTGCGACGGATCGAATCCCTCGGGCGGCGTGTTCACTGATAGTCGGTTCGTCCTCGAGGCGGTCGACGAGTCGATCGACGGCGTCGAGAACGGCATCGGGATCGTGATCGGCGACGGCCGCGAGGATCGCTGTCGCGTTCTCCCTGACCGTCTCGCTCTCGTCGTCGGTCGCCGCCGAGACGTCGTCGACGACGGCGACGACCGGTTCGGAATGGGCCTCGGCGATCGCAGCGAGCGCGTCCGTGGCTCGGATCCGAACGCGGTCCTCGGCGTCCGTGACGTAGGTCGCGAGTTCAGTCGCAGATTCGGTGACGGCACCCGGATCGTCGGCCGCGATCGATGCGAGCGCGTCCGCTGCATCCCCTCGCACTGACGCTGACCCCTCGAGGCGTTCGGTCAGCGCCGGCACGGCGTCTCGCGTTTCCGCCGGAACGCTGGCGGCGACGGCCGACAGCGCCGCGGCCGCGTGCGATCTGATCGCCGGTTCGTCCTCGAGACAGTCGGTCAACGCCCCGACCGCCGATCGGACGTCCGCCGGCCGATCCGACGCCTCGTTCGCCAGCGTCTTGGCCGCGTACTCCCTGACCTCCGGATCCGCTGCCCGCAGAAACTCCTCGAGTCGATCGATCCCGACGGTGACTTCGACACCCTCTCCCTGCACCGCTCCGTCCGGTATATCGTTCAGCTCAGACATGATCCCTCCCCGGTTCGCGGTGCGTGTGATCGAACCACACGCAATCACGTTGGTGGTTGCCCCACCGCACACACTCAATTGAGTCTACCTCCATGAAAACGAGATCCAAGCGCTGGGGCTCTTGTAATCCGTCTCCTACCGCCCGTCACGTTCGGGCCAGTCAGACACGTACGTTCACCATAGCTTCCACGACCCCTTCTCGGACGGGTGCCGAATTCCAGCGCGAAAGACAGCGTAGGTCGACAGTAGCCGATCCGAAAAACGAGTCTGCGCCTGCGCCTACGCCTTCGCCTGCCAGCCCCGGATGCGATCGGCGCTGACGCCCTCGACGTCGTCCGCAACGGCGTCGGGATCGGCATCGGTCAGGTCGTCGAGGTCCTCGATCCCCGCGTCGGCGAGCTTCTCGACGGTCTTCGCACCGACCCCCTCGAGCGCCTCGAGGTCCGAGCCCGTTTCGCTCTCGCGGGCCTGGAACTCCTGGTAGTTGCAGATCGGGCAGCCCAGTTCCCAGGGCTCGTCGCCGCTGTGGACGACGATCTCGGGGAGCTCGTGTTCCTCGCAGTGCTCGTCGGTGACCTCGATGTCGCCCCGTCGGGGCAGCGGCAGCGAGTACTCGCAATCGGGGTAGCGCGTACAGCCGACGAGCCGCGACCCGCTCTGGAGGGTCTTGACGGCGAGTTCACCGCCGTGCTCTTCTCCACAGTCCGGACACTCGCCCAGCACCGGCCCTTCGCCGGCGTCTTCCGCCTTGCAGAGCGGGCAGCCGTGGACGAACGTCTGGCGGCCCGCGAGCATCTTGACCTCGTTCAGGCCGTGGTCCTCGCACTCCTCCTCGAGGATGAGCGGCTTGCCGGTCGACGGCAGCGGCAGTGTGTTCTCGCAGTCGGGATAGCCGTCGCAGCCGATGAAGTACGAGCCGTGGCGGCTCCGGCGCACGAGCAGATCCTCGCCGCACTCGGGGCAGGGGCCGAGGCGCTTGTCGTCCTTGAGCGACTTGCGCAGGTGGTCGCCGATCTCGTCCCGGGAGTCGCCGAGGTTCGCGAAGATCTCCTCGAGCATCTCGCGGGAGTCGTCGGTCACGTCGTCCAGCGTCGCCTCGCCGCTCGCGATGGCGTCCATGTCGGCCTCGAGCTGGGCCGTCATCTCCTCGCTGACGATGCGATCGGCGTAGTCCTCGGCGGCCTCGACGACGGCCATGGCCAGCCGCGTCGGCCGCGGCGGGTCGCTCTCGACGTAGCCGCGGTCGTAGAGCTTCTCGAGAATGTCGTGGCGGGTCGACTTCGTCCCGATGCCCAGGTCCTCCATGGTCTCGATGAGCCGCGACTGGCCGTACCGGCGGGGCGGCTGGGTCTCCTTGGCCTCGAGTTCGACGTCGGAGAGGCCGAGTTCCTCGCCCTCGTCGACGTCCGGCACGTAGTTCTCCTTCGTGGAGAAGTAAGGGTAGACGTCGTGGTAGCCGGCTTCGACGAGGCGCTTGCCGTTCGATTTGAGTCGGTAGTCGTCGACTTCGGCGACGACCTTGAGGTGTTCCCAGACCGCGGCGTCGGCGACGGTCGCGTAGAACCGGCGCACGACGAGTTCGTAGATCTCCCACTCGTCGTCGCTGATTTCGCCGCGGGACGGGATCTCGCCCGTCGGATGAATCGGCGGGTGGTCGGTCGTCTCCTCGTCGCCCTCCGTCGGGACGATCTCGTCGGCCTCGAGCAGCGACTCCGCGGAGTCGCCCAGCGTTGGATGACCAACGAACTCGTCTAGCAGTTCTTCGGGGTCGAGATCGTCGGGGTAGACGGTGTTGTCCGTCCGCGGATACGTCATGTAGCCGGCGGTGTAGAGATCCTCGGCGATCGACATCGCCCGCTTGGCGGAGTAGCCGATCGCGCTGGCCGCGCGGATGAACTGGGTCGTATTGAACGGCGTCGGCGGCGAATCGGTGCGAGTCCGACGGTTGACGTCGACGACGGTCGCGGCGTCGCGGTCCGCGAGCGTCTCGTAGACCTCGTCCGCGACGGCCTCCTCCCAGACGCGTTCGGCCTCGTTGTCGTCCTCGTCGCGGTAGAAGTACTGGGCCTCGAACGTAGTTTCGTCCTTTTGGAGATCGGCAAAGAGTTCCCAGTAGTCCTCCGGATCGAACGCCTCGATCTCGCGCTCGCGGTCGACAATGAGCTTCAGCGTCGGCGACTGCACCCGGCCGACGGAGATGAAGTCCTCGCCCAGCTGGCCGGCAGAGAGCGAGAGGAAGCGGGTGAGTGCAGCGCCCCAGATGAGGTCGATGATCTGGCGGGCTTCGCCGGCGGCGGCGAGATCGAAGTCGAGCTCGTCGGGCTCGTCGAAGGCGCTCTGCACTTCGTTTTCCGTGATCGAGGAGAACCGAACGCGGCGGATCGGCACCTCCTCGTCGACGTTTCGGACGATGTCGTACGCTTCCTTCCCGATCAGTTCCCCCTCGCGGTCGTAGTCCGTCGCGATCGTTACCCGCTGGGCGCGCCGGGACAGCAATCGCAGCGTCGCGACGATGTTCTCCTTCGTCGCCGTCTTCTCGACGCTTGCGTCGATCAACTCGACCGGCTCGACGTCCCGCCAGTCGGAGTACTCCGAGGGGAAGTCGACGCCGACGACGTGGCCCGACAGCCCCACGCAGCGCTTGCCGCCCCACTCGTAGACGTTGACTCCGTTTTCGCGACTCGAGTCGTAGGTCCCGCCGCTCAGGATGTCTGCGATCCGGCGGGCTGCGTTGTCCTTCTCCGTGATTATCAGCTCCACAACGGATCACCCCCTCGAGCGAGCGGTGCCAGTACCAGCGGACGAGTGTCGGTCATCGTGGCTCGTTACGATTGAGTGTTTGATAACGCTTTCGCCAAAACCGACCGACAGCGCGGGTGTGCGTGCGGTCGCGGGCTCGCGCAGGCGACGCGCGTATTCGTCCGTGCTACGACTGCCGCAGCGTCTCGAGCGCCCGCGGCCAGTACTCGGCGTCTGCCTCCGCGTACCCTGCTGGCGTTCCGCCCATCACGTACTGCTCTGATTCTGCCCGATTGGCGGTCGGGACGTAGGGGTAGTGAATCGCGTGGCCCGCATCCTCGAAGATCAGATGGTCGTACTCGTATTCGAAATCGTGTGCCTCGAGGCGATCGATCGCTAGTGACGACAGTTCGGCGGCGTTCCACAGCCTGTCGTCTCCCCCGGAAACGAGCAACACGGGGCCGTCAATCTCCTCGACGGGGATCGTCGCCGCGTCGATTCGATCCTCGGATGCGGCGTCGAGCGATGCCGCGAACTCCGGTTCGTGTTCGTAAGGCCGCTGTTGATCCCAGACGGACGGGTCGTCGACTTGCGGGACGTACGAAACTGGCTCGCCATCGAGCGTCCAGGTGGATCTGGGAGCGGAGTCCGTCTCCGAATACCCTTGCCAGCCGACCCCGCTCGCGCTGATCCCGACGACGGCACCGGTCGAATCGAACTCGCTCCCGGCCAGCAACGCGAGTTCCCCGCCTCTCGACGAGCCGATGAGGCCGACTCGCGAGCCGGCGACTCGATCGCGCTCGAGGAGCCACGTCGCCGCCTCGTCGACGATTTCGACCGGTACCTCGAAGAGTTCCTCCGGCACGCCCTCGGTACCGAAATACTGGAGCGCGAAGGCGACGAATCCGTTCGCCGCGAGCAACTGTGCCATGCCGAGCAAGGGTTCGCCGCCGGATCCGTGCAACACGACGACGGCAGGCGCGGGTTCCGTCCCCGACGGTTTGAAGATCCGTCCGGCGAGTCGGCCGTCGTCGACGACCCTCGAGCTAACGTAGGGGCTACCGAAAGGACGCGTGATCGTGGTCGAGCCAATGACGTCCCCGTCGGCGATTACCTCCACCGAGAGCTGTTCTTCCGATGAGGAGACGTATATGCTGGAACCGCCGTTTGCTGGTTCCATGCGCTGGATCAACCGCATGGTATCGGCCTTGTCGTAATCGCCCGCCGTCGGGGCGTCGGTGTCGAGGTCGATGGTCCCATCGGTCACCTCGTAGGTCGCACTCGCCGACCAGGTTACACTGCGACGGTCCTCGGCCGTCGCAGCGATTTCGACGGTCCCCGTCGGTAGGCCCTCGATCTCGAGCGTGAACGGCTCGTCGATCAGGACGCTATCGGGATGGTGGAACGTCGGCTCGGGTTCGTCGGTCTGCACGGTCTCCATGCAGCCGCCGACCGATGCTGTAATGCCGGTCCCGAGCGCCTCGAGAGCGCGTCTCCGGGATAGTTCCGTCCGATAGTGGTCCTCGTTTGACACCATCTATAGAACACAGTATGCGAGGTGTGGAATATATTATTTGTGAATATATTTTCGGAAGGATATCGAATATAGGGGCTGTTCCATCTATACGGGGAAGAAACCGGACAAATGAATAATCACAACATGTAGTTCAATGTCGCCAACGGGGACTCGTTGTCACAAGCCGGCAACCCGCGCCCGCGAGCCGAGTCCTTTTGTCGTGTCCGGGCGAGGCTCCGGTGAGAGCCATTCGTGACAACGACGGATCAGGAGCGCTCACGCGTCGACATGACGACGGGGGCGATCTCCCCCAAGCTCCTCCGCCTCGCGTGGCCGCTGGTCCTGGGGAACCTCCTCCAGACCGCCTACAACCTCGCCGACATGTTCTGGGTCGGCCGCGTGAGCAGCGACGCCGTCGCCGCTATCTCGCTGATGTTCCCCCTCTCGTGGCTGTTCGTCTCGACCGCGATGGGGATCACCGCCGCCACGATCGCGCTGGTCTCCCAGTACGTCGGTGCCGGTGACGACCGGACGGCCGACCGCGTCGTCGCCCAGACGATCCTGCTGACCCTTTCCGTCTCGAGCGTCCTCGCCGTCCTCGGCTACGCCGCCCGGCGGCCGCTGCTCTCCCTGATCGGCGCTCGCGGGCAGGTCTTCGTCGAGGCGCTCGCTTACATCGAGGTCATCTTCCTCGCGTTGCCCTTTACCTTCCTCTTCTTCGCGTTCCGGGCCTCGCTGCAGGGCGCGGGCGACACGAAGACGGCGATGTGGCTCGTGTTCGTTTCGGCAGGGCTCAACGTCGTCTTCGATCCGTTCCTCGTGCTCGGCTGGGGCCCGTTCCCGGCGATGGGGACGCGAGGAGCAGCGATCGCAACGTTTTGCTCGCGTGGACTCGCGACCGCCGCGGGGATCGCCATCCTGTTGGACGGCGGGTTCGGCGTTCGACTTCGACCCGGTGATCTCAGGCCCGACGTCGGGCTCCTGAAACGACTGGTCGACATCGGTTATCCGGCCACGTTCGACGGCTGGGCCCGAAGCTTCGCCGCGGTCGCGATGGCCGGGTTCGTCGCCCGGTTCGGGCCCGCACCCACCGCGGCGTACGGAATCGGCATCCGACTGATGTCGGTAACGTGGGCCGTCGCCGGGGCAGTCGGCCAGGCGACCGCGACCGGCGTCGGGCAGAACCTCGGCGCAAAGACGCCCGATCGAGCAGTCGCGGTCGCGCGAACTGCCACCGCGGCGACGATGGTGTTTATTTTCGCCGTCGCGGCCCTCCTGTTCGCGTTCCCAGCAGCGGCCATGAGAATCTTCGTCGCCGATCCCGCCGTCATCACTGAAGGTATCGTCTTTCTCCGGATCACCGCCCCCTTCTGGGCACTGTTCGCCGGCGTGATGGTCATTCAGGGTGCGTTCCGGGGGGCCGGAAACACCCGCGAGGCGATGGTCCTATCCGTCCTCTCGCGGTGGGTCTTCCGGATTCCCCTCGTCGTCGTCCTCGCCTTCTCGTGGTCCGTGACGATTCCCGGTACCGGCGTGACGGTCGCCGCCCTCGAGTGGGGCGTCGAGGGCATCTGGTGGGCCTTCGCCGTCGGCATGATCGCGGCCTTCGTCGTCGCCGTCGCCTGGTTTCGCCTCGGAACATGGACGGAGGGCGTCATCGACGGCGAGAGTGTGGAGACTCCCGGCGGTGGGACGGATCCTCGAGACGGGTCGGCGTCCGGCACCGCGACCGAGACGGATTTCGTCGACGACTGACCCCTCGGAGGTCCGCCGATGGGCGGGACCTCGACGCCCCGACGACGGCGATCCCGACGTTTCCCCTCTCAGACGTATTCGTCCGCGAGAACCCCACGAAAGTTGATTATGTCTCGAACCGTGACGACGATAGACTTAACACTACTTGGTGATACCACCTAGTTGTATGAGCGACTTCGAGCAGTTCAGCCAGGTCGGTGAAGCGGACGTGACTCGTGCGATCGGACAGGAGTGGACCGAGGAGTTCATGGACTTCTCGGACTCGGACGTCATCATCGTGGGCGGTGGCCCCTCGGGGCTGACGGCCGCGAAGGAACTCTCCGAGCGCGGCGTCAAGACGATGGTCGTCGAGAAGAACAACTACCTCGGTGGCGGCTTCTGGCTCGGCGGCTTCCTGATGAACAAGGTCACGGTTCGCGACCCCGCCCAGCAGGTCCTCGACGAACTCGAGGTCGATTACAAACAGTCCCAGGACAGCGAGGGGCTCTACGTCGCGAACGGGCCGGAGGCCTGTTCCGGCCTGATCAAGGCCGCCTGCGACGCTGGCGCGAAGATGCAAAATATGACCGAGTTCACGGACATCGTCATCCGCGAGGACCACCGCGTCGGCGGCATCGTCATGAACTGGACGCCGGTCCACGCGCTGCCCCGCGAGATCACCTGCGTCGACCCGATCGCCGTCGAGGCGGATCTGGTCATCGACGCGACCGGCCACGACGCGATGGCGGTCAAGAAACTCGACGAGCGCGGCGTGCTCGACGCGCCGGGTATCGCGGACGCCGAGGAGTCCGCGACGGGGATGGACCAGACCGGCGACGACTCCTACGGCGCGCCCGGCCACGACTCGCCCGGCCACGACTCGATGTGGGTCGGCAAGTCCGAGGACGCCGTCGTCGAACACACCGGTCTCGTCCACGAGGGCCTCATCGCGACCGGGATGGCGACCGCGACCACCTACGGCCTGCCGCGCATGGGCCCCACCTTCGGTGCCATGCTCGTCTCTGGCAAGCGCGCCGCCCAGGTCGCACTCGACGAACTCGAGGTCGACGCCGAGCCCGTCGAACTGACCTCGCGGGCCGCGCCAGCCGACGACTAAGAACTGCGCGTATCCCGAGAGTCAGCGGACCACGCGAGCCGCGCCAGCCGACGACTAAGAACTGCGCGTATCCCGAGAGTCAGCGGACCACGCGAGCCGAGGAAACCGCCGCCCCCGAACCCCCCGATTCGAACCGCAACGCTTCTCGAGTGCGAAAAAACGACGTGGTGTGGCAAGCGGTTCGCCGCGGATGGCTCACCGTCCGTTTTCGGTGATCGTCACGGTGTACTCGCCCCGGCCGCTGTACCGGTCGACCAGGATGCCGACGTCGGTCTGGCCGTCCAGGGCCGACTCGATGCTCTCGTCGGCGTCGGAGCTGGTCGCCCGGTCGTCGTAGTCTCCGGGCGTCGGTTCACGGCCGTCGTACGTTACGTACAGGTCGAAGTCCGCGAAGTAAGTCGGGCCGTCCAGCACGATTTCGATATTGCAGGGACTGGTCGTGCTCGTCTCGTAGGTGTAGACGTCGCCGTCGTCCCACCACGAGAGCCGCCCGTTCTCCGTGGTGCTCTCGGTTTCGTCGCCGCACTCGCCGCCGCCGTCGTCTTCGACCGTGATCCGTTCCGACGCCGTGTCGCTGTTTCCGTCGTCGTCGGTAACCGTGAGTTCCACGTCGTAGGTACCCGTCGCATCGAACGTGTACTCGGCCGTGTCTCCAGTGCCGACCTCCTCGCCGTCGACGACCCATTCGTAACCGGTGATCGTCCCGTCCGGGTCCGAGGAGCCGCTCCCGTCGAACGTAACCTGTTCGCCCACCGAGGGCGAGGCAGGGATCACCTCGAGACGCGCAATCGGTGCCTCGTCCGATTCCTCCTCGACGGAGACGGTCGCCGTCGCCGTATCGCTGTTCCCGTCGTCGTCGGTCACCTCGAGCCGGACCGTGTACTGGCCGGTTTCGTCGTACGCGTGAGAGACCGTCTCGCCACTCGCGGTCGCGCCGTCGCCGAAGTCCCACTCGTAGCCCGCGATCGTCCCGTCCGGATCGGCGGAATCGGCGCCGTCGAAGGTGGCGGACTCACCGACCGTCACGGCGTTAGGCGCGTCGATCCGCGCCGTCGGCGGCTGGTCGGAGTCCGCCCGCGGGTCCGGGAACGTGTACAGTCCCCCGTTGCCGCTCGCGATCGATTCGTCGCTGGCGATGACTGTCTCGCCCTCGACGGCGACTTCTGCGGTCCAGAACGAAGCACCATCGCCCCGCCAGGAGGCGATTTCCTCGGGTTCCGACGGATCGCTGATATCGTGGACGCGAATGCCGCCCTCGTACCAGGAAGTGTAGACGTAGTCACCGACGATGTCGAGGTTGTGTGAGGTCCGTTCGCCACCCGACGGTTGGGACGGTGGGTCTATCTCAGCGAGGAATTGCGTGTCAGTCTTGTCGGAGACATCCCAGAGCTCGACGCCGAGGTGGCTACGGGATCCGATCTGTTCCTTGCCGATCGCGCAGATGGATGCGTCCGCGTCGAGGGTCACGTAGTGGTCGTTGTTCCCGGATCGCGAACTGCCGTCGCGGACCGTGCCGATCTGGGAGGGGTTGTTCGGGTCCGATACGTCCAGCATCACCGTTCCGTCGTCCCAGTAGCAGAGATAGGCGATCCCATCCTGGATCCAGAGGTCGTGGAGGGTCGACGCGCCGGACAGTCCCCACCGGTTGATTTCGGAGGGATCGTCGCCGCTAACGTCTATCATGACGACCTCGGCCGAACCGTTGTCGATGAGGTAGGCCACGTCCTCGGTCAGATAGGCGTTGTGAATCGCGAAGTCCGTGTCGTGGAACGCGAGCGACGTTGGATTCGACGGATCCGAGACGTCGTACAGGCCCATCCCGTTGACGCTCCCCGTGGAGTTGCCGGGACCGACGACGATCACGCGGTCGCCGTCTTCCTTGACGTCCATGACGCCCGACAGGCCCGTATCCGTCCGCTCTGCGATTACGGACGGGGCGGCGGGATCCGAGATGTCGACGGACACGAACCCCGCGTCGATCGCGACGTACGCGGTTTCCCCGTCGTCGCTGGCGACGGCCTCCGCTACTCCCCCGGATATGTCGACCGAGCCGAGCGGTTCGAACTGGGCACGCACCCCCGCTGCCGTTCCGATTCCGGTGACCCCGAGCGCTCCGAGGGCACCGAGCGATTGCAGGACTGATCGTCGATTCGGCGTCGATTGCTGTGATGGCATGCACCCCCCTGTTTTTCATTTTTATATATAAAATTAAATTTGGTATTAGCTATAGATAAACAGGTGAAACGATTTATTAAGTCGTGGATAACAGCCCTCCGAGCAGGACCGGCCGGATGAACGCCTGCGACACTGGCCGCGATACCGACTCCGGGCGCACTTTTTCGACGTGATCGCTGTCGTCGGGAGGGCACCCGGCGAGGAAATCCCCACCGTTTTCGCGACCCGTGCGTATCGTTCCGACGTGAATCTCGTCGTCACCGGTGCGACCGGCGGTGCGGGCAGTTGGATCGTCGATCACTTCGCGAGCGAGGGCCACGACGTGCTGGGCGTCGACCTCGAGCGCCCGCCGCGCGAGCGCGATAACGTCACCTTTCTCGCGACCGATCTCACCGACCAGGGACGGGCCTGGGAAGCGATCCTCGACCACGAACCGGACTCGGTGATTCACTTCGCCGGAATCCCGAAGATGGGCATCGCGACCGGGACCGAAACGTTCCTGACGAACGTCACGACCACCTACAACGTGTTCGAGGCCGCTGGGCGAGCGGGCGCGGACGTGATCTGGGCCTCGAGCGAGAGCCTCTACGGGATGCCCTTCGCCGCGGAGCCGTTCCTTCCCGATTACCTGCCGATCGACGAGTCCCACCCGATGCGGCCGGAAGACGGCTACGGCACCTCGAAGCTCGTCGGCGAAGAAATCGCCGCGAAGACGGTCCGGCGATACGGCGTCTCGGTCGCCTCGATTCGCCCCTCGTGGATCCAGTATCCGGGGACGTACCCCGTCGCGGACGAACGAGCGTCGTTCGACCCCGAGACGGCCGACCGGAGCGGTAACTTCTGGTCGTACGTCGACGTCCGCGACGTCGTGTCGATCGTCGACGCCGCGCTCGAGGCCGATATCGACGGCCACGAGCCGTACCTGGCGGTGGCCGAGGAGAACTATCTCGACCGCCCCACTGCCGAGGTCATCGAGGCCGTCTTCGGCGACCTGCCCGACGAGTGCGACCTCGAGGGGGACGAGTCGGCGTTCTCGACGGCGAAAGCCCGCGCGGAACTGGGGTGGGAACCTAAACACTCCTGGCGCGAGGCCGAGGACGAAGCGCTCGCGGAGCCCGACTTTTTAGAGAATTAACCGCCAGCCGCCCGGATCTCGTTAACTGAGGATCGGCTCGAGGGATTTAGTGAATCGTCAGATTGCGCCGACTTGATCCGTTACAACTAGGGAATTGAAGTGGGAAACAGCGGATGGTCTCTGCCCAAAATCTCCCGCTTCACTGGGAAAATAGCGAGGTTGTCTAAAAGTGCTGTTGGTAGCCGAGGTGAACCCGCACCCTACGAGGTGGCGGATTCACTGACTACGCCGTCGTGTCGCTGTATTGTCTGCAGATTTACCTGGAGAAATCCTCCCGCGAAGCGCTCGATCTCTCGGCGAGATGCCACAAATACTGGCAGAGATCGGCCTTGAAAATTCGGAATAGATGGTTAGAAGAAGAGTGAATGCAAAACCGTTCTGCATATTGTCTTCTTAACAAATTTCTCCTACGGACCCACAACCATACTCATGACTTGTCATATTATAGAATAGGTATGAATGATAGATAATATTAAAATATTAATAGATATGGAGATTTAACATTATTCAAGCCTATATAAATAATAATTGCTGAAAATTTGTATATACAATATCACCAATACTATTGTAACACTTGCTTCTGCTAATGAATAAATGAGATTTGATCCATCTATTGAAATAAATATATCTGCGATTGTCATGACTGCATAAGCAACAGCACCTCCTGTAATTCCCCCTGCTGCAATGAATAGAAAAGCCCCTATAGCACTCTCGCTCGATTCTTTCTTTTCATTAGTATCTACTTCTTCCATGTTAATACTCCTTGGTCCGTTCACATATATTCTTTGGTCCAGTGGGGAAAATAATGTGTTGTATGGTGTTTTCTAATTCTACAAGGCGAATGGGTTCGATATGTCTATATCGAGGTCACCAGCATTATCAATGAACCATTCGACGAGTTCTCGGGTGGTGTTGATCGGGAATCCTGGTAACGCTGTCTCCCCAACTGCACTCACAATCGTCTCTTGGTCTCTCATATGACCAGGGTGTTTGCCGAATGACCCGATGTCCTCCGATTCATCGAGATAGTGCCCATTTCCGAAGATTCGCATACCGGGCACACAGGTTTCGAACCTCCAAGCATCTGCACAAAAATCAGTATCTTGGTAACCAAATGTGAGATACTTCGATTCCTTTGTGTTGTCCCACACTACGCTTGCTACGGATCCAGTAACTGCTCCGATCACTCCACCTGCTTTACCTGCTACCACTGCACCTGGTCCCGTAATTGATCCTGCTGCGGCACCCAAGCCTGCGCCGACTAGAAGACCTAGGATTGTTCCAAACACAACATTTGAAATCAAATCATCCATAAGGTCTGTCCATTCGACACCGATCCCAAACTGCCAATGAGTCGGAGCTTCCCAGAAATCAGCCTCACAATCTTCCTCCAGGTCGTTCATATACCATTCGGCACGCACGATGTAATCTTCGGCCTCAGTAGGAAGGTCCTGAATCACTCCTTCCCATCCGCCTGGAGCGTGATCCAGAGTGCCAACATCATTTCCATCGAGTTTCCGAATCACTTCTTTCACCTTTTCTGGATCACTTCTCTTCAGGAGCGAAGCATCGTCTGCTTCTGCGGTTTGGGCCCCAACAGCTGGCTCTGTCGCCGGAGTCAACTCTCCTTTGAGTTTGCCTTGCGTCGATTGGACTCCTGCCTCTGAAGTTTCAATCTCGGAAACAAACGCTGCTTCCTCTCCAGTTTCAGTGTCTTCACAAACAGAAAGGATAGCGGTCTTCCCATCGAGTTCAACCGTTTCGACTGTCAGATCGAGATTGCCTTCATCTCGATCGTAATCGTTTGCTCTTGCTTCGTCTCCATTGGTTCCATCAGCAAGTGCTGTACCTGGAATAGCCAGGGATGCAGTTCCAATGCCGATACCACGAAGCCATTTCCGTCTGCCATGGTTTTCAACCATTGCAAATAGTTATTTCCCCTTAACAAAAAAGAACGTTTCGATTTCACCGTCCACTAATAATAATATACTATTCTAATAAAATGCGCGCTGTGAACTAGTTGTGAAAATGGATGAAATATGGAATTATTTTAGGGTTGCTTAGATATTCGTATCAATACAGTCTGATTTTATTCTCAAGCCCAGACCATCGCCATCGAGGAACTCGGGCCAGGCGTGCCGATCGAAGCCATCGACGACGTTGTCACCGCCTACTTCGGGGAACAGGGCGTCGCCGACCTCGACCACTAACAGCGTTTTTGGCAAGTGCTTCGACTTTTACAGTGAAGCGGGGGATTTTAGACAGTGATCATCCCCAGTCTCCCGCTTTTACTCCCAGTCGTACCGGTTTGCCTCGACGTAGTCATGCGATTCACCGGAGGCGTCTCGAGCGAAACCCGCCCGTCAGTCACGGGCCAAATCATTAATTGTTGGCAGGTAGTAACTAAATCCAACCGATACTGTCATTTCGGTCCAGTATGTATCAGTTGGTAATGACGACACACCGAACGGGCCGGGCACACCGTCGGCCCTTGCGACTGGGGGGAGACGAAAACGAATGATTCCGGACACCGTCGAGATCGACCGGATGGTACCGGCCGCGGGAGCGATCAAGCACTCGCTCGAGGCCTACGCGACGGAAGCCGTCGGACCGGATGCAGAGCTCACGAGGCTCCACCGCGTTCTCTACCCGGTGTTCCGGGTCGAATACCGCTACGAACGGGAGAGTCGGCTCCCGTGGGGGGACGAAACTACCCACGGCGTGACATTGCTCGACGGGCTCTGGGCCGACAATCACGCCGCGCTACAGCGGTACCGGTCGGAAACGGACTCGCTCGAGTCCGTGTCGCTCGACGCGTACGACCTGGGGCTGGATCGACCGGGACTCGGCCGGACGGTCCTGCTCGATTTTCAGGTTCCGACCCAGCGAGCGCGCCGGTTGCTCCCGGAGCGGCTCGCTGACGTGGCCGAGTCCCACCGGTTCGACGATCCCGCGTCGATCACGTCGTCGTACGTCGAGGGACTGGTCGACACGTTCGGGCTGCCGTCGGATCTCGATCCCGCGGCGTTCGACGGCATCGCGGACGTGACGCGACTCTATCTGCCGTTCTGGGTCTGTGAAGTGTATCGACCCGACGAGCGCGACCTCATCGGCGTCGTACGAGATCCGGAGGACACACGCGAGGACAACGATTCGCCACACGAGTGGCTCTCCGCGTTTTTCCGCACGGATAAGAGCCGCCTCGCCCGGTACGCCCACACGTCGATTCGGCAGCCGACCGATCCGTCGGGGGCCGACGATTCCGGCTCCGACTCGAGCGATAGCACTGACCCGGACGGACAGACCGGCGACCCCGGGGACGGACGCGACGATAGCGCGTCCGACGCGGCAGAGACAGCGGACGAGCGGTCGACTGCCACCGGCGGAGCCGACGATCGCGGCGAACCGCAATCCGGCAGCTCCGAACCCGTCCAGCCCGAGACCGCGGAGCTCGACGCCGAGACGCTGGTGGACCCGGCCCCGGATCGCTGTTTCGCCGACATCGGCGGCATGGCCGATCTCGAGCAGACGTTACGACGGACCGTCATCGGCCCGGTCGAACGCCCCGACCAGTTCCGGGAGTACGGGCTCGACCCCGTCTCCGGCGTCTTGCTCCACGGACCGCCCGGCTGTGGCAAGACCTACGTGGCCGGTGCGCTGGCCGGGGAACTCGACTATTCGTTCCTCAAGGTGACCCCTGCCGACCTCTCGAGCAAGTACATGGGCAAACCCGCCGAGAACGTCCAGGACGTTTTCGCCATCGCCGAGGCGAACCGGCCGTGCGTGCTCTTTCTGGACGAGATCGACGCCATCGCGAGCGCCCGGGAGGACCAGTCGAGCACGAGCGAACGGGGAATGGTCAACCAGCTCCTGACCGAACTCGAGGCCGTTTCGGACGGCGTATTGGTGCTCGCGGCGACGAACCTGCTCGAAGACGTCGACGACGCGATCCTGCGGACCGGCCGGTTCGACGAGCGGATCGAGGTCCCGCCGCCGGACGCGGCCGCTCGCGAGGAGATCCTCGAGATACACCTCGAGGAGCGACCGGTCGTCGACGATCTGGCGCTCGAGTCCGTCGTCGACCGCACCGCCGGATACGCGGCGAGCGACCTCGAGTACATCGCGACGGACGCGGCGCGCCGGGCGCTTCGAGACGACGACCTGATCGATTCCGAGCACCTGCTCGCCGCCGTCGAGGCCGTCGATTCGAGCGTTCCCGACTGGGCGGGCGGAGCGCTGGGCGACGGGAAGACGATTACCCAGCCCGACGGTGTCGATCTGAGCGCCCGGTCGCTCGTCACCCCGACGGTCGACCGCGGATTCGACGACGTCGGCGGGATGGACGACCTGAAAGAGCGGTTGCACGACACGGTGATCGATCCCCTCGAGAACGCGGATCGGTACGCCGAGTACGGACTGGGCGTCACGAGCGGGCTCCTGCTACACGGCCCGCCGGGCTGTGGGAAGACGCACGTCGCCGGTGCGTTCGCCGGCGAACTCGACTATTCCTTCCTCGAAGTGGCCCCAGCGGACCTGACGAGCAAGTGGATGGGCAAGCCTGCACGGAACGTCGCCGATCTCTTCGAGATCGCCCGCCAGAACGCCCCCTGCGTGGTCTTTCTCGACGAAATCGACGGCATCGCCGGCGCGCGAACCGACGGTGGGAACGCCAGTCAGCGCCAGCTGGTCAATCAGTTGCTCACCGAACTCGAGTCCCTCGGGGACGAGGCGGTCGTGGTCGTCGCCGCGACGAACCGCATCACCGATATCGACGACGCCGTCTTGCGGTCCGGCCGCTTCGACGAGCGGATCGAAGTACCGCCGCCGGACGCGACCGCGCGCAGGGAGATCCTTCGGGTTCACCTCGCGGACCGGCCGGTCGCCGCCGACATCTCCTGGGAAGCGGTCGTCGACGCCACCGACGGATACGCGGCCAGCGATATCGCCCTGCTTGCCGACAACGCGGCCCGGCGGGCGATGCGGGCCAGCGATCGCGTCCGCGAGCGACACCTCCTCGAAGCGGTCGCGGAGACGGACTCGAGCCTTGGCTCGGACAGCGCCGAGACCGGTGGCGACGGTGACGCTGGCGATCAGCGGAATGACGACGATACTTGGTATCACCACTGATCCGGTGAGACGATCGACTTCCGTCCCACGGGCCGTTCCGGACGAATCACCGACTCGAGCGAGCCGCTCGAGTCACTTGGTCGAACCACCGAACCGCAATCCGTTTTAACCACCGAGTAATACAATCGGGATATGACTGCGGGTTGCCCCGACGAACCGTCGATCCGCGCCGCTCGAGGGACCGATCGACCGTTCGAATCGTCTCCACTCAGTACGCACCATGGTCGATAGCGTCGTCCTCTATCGAGCACCGACGACGGTCTGCGACGTCGACGCGATCGCTGACTGGCTTACGGAACGGATCGACGCCGACGTGACCGTCCGCGATCGCTTTTTCGAGGTCCACCGCACCGAAAACCTCCCCGAACGCTTCGCCGAGGCGCGGGTCCCCTCGCCGTACGAGCGCGAAACTGGTAATACGATGCTCGGGACGATCCGCTACGAGGAGCGCGCGCTCGAGCACCCCGAGCGCGAGGGCGGCGTCCTCTACGACGGCGTCCAGATTCAGCGAGCGCTCAATTCCGCGCTTCCCGCGGCGGAACGGGGGCTCGAGACGCTGCACGTCCCGATTCTCGATCGGGCCGTCGGGACCTGGGGCGACCACGACGGCCGCTGGCACAAGCGCGTGAACATCCTCGGGCAGCCGGCGCTGGTCTCGGTACCGGGGCTCTACGAAGCGCCCGCCAAACCCGAGGCCTACTACAAAGAAAAGCAACGTCACGCCCTCCTATCCGGCGACGCGCCGCCGCGAGAGGTCCTCGAGAACCAGGTCGAGGGCGACTTCCTCGTGGAAGACGATCCGCGAACGACCGACGCGCTGCGGGGATACGTCCTGCAGGCGTACCACTACCTCGAGACGGGCGAGGCCTTTTGCGATCGGGAGGTGTGTCGACTGTTCAACGCCCACTACCACGAAGACCTGATCGACGCCCAGCTGCGTGAGCCCGCGTTCTGCAGCGATCATGCGCGGCTGTACGAGTGACAACGGAGCGGCTGATGTGTACGGAAAATGCTCTATCGATTTCAGCTACCGAACTGATATGCGGTGGCGCGCGCTGTCGGCTGTCTGAGCGCTAGCGAAGGCAGCCGACAGCGCGAGGGATGAGTGAGCGAAGCGAGGGGGAACGGAGTGAACCCCTCGCAAGCGAACGAATCGGCTGGGGAGGGCGTGGCGATTCCCTGCCGCCACGATAGCAGGGCACTCTTCTCGAAGGGGGTCGCTCCTCGATCACCGATCCCATTCACGGGTTCATTCGGCATCATTCCCAGATAATTGGCGCAATATCTGTCTTTCCCGCCGCTTCCCTTCCCTGAAGCAGGAGGCAAGAGTACTCGAACCGGTGCGTACTTTTGTCTCAGCCCGCTCGTAAAACATACAATGAGTGCCGAGTTTACCGTCGACGTTCCCGTCCGCTATCGCGACCTCGATCCGCTCGACCACGTCAACCACGCCGTCTACGCCAGCTACCTCGAGATCGCCCGCACCAGCTACCTCCGTGAGGTCGCGGCACTGCCCTCGGAAGAGATCTCCTTCGTCATGGCGAACCTCGAGATCGCCTACGACCGCCCGGTCAGAATGGGCGACGACCCCACGATCGCGCTCTCCGTATCGCGGCTCGG
The DNA here is from genome assembly GCF_020405205.1 of Natrinema salinisoli. Classification (NCBI taxonomy): domain Archaea; kingdom Methanobacteriati; phylum Methanobacteriota; class Halobacteria; order Halobacteriales; family Natrialbaceae; genus Natrinema; species Natrinema salinisoli. The sequence goes on along the minus strand of NZ_CP084469.1, from coordinate 4,024,318 downwards.
CAATTCGAGTTGCACCATGAGCTACGAGATCCGGGCCGACGGCGCAGTCGCGGCGACGGCCGAAACCACGATCGTCCACGTCGACCCCGAGACGGAGCGACCGAGCCCGATCCCCGACGGGATGGCGCGGCGGATTCGGGAGTACGAGGGGCTCGAGGCGACGGCGTAACCGGTCGGAACGGCGCGGTTATCACTTCCCTCACTCGAGCCGACCACCCGTAAGCCGAACCACGCCGAAGACGTGCGTCTCGTCCGCGACGGCGACGGCGCGCTCGCGGAGGCGGGCGTGTGCGGCGTCGATCTTCTCGTCGAGCCGTACGTGGGGATCGTCCTTGTACCGGAATTTCGTCGTCGGCGGCGTCGAGAGGACGACGATTGCCCGGAAGAGGGCGTTGACCGGCGGGGCGTACCACTCCTGGCTTCGGGCCGCGTTGGCGAGGACGACGGTGCCGTCGGGACCGACGAGATCGCACCAGTCGTCGACCGCGCCCGCCGGGTCCTCGAGCATCCCCACGACGAACGTCGCGAGGACGGCGTCGATCTCGCCGGCTTCTCCTTCGAGACCCTCGCTGCCGACCGGCGGCCGCGTCGCATCTCCCCGCAGGACGTGGACGTTGTCGTACGCCGCGGTGGCCGCACGCGCCCGCTCGAGCACCGGCCCCGTGAAGTCGATCCCGATCACGGTTCCCTCGGGACCGACTCGCTCCCGGAGATACGGAAGGTTCGCACCCGTGCCACAGCCCATCTCGACGACGGTGTCGCCGGGCTCGAGTCGACAGGCGGCGGCCGCCCGTTCACGGAGCCGTGCGATACCGGGGGTTCGGCGTGCGATCAGATCGTAGAGACGCGCCCAACGGCCGTAAAAGTCCTGTGCTGATTCAGACATGACCTGCGTTCACTACCGCCGACCGGCGGCTCAGATGATTGACCGGACCGTGTCCGCGACGGACTCCGCGTCCGGACCGAGTACGTAGATGAGCGGTTCGATCCCCATGCCACCCGTCTGGTACAGGACCGTCGCGTCGGGCTCGTCCTCGATCGCCGCGCCGGCGCTCGAGGCGACGTCGCCCGATTCGTCGAACTCGGCGGCGACGTGACCCCGCTCGGTCAGGTCGTCGATCAGTTCCGGCTCGTACGTGATGTTGATCCCCGCCGAAACGTCCGCGCCGTGGCGGCGTGCGGCCAGCAACACGCGTGCGACGTGCTCGGAGACGCCGAACTCGGGATCCGCAGGGACCGTCATTCGCCCTTTCACGTCGAAGATGCGCCCGGGGACGCCCGCGACGTCGTCGACGTCTTCGGCATCCGGCGTACAGGCGACCAGATTCGAGCCGACCGCGGGGATCAGGTTCGTGAATCCGCTGGCGGTCTCGAGCATGCCCAGCCCGCGCCGGAGCGACGAGAGGACGCGCTCGCTCGTCCGGAGATCGCTCTCGGGGTCGTGAACCCGGAATCCGGAGCCGTGATCGGCGAGCTCCGGCACGGCCTCCTCGTGGAGCTGTGCGAGGAGGTCGCCGCCGGACTCGAGGTCGCGGATCAGGACCTCGATCTCGATCAGGGCCTGCACGGGCGAGATATCACCGGCCGCCAGCCCGGTACCGAGTTCGTCGACGAGCGTCCGGACCCGCTCGTCCTCGGCGATACGGTCGTTGATCGTGACGTCGCCGTGGGCGTACTTCGAGACGGCGCTCTGGCTGATGCCGAGCACCTCGGCGACGTCGCTCTGCGTGAATCCGCGGTCCCGAAGATCGCCGGCGAGAAGCGACCTGATGGTGGGAAGGAACTCGTCTACGACGATTTCTTCGACGAATTGCATTCGTTGCTCGGGAATAGGAACGGCCAGCGGGATAACTTGTCGGTCCCAGCGGTGTGTCTTTCTCGACGTAGGGGAAGGAACGAACCCGAGACGAGTCGGTTAGAAGCCAACTGGACCGATCATCGACGCGAACTCGTAGCTGAAAGCGTGGTTGAGCAGGACGTACGTGACGACTCCCAGGAAGAGACTCAGAATCCACGAGCCCGCGGCGATCCGACCGACTCGAGCGTGGGACGTGTTCCGGAGCTCGGCGGGCGTGTGGGTCACTCCGAGCACCAGCGCGTAGAGGACGACCGGAACCGAGACGATCGAGAGAATGATGTGGATCGCTAACATGATGAGGTAGGGGTAGTAGACCACATCGGGGCCGACGAACTCTTTCGTCCCGCCGCCGCCGACCTTGAGCAGGTAGACGACCAGGAATCCGAGGATCAACACGAACCCGCTACTCATCGCAGCCCGGTGTTTCGCGACCTCGCCGGCGCGGATCCAGTACCAGCCGAGCACCAACACGACCGTCGCAGTGGTGTTGATGACCGCGATCACGTGGGAGAGCAGGTTGACCTGCGCGTTCGTCAAGTCCGGATAGAGCGGGATGTCCAGGAGGAACGTCCCGAGCACCAGCGCGTATCCGACGATCGTCAGGACGATCGTTGCACCGATCGGCTGCTCGCGGAGCCGGCGTCTCGCGTCAGCGGTTGCCATTATCCGACGTTAGGAACACCACCGTATCACCCTTGCTGTTCCAGCACGCTCGCATGGGGAATTAACCGCGGCCCGCATTCGGGACTCGAGTCAGTCCGCGACTCGACGCACCGGGAGTCGAACCGATCCGGCTCAGTTCCGATCGAACGGGAACCGGTTGAGTCGCTCGCGAACGAGCGGTTTCAGTTCGAAGATGTACCGTTCGGTGTCCGCGAAACCGCCTTCGTCGGACCCTTCGTCGGGAACGTGTTGCGTGTAAATGACCTGTTCGACGTCGACGTCGTCCGGGATTTCCTGGGCGACGACGACCCCGTCCACTGCTCGACCCGGCTCGAGTTCGACGTCGGTCCCGACCCATCGCTCCGGGAGGTCGGTGGCGTGGGCAGCGACGATACTCGAGCCCTCGTAGAGGAACCCGTCGTCGCCGATGAAACTCGTGTTCGTCTTGCCCTGCCAGGAGAGGGATCGTGCGCTCGTATTGTGGAGGCGGACGAACGCGACCGTCCGCTCGGTCGCGGCAGTAACGGGGCCGTCGACCAGCGCCGCGAGGTCGACGTCGTGAACCAGCCCGGCGAGCGTCACCGTGAGGTATTCGCCGCTGACCGTCAGTTCGTGGGTGCGATCGCGGTCGTCACTATCGTCGCGCTCGTCCGGGTCGTAGGTGGGCTGTTGACGGCGGTGTGATCCCCGGTGTCCTCGGGTAATCGCACCCCCGTCCGTTTCGCGTTCGCCCGGAACCCGCTCGCCGAGGATCGCTTCGTACGCCTCCGTGATCCGTATAAACTGCTCTCGAGAGCCACCCTGATCCGGATGGTGTTCCTTCAGTAAGGACCGGTAAGCCCGCCGAACTGCCTGTTCGTCGGCATCGACGGACAGTCCGAGGACCTCGTAGTGGCTCTCCATCGTGGCGGTAATCGATCCTTCGTCGAAAAGAGTCTTTCCGTGTTCGTTCTCAGTTGGTCCGTCGAACAGCCGATACCACCTCCCGATACGTTGTCAGTTGCCCCGTTCGTTCCGTTCCTCGAGCGATACCGATCCGTCTCGCTCGACGGTGACGTCGTAGCCACAGAAGGGAAAGGTGACGGTCCCGCCGGGTCTGCTCGCCCCGTTGGATCGATCCGCGAAAAGCGCGTCGAGCGCCGTCGGGTCGGCGACGGCGTGGAGCGACTCGTACTCCGGCGGCGAGACCGTCGTCGGTGGAACGCCTTCCGCCTCGGCGACCGCTTCGATCACTGCCTGGCTCGGCGGCGTTCCGGCCGCTTTATCAATGCTATCCCGTCCCCTCGACATGTATTCGGCCCTTTCGAAGCCGGTCGAATAAAGCTGTCCTTCCGGGCTCAGTCGCACTCGTGGCCGGTCACGGTCGCGGACGCAGACGGACACCGCGGTCGGGTCGAAGGACGCCCGAACGGATGGTCACCTGATGTGAATCGCGGGTTTGCCGGGCCGGGCTCGAGCCGCGTGCTCGTCGTCCGTGCTCGCCTGTCGGACGACGACGTCCGCACCGAACTCGTCGGTGACGAGCCAGGACGCGCGGTCGAGGATCGCCAACTCGCGATCCCCGGTGAGGGTCTGTCCGCTTTCGTCGCCGTCGTGGCCGGCCAGTTCCCCGACGAAGGCGCTGACGGTCTCACGGTCGGCATCGATCACGTCATCCTCGATCACGCGGTCGACCACAGAACCGGCGTCGTCGATCCCGTCGCTCTCCTCACCCGCGTTCCGGCTTGCCAGGTGGGCAGCACGGTACTTCCACTTCGGAGCGACGACCAGTTCGATCCGTTCCGGTTCGTCGATCGCGGCGACGTCGACGATATCTCGCACGTCTTCGAGCGTTCGCTCGATCAGCTGCCGCTCGAGCCGGTAGGACGACGCGTCGTGGGTCGGTTCGGGCCAGTCGGCCTCGACGGCGAGCCCCTCTCCGCGGAGTTTATTCCAGAGTTCTTCGCCGAGGTGGGGTGCCATGGGAGCGATCGATGCAGCGAGCGTGAGCAGTCCTCGCCGGTAGACGTCGCCGTGTGGGTCGTCGTACTCACGATACCGTCGAAGCAGTCGTGCCAGCTCTCGGATCTCGGTCGCAGCTCGGTGGAACCGGAACCGCTCGTACTCCTCGGTGACCGCTGCGATCGTTCGGTCGATCTCTCGGGCCACGTAGTCGTCGTGCTCGCGCCGCTCGACGCGGGGCGTGCCCTCGTCGACGAACTCGGTCGCCATCCGATAGAGCGTTTGCTGGAGGTCGTACGCCCCGCGGACGTTGTTGGCGGTCCACTCGAAGTCCTGTTCGGGGTGGGCCGCCGAGAGCACGAACAGTCGAGTCGTCTCCGCACCGTACTCCTCGGGGGTGACGACGTTCCCCTTCGAACTGGACATCTTCTCGCCGTCGTACAGCACCGTCCCCTGACTCATGAGCTCCCGAATCGGTTCTCGCCGCTCGAGAAGCCCGATATCGGCCAGCGCCTTCGTAAAGAAGCGGGTGTACAGCAGGTGGAGGATGGCGTGTTCGTCGCCGCCGACGTAGACGTCGATCGGCAGCCAATCGTCGGCGAGATCCGTGTCGAACGGTGCATCCGCGAGGTCCGGCGAGAGGAAGCGCAGGTAGTACCACGAGGAGTCGACGAACGTGTCCATCGTGTCCGTTTCGCGGCGCGCGGGCCCGCCGCAGTCAGGACAGGTCGTCTCGCGGAACGACTCGTGGGCCTCGAGCGGGTTGCCCGTGGTCCGAACGAACTCGGGGAGTTCGACGGGCAGCTCCTCGTCCGGCACGAGGACGTGGCCGCAGTCGTCGCAGTGGACGACCGGGATCGGCGTCCCCCAGTAGCGCTGCCGGGAGATCAGCCAATCCCGCAACCGGTAGGTGACGTCTTCCTCGAGCGCATCGTGTGCCGCCACGAGTCGTTCGCCGGCGACCTCGCTCGCGAGCCCGTCGTACTCGCCGCTGTTCTCGAGGATCCCCTCGCCGGTGTAGGCCGGCGTTTCGTCGGTTTCGTCGCCGTTACCGTCGTCGGTTTCGGGGACGATCACGCGCTCGACCGGGAGGTCGTGTTCGCGTGCGAAAGAGCGATCGCGCTCGTTGTGGCCGGGAACGCCCATGACGGCCCCGGTTCCGACGTCCTCGAGAACGTAGCCGGCGACGTAGACGGGAAGTTCCTCGCCGGTCAACGGGTGGATCGCTGTCGCGTCCGTTTCGACGCCCGAAAAGCCGACTTCGTTGGGGTCCTGTTCGCGGGCGGTATCGACGTATTCGGTGACTGCGCTATTGGATTCGGCCAGTTCCCGAGCCAGTTCGTGTCCCGGCGACACCGCGAGGTAGGTCGCCCCGTAGATCGTCTCCGGCCGCGTGGTGAACACGTCGACGGGGTTGCTCCCGTCGGTATCGTCACCGTACCCGGTCACGTCGAACGTGATCCGCGCGCCTTCCTGCCGGCCGATCCAGTTGCGCTGGATCTCGCGAACGCCCTCCGGCCACCCCTCGAGATCGGCGAGCCCCTCGTGGAGCTCCTCGGCGTAGTCGGTGATCGTGAAGAACCACTGATCGAGTTCGCGCCGCCCGACGGGAGTCTCGCAGCGCCAGCAGACGCGGGCGCCGTCGCCGCTCTCCCGATCCGAGGCCTCATCGTGTTCGGCCTCGCTGCTCGCCTGATTCGAGGACTCGCTGCGCTCGTCCTCGCGATCGACGACCTGGGCGTCGGCCAGCACCGTCTCGCAGTCGGGACACCAGTTGACCGTCGCCGCCTCGTACTCGACGAGCCCCGCCTCGTAGAGGCGCTTGAACAGCCACTGGTTCCACCGGTAATACTCCGGCTCGCAGGTGGTGATCTCTCGAGACCAGTCGTAGCCGAAGCCCATGGTCTCGAGTTCCTCGCGCATCCGCCGGATACACGCCTCGGTCCAGGATCGCGGGTCCGTCTTCCGCTCGAAGGCGGCGTTTTCGGCGGGAAGCCCGAAGGCGTCCCAGCCCATCGGGTGGAGGACGTCGTCGCCCTGCATGCGGCGATAGCGTGAGTACGCGTCCGTAATCGCGTAGTTTCTGACGTGCCCCATGTGGAGCGTGCCCGACGTGTAGGGGAACATGCCGAGCACGTAGGTCGGATCGTCGGCGTCGGCATCGAGCGCGTAGACGTCGTCGCGCTCCCAGACGTACTGCCAGAACTCCTGTACCTGCGCGTGATCGTAATGACTCGTCATTGTCGGCGAGGTCCGTTGTCACCCACTGAGTGGGCCGGCTATATCATTGTTCGGCCGTGCGGTCGAGCCGTCCCGCGTCGTGATCGAAATCGTCCGGCTCGACTCGAGCATTGGGGCCGCATACCGGTCCCGTCGCAGCCCCCGGTGCCGCCCGCGCCTACTGTGGGCCGAGATTAACAAAGCGCATCGATCGTCTCCGATCGACTGGTACCATGTCCCGCATTCGAGACGACCTCCCGTCGGCGTTCGCGATGCTGCTCACCATCGCGGCCGTTGCCCTCGCGTTCGGCGCCCTCACGGTCGTTTTCGCCCCGGATATGACGGCCGAAGAGACGGATTCGCCCGCCACAGCCGTGGAGGGCGACGGCGTATCGGCCACGGAACCCACCGAGGGGAGTGACGAGGTCGAGACGACTGCCACCGATACCGATGGCTCGGACTCCGATGGTGACGAGAGCGAATCGCCGTCCGAACCCGATCCACCTACCGACGGCGGGTCGTCTATCGACGACGATTCCGCAGAGCCGCCCGAACCGGAAGCCGAGTCTTCCGACGACCCCGAAGAATCGTCCGAACCAACGGCTGATTCCGACGATGACGATGGCGACGATAGCGACGATGGCGACGACACGCCAGACGACCCCGAAGAACCGGTATCTGACGATGACGCTGACGACCCCGGTATCGACGAATTCGAGCGGATACTCGAGGATGTCGGGCTGACGGACGACGCGGACGAGGACGAGCCTGAAGAGAGCGACCGTGGGGTGCCGGATGACGACGAGCGAGGGCCGCCGGAGGATGCTGGCCCGCCGGACGACGACTAACTGCGAGCGTCTCTCGGCTGGACCCGCTCGATGGGACACGTCCCGTTGAAACCGAACGATATCCGCCGTTGAAACGAGAACGACAACGGGCAGCGATCGGTGGAGATCAGGTTCCCGTGGCCGTACCCCGCGGGACGTCGCGGCCGGCGGTGTACGCGATATACGCCGACAACGCCGCAGCGATGAGGCCCGATACGACGTTACTCCAGGCGAGGCCCTGGCCCACGTCCTCGAGGCCGCTCATCGCGACTTCGCCGCTCATCGCGAAGTGAGAAACGGCCGTCCACAGCGCCAGCAGGGCGACCAGTGACATCACGCCGGTACTCGTCGAGTGGCCGTTGCTGATTCGGTAGTAATTGTAGCCTGCCAGTAGGAAGATCGCGGTACCGATCAACACGTTGTTCCACAGCACCGACGCGGTTTGTTCGTAGAAAACCGGAGAAACGGCAATCCAGAGCCCGATCAGCGAGACGAAACCGCTCAACCACTTCTGACCGTCCGGTTCACCCTGATCGTGGGTGCGCGATTCACCGGTCGTCGGATCGTCGGTCGTGGACTCACTCATAGTTCCCCCGGTCGCTGCTCGCACGGGGACACTGAAAAAGAGCGACGACCGTTCCATTCACTCGGCCGGACATTCGCTCAAGGACCGGTCGTCTGTCGAGCCGTCAACGAGACGTGAGAACGTCCAAAACCCGGTTTTGGGAGGTTCAATGGGTCACTATCAACCCCCATCTAGACCGGGTAATACGTTATTACTCCAGTATAGAATGTGTCGAAATAAAAACCCAAATACGCTGTGAACGAGCAGTTTCGGTCGATTCATCGGGACCGCGTATCAGGAATACTCCCTCTGTGAGACCGAACCGGAACACAGGAGTCCCGGATTCAACCGAACCGACGTGGTCGACAGCGGTGGATCCACCGTTGCCGTCTTCACGCGACCTTGGTGTCGGTGACTCGAATCGGTAGTACCGGGTATTATCTGCCGCCGTCCTGATCGGCGTTCGAATCGCCGCTTCCCCCCGGATTGTCGTCCGCATTTCCTTCGACGACCTCGAACATGCGCATCATGGCGTGTTCTTCGTGCTCGAGGATGTGGCAGTGGAAGGGGTACTTGCCGGCGAAGTCGCCGAACTGCGCGGCGACCCTGACCGTCTCGCCGGGATTGACCCGAACGGTGTCCTTGCCGCCCCGTTCGTTCGGAAGCGGGGGCTGTGGACCCTCGTGGCTGTCGTGGCGCTCGCGTTCGAGAACCTCGAACTCGACCAGGTGGATGTGGATGGGGTGGGTGTGAGCGTCGTCGTTGACGAGTTCCCAGATCTCGGTCGTCCCACGCTGGGGTTTGTACTGTATCTCGTCGCCCCAGGTCCGGTCGTTTAGCTTGTGGATCATAAGGTCGTGCTCGTCCATCCCCATGCCCATCGTCACCTCCCGGGTCGTTTTAGCAGCGGCCGGGTTCGGTCCGGTGCGATTCGGGAGTCGCAGATCGGCCGGGTGGGTGCTGGTGTCAGGTTCGGTGGTCTCCTCGGCCACGCGGATCTGCATGATCTCGTCGATCTCGGGATATTCCATGTCCCCGTGGTCCATCCCACCGTCGCCCATGTCCATGTCGTCGTCACCCATGTCCATGCCATCCATGTCGTCACCGCCGTGATCCATCCCACCGTCGTCGTGATCCATGCCGCCCTCGTAGGGGAACTCGGCATCGTTCCCGACGGTGAACGTCTTACCGGCGTGGTCGGAGAAGTCGACGACGATCTCGGCGCGCTCGAACGGTGCCACTATCAGCGATTCCATGTCGCCGCCGTGCCCGATCGAGACGACGTCTTCCAGGAACCCGTGGTCGGGCGCGACCTGGTACATGGTCGGAACGTCGCCGGACTCGTGTTCGTGGTCGTCGTCCTCGTTCTCGAGACTGAGATCGTACGTTCGGCCGTTGGAGACGTTCGCGATCCGGAATCGGTACTTGCGCGGCTCGACCTCGAGATAGGGCCACACTTTGCCGTTGACGGTAGCTGTATCGCCGGCGAAGTTCGCGACGAACTCGTCGGGGTAATGCAGCGACCCGTCGTCCTCGAACGAGCGATCCGCCAGCACCAGCGGAATGTCGTACTCGTCCTCCGGCAGGTCGAGTTGCTCCTCCGTTTGACTGTGGATTACGTAGGGACCGACCAGGCCGGCGTAGTTGTTGAGCCGGCTGATCCCGCGGGCGTGATCGTGGTAGACAGTCGTCGTACTCGACTGTCGGTTCGGCATTTCTTGGACAGCTCGCTGGAACCGGGGTCCGGTTACCCCGTCCGGGGACGTCCACATATCGGCCTGCCCGTCGCTCTCCGTGGCAGTGTTGAGCCCATGGAAGTGAGTTACCGTCCGCACGTCCGGGACCGGACCGTCGTAATCGACGTAGTTCTCCGACGTCGTTCCCTCGATGCGGTCGTCGATCTCGAACAGGTGGTCGTCCGGCAGCTGACTGTTGTCGAATTCGATCGCCAGTTCCTCGTTCCGGTCGCCCGCCAGCAGCGGGCCCGGGAACTGCCCGTCGAATCCCCAGATCGTCGTGTCGTCGAGGTCCGGGTGGAAGCTGTGCGTGGTCTCTTTCACCTGAATCTCGTGGTAGTCGGCACCGTTTCGCGTGCCGTCCGGCGTTCGTTCCTCCGGGATCGGCAGTTCCTGTTTGTATTTCTCGAGATGCGGTGAGACACCCGCGTCGGACGAGTGCTCTCCGTCCTCTTCCGAGTGATCACCGTCGTGCTCGTCCTCCGCCGCCAGTGCACCGCTCGGGACTGACCCCGCGATACCCAGCGTCGCACTAGCCCGAAGCAACAGCCGCCGCGAAAGGTCCCGCATTAGCGACACCCCCGTTCCGATTCACTCCGATTCGATAGCGCTGACTCCCCTTCGACTGCTACCGCCCTCCCCTCTCTGAATACCATCGCTATACTGTTCGGAAACTATTATATATAAAATCTTTGGCCTATAATCCCCCCTCATTTAGTTGCTGAGCCGCGGTAACGGAACAGAAGTAATCCTTCATTCTACTCGGGCTATGGTTTTACAATAATAGAGCGAATATGGGCTCGGTTTGCAAGAACTGATCGCTAAGAGAGTATGCATCGGTACACTCGCCAGACACAGTGGCTGAATCAGTGATTGACCGTATGCTCGAGTCGTTTGAGGGCCGTATTCGGTCGGGGTTGCTATGGTTCTGATGTGCTTTCGATCGTGGAGAGTACTCATTCGTGCGACAGTCTCCTCAGAAAGATGAAAATTTTGTCATAGTCCCGGGCAGATTCGAACTGCCGTCATGGGCTCCAAAGGCCCATATGATTGGCCACTACACCACGGGACTTCGCCTTCAACTCCGGGTAATCGACAGAGCGGCTTATGAGTTATTGTTTGCGTCGAGAGGAAGAGAGTTCGTCTATCGACTCAATTTCGGCGTATCGATGACAACTTCGGCAGAGACAGATAACGTTATCTAGGGTGTGTGCGAGCTGTGGATCACTGAATTTCCGTACCGGGATAATATGGTGGACATCCGGTTCGTGCCCGATTTCTTCACGGGTACTACCACAGTGTTGGCACGTATGGTCGTCTCGCTCGAGTGCTTCCCGTCTCACCTCTCTCCAACGACCGTTGTACGCGTTTTCAGTGTCTTCCCACTGGTCAGATAACCAACGACTGAGACAGTTTCGACTGCAAAATCGAACCGGTTCGCGTTGTGCTTTAGATCTGAGAACAGTCGAAATTCGCCCACACCACTCGCAAACTTTCTGTACTCGGTCTATCTCGTGGTATTCGTAATAGGGTACTCCGAGGAATTCGTCGGCGTTCTCGACGCACTCTGAACAGTACACACCCTGTTTATCCGACGGATAGAATTCGAACGACGACTCACAGCGGTCGCACGTGGTCGTCTCCGTTCCGCCCTTCCAGTTACCGTTGTGCTCGCCGGCGTTCGGATTGCAGCCGTCGCAATACTCGCGCCGCGCTTTCGGATCGTAGAAATCGACTCCACAGCTGTTACACGTACGGTTCGGAAGCGGATCTCCGTGGACCTTCGTATGATGCTGTCGCATTCCCTGTTCCGTCCGGAGCGCTTTTCCACACGTCGGACAGTCCATGCGACCGTTGGCCGCGGCATCACGTATAAACTCGAGGCGTCTCGTACCGGAACCGAATTCCGAGTCCGGATACCGCCGCCCGAAACGAACCCGGAGCTGATCGCAACGGTAAATCAACGGAAAACAGTCGCAGCCGGCCGGAAAAGCGATCGCGAGCCGCGAAAACCGGCTTACAGGTAGCCTTCCTCGGCCAGTCGCTCGATGCCCTCCTCGAGCCGCTCCTCGCTCGCCGCGTACGAGATCCGCGCGTAGCCGGGCGTTCCGAACGCGCTGCCGGGCACCGTCGCGACGTGGGCGTCTTCGATCGCGCCCTCACACCACGCCTGATCGTCCTCAGCTACCGGGAGCATCATGTAGAACGCGCCCTCCGGCACGGCGACGTCCACGCCGTGGTCGTCGAGCAGGTCCACGACGAGGTCACGGCGCTCTTCGAAGGCCTCCACCATCTCGGTGACGGCGTCCTCGGTCTCGAGCGCCTCGAGCCCGGCGTGCTGGACGAAGTTCACCGCGGAGGAAACGGAGTGGCTGTGGAGCTTACCCGCCTGGTCGATCAGCTCCTCGGGGCCGGCGAAGTAGCCGAGCCGCCAGCCGGTCATCGAGTAGGCCTTCGAGAAGCCGTTGACCGTGACGGTCCGGTCGGCCATGCCCTCGAGCGTGCCCAGACTCGTCGGTTCGACGCCGTAGGTAATCTCCTTGTAGATCTCGTCGCTGATGACGGTGATGTCGTGTTCGACGGCGAGATCGCGGACGCCCTCGAGTGCCGCATCCGAGTAGACGGCACCGGTGGGGTTCGACGGCGAGTTGACGATCAGCAGCTCGGTCTCGTCGGAGACGGCGGCCCCGAGGTCGTCGAGTGCCGGCTCGAGCTGGAACTCCGAATCGGAGAGGTCGACGCGAGTGAGGTCGCCGCCAGCCATCTTCACCATGGCCTCGTAGGAGACCCACGCGGGGTCGAGCAGGACGACTTCGTCGCCCTCGCCGACCAGTGCCTGGACGATCTCGTAGAGTGCCTGCTTCGCGCCGGGCGTGACGATGATCTCGTCGGCGTTGTGATCGAGGCCGTCGTCGGCCAGTTTGTCGGCGATCGCCTCCCGCAGCTCGAGGATGCCGGCGGAGGTCGTGTAGCCGGTGTGGCCGGCGTCCATCGCGTCCTTGCCCGCCTTGACGATGTTCTCGGGCGTGGGGAAGTCGGGCTCGCCGACGCTCAGGTCGACGACGTCTGCGCCCTCGGCCTCGAGTTCGGTGGCGAGCGCGGAGATAGCGAGCGTTGCGGACGGTTCGACTCGGGATACGCGGTCGGTGAATTCCATCGTCATTGTTGGGAATCGGTCGCTGAACTGGGGTTGGGTAGTTCGTCGACGAGACTGAGCGCCCCGTCGACGGCTTTCGCCGCGTTTTCGACGCGTTCGCGCGATTCGGCGGCCGACATGCCGGGCCCGGTCACGCCGAGGGTCACGGGCGTGTCGCGTTCGAGACTCACGTCGGAGAGCCGCTGGGCGGTGGCGTCGGTGATCACCTGATCGTGGTCCGTGTCACCGGTGATGACGGTTCCGATGACTGCGACGGCGTCGACGGCATCGAGGCGCGCGAGTCGATCCGCGGCCAGCGGGGCATCGTACACTCCCGGGACGTGGACCGTCTCGTACACCTCGGCACCCGCGGCAGTGGCCGCCTCGAGTGCCTCCTGCTCCATCTGCTCGGTGATCGGTCGGTTGAATTCCGCGACCACCAGTCCGAGCGTGGTCATAGGCGTGGGGTGGAGAGGGCAGGTAAAAGAGGTACCGTTCTCGGGTGAGCCGACGGGAACCCGCGGAGCCCGACGCCGCGGATCGATCGAGGATTCGCCGTCTCGAGAGACCACGCCTCACCCGGCCGGTTAGCCGTCTCACGCGCCGTCTTCGTTCCGAACGGTTACGCCGCCGTTAGTCGTCTCGACGCGAATACTGCGCGTCCCGTCGCCGAGCGTCATCTCGAACGAGCCGTCGCTCGAGGCGGTTTCGCCGTCGAACCCCTCGACGGCGGTCGCTCCGTTCGTCGTCGAGACGCTGACGGTCGCATCGAGCGAGGGGGGTGCGCGAACGGTGATCTCGCCGTTCGTGCTTTCGGCAACCAGATCACCGCCCCCGCCGCTCTCGAGCGTGATATCGATCCCGCCGTCGGTCGTCGACGCGCGAACGTCACCGCTGACGCCGGCCACCCGAACCGATCCGTTGGTGGTCTCGGTGACCAACCCACCGTCGACGCCCTGAACGTCGATATCCCCGTTGGTCGTGTTCGCTTCCAACTCGCCGGTCACGTCGCGGACGTCGATGTCCCCGTTCACCGTCGCTGCACGTGCGACTCGCGTTCCGTCGGGGACCGTCGCCTCGAGGTCCAGTTTCGGATCGGGACCGAACAGGAACGGCGGCTCCTCGCCCCGTCGTGCGTCGACGGCGAGGCGGCCATCGTCGAGACCGGTCGCCATCGTCATCGATTCCAGGGAGTCCTCGGTCGGCGCGGCCTTGTGGCCGTGAATCTCGATCGCGTCACTTCCCGTTCCCGCGACGGCGACCGACCCGTGTTCGGTCGTGAGCGAAACCGCGTCGACGTCGTCGGGGCCGTACGTTTCCGTAACGGTCTCCGTTTCCCCTCGGCCGGTCGCGAGGCAGCCGGCGAGCGACGCGAGCAGACACACACCGCTACCGGCGAGCACCCGACGCCGCGATATGCTCGATCTCATGTTCGTGTCTGTACGTTGCCATCTATGTATATAATAGCGCCCAGTTTCCGGCGCGATTTCTCTGCACAACGAATTTATACGAGAACGCACGTCGCCTAGGTTCGGCGGTTCGATCCAGAGACAGAGAACCGATCGATCGAGACGAGACAGCGCGTTCGCCTCGAGCGCAGGCCGTTTGGGAATTCTTAACCGCGGGCGACGAGAACCGCCGCGTAATGACGACGCTACGGACGCCGGGACCGACGATCGGCGTAGTCGGAGGGGGACAGCTCGGACGGATGCTCGCCGAGGCGGCCGCGCCGCTGGGCGTCGAGGTGGTCGTGCTCGATCCGACGCCGGACTGTCCCGCGGCGCTCGTCGCCCGCGATCAGATCGTCGCCGGGTTCGACGACGAAGCGGGGATCCGCGAACTCGCCGCGCGCGCCGACGTCCTCACGTTCGAAATCGAACTCGCGGATCAGGACGTAATGGAGCGCGTGAGCGAGGACACCGGAACGCCCGTCCACCCGAAGCCGTCGACGCTGGAGACGATTCACGACAAACTCGTCCAGAAGCGAGAGCTCGAGGACGCCGGCGTTCCGGTGCCGCCGTTTCGCGAAGTCGAGGACGCCGACGACGTCCGCGAGGCGATCGACGACTACGGCGCCCCGGTGATGCTCAAAGCCCGGACCGGCGGTTACGACGGCCGGGGCAACGTCCCCGTCGAGTCGAAAGCCGACGCGGAGGAGGCTCTCGAGTCGGTCGCCGGCCCCGCGATGGTCGAGTCGTTCGTCGACTTCGAGCGCGAGGTGTCGGTCATCGCCGTCAAGGGAGCCGACGAAGTCGCGACCTTCCCGATCGGGGAGAACATTCACGAAGAGGAGATCCTCCGGGAGACGGTCGTTCCCCCGCGCTCGAGCGAGGCCGTCACCGAGCGGGCTCACGCGGTGGCGCGTGACGTCCTCGAGGTGATGGACGGACGCGGCGTGTACGGGATCGAGCTCTTTGAAACGCCAGACGGAAAGATACTGCTCAACGAGATCGCGCCGCGGCCGCACAACTCCGGCCACTGGACGATCGAAGGGGCGCAAACCTCGCAGTTCGAACAGCACGCCCGCGCCGTCCTCGGCTGGCCGCTGGGCTCGACCGAACTGCGCTCGCCGACCGCGATGACGAACCTGCTCGGCGACGTCGACGAAGAGCAGTCCGCACAGTTGGAGGACATCGACGAGATCCTCGAGACGCCCGGCGCGACCCTCCACTGGTACGGCAAGCGCCAGGCCCGGCCGCTGCGGAAAATGGGCCACGTGACGCTCTCGGCGGTCGAGGAGAACGAATCGGTCGAGGATTTGCTCGAGCGTGCGCGCGAACTCGAGGACGCCGTAACCTTCCGAACGTAAACGCCGTGACGTTCCCAACGTAGCGTCGGCTGCGCGGTCACCCGTCGTCCGTCTCGTTTGCTATCGTTTCAAGTCGATCGCCCGACCACCTTCACGCATGAGCGACAGCGTTAGCGACCTGATCGACCGCCTACAGGACGAAGCGAGCCAGGATCGTCCCGCCGAGGAAACGCCCGACGTCGGGATCGTCATGGGGAGCGACTCCGACCTCGAGACGATGATGACCGGCGGCAAGCGCCGCGGAGCCTACGACGCCTTCGTCGACGAACTCGGCTTCGCCGAGCAGACCGATTACGAGAACTCGCCGGCGGAGCAGTTTACCTTCGAGACCTACGTGACCTCGGCCCATCGAACGCCGGACTTGATGACTGTGTACGCCGAAACCGCGGAGGAACGGGGCCTCGAGGTGATCATCGCCGGTGCGGGCGGCAAGTCCGCGGACCTCCCGAACATGACCGCGTCGATCGCGTATCCGTTGCCGGTCATCGGCGTCCCGGTCCAGGAGAAATCGGTCGACAGCGTCATCGGCATGCCGACCGGCGCGCCGCTGGTCGCGGTCGACGCCGGGAAATCGTTCAACGCGGCACTGTCGGCCGCGCAGATTCTCGCTCGCCAGCACGACGAGGTCCGCGATCGACTGGTCGCCTACCACGAGGACTTACGCGAGGGCGTCGGTGCTGTCTCTCGAGAGCTTCACGATAGCGGGACGCCGGCGTTCCGGAACCGCGATCGCTAGGCGGACGCCGGTGAACGTGGCCATCGGCGACGGGAAACTGTTCGATCGAGCGAATTCGCGGGGGTAGCAGGGAAAGCCGTCTCGAGCGTGCGTAGCCCCTGATTTCGGCAGCGAATGATACTCTATTATCGATCCGGTTACGTTCTCCACGAGCAGCTATAGTTTCACGTGATTATTCACGAAGGATGCCTCCCGCAGAACCGCGTCTCGGCCCGTGTTTCCCCGAATAACGAAGAATCAACCCTTATGTGCGTGCGGTCTGAAGCCTCGAACGTTACCGAGATGAATGATTGGATCGCCATCGGGGCGCTGGCGCTCGTCGGAGTGCTGATACCGTTCGGGATGATGACGGTATCGTACCTCCTGCGGCCCACCGTGCCCGAAACGAGCAAACGAGCCACCTACGAGAGTGGCGAGATTCCGACCGGCGGAACGCGCATCCGGTTCAATATCCAGTACTACATGGTTGCGCTGCTGTTCGTCGTCTTCGATATCGAGACCGTCCTGTTGTTCCCGTGGGCGGTCGCCTATCAGGATGCGCTCGCCGCGCCGGAGATCTCGCTGGTCCGCGCGCTCGGACCGATGCTGTTGTTCGTCGCCATCCTGCTCGTCGGACTCGCGTGGGCGTGGCGCACGGGCGCAGTACAGTGGGCACAGACACCGCGCCAGCTGGAAACTGACAGACAATGAGTAGCGAACAACCGCGCAAGCAAATCTACGACAGCACCGCACCGTCGACGGACACCCGGGATTCGCGGATCGGTGAGGGTGCCGACGACCGCTTCAACTCCAAGCTCCGGGAGGCGTTCGGGTCGACCCCGTTCATCCTCACGAAGTTCGACAAGTTCATGAACTGGGTGCGGGGCAACTCCATGTTCATGCTCCAGTTCGGGATCGCGTGTTGCAGCATCGAGATGATGCACACGTACGCGATCAAACACGACCTCGACCGCTTCGGGGCCGGCGTTCCCCGCGCTTCACCCCGGCAGGCCGACGTGATGATCGTCCCCGGGACGATCGTCTCCAAGTTCGGCCCCCGCATGAAGCGGGTCTACGACCAGATGCCCGAACCCAAGTTCGTCGTCGGCATGGGCTCGTGTACGATCTCCGGCGGCCCCTTCCAGGAGGGATACAACGTCGTCAAGGGTGCCGAGGAGATCATCCCCATCGACATCCACGTCCCCGGCTGCCCGCCGCGACCGGAAGCGCTCGTCTACGGCATCGCCAAACTCCAGGAGCGGATCCGCAACGGCGAATCGACGCCCGTCGTGGTCAAGCCGTACGAGCTCGAGGAGTTCGGCGACCTGCCCAAGGACGAGCTCGTCCAGAAGCTCGCGGACGACATCGACGAGGAGGACCTCGTCATGCGCTACAACTGGGCTGATTCGCCATGAGCACGGGACTCGAGCGAGGCCAGCCGTCGATCGAGGTCACGGAAGACGAGCTCGCGGCGCTGATCGGCGATCGCGCGCTCGCACGCGACGACCACCTGAACGCGCCCGGATTCGTCATCCGGCCGGACGACGTGCAGGACGTCCTCACGGATCTTCGCGACGAGGCGGGGTTCGATCACCTCGCCAATCTCACCGCACAGGAGTACGCGGACCGCTACGAGTCGATCTATCACCTCCGAAAGTACGCGGATCCGACACAGGAGGTGTCGGTCGTCGTTCCGACGACCACCGACGAGCCGGTCAGCCAGACTGCCGAGCCGGTCTTCCGAACCGCCGACTGGCACGAGCGGGAGGCGTTCGACCTCGTCGGCATCGACTACGAGGGGCACCCCGATCCGCGACGGATCCTCCTGCCAGAAACCTGGCAGGGTCACCCGCTCTCGCGGGGCTACGATCAGGAGAAACCCCAGCTCGTGACCCTGACCGAACACGCCAACCCGGTCCAGCCGGACCACCACGACGACGAGTCGGACACGATGTTCCTCAACATCGGTCCCCACCACCCGGCGACCCACGGCGTGCTCCACATCGAGACGGTACTCGACGGCGAAACGGTCGTCGACGTCGATCCCGATATCGGCTATCTGCACCGCTGCGAGGAGCAGATGTGTCAGCAGGGGACCTACCGCCACCAGATCATGCCCTACCCCGACCGCTGGGACTACGTCTCCGCCGGCCTGCTCAACGAGTGGGCGTACGCGCGCACGGCCGAGGACCTCGCGGACATCGAGGTCCCCGAGTACGCGCAGGTCATCCGGACGATGGGGGCCGAACTCTGTCGGATCGCCGCGCACATGCTCGCGCTCGCCACGTTCGCGCTGGACGTCTACGGCGACTTCACCGCCATCTTCCAGTACGGCATGCGCGACCGCGAGGTCGTCCAGGACATCCTGGAGGACCTCACCGGCCAGCGGCTCATGTTCAACTACTTCCGGCTCGGCGGGGTCGCCTGGGACCTGCCCGAACCCCGCGAGGAGTTCTTCGAAAAGACGCGGGACTTCCTCGACGGGCTCCCCGCGAAGGTCGACGAGTACAACGACCTGCTGACGGGCAACGAGATCTTCCAGGTTCGGTGTCACGACACCGGGATCCTCGAGCCCGAGGTCGCCAAACAGTACGGCTGTACCGGCCCCGTCGCCCGCGGCTCCGGCATCGACTACGACCTCCGCCGGGACGACCCCTACGGCTACTACGACAACCTCGAGTGGGACGTCGTCACCGAGGACGGCTGCGACAACTACAGCCGCGTCCTCGTTCGCATGCAGGAGGTCGAGGAGTCCGCGAAGATCATCGAGCAGTGCGTCGATCTGCTCGAGGACTGGCCCGAAGACGAGCGGACGGTTCAGAGCAACGTCCCCCGGACGCTCAAGCCGGACGCGGACACGGAGATTTACCGCAGCGTCGAGGCCGCGAAGGGCGAACTCGGCATCTACATGCGTTCGGACGGGACGGACAAACCGGGCCGGTTCAAGATCCGGAGTCCGTGTTTCCACAACCTCTCGGCGCTGCCCGAGATGGCCGAAGGGGAGTACGTGCCGGACCTGATCGCGTCGCTGGGCAGCCTCGACATCGTCCTCGGGGAGGTGGACAGGTAGTATGAGCGGCACGACCGTCACCGGCGCGACCGATGTGACGCCGGCACTACCGGCAGTGCCGCTGCAGGATACCGTCTTGCTTCCCGAGCGGATCGGCGAGCTGACCGGCCTCGACGGGCTCGGACTCGGCGGTGAACTGCTCGCGACCTTCCTCGCGGCCTTCATCGTCGGCAACCTGATGCTCGCGATGACCGGCGTCGCTGGACCGTGGGCGAAACGGAAGATAACCGCCGCCTTCACGGACCGGATCGCCGTCAACCGGCTCGGACCGGCCGGAATCCTCATTATCGTCGCCGACTCCGTGCGGCTCCTGTCGAAGGAGCTCGTCATCCCCGAAAACGCGGATCGGCCGGCGTACGACCTCGCGCCGATCGTCGTCGCGTCGTCGGCGCTGCTCGGGTTCGCCGTCATTCCGATGGGAAGCGGGATTCACCTCGCCGACCCCGAAGTCGGACTCGCGTACGTCTTCGCGGTGTCGGGCATCGCGAGCCTCGGCCTGGTGATGGCCGGCTACGCGTCGGCGAACAAGTACTCGATGCTCGGCGGGCTCCGCGCGGTGGCACAGAACATCGCCTACGAGATCCCGCTGGTCATCACCGGGATGTCGGTCGTGATCTTCGCCGGCACGCTGCAGCTGGGCGAGATCGTTTCGGCTCAGGCGGAGCCGCTGGTGACGATCGCGGGCGTTTCGATCCCCTCGTGGTACGCGCTGGTCAACCCCTTCGCGTTCGTCCTGTTCCTCGTCGCGAACTTCGCGGAAGTCGGCCGCAACCCCTTCGACACGCCGGAGGCACCGACCGAGATCGTCGCCGGCTACCAGACCGAGTACTCCTCGGTCTACTTCGTACTGATCTACCTCGGGGAGTTCCTCCACATCTTCCTCGGCGGTGCGATCATCGCGACGATCTTCCTCGGCGGTCCCGCCGGTCCCGGACCGGCGGCGCTCGGGATCGTCTGGTTCATCATCAAGATCTGGGGCGTCTTCTTCGCGACGCAGTGGCTGCGATCGGCGGTTCCCCGGGTTCGGATCGACCAACTCATCGAGATCGGCTGGAAGGGACTACTCGTCCTCTCCTTCGCCAATCTCATTCTGACCGCGATAATCGTGGGGCTGATAACATGATCGGGATACTCAAATCGATGGCGACGACGATGAAGCACGCACTGGACGGCTCTACCTTCACGGTGGAGTACCCGGAGACCGCACCCGACGTCTCGCCGCGCTTTCGCGGCGTCCACAAGTTCAGTCAGGAGCGGTGTATCTGGTGTCGCCAGTGCGAGAACGTCTGCCCGAACGACACGATCCAGATCGTCACGAACGATCAGCGACAGGGCGAACAGTACAACCTCCACATCGGGCAGTGCATCTACTGCCGGCTCTGCGAGGAGGTCTGCCCCGTCGACGCCATCCTGCTCACGGAGAACTTCGAGTTCACCGCGGACACGAAACACGACTTCGTCTACAACAAAGAGCAGCTGAAAGCCGTCCCGTGGTACAAGGACATCGACCCGCTCGCGTCCCGCGAACCCGATCGGGGCGCGTGGGTCGGTGAGGGAGAGGGAGAGGTCGACTACCAGTAACGGGCTCGCCCGTCCCGCAAACGGGCACTACCAACAAACATGAACTACGAGCTGATCGCGTTCGCGCTGTTCGCCATCGTCACGCTGGCCAGCGCGGTGGGTGTCGTGCTCATGCAGGACCCGTGGCATTCGGCGCTCCTGCTGGGCGTGGCGCTGCTCAGCGTGGCGGTGCACTACGTGATGCTGGCGGCGGAATTCGTCGCCATGATGCAGGTCCTCGTCTACGTGGGCGGGGTCCTCGTCCTCATCACGTTCGCCGTCATGCTGACCCAGCGCGACGACGCCAGCACGGAAGAGGTGGTACAGGCATGACGACCGGTCCGAAACTCCGACTCGGCAAGACGCTCGTGCCGGGACTGCTCGCCGTCGGGCTGTTCGCGGTGATGGCGCTCATCACCCTGAACACGGCGTTCGAGCCGATGTCACAGGGCGGCTTCCCGGACGTCTCGATCACCGCCGAACTCGGCTACGCGCTGTTCGGCTTCGACGAACTCCAGACGATCGGCGGCACGGAACCCTTCCTCGCCGCCGTCCTGCTCGTCGCCGTCGCGCTCGACGCCGCGCTCGACGCCTCGCTCGTCCTCGCGAAACGCGAGGAGGGTGGCGAACCCGTTTCCGCGCTCTCGAGCGCCGGCGAGGCCTCGAGCAGCAGCGAGGGCGCCGAACCGGCAGTCGCAGACGGCGGGACGCGGTCGGAGGGCGGTTCGACCGAGACGGGAGGTGAGGACCGATGACCGTCGACGTGCAGTACTACGTGCTGCTGTCGATGGCAGTGTTCTGTATCGGCCTCTTCGGGGTGCTGACGCGTCGCAACGCACTGTTGTTCCTGATGTCCGTCGAACTCATGCTGAACGCGGCGAATATCAATTTGATCGCGTTCTCGTTCTATCACGGCAACCTCACGGGGCAGTTGTTCGCGCTGTTCACGATGGCGCTCGCCGCCGCCGAGGTGGCCGTCGGACTCGGGATCATCCTGGTGTTGTACCGCAACTTCCGTGACGTCGACGTCACGGTTCCGACGACGATGAGGTGGTAAGATGGCAGGAATAGCAACAGATCCGTTCGGATTCGCACCGGCGATCGCAGTGTTCCCACTCGTGGCGTTCGTGGTCGCGCTTCTCTTCGGCAAGCACTTGCCGAAGAAGGGCGCGCTCCCGGGTATCCTCGCGACGGCGGGTTCGCTCGTCATCTCACTGGTGATGTTCGCGGCCGTCGGCGGCGGTAAGACGCATCACGCGACGCTGTACGAGTGGACGAACGGTGCGGCCCAGAGCGCGACCGGCGTCGAAACGATCGCATTCAGTTTCGGAATCCTGATCGATCCGCTCTCGGCGCTCATGCTGGTGATCGTCTCGCTCGTCGCACTGCTCGTCCACGTCTTCAGCCTCGGCTACATGAACGTCGAAGGCGAAACCGGGTTGCCGCGGTACTACGCCGAACTCGGGCTCTTTACCTTCAGCATGCTCGCGTTCGTCTTCGCGGACAACCTGCTGATGGCGTTCATGTTCTTCGAGCTCGTCGGACTGTGCTCGTACCTACTGATCGGGTTCTGGTTCCGCACGAAGTCGGCACCGTCGGCCGCGAAGAAGGCGTTCCTCGTCACCCGCTTCGGGGACTACTTCTTCCTGATCGGCGTCGTCGCCATCGCGGCGACGTTCGGCACGGTCGGCTTCGCCGGCGAGGAATCGTTCGTCACCGCCGCCGAGACGGCGATCGACAACGAAGCGACCCTGTTCGGCTTCGACGCCCAGACCTGGGTGACGATCACCGGACTGCTCGTCCTCGGCGGCGTCCTCGGCAAGTCCGCGCAGTTCCCCTTCCACACCTGGCTCCCCGACGCCATGGAGGGTCCGACCACCGTCTCCGCGCTCATCCACGCGGCGACGATGGTCGCGGCCGGCGTCTACCTGGTCGCCCGGATGTTCGGCTACTACGCGCTGAGTCCGACCGCGCTGGCGATCATCGCCTTCGTCGGCGGCTTCACGGCGCTCTTCGCCGCGACGATGGGCGTCGTCAAGGACGACGTCAAGCAGGTACTGGCGTACTCGACCATCAGCCAGTACGGCTACATGATGCTCGGACTCGGCGTCGGCGGCTACGTCGCCGGCGTCTTCCACCTGATGAATCACGCCTTCTTCAAGGCGCTCCTGTTCCTCGGTGCCGGGGCCGTCATCATCCTCATGCACCACGAACAGGACATGTGGGAGATGGGCGGCCTAAAGGACAAGGCACCCGTCACCTACTACACGTTCCTCGCCGGCGCGCTCGCGCTCGCGGGGATCGTCCCCTTCTCGGGCTTCTGGTCGAAAGACGAGATCCTCTTCGACGCGCTGATCGTCGGCCTCGAGCAGCCGGTCATCCTCGCGGCCTACGCGATGGGACTGATCGCCGTGTTCTTCACCGGCTTCTACACGTTCCGGATGGTCTTCTTGACCTTCCACGGTGAGCCCCGCTCGGAGACGGCCGAGGACCCGCATCCGGTCGGCTGGGCCGTCAAAACCCCGTTGATCGTACTCGGCGTCCTCGCGGCGCTCACCGGTCTCGCGAACATGGCACCCATCGCCCACGTTCTCGGGGTCGACATCACGTTCCTCGAGTTCTGGCTCGACGGCGAGTACGGTTACGTCGAGGGGCTGACCTACCACGCCTACCACGAGACGGTCGCCTTCGAGGAGGGCGTGATCGGCTCGGAGACGGTCACTATGCTACTGAGCGCGGGCCTGTCGCTGGGCCTCGCGCTGGCCGGCGCGTTCACGGCGCACACGCTGTACAACGTGCCCGAGCCGACCCGCCACACGGCGAAGCTCGGCGGCGCGTACAGCCTCCTGCGGCGCAACTACTACCAGGACGAGTACCAGGTCTGGCTCGCGGAAGGCCTGACGCTCCCGCTGGCTCGAGCGGCCGACCGGTTCGATCAGACCGTCATCGACGGCGTCGTCAACGGGACGTCGACGATCAGCCTGTTCGGCAGCGATCGGCTGAAACGGATTCAGACGGGTATCGTGACTAACTACGCGGCGCTGTTGGTGGGCGGGTTCATCGGCTTACTGCTCGTCCTCGGCTATCTCGGAGGGTGGTTCGCATGATGATAGAAGCGCTCATCGCGGTCGCACTGCTCGGCGCGCTGATCACGTTCGTCGCGCCGAATCGCATCGCCGGCAAGCTCGCCTTCGCCATCAGTCTCGTGCCGGCGGCGATCAGCCTGTGGCTGTTCACCGCCTTCGACGGCAGCGGGAACGCCTTGCTCGATGGCGAGCTGGCGTTCGAATCGCAGCTGGCGTGGCTCGAGATCGGCGACTACTCGATCTCGTGGTTCGTCGGTCTGGACGGTATCAGCCTGCCGCTGGTCGTTCTGACGACGATCCTCTGTACGCTGGCGACCGTGAGTTCGTGGACGCCGATCGACGAACGGGAGTCCCAGTTCTACGGGCTCATCCTGTTCATCGAGGCGAACCTGATCGGCGTCTTCTCGGCGCTCGATTTCTTCGTCTGGTTCATCTTCTGGGAGGCGGTCCTGATCCCGATGTACCTGCTGATCGGTATCTGGGGCGGCCCGCGACGGAAGTACGCCGCGATCAAGTTCTTCGTCTACACGAACGTGGCGTCGCTGGTGATGTTCGGGTCGTTCATCGCGCTCGTCTTCGGGCTCGGCGACTCGGTGACGTCCTTCGCCCTGCCAGAAATCGCGACGGCGATGGTCAACGGCGGGCCCGAGGGACTCTTCGGTCTCGGTGGGACGGCACTCGCGTCCGTCGTCTTCATCGGGATGTTCCTCGGTTTCGCGGTGAAGGTGCCGATCGTCCCCTTCCACACGTGGCTACCCGACGCCCACGTCGAGGCCCCGACCCCGGCCTCGATACTGCTGGCCGGCGTCCTGCTGAAGATGGGGACCTACGCCCTGCTCCGGTTCAACTTCACGATGTTCCCGGACCAGGTCGAGGCCTACGCGGTCCCGATCGCGGCGATCGCGGTGATCAGCGTCATCTACGGCGCGATGCTGGCGCTCGCACAGACGGACCTGAAGCGGATCGTCGCCTACTCGTCCGTGTCCTCGATGGGATACGTCATCCTCGGACTGGTCGCCTACACCCAGTTCGGGATCGGCGGCGCGACCTTCCAGATGATCTCCCACGGCCTGATCTCGGGACTGATGTTCATGGCCGTCGGCGTCATCTACAACGCGACCCACACCCGGATGGTCACCGACATGTCCGGGATGGCGGATCGGATGCCGATCGCGGTCGGAATCCTCATCGCCGGTGCCTTCGGCTACATGGGACTGCCGCTGATGAGCGGCTTCGCCGCCGAGTACTTCATCTTCTTCGGCTCCTTCGGCTCCGAGTTGCTCGCGTACTCGGCCGTGTTCACCTCGCTCGCGATGTTCGGCATCGTCATCGTCGCCGGCTATCTGCTGTTCGCGCTCCAGCGGACGGTGTTCGGACCGTATCGACTCGAAACCGACTACGAGGTGGGCCGTGCGCCCGTGCACGACGTCGCGTCGATGGTCGTGTTGCTGGGGCTCATCATCGCCCTCGGCGTGGCCCCCGACCTGATCTTCGACATGATAACCGACGCAATCGATCCGATCATCGGAGGTGAGCGCTGATGGCGGTCTTCGAGCTCCCCGACTGGATGGCGCTCGCGCCGGCACTGATCCTGGCGGGGACGGCGCTCGTGTTGTTCCTGCTCGACAGCATCGACCCGCACTCGACGAATCGCTCGCTGCTCGCCGGCACCGCGATCGTCGGCTCACTGGCGTCGCTCGCCGTCGCGGTCTGGTACACCGCCGCCGGCGTCGGCGCGACCGGAATCGAGAACCACGGCGTCATCGACGTCATGAACGGCCAGTTCGTCGTCGACCAACTGGCGCTGTACTTCATGATCATCATCGCCGTCGTCACCGCCCTCGTCGCGGTCGCGAGCTACGACTACCTGCGGGATCACACCTATCAGGCCGAGTACTACTCGCTGGTCATCCTCGCCGCGACCGGGATGTCGATGATGGCCGCCTCGAACAGCCTCGTGACGATCTTCATCGCGCTCGAGCTGACGAGCCTCCCCTCGTACGCCCTGGTCGCCATCCTGAAGGACAACCGCGGCAGCGTCGAAGCCGGGCTGAAGTACTTCCTGATCGGCGCGCTGTCGTCGGCGATCTTCGTCTACGGCGTCTCGCTGGTCTACGGCGCGACCGGCTCGCTGCAACTCGAGGCGATCGCCGGGGCGCTCGAAAGCTCCGACCAGAACGTCGTCGAGATGGGCGGCCTCCTCGGACTCGGCATCCTCATGCTGATCGGCGGGATCGCGTTCAAGACCGCGAGCGTCCCGTTCCACTTCTGGGCCCCCGAGGCCTACGAGGGCGCGCCCGCGCCGATCTCGGCGTTCCTCTCCTCGGCCTCGAAGGCCGCCGGCTTCGTGCTCGCCTTCCGCGTGTTCGCGACGGCGTTCCCGCTCGAGGCGACGACCGCCGTGATCGGCGTCGACTGGACGCTCGCCTTCGGCATTCTCGCGATCGTCACGATGACGGTCGGGAACTTCGCGGCGGCGACCCAGGAGAACGTCAAGCGGATGCTCGCGTACTCCTCGATCGGGCACGCCGGCTACGTGCTGATCGGACTCGCGGCCCTCTCGGCAGACGGCGGCGACGCCGTCATGGGGGCCGCCATGATGCACCTGCTGGTCTACGGCTTCATGAACACGGGCGCGTTCCTGTTCGTCGGGCTGGCGGAGTACTGGGGCGTCGGCCGGACGTTCGAGGACTACAACGGCCTCTCGAAGCAGGCGCCCTTCGCCTGCGCCGCGATGGCCGTCTTCATGTTCAGCCTTGCGGGCGTCCCGCCCTTCGCCGGCTTCGCGAGCAAGTACCTGCTGTACACCGCGACCATCGAAGCGGCCGCGGACAACACGATCTTGCTCGTTCTCGCCGCCGCGCTGGTGATCAACAGCGCGCTCTCGCTGTACTACTACTCGCGGCTCGTCAAGGCACTCTGGATCGAGGAGCCGATTCTCGACCGGGAGCGGCTCGCACAGCCGACCGGGCTCTACGCGGCGATCATCGCTGCGGCAGTGCTGACGGTCCTGATCCTGCCAGCATTCAGTCCGATCGCCGACGCCGCGACCGAGGCGGCGACCGCGATCATCGTCTGAGGATCCCGCGGGCGACCCGGTAGCTTTTACCCGCAGGGGTTGCAAGCCGCGACAAATGGTTTTCCGGCTCGTGCTCGGCTGCGGGACGATCTGCCGACAGGTGACGGAGCGGCTGCCCGAGCGCGACGGCGACCGGCGACTCGTCATCACTGACGACGAGACCGTCGTGGAAACGTTGCGCGAGGAAAGCGTGCCGGCTCGCAGTGCCGATCCCGCCGATCCCGACGCGATCGAGAACGTCGATCACCCGGACGTTATCTTCGTCGCCAGCGACCGTACCGACGTCAACCGAGCCGCCCTCGAGGCGGCCCGAGAGCGGTTCCCGGCGGCGTCGATCGTGGGGTATCTGGGCGGCAACGCGACGGCGGCCGACCGACAGCGGTTCGACGAGCTGGCGGACCACGTCGTCGATCCGACGGCCGCCATTGCCGATCGAGTGATCGGCGGAACGGCGATGCCGACGGCCGAATCCGCGATCGAACTCCGGAAGCAGCTCGTTGGGATCGACGGCCGGCTCGCGGTCGTCGCCCACGACAACCCGGATCCGGACGCGATCGCGAGCGCGGTCGCGCTGGTCGCCATCGCCGAGTCGGTCGGCGTCGACGCCGACGCCTGCTATTTCGGGAACATTTCCCACCAAGAGAACCGGGCGATGGTCAACCTCCTCGGCCTGAACCTGCGAAACCTGGACCGAAACGACTCGCTCGGGGAGTACTCGGCCTTCGCACTCGTCGATCACTCTCGGCCCGGTGTCAACGACCAGCTCCCGGCGGATCTCCACGTGGATATCGTCATCGACCACCATCCGCCTCGCGGACCGGTCCCCGGCGAGTTCGTCGATCTGCGCCAGCAGGCGGGCGCGACCAGCACCGTCCTGACCGAGTACCTCGATCACGTCGATCTCGACTTCGATCCGGCGACGGCGACGGCCCTGCTGTACGGAATCCGGGTCGACACGAACGACTTCTCCAGGGAAGTCTCTCCCGCCGACTTTCGTGCCGCGTCGCTACTGTGGCCCCACGTCGATACCTCGCTGCTGGATCAGATCGAACAGCCCTCGCTCGAGGGCGATACTCTCGAGACGATCGCACGAGCGATCAAGAACCGGGTCCAGCGGGATTCGGTCGCCGTCGCCAGCGTCGGTCGAATCGGCGACCGGGATGCGCTCCCCCAGGCGGCCGACCAGTTACTCGCGATGGAGGGCATCGATACGACGCTGGTCTTCGGATTCGCCGACGAGATGGTCTTCCTGTCGGCCCGATCCCGGGCCGCGGACGTCGATCTCGGGGAGACGCTTCGCGACGCGTTCGATCGAATCGGGAGCGCCGGTGGCCACGCCGATATGGCCGGCGCGCAACTCGAGATCGGTATTCTGGGCAGTGCGGACGACGAGGAGGAGATCGAGTCGATCGTCAGCGTCGTCGAGGAGGTCATCACCAACCGATTCTTCGAGTCGATCGACTCGCGGCCGGGAGTCCCGGTCGGCGCCTACACGCAGACCAGCGAGTGGCTGTTCACCCAGCGCGGCGAGCCGGAAGACGGCGAGTCGGCGTAGGAACGCTGGCGCACCGAGCGGGCGCTGACTCCCGGGTTCGTCGATGGGGACGAAATTTCGCGCGACCCGGACGACAGTGTCGGCTCTCGAAGCGAGTCTCCGACCGCGGGGAAGCCAGTACTTTTGCGCGCCGGCCCCGTGTGTCCCACTATGGAGGTCGCGTCGGATCGGACGAAGCCCAAGGTCAAGGACTACATGACACGCGATGTCGCGACGGTATCGCCCGACGAAACCGTCGGGCAGGTCGCGACGCGGATCGCGGAAAGCGAGGAACACAGCGGCTTCCCCGTCTGCGAGCGACGCCGCGTCGAGGGCTTCATCAGCGCCCGCGATCTGTTGCTCGCGGACGACGGCGATCCGATTTTCAAAGTGATGGCGACCGATCTCCTGGTCGCCCACCCCGATATGAAGGTGACCGACGCCGCGCGCGTCATCCTCCGATCGGGGATTCAGAAGCTGCCCGTCGTCGACGACGCTGGCAACCTCGTCGGGATCATCTCCAACGCGGACGTCATCCGCAGTCAGATAGAACGCGCGACGCCCGAAAAGGTCGGCAAGCTGATGCGAACCCTGGAACAGATCCACGAGATCGACCTGACCGAAGAGCGCCGCACCGTCGCGCTCGCTGACCTGACCCCCACACAGGGTCGGGTCTACGCGGACGAGCTCGAGGGCCGGCGATACGAGCTCGAGCGCGGGCTCGCTGAGCCGCTCGTCGTGATAGACAACGGCGGCACTCTCTTGCTGGCGGACGGCCACCATCGCGTGCTCGCGGCCGATCGGCTGGACATCGACGAGATGGACGCCTACGTCATCGTCATCGATCACGAGATCGATCTGGGGATGGCACGGACGGCCGAAAAAGAAGGGCTGGAGCGGATCGACGACATCAACGTCGTCGACTACGCGCGACATCCGCTGGTCCAGACGACGAAGCGACTGCAATCCGACGGCGGCGAGGACGAATAGCGGACCAGAAGGAGGGTATCGGTAGCGCCCAGCGTTATCACAGTCGTTTCCGACGGATAGTCGGCTCGATTGATCGCTGATGAGCGTTTTCCGTGTCCGGGCAGTACCTCGTGCGATGACTGGTTCACACACGTCCGACCGCGTCCTCGTCGCCGGTGGCAGCGGAGCGACCGGCGAGGAGTTACTCTCCGTCCTGCGACCGACCGACCTCACCGTTCGCGCGACGACGCGATCGTACGCGAGCGTCGACACGCTCGAGCGACACGGGGCCGACGAGGTTGCCGTCGTCGATTTTTTCGAGTCCGCCGACGCCGTCAGGGCGGTCGAAGACTGTGATATCGTCTACTGTGCGCTCGGAACGCCGCCGAGCCTGCGTCACGTGACCGGCGGGAAACTGGTCGATCGAACCGGCGTCATCAACCTCGTGACTGCTGCCGTCGCGGAAGGGGTTTCGTACGTCGTCTTCGAGAGCGCGATCGGCGTCGGGAACTCGAAGGCGGGGATGTCCCTGCCGGCTCGGCTCGTGCTTCGGGGCTCGCTCCGGGCGAAAGGAGACGCGGAGACGGCGCTGCGGCGCTCGGGACTGGCGTACACGATCCTCCGCCCCGGAAAACTGACGAACGAACCGCCGACCGGTCAGGTAGTGGTCGGTGAAGGCGGCGATACAGTCTCGGGATCGATCCCGCGTGCAGACGTCGCGCGGGTGATGGCTGCGGCCCCGTTCACGCCCGACGCGCGCAACCGAACGCTCGAGATCGTCAGCCGCGAGGGACTGTCGAGCAGGCCGACTCACCGCGTCGACATCGACTGGGCGGAGGATCTGCACCCGGTCGAACGAGAACGAGAGCGTCTCTGAGTATCGTTATCCGCTCCATAGCGCCCGCGTTCTCAGGACCGATGGTCGCTCCCGAACCTTCATTGCGCTGTCGGCAAATATTACGACCATGTACGACGACGAGGATCTCGAGGAGATCCGTACTGCAGGCGATCGGTGGGAGACGGAGACGCTCGAGCCGACCCTCGACCGTCACGGCGAGCGTCAGGATCGGTTTGCGACCGTTTCGAATCACGAAGTCGATCGACTCTACACCCCCGACGACGTCGGCGATCTCGACTACCTCGAGGACCTGGGATTTCCGGGCGAGGAGCCCTACACCCGCGGCCCGTATCCGGCGATGTACCGGGGACGGACGTGGACGATGCGCCAGTTCGCCGGCTTCGGCACCGCGGAGGAAACCAACGAACGGTTTCACTACCTGATCGACGAGGGCCAGACCGGGCTCTCGGTGGCCTTCGACATGCCCTCGCTGATGGGACTCGATTCGGACGACCCCATGAGCGAGGGCGAGATCGGGAAGGAGGGCGTCGCGGTCGACACGCTTCGAGACATGGAGATCCTCTTCGACGGGATCGACCTCGAGAAGATCTCGACCTCGTTTACGATCAACCCCTCCGCACCGGTGATCTACGCGATGTACGTCGCGCTGGCCGACCAGCGGGACGTCCCGCGCGAACAGCTGCGCGGAACCCTCCAGAACGACATGTTCAAGGAGTTCATCGCCCAGAAGGAGTGGGTGATCCCGCCGGATCCGTCGCTCGATCTCGTGACGGACGTTCTCGAGTTCAGCACGGCGGAAACCCCGAAGTTCCACCCGATCTCGGTCTCGGGGTATCACATCCGCGAGGCGGGCTCGACGGCGGTCCAGGAACTGGCCTTCACTCTCGCGGACGGCTTCGGTTACGTCGAGGACGCGCTCGATCGGGGCCTCGAGGTAGACGACTTCGCACCACGCCTCTCCTTCTTCTTCAACTGCCACAACTCCTTCTTCGAGGAGATCGCGAAGTTCCGTGCGGCCCGCCGGATCTACGCGCGGGTGATGGACGACTGGTACGGCGCCGAGGCCGACGAGTCCAAGCGACTCAAGTTCCACACGCAGACTGCAGGTCAGTCCCTGACGGCCCAGCAGCCGCTGAACAACGTCGCTCGGGTGACGATTCAGGCGCTGGCCGGCGTCCTCGGCGGCACCCAGTCGCTGCACACGAACAGCTTCGACGAGGCGCTGGCGCTGCCGAGCGAAAAGGCGGTTCGGGTCGCGTTGCGGACCCAGCAGATCATCGCCGACGAGTCCGGCGCGGCGGACATCGTCGATCCGATGGGGGGCTCCTTCGCCGTCGAGACCCTCACGAACGAGATCGAGGAGCGGACGATGCGCTACATCGAGGAAATCAAAGAGATGGGCGACGGCTCGGTTCGCGACGGCATCCTCACCGGAATCGAGGACGGCTACTTCCTCCGGGAGATTCAGGACGCCTCCTACGAGTACCAGGAGCGCGTCGAGCGCGGCGAGGAAGTCGTCGTCGGCGTCAACAAGTACACCCTCGAGGAGGACACCAGCCCCGACACCCTCAAGATAGACGAGACCACGGCCGAACGCCAGCTGGGCCGGCTCGAGGAGGTGAAAGCCGACCGGGACGACGCGGCGGTCGAGGACGCGCTCGAGGCGCTCCGCGAGGCTAGCGAGCGCGGCGAGAACACGATGCCCTACATCGTCGACGCGGTGAAGGCCTACGCGACGATGGGCGAGATCATGGGCGTCTTCGAGGAGCAGTACGGGGCGTACAGCGAGAACCTCGGACTGGCCTGAGCGGCGGCAGTTACGTCACCGATTACACGCCGTTTTCGTCGAATCGGGAGAGAACGATGACGACGATCCCGAGCGTTGCGAGGACGCTACCGACGGCGAGGGCTCCGTAGATGGCGAGCGTGAACGGAGTGACGGGGACTGCGACTGCGAGGATGGAGATCTCCTCGAGGCCGGTTCGGCCGGGGAGGGTCGCACCGAGCAGTGCCCCGAAGGCGGCGGTCGCGGCGATGAGCGCGAGGCCGAGGCCGGCGACGGCCCGACGGCCCGCCACTCGCTCGTCGTCGAACACAGTCGGTCGTACGCCGTCCCGAGTGGAGGCTCTTTCGTCGGGCGTCGTTGTAGCAGGTGGTTGTCCCTCGGAATCGAACGGATCGCGAAGAAAGTCGATCCGGGCTCGTTTTTCGGGGGTCCCGAACGAAACGACCGCGACGAGGGCGCAGAGATCGGCGAGCGACCGGGAACGACGGCCCGGGAAACGTTCTTCCGTAAGTGCGGTGTAGCGCCGATAGTGGTTCCCGTGAGTCCCGATAGATCCGAGTCCGACGGGTCGGTGTTCCGGCGACGACTGTCCGAAAAGGAGCTGTTCTTGCTACTGCTGGTCGGGATCGCGGTCATGATGGCGGTGACCGGATTCGTCCTCATCGTCAACTGAGTCCGACGGCCGGCAGCTACCGATCGGACGACGTCTCGGAGGTATCGTGTCGCGTTCGATCGTCGGTTTCGATCACCCTGGCTGCGAGCCAGGTCACGACCCCGAGCGTCCCCATCGTCACCAACAGGATCGCGAACTGGATCGTCGACTGGAGCGGATCGAACCCCCACGGATTGAAGACCGCGAAAACGGCGACGAAGAAGCCGATGATCGCGAACGGGATCAGGTTGACCGCGAGGTCGAGCGTGATTTCCGCGTCGAAGGCGCGTCGGCTCATAGCTGTGTGATGAGTGCGATAGTTCGGGGTATGGTCGGCCGAGTGAGTCGGTCAGTCATCGTGTGGGTCGCTCGGTCGCTGCGTCGGCTCTCGTGCCCGCACCAGACCGGCCCCGACGACCGTCACGAGGCCGGCGAGGACGAGCGCGATGCCGCGACTCGTCAGCCCGGAGAGCGGCTCGAGAGGGGCGATCGGGAGCGTCCCAGTCCCGTGGGCAGCCAGTACGCCACCGACGACGACGAACACCGCGCCGAACGTAGTGACGAGCGTCAACGGCCGGTCGACGTACTCCGCATCCGCCAGAACCCCGGCGACGCTCGCGGCGAACACGACGAGCCCGGCGACGGCGACGGGAACGAGGTCGACGACGATGCCGACCTCCGAGCCGGCGAGCCCGACGGCCACCAGAAGGGGCCACGGCCTCGCGGCGTCGGTCCGCTCAGTCGTCGCCCGGCTCGAGTGGTCGGCCATACTCGGCGTTCCACGTCGAGGGGATTGTATCTGGCCCTACTGACCGTCTCTCGAGAGAGTCTCGAGTACCGGAGTGTTGGAACCGGTGGCCGGACGAACGCCGTCAGGAGTCCGATCGGTTCCACGGGGCCGGCAGCAGGGTCCCGATCGTCTCGATCCGATAGGTCGGCGTCGGTCCGTCGGCATCGGTATCACCGCCGGATACCCAGACGGAGTGCAACCCCGCGTCCGCCGCACCCCTAACGTCCGATTCGAGCGAATCGCCGACGTGAACGGCCGTCTCTGGGATTGCGTCGAGCGCATCGAGCGCGCGTTCGAACGGTTCGGGGGCCGGTTTCGGCGGGACGTCCTGTCCGGCGATGACGATCGTATCAGTCCAGCGCTCGAGTCCGACGGCGTCTATCTTCCGTCGTTGGGCGTCTCGCGCCCCGTTCGTCACGATGCCGACCGCGTACTGTTGGTGTATCGTCTCGAGTACCTCCCGGGCGCGAGGGTACAGTTCCACGTTCGACTGGTCGCGTTCGGCGTCGAACGCCGTCGCCACCGCTCGTCCGAGGGCTGCATCGTGCCCGTTTTCGGCGGCGAGGGCGGCGAAGCATTCAGAGCGAAGCTCGGCCATCGAATCACACCGGCGAGCGAACTCGTCGAACCGGTCGTAGTAATCTTCGACCGAAAAGAGGGGGTCGGTCCCGACTCGGTCTAAGCTGGCCCGTAGTACCTCCCCCGGAGATCGCTCGTATCGAAGGAGAGTCCCGTCGAGATCGAAGAGAACCGTTTCGATGCGTCCCATAGCGTATTGTATATACGAGCGGATGAGTTCTACGCGCTACTCGTCGCGTTCGATGACGAACTCCGTGAACTCGTTCAGCTTCCGGGTCGTCTCCGCGTCGAAGTCCAGCCCGTCGATCGCCGCGCGGGCCTGTGCAGCCAGCTCGAGTGCGCGTTCGCGCGCGTACTCGAGGCTCCCTGCGTCCTCGAGGATCGAGAAGGCCTCGAGGACCTCGTCGTCGGTGTTCTCGTCCGTCTCCAGGATTTCCTGCAGCCGTCGGGCGCGCTCGGGCTCGCTCTCCCGGATCGCGTGGATGACCATGAGCGTCTTCTTGCCCTCGCGGATGTCGTTGCCGAACTCTTTGCCGAACTCGCCGGCCCGACCCAGCGAGTGCTCGACGTCGAGGATGTCGTCGCCGATCTGAAAGGCGACGGCGGTCAGTTCGGCGTACTCCGCGACGGCGTCCTCGACCGCCGGGGGTTGGTCGGTGACGATCGCGGCGAGGCGGGCGACGATCCGACCGAGACAGCCGGTTTTGCACGCACACATCTCGAGGTACTCCTCGGTACCGACCCGGACCTCCCGTTCGTTGTGCCAGGCGATATCCATTCCCTGGCCCAGATGGGTCCGGTTGAGTTCGTACATCAGCATCTCGTAGGCGGCCAGCCGCCGGTCGGCCGGGAGGTCGGCCGGATCCTGCGCGATGATCTTCAGCGGCAGGAAGTACATCGCGTTGCCGACGTTGAGTGCGATATCTCGGCCGTAGATGCGATGCAGTGCCGGTTCACCGCGTCGGATCGTGGCCTCGTCCTCGACGTCGTCGACGATGATCGTCCCGTTGTGTAGAATCTCCGGAATGCAGGCGTAGGGCAGATACTCGGCCGGGTCCGCTCCGAACTCCTCGACGAAGACGAGAAACAGTACCGCACGCCACCGTTTTCCACCCCGGTCGAGCAGATCCCACAGCGGCGTCGACAGCGCTCGCTGAAGTCCGATGGGATCGTACTCGTACGTCGGCACACCGAAGAACGACTCGAGGTAGGCGGCGTCGATTTCGCGTGGAACCAGGTCGGCGATCGCCTCGTCGATGGCCGGCCGCCAGTCGGCAAGCGTCTCCCGCATATCGAGTCCGAGAGGGACCGGCGTAAAAAAGATTCGCAGTTTGTCGTGTCAAACAGTGATAATTACTAACATGCAAAATTTCGAGCTGTGAATAGATCTCGACCTCCACTCGAGCGATACAGTTACACGGCCGTCCATCCACGTTCCAGCCATGACAGCCTGGATCGGTACCGTCTTCGAGAGCGACGTCGGTTGGAACCACCTCGAGGGACTCGTCGATATCGGAAACCGAATGGCCGGGAGCGAGGGTGAGCGGGAAGCCGCCGAGCTGACCCGAGACGCGCTGGCCGACGCCGGCGCGCGAAACGCTCGGCTCGAGCCCTTCGAAATACAGGGCTGGACTCGTGGCGACAGCGCGATCGTGGCGGCCGACACGACGCAGGACTGCATCGCTCTGCCGCGCAGTCCCGACGACCGCATCCGCGCGCCGCTGATCGATCTCGGCTACGGGCTGCCCGCGGACTTCGAGGAAACCGACGTCGAGGACGCGATCGTCATGGTCCGAAGCGACGTTCCCGGCTACTACGATCGGTACCTCCACCGCCGGGAGAAGTACCACCACGCCGTCGAGAACGGTGCAGCGGGATTCGTTTACCGAAACCACGTCGAGGGGTGTCTCCCGCCGACCGGGAGCGTCGGCTGGAAGGACGAGCCGATCGGCCCGATTCCGGCCGTCGGCGTCTCGAGCGAGGTCGGCGCGCGGCTCGGTCGCCGGTTCGACGGCGAATCGGTTACGCTCTCCGTCGAGGCCGACGTCCACCCCGCGGAGAGCCAGAACGTCCGGGCCGAACTCGGACCGGACACGGACCAGCGCGTCCTCGTGACGAGTCACGTCGATGCCCACGATATCGCGGAAGGTGCGATGGACAACGGCGCCGGAACCGCGATGGTAGTCGAACTCGCGAACGCGCTCGCAGAGCGGGAAGACGAACTCGAAACCCGCGTCGAGTTCGTCGCCTTCGGAGCGGAAGAGGTCGGTCTCCTCGGCTCGACGCGGTACGCCGAGGGGGCAGATCGGGAGGCGATCAAAGCGGTGGTCAACAGCGACGGCGTCGTTCGTGACCGAACGCTCTCGATCATCACGCACGGGTTCGACGCGCTCCAGGACGTCGCCAACGACGTCGCAGAGCGGTACGATCACCCGATCGGTACCGTCCCGAAGGTCGGTCCCCACAGCGATCACTGGCCGTTCGTCGAACGGGGGGTTCCGGGCTGTCACGTCAAGTCGATATCGGACGGGCCGGGCCGCGGCTGGGGCCACACGTACGCCGACACGATCGAGAAACTCGAGCCCCGGACCCTGCGCGAACAGGCGATCCTCCTGACCGAGTACGTCGTCGCGCTCGCTCGCGAAGACGTGACGGTCGACCATCGAGAACGCGAGGAGATCGCGGCGGACCTCGAAGCACAGGATCTCGCGGCGGGGATGCGAATTACTGGTGACTGGCCGTACGACGAGTGAGGCGTCCGCCGGAGAGATCGATCGCGCGCGGCGATCGACAACCGTACGCTTTTGAGCGGGCCGTGTGAACTGGCGGCCATGGATGCGGCGTGGAACGCGGGCGACTCCCCCGTCGTCGGCGTCGTCGATCACGAGGCGACCGCGAGCGACGCCAGCGAGATCGGCGACTCCCTCGAGTCGACGGTCACCGACGGGACGATCACGAGCGGCGACTTCGAGGACGTTCTCGCGGCGGAGCCGTCGATACTGGTGGCAGTCGGCGAGTCGACGCTATCGGCGGCCGCTCGTGCCGGCGTCGACGTTCCCGTGCTCCCGGTCGGCTCGATTCCCGGAATCGACGGGGTCGACCGCGACGACGCGCCCGCTGCGCTCGAGGCCGCGCTCGCGGGCCGCGCCGTCCGTCGCGAGCGGTCGGTGCTGGGCGTGAGCCTCGAGGCGGACGGCGACACCGACTCGGCGGAGGCTGCAACGCGAGTGCGTGCCCTCTTCGACGTGACGCTCATCACCGACGAACCGGCCCGGATCTCCGAGTACGGCGTCCGAGATCGCGGTCGGTCCGTCGCGACCTTTCGCGCCGACGGCGTCGTGACGGCCACGCCGGCAGGGAGCCACGGCTACGCGAGCGCAGTCGACGCGCCACACCTCTCGCGGGCCGTCGACGCGGTCGCAGTCTCGCCGATCGGTCCATTCGTCACCCAGACTCGGCAGTGGGTCCTGCCGACCGACGACCTGACGTTCACGGTCGAACGCAACGAGGGCGACGTGACGCTCGTCGTCGACGGACGACCGGTCGGCACGGTCACCGTCGACTCGCGGGTGTCCGTCTCCCTCGCGGGGACGCTCGCGACGCTGATCGTTCCGGACGAGCGACTCGAGGGCGAGTGAGAACGACCGAGAATACCGGTGTCGACGGATGCGTAACGGACCGGAGTCGACCGCCGTCCCTCGACGCTCCCGTTAACTGTTGTGCGGTTCCTCGTCCCGATGATTGTCCGGGTTCTCGTTCTCGAGGGCATCGTCCTCCCGGTCGACCGACCCCTGTTCGATGTCCTGTCGCCGCTGCTC
Organism: Natrinema salinisoli; assembly: GCF_020405205.1. NCBI lineage: Archaea > Methanobacteriati > Methanobacteriota > Halobacteria > Halobacteriales > Natrialbaceae > Natrinema > Natrinema salinisoli. The sequence continues at coordinate 3,986,066 of NZ_CP084469.1, read as the reverse complement.
TTCGTCCGCCCGTTCGCGGGCCGCTTTCTCCTCCTCGGTCAGCCCCTCTTCGTCTCGCGCCTCCTCGGGATCGGTCTTCTCTTGGTCAAGCTGGACGTCTCGCCCGTGTTCGTCTTTGCCGGTGTTATCGCGCTCGTCAGTGGTGTCGGACATTGTGATCCCGATCGGGGGTATCGCCGGTTTCTGAAAAGGCGTTGGGCTTGCGAGCGTCGGCGTGACGGATATTTCGGGGACTCTGGCCATCCAGCCGCCAGTTACCAGGCGTCACCGGAAGCGAGGTCGATCTCGCTGTCACCCTTCTCGGAGGGACAGATGTCCGCCAGGACGCAGTCGACACAGTCGGGGTTCTGTGCGGTACAGACCGCCCGCCCGTGATCGATACAGAGGTGTGTAAACTGCTGCCAGTCGTCTTCGGGGACGATCTCGATCAGGTCCTGCTCGATCCGTTCGGGATACTCCTCCTCCGTCAGCCCGAGCCGCCGCGAGAGCCGCTGGACGTGCGTATCGACGACGATCCCTTCGACGATATCGTGGCCGTGCTGGAGGACCACGTTCGCCGTTTTCCGACCGACGCCCGACAGTTCGGTCAGCTCGTCCATCGTATCCGGCACCTCGCCGTCGTGTTCCTCGAGGATCGTCTCGCAGGCGCTGCGGATGTATTTGGCCTTGTTGTTGTAGTACGTTATCGAGTTCAGGTCTTCGGCGAGCTCGTCCTGCTCCGCGTTCGCGTAGTCCTCGGCTCCGTCGTACTTCTCGAAGAGGTGCTTCGTCTCCTCGTTTACCCGTTCGTCGGTACACTGCGCCGAGAGGATCACCGCGATCAGCAACTCCAGTCGGTTCGCGTACCGCAGCGAAATCGTAGAATCGGGGTATTCCGCCTCGAGCCGGTCGACGACCTCGGTGGTCTGCTCCCGGCGGGTCTCCAGTGGGGTTCCCATGCGCATCCGCTAGGCGCGTCGTCGTTTGAGCGTTCGGATTCCGCGCTCCGTCGACCGCGTCGGATATCAGCCCGATATGTTTTCGCCGGTTAGATACTATTATTATGAACGAGAAACTATGATTGAATAACTCATACCAGACAATTCTCGCCGGTCGTCCGGACGCTGCCGAATTCGGCGGAATCGGTTCGGGGGTGATCGACCATGACCATTCAGAACGACACCGGAAACGTCGAGGGGGAATCGTCACGAGACGGGGCCATCGTCGACGCACTGCTGGCCGAACTCAAGGACGATCAGGGTGGTACCAAGCAGGCTGCGCTCAGACGAGCGCTCGACGTCGACGACGCAGCCGGGCTGGGTCCTCAAGACGAATCGACCGACACCGACGACGCCCGCGTCAGCAACGACGTTCGCATCGAACGGTTACAGGCGACCGTCGAGTCGCTCGCCGCCTACACCGATTCGCTCGAGGCGTTTCTCGACGAGAACGGAACGGCCGAAACCGTCCTCGCGGACGTGCAGACGGGACTCGACGACACCCGCGACGAACTCGAGACGCTGTCGGCGTCCGTCGCGGACCTCGAGGCCACCGACGCCGATCACGCGGAGCGCCTCGCCACGACAGAGGCACGCTGTGACTCGATCGAAGACGCAGTCAAGACGCTCGCAGGGCAACTTGCGGACCTCGAGAAAGCCACCGAGGCGGCGGTCAAGACCCTGGACGACCAATGGATCGCCCTCGAAGGACGCGTCAACACGTTCGAGCAACGCCTCGATATCCTCTCCGAGCGGGTCGACGACGCAACGTCGACGGTCAATTCGCGAACCAGGCGGCTCGAATCGGCGCTCGAGGACCTCGAATCGGCGGTCGACGAGCAGTTCGCCGAACTCGATGGCGATCTCGAGCGGGAGCTCGACGCGCTCCGGGACGACCTCTCCGCGACCGACGACGAAGTCGACGCGAAGATCGACCGCCTCGCGTCCCGTTTCGAGGACCGGATCGCCAATCTCGAGGCCGACCTCTCCGACGAGATCATGGAGGTCGAAAAGACGCTGGTCTACACGTCCAACGACCTCGAGGAGGAAATCGAGTCGCTGGCGGCCGAGATCGACGATCTCGAGTCGCAGTCCGGCGACCGGGAGTAGATCCGGCTGCGGACGGGTGTGGACGACGATGCCGTGACATTTAAGCGGTCGTCATCCAGCTATGTGGGTATGAAAGCCACGGCCATGGCCCACCCCATCCAGGGGCTGGTCAAGTATCACGGGATGCGAGACGAGATCGAGCGGCTCCCCTATCACGACAGTATCAGCGTCTGTACGGCCCCCAGTCACACCCGAACGACCGTCGAGTTCTCGATGGACCACGAGGATGACACCTTCATCGTCGACGGCGAGGAACTCGAGGGACGCGCCCACGAACGCGTCGAAGCCGTCGTCGAGAAGGCCCGCTCGAAGTCCGACGCCGCCCACACCGTCTACCCGGTGCGCCTCGAGAGCGAGAACAGCTTCCCGACGAACGTCGGACTGGGATCGTCCTCGTCGGGCTTCGCGGCCGCGGCGATGGCGCTGGCCGAGGCGGCCGAGCTCGACGCCACGAAGCAGGAGATCTCGACGATCGCCCGCGTCGGGTCGGCCTCGGCGGCTCGAGCGGTCACCGGCGCCTTCTCGCATCTCCGAACCGGGATGAACGACGAGGACTGTCGCTCCGAGCGGATCCCGTCGAACCTCCACGAGGACCTCAAGATCGTCGTCGGCCTCGTCCCCTACCACAAGGACACCGACGACGCCCACCGCGAAGCCGCCGACAGCCACATGTTCCAGGCCCGCAACGCCCACATCCACGAGCAGATCGCGAAGATGCGTGATTCCCTTCGCAACGACGATTTCGAGGGCGTGTTCGAACGCGCCGAACACGACTCGCTGTCGCTCGCGGCGACCACGATGACCGGGCCCTCGGGGTGGGTCTACTGGCAGCCCGCCACCCTCGCGGTCTTCAATACGGTCCGCGAACTCCGCGAGGAGGAGGACATCCCGGTCTACTTCTCGACCGATACCGGTGCCAGCGTCTACGTCAACACCACCGAGGAACACGCCGAGGAAGTCGAAGAGGCAGTCTCCGACTGCGGCGTCTCCACGACCACCTGGGACGTCGGCGGTCCCGCGAAACTGCTCGACGAGGACGAGCACTTGTTCTAAAAACCGAAATTTTACTCTGCGGGCTCGCCTACGGCTCGCCCTCGGTAAAATTTCGATCAAAAGCACTCCTCCCTCCGTTCCGAGCGCTTCGCGCTCTCCACATCGGTCGTCGGCCCGCTCGCTCGTTTCACTCGCTCGCGGTCGATAACTGGGCAAGTGCCTGCCCTCCCCCGGGTCGCGGACTCCTCGCGATGCTCGGAGCCCGCTCCCGGCCACAGTTTCGATCGCTGTGCTTCAGTCGCCTCCGTCTTTCTCGAGCACAACTATACCCCTCGAGCCCCTACCCCGACCCATGCACGTCGTCGTGCTCGGAGCGGGGTATGCGGGGCTGACGCTGACGCGCTTGCTCGAGCGGGACCTCCCCGACGAGGTCGACATCACGCTGGTCGACCAGTCGCCGGATCACCTCGTCCAGCACGAACTCCACCGGGTGATTCGCCGGCCGGAGCTGGCCGCGGCGATCACGGTTCCGTTGCCGCAGGTTCTCGAGCGGGCGAGTGTCCGCGTCGCTCGCGTCGAGGCAATCGATCGGGGCGAGCGAGTCGTGTCCCTCTCCTCTGGCTCGCTGTCCTACGACGTCGCGGCGATCTGTCTCGGCGCGCGGACTGCCTACTACGGGCTCGAGGGCGTTCGCGACCACGCGACCCCGTTGAAACGACTCTCGCACGCGAGTCGAATTCGATCGGGAGCACTCGGGGCGCTCAGGACTGACCACTCCCGGATCGTCGTCGGCGGAGCCGGCCTCTCGGGCGTGCAGGTCGCCGGCGAGTTGGCGGCGCTCGCACGCGACGAACACAGCGACGCGACGATCACGATCCTCGAGCAACTCGACAGCGTCGCGCCGAGCTTCGACGAGAACTTCCAGCGGGCGGTTCGGACCGCGCTGGAAGCACAGGCTATCGAAATCCGGACCGGCGCAGCCGTTTCGGGAGCCGACGAGACGCACGTCCACCTCGAGTCCGGCGAGCGGGTTCCCTACGACCAGTTCGTCTGGACGGGCGGCATCCGCGGCCCGGATCCACTCGCGGGCGAGCGCCCGACGGTCGAGAGCGACCTCCGACTGGACGATCGAACCTTCGCCCTCGGCGATGCGGTTCGCGCCGTCGACGCCGACGGGCAGCCGGTCCCGGCGAGTGCGCAAGCGGCCGTCCGAGAGGCGCGGACGGTCGCCGCGAACATCACCGCCCTCGTGACCGACGACCGCGAGTCCGCGGTCGGTACCGGATACACAGCCGAACCTTTCGAGCAGTTCACCTTCGAATCGCCCGGCTGGGTCGTCAGCGTCGGCGACGACGCGGTCGCGACGGTCGGCTCGCGGGTTCTCACGGGACGACCGGCAAAGGCGTTGAAGACGAGTATCGGCCTCGGCTACCTTTCCGGAGTCAGTAACGTCGAAAACGTGGCCGAGCTCGCCTATCGAGAGCTCGTTCCGGAGCGGTTGCAGCGCGACCGGTATAGAAGTCAGTGACAGTCACTGCAAACCGGATCGCACGACTGCGTCGCGAGTAGTGTGTCAATCGCTTCAGGGGCTACGAGAACTACGTCCAGCGATCCAGCCCCGTCTGCGTGACGCTCTCCTCGATGCGTTCGAAGCCGCGTTCGACCTCGCCGGCGTCGACGCCCCACTCGTCGGTGACGTACGCCCGCGCGGCCTCGAGGTCCGGATCGATCGCCGCGTCGAACTCGTACTCGTCGGTGACGTCGGGGTCGCGGAACAGCTGTCTGACGCGGTCGCCGTACTCGATATGGTCTCCGCGGGCCTCGAGGACGTTCCAGAGGTCGCCGTGTTCGGTGATCGCCGAAATCGCCGTCTTCGGGCCGATACCCGAGACCCCCTCGTTGAAGTCCGTCCCGATGAGGATCGCCGCGTCGATCAGCTGCTCGAGGGTGAGTTCGTGGTGGTCGAGGGTGGCCTCGAGATCCATCAGCTCGGGGTCGCCCTTGCTCGTCAGCTGGCGCAGCGTCAGCGGGGAGCCAAAGAGCAGCGCGTCGTAGTCCTCCGAGCCGACGTAGTCGGCGTCACCCCGCTTGACCATGTGAGCGGCCTGCGCCTCGCCCTCCGCGGGCGCTTCGACGACGGGCACGTCGAGCAGCTCCAGGAGCTCGCGGCTGGTCTCCTGGATCGTCGGCGTCAATCGTTGCGTTCGAGACTCGAGCTGGGCGATCGCGACCGCGTCGCCCTCCTCCCGGGCGGTCTCGAGTTGGTCCTCGTAGCTCCGTCGCTGTTCGCGGCGGGACTCGATCTCGTCGTCCTTGAGGACGGATGGGCCGCCGTCGAAGACCATTACCGGCGTGATGTCGTGTTCGAAGAACTTGGGTAGCCCCTGGACGATGCCGACGAGGTTAGCGACCTCGGTTCCGTCGGTAGTCGTGTATTTGCCGCTGTCGGTCCACTTGACGGTCGTCGTCAGGTACCGGTAGAGCCAGTTGTGTGCGTCGACAGCGACGACGCCCTCGATGTCCTCGAAGGGGATGTCCTCGATGACGGCGATGTCCCGAAGTGCAGCGTTTCCCATTGGAGACTACTTGGGAAAGCTGGGATTTGAATCGTTGGCTTCCCGATCCACTCGCTCGTGCTCCGGCTCGAGCACGTCGGCAATGCGCTCACTGGCATCGCCACCGCCGCAGTCGTCGATCACGGACGTTGTCCTGGGCACCATCGAAGGGGTTCGAGTCCCAGTAGGTGTCAGTCTCGACGCCACCGTTCACGTGACGACTGTCATTCAGTTCGAGAGCCCGGCGGCTCGCTCTCACGTCGTGAATCGAGAAACGCCTCCTCCTCGTCGGAAAGGTCACGGTCGCGAAACTCCTCGAGACCGGCCTGATACCGCTCCCGTTCGTCCCACTTCGTGTCCGCATCGGTACTCGGTGCCGGATACTCGAGAACCAGTTCCGCGATCCCGGTCGTCTCGCCGGTGTAGGCGAATCCCGTCCGGTAGAGCGCCTCGTACGCGAAGGGGTTGTTGACCGCGATCCGGAGCCGCTCGTACCCCCGATCGATGGCGCGATCGCGGACCAGCCGACAGAGCCGGGGCCCGATCCCCTCGCCGCGACGCTCGCGATCGACCGTCACGTAGCGCAGCCACAGCGTGTCCGCGTCGGTGCGATCCTCGTTGAACGCGACCGCGCCAACGATCCGGCCGTCGTCCGCTCGCGCCACCGCTTTCCCCGTGTTCGTCATGACGAATTTCCCGGCGTAGCTGAACCGTTCGTGATCGAGTCGGAGTTTCGGTCCGTCCGGCGGCCACTCGAGCAGTTCGTACTCCACGGGACGACTTCGCGACCGAGTCACTACAGTCCACGGTATCGGAACGTTCCGTCCGTCCTGAGATGCCGACTGTGCCATCGACGAAGTCTTGCCCAGTGTCGACGATGCCTCGGAAGAGCGTGCGTCAGGTGCCCAGGTTGGGATACGAGGACGGCAACGCAACGGATCAGCCCATGCGAGTGACACCGACCGATACAGGGACGTAGGAAGTGTCTGTACTCGATCCGAACGACGACTCGGGAGAGGCACAGAAAGCGACGACTGGTCCAAACGTCTTGGCCGGCACTGGACCCGAGTCAGCGGTACGTACACTCTCGAAACTCAGTGCAACATATCGAGGAGAAAGATGAGGAGAAATCCGACGAAGAACAGCGTCGTGGACGTCGGTGTTTCCGGCACCTTCTGGGCTTTGACGAGAAGTTCCTCGGTCACCAGATACAGAAGGGCAGCAGATCCGAACGCGAGTACGAGCGCGATCGGAGCGCCCGTAACGCCGTCGAACACGAGTACCCCGGCGGTCACTCCGCTCAGCAGTAACATTCCGAACCCGGCGGGGACGGCGAGTTTCTTCAGCGTACTCGTCTCCTCCGGGAGTGCTATGACGCCGGTGACGCCGAGAAAGAGGACCTCGATCGCGAGTGCCACTGCGATGAGAACACCCGTGGCCGCCTCCGCGAGGAACGTCACGCCGATCAGGACGCCATCGATCAGCATGTCGATACTCACGGTGATCAGCAGGCCAGCGGCACCCGCCATCTTTCCGCCGATTCCGCGCTTTTCGACGTAGGTACTGAGTCGATGGATGCCGAGCATCGTGGCGACACCGATCGCGAATCCGATGACAACCACAACCGGAGCACGTGTATGGACATCCGGGAGGAGTTCGGCGGCGACGGCGGCGAACACGACGCCAGCCGCGAAGTGCTGGACGTTACTCTCCATTTGCGGTCCTGGCGTACGGTAGACAGCCAGAATCCCTCCGACGAGTGCGGCGACGACCGCCAACATCGTGTACGAAAGCGCTTGAACTAGGGTCCCAACCATTCGACTAGTGATTGTACCTCGAACCGGGTGAATGTACCCACCGTCAAATTCGGGGTGAAGAAATACCCCGCTCGAGAGCCGATCTTTGAATCGTACTTCCTCGACAAGCGTATACACACCCGAAATATAATGGATAACGGACGATCAGTCAGAGACTGGGTCTTGTTCAGCGCGAGCCGCGTGACCGTCACGGGAATACTGGCGCTCATTTGTTTCGTTCTCCTTACGGTTCTCAGTATGCTTCCCATCCCTTTCCAGTCGATATTGAGTGAGGGAGACACGGTCGAGACGCTGTTTCAGACGCTCATCGGTGTTCTCATAACCGGAATGACGCTCGTCGTCTCGATCAATCAGCTCGTCCTCTCCGAAGAATTCGGATCACTGGGTCGACAGCGCGAGCGGATGGATAAATCGATGGCGTTCAGGAAGGAGGCCGAACGAGAGTTTCAATGGACTGGTCCCCCGAAGCCGGAGCGGTTCCTCAGTACGCTCATCAACACGAGCGTCGATCGTGCCCGGACAGTTCAGGAGGCCGTGAACGAGAATTCCGATCACCTCCTTCGGAACCGGGTCGATCAGCTAGTCGACCGGATCGCTACGAGCGCCGACGAAATCACCGACGAGTTGGAAGACGCGCCGTTCGGAGAGTTCACGATAATGCAAGCCGCCCTCTCGTATAATTACTCGTGGAAGATTTACCTCGTTCGTCGACTGTACTGGGAGCATCGAGAGAGTTTGAGCGACGATGAACGAGAGGCAATCGATGATCTGGTCGACATCTTGGAGCTGTTCGGCCCTGCAGAGGAGTTCTTCAAGGCCCACTATCTCCAGTGGGAACTGGTCAATCTCTCCCGACGGATTCTCTATACGGGGATTCCAGCGCTCCTGTTCGCGATCTATGCGGCGCTCTATCTGAAACCTGAAACTGTGTCAGGGACGGTACTCAGCGTCCCCGTACTCGTCTGGATAATCAACGGCGGCGTAACGTTTGCGCTGATTCCGTTCTTTATATTCACTTCGTACGTCCTTCGAACGGCCTCAATCGCGAAGGAATCGGGGGCTATCGGCCCGTTCGTCCTCCACGAATCTGAGCGAGACCCACTTATCGACTGGGACGAGTAACACTTCGCTACGGTCGTTCACTCGTACTCGTTCCCAGATCATTCGCTACTCGGACTGTGACAGATGAGCTTCGCTCGAGTGGACGCTGACGATGCGGAAAACGGTGATGTGCGGACCGGGATTTGAACCACGCGAAGACGGTCGCGTTCGCTCCGCTCACACGTTGGGACTTCTCTCATTCAAATTCCTCTTTCGATTGCTGTCGCTCGCGGATTTGCTCGCGACAGTAATGCGCGGACCGGGATTTGAACCCGGGCCATGAGCTTGGAAGGCTCAGGTCCTACCACTAGACCATCCGCGCGCATCACCGAGTTTTCGTTCCACGTTTAAGGCTCTTCCTTTTCCGTTCGGTCCCCGGCTATCGATTAACCCCGTGTCGATTCCGTTGCCACGCGAAAAATCGCCGTCGCGTTGCTCAGTGGTCGAGTCGCTTCGAGCGAGTCGAATGTGGTCACAGCCGCCGAGGACGTGGCGTCCTATCGCTCGAGGAGCGTTCCGGAGGAGCCGACGGCGATGTCGACGGACCCGGTTGCGACGGCCTTGAGATTCTCGCCGACGGGAGTCTCGTTTCGGACCCACTCGCCCCCCTCGAGTTCGAAGACGGCACCGCCGCTGCCGACGGTGTAGCCGGTTCCACTGTCGGTTTCGATGTCGAACAGGGCAGCGTCGCCGAGGCTCTCGGGGACCCATCGGCTGCCGTCGTAGGCGAAGACGGAGGCGTTACCGCCGCTAACGTAGACATCGTCCGCGGCGTCGCTGTCGAGGCCGTAGTAGGTGACGCCGGCGTCCTCGATCCCGATCGGGTTCCAGGTGACGCCGTCGTCGGTGGCGAAGACCTTCCCGTTCGTGTCGATGACGTGGCCCGCGCCGTCGTCGTAGAACTCGATCGCGTTGAGACCCGAGCCGCTGCCGGGCACTACGTAGTTTCAGGAGCCCTCTTTTCCATTGTCGAAGCTGTAGTGGACGGCACCGGAGTCGTCGGCCACGTACACGTCGGCCTCGCCTGCGGGACCGGTGACGGCGACGTCGTTGAAATTCGACGTGTAGTCGTTGGGAGCCGAGCGGTCGACCAGGTTGCCGGTCGTGACGTCGTACTCGGCGATCGCACCGCTCGCGCCGACGATCCACAGCCGCTCGCCGTCGTCCGTGGTATCCGCACCGTAGAGGTCGTTCCCGTTTCCGGTGGGGCCGCCCTGTACGACGACCTCCCAGCCGTTCGCAGTGCGTTCGATCACTAGTCCACCGCCCGCGACCGCGTGTGGGTTCGTGGACGTGTACGCGACATCGTGGAGCGTGTTGTCGACCGGGGTCTCGACGACCGTCCAGTCGGATTCGGAGGCGGATACCGTCGCGGGAACGGTAGCTGCGGCAAGCGATGCGCCTGCGGCCTTCAGCGCCGAACGTCGGGTGAAGCGCGTCATAGCGCATCCGGGTCTGGCGGCGAGACGTTCATAAAACCTGAACGTACTTAACGGAGTTAACGTCCATTTCGATCGTTTTACTCCATTTTGTTCCGTTCCCAGCAGCTGACACTGGGAGGAATTTCGACCGTCCGACCGGGTTAAAACAGCCGATCCGTTCCGTATGGTAATATACGGCAAGAATTCTGGTCGACACTACCCATCAGTCTCAAAACGAGTCTCGAGTCCGCATCCCACTCGCTCGAGCCGCGGACTGACGTCCAAAACCTGCCGACGCGGTTGTGAGGAGGGCCGATGGCGACTACGCGTCCGACCGCGTACCGGCTACCGTCGCGTAGCAGTTGCCACTCGAGAGCTCCCACTCGCGGAGCGCGATGTCGCTGGCGGTGAGATCGGCCTCGAACTCGTCGGGCGAGTAGATGTGGTAGAAGCGGTCGACCGGCTCGCCGCCGGGGAGGGTCCACTCGACCGTCGTGTCGAACCCCTCGGTCTCGTCGAACCGGTCGTGGGCGGTCGACCACGCGCTGACCAGTGCGCGGCCCTCGGGGGCGAGCACGCGCGCGAGTTCGTCCAGACTCGCCCGCCGGGCAGCCCGCGTCGGCAGGTGGTGGAGCGTCGCGACGTAGACTGCAACGTGGACGCTGTCGGCAGCAAGCGGCAGCGTCGCAGCGTCTCCCTGAACCAGCTCGACGTCGAACCCGCGCTCGAGCGCTCGCTCCCGGCCCGTCTCGAGCAATCCGCGACTGACGTCGAGGCCGACGACGGACTCGAGGTCCGCGGCGAGGAGCTCGGCGTGGCGGCAGTTTCCGCAGCCGAGATCGAGGCCGACGCTGCCGGTGCTCGAGCCGGTCGCGTGGGTCTCGACGAAGGACTCGACTTCCGGCCAGGCGTACTCCCGCGTGGACGCGAAGTGGTCGGCGATCCGGTCGTAGGTGTCGCGTACGTCGGCGCGGCGAGCCTGCTCGTCGTCTCGACTGTGGGTTCGGTCCCGATCCCCGGCCATCGTCGGGTTTCGTCGCGGGACGCGCAAAAAGCGTTCGCAAACCCACCGAGCGGTGGGCGGTCACTGCCGTGTCGATCGGAGACGGCGACCTCAGAGTCGCTTCACTTCGCCGCGAGTGAGCTGACAGCCACACGGCCCGGCCACGTGATCCCGCGGCCCGCGAGACGTAACGGTGATGACCCGCTCGCCACACCGCGGACACGGCGGGAAGATCAGACGATCCCCGGACTCGGCGGCCTCGGAAACGACGGAGTCACCCGTAGCGACGGGATCGGACGAGCGAGGATCGCCGTCCGTCATCGGTGACCACCGTCGAAACCGTTGGCGGGCCGACTCGAGGTGTACCTGTGCTGGCGATACTGCCGTCGTGCGAGACGTTTATGTCGCGGTAGGATGAACTGAATCATGGCTTGCAAACGGGTCGTGTTTGGAAGCCACGTCTCGGGTGTTGTCGCACCCGGGGCATTTCGGCGCATGCCCCCGCGGCGGATTCGGAAACGTCGCTTCCGTTCGAATACTGTCTATACTATAACTTATAGCTACTGGAATTATCGGTAGTCGTGGTTTTGGTCGGGTGCTCGAGGTGCGGCTCGGAAGACGAGTGTGGAGGCGTGACGGGGACTCGAGGAATTCGAGGGGTTTATCTATTCCCGTCGGGAACTGTGAGATGCGTACGAGGGCTCGTAGATCAGGGGTAGATCACTCCCTTGGCATGGGAGAGGCCCCGGGTTCAAATCCCGGCGAGTCCATCGCTGAATTGGCGTTTCAGACCCTCTACTTCGTGAATTCGACTGTTTGAGGGTGTTCTGACGACTACCGGTGAGTCGACGCTTACAGCTGCTTGCTTCTGGGTCATGTTTCTGTTATAGATCTTCGATGAAGTTGCGTCGCTGTTCCATCTTCTCGCGGTCTGTACGCCGGTCGTAGTGGCGCTCGAGGACTTCCGAGGACACGTCACAGCGATCGCTGACGATTTTCTCGGGAAAGTCCTCGCGGAGCCGGTGGGTGATCGACCCTCGCCGGATCGTGTGCGAGGAGAGGCTGCTCGGACACTGTGAGTAGTGGCCGTATTCTTTCGCCTCACAACCCATCGGTTCGCGCTCGTTGGACAGTCTTCAATCGAGGAGAGTTGCGTTGAGCGTTAGGACTGCGAAGACGGGGGGCGATCACCGACACCAAGCGATGCCTTTTGACCGCGAAATTGTAGCGTGCGAGGGACTGACGCCCAAGGATAAATATCGCATGCAGAGAAGTAGATTTCACTCGCGATCACCTAGTATTGGCTTCCCCGGTGGTTCAAGTATTACAGCCAGTGTGTGAATAAGCAAGTAAAATGGAATTCCAAGAAGAATTGCTAAAACGGAAAGTACGATAAATGTCGGAGTAGTATTTCCATCTGCGGTCACAAATATCTGAGCCGCCAAGAGATACGTGATCAGAGCAAGAAACCAATCAGTGCGATCCATATGCGTCGATGGGTCCATATATACTTAGACATTTGTGTCGAAAATATTCTTTTCCCTCAATCTACTACACCGCGTTCGTGATGCTGTGTCTCTTATTTGTCGATTTCTAAATAGTGACTGAGAACCGTCTCGAGATCGTTCTATCCATTCCAATCACACACCAAGAGCGAATCGACGTCGGCAGAGGCGAGTGCGGTCGCCCGGGCTTGCCGGAGATCGTGGAACCCGAGGGGAGAGGGTGCTCTCCGACCTCTTCCATCTCGTCATACAACTGGTCGGTCGCTGATCGAATTTCACTTCAACAGGCTGAGCCGACCGACGGCGACGGCCACTCGAGGACGCTGAAAAACTGCCGGTTCGCTCGCCACGGCACCGGATCCTACCAATGACCGAGCGGACAAAGTTCGAAACGAAAGCGGCGGCCGACGATTTCCGCGCATTGCTATCCGAATTCGGCCGGCTTGCACACCGGTCGAATCGTAATCGCTAACAAACTATCCGGACTGTACAACGAGTTCCAACGGGAGCGGACGTAATCGAAGAGGCCAAGAGAGTTGGATATAACTGCTGAGCATCATGCAATCAAGTCGAAGGGCGATACTCGGGGGAGCAGGTGTGGCGACGATAGCAGCGCTGGCGGGATGCTCCGAAAGTCTTAGCGGGGTTACCGGCGGATTGGAGATCGAAAACGTCGACTCTCGGACCACCTCACTCGGGGATATCGTTCTCACTGTCACGATCACCAACGACAGCGGCTCGTCGAAATCCAGCACGCTGATCGGTCAGGTCGATATCTCCGGGGGAGACACCTATACGAAACGCCGAGACGTGACGGTCACCGGAGACAGTTCGAATACGTTCGAACTCGGGTTCGATATCAGTTTTTCAGATTCGCTCTCTGCCAATCAGTACGAATACGACACGGAACTCGAGGAGTAGAGTCGATCGAGGAGTTCGATTTCGGTCAAAACAGTCCTCTGAACAGTACCAGCGCGACCCCGGAAAGGACGACGAAACTGAGGAATCCGATGAAAACCAGTCCCGCCTGTCGACCGGTGAGCGACTCTCCGTCGAGGAATTCGTTAATGTCCATATCTCGTGATCGGAACTCGTCCGCTTAAACGTGATGGTCTGCCTAAGGAAACAGTCGTGATGGAGGGGGGTGTCCCGAGGGTGGACGAGCGCGCAGTATCAGTTCGGTCGTTCGAATGTGCAAAAGCAGGTCGGTGCTCGAGACCTACTGGTCGCGTCCGATCTCGGGGCTCGCCTGGGGTACGACCGGAAAGTAAACAGCGGCGATCGATTCCGAGCGGCTCGAGCCGAACTACCGGTCAGGAACGGGGCCCATCGCTGGTCGCGGACAGGTCGCTGTTACTCGTTGAGATGCCCACGATAGCCTTTCGGTTCGAATCCGCGCCGACAGATCACGCGCTTTCGACCGACGGTAATCGCGCTGATCTGGTCGTCGTCTTCCATGCGATCGATGACGTCGGCGAGACGGTCCTGGGACCAGCCGGTTTCCTCCCGGACGGTCGATTGGTCGACGCGGCCGCCGCGTTTGACGAGTAATCTGAGAATCTTGTCCTCGTCGGGGAGTTCGCGTTCGTCGACGCCGTATTCGATGTCTTCGGCGTAGCTCAACGTCTCGTCGTCGGCGTCTGTACTCGGTTCATCGGCTGCTGTCGCGGTGGACTCACCCGATGGGGACTCGCTGGTCGATCCGTTCCAGAGAGACGAAAGGCGAGCCCAGAGTGAATTGAATACCATCTGTTAATCACGCTCCGTTGGGACTGTTGTAGCTTGAACGCCCACCTACCTTGCTTTTATGCTCTTCAAATAACATGTTTGGAGTCCGTTGGTTACGCCGTGACTATCGTGACGGTGCGAGGCTCGAATAGCGGCGACCTTGCGACCCGCAAGTCTGTTATCACTTTCTGCGACCGACAGGCTCGTCGACAACCGGAAAGCGGCCCCGTAAAGACACGTGCTACGCGCGTGACACTCCGGTAGTCATCGGTTTCGTCGATTCGAGTCGTCCCGAGAGATCGTTCGTGGCCGCGTCGCGGCTCGGAGAGGAACTCTCGAGCGCTACTGCGTCGGATCGGCGCGGTCCTCAGCCGTCGGTCGGCTCCACGGTCTCACGGTAGGATCTGGCGAGTGCGTCGAGCGCATCGTGGTGGTTCGTCGAATGGGGTGCGGTCAGCGGCGAGACGCTGATGCGCCCCTCGACGACGGCGCGGCGGTCGGTTCCCTCGGGGTCGGGGAGCGAGTCGGGATCCATGTCGTTCCAGACGCGGTCGTGGAGCGTGACGCGTGCACCGTCGCGTTCGGCGTCCATCTCGTAGCGCTTCGAGGGGCGCGTGATTTCGATGGGGGCGGGCTCGCCGTCCGGCAGGGGAACGTTGACGTTGAGATAGGCTGCGTGGTCGAACACGCCCGCCTCGAGCGCGTGCTCGGCCAGATAGCTCGTCACGCGTGTAGCTTCGGCGTACTCCTCGGCCGTCACCTCGACCTCGTCGAACGGCGTGTCGTCGACGGGCACGTACAGCGACGTCGCGATGGCGGGAACGTCGAAGAAGGCGGCCTCGACGGCTGCACTGATCGTGCCCGACCGTCCGAGGACGTATTCGCCGAGGTTCGCGCCCTTGTTACAGCCCGCGACGACTAGGTCGGGGAACGGGCCGAGTTCGGCGAGGCCGGCGACCACGCAGTCGGCGGGCGTTCCGTGGACCGCATATCCCAGTTCTCGCTCGTCGACGTCGACCTCGTGTGAGAGCGACCGGCCGCAGGCGCTTCGGTCGTCGGCCGGGGCGACGACGGTCACGTTGGCGTGGTCCGAAAGGGTATCGTACAGCGCCCTGATACCGGTGCTGTCGATCCCGTCGTCGTTGGTCAACAGGATCTCGAGGTCGTCGCTCATGTCGTGCCGGTTGGCCGGCGTCGCGAAAAGCCCACCGCTTTCCCGTCTCACGCGATCCGATCGACGATCGTCTCTCCGTCGACGACCAGATTGTACGCCCCCTCGTCGTCGTTCCAGAGCGCGAGGACGTTTTCGAACGAACAGACGTCGCCGTAGTCGGCCTCGAGCAGCGGCCGGTTGAGTGCGGTTTCCTTCGTGACGACGGCGTAGTGATCGGTGGCCTCGCTGCCGTCGCTGATCTTGAACAGGGGGTTCGACCGTCCGCTGCCGCGACCGGCGGCCCCATCGTCGGAGAGCGACCGGCTGAGCTTCGCCGCGATCAGATCGATCCGCTCGGTGACGTGGCGCTCCATGTCGGCCATCTTCGCCCACTCGTTCGTCTCGAGCGCCATGTCGATCCGCCGACGGCCGTCGAGCCGAAGCTGCGAGTACGAAAACTGCACGTCGACGTTGACGAACTCGCCCGGCGCGTGCTCGTCGTCGTCGCTCGGCGCGGCCTCGTCGAGCCGCCGCTGCACCGACGGGACCGCCAGATCCGGTCGGACGTCGAACGACCAGCCCCGATCCGAGGGGGTTTCGCCGGGCCAGAGCCGAACCGCGGGGCCGTAAACCGTTACCTCGCCGCGTCGGTAGCGTCTCGGGCTCTCGTCATCCGGCTCGTCGAAATCGACCGCCGACCGCTCCCAGAGTCGCTCGCCCTCGAGTTCCCGTTCGACCTCGCGCAACTGCACGCTCGTGTTCTTGTCCGCGGGCGCCATCGCGAGGAAGGTACCCTCCGGTGCGAGCGTCTCGAGGAGCGATCGCGCGACTGCGATCGGATCGTCGAGTTCGCTCAGGACGTTACAGGCGAGGACGAGGTCGAAGCCGTCGCCCGGTGTGGTCGGATCGAATCCGTCATCGTCGCCGGTGAGAGCGTCACTCGCGTCGAACTCCTCCGCGGTCGTCCTGTGAACCGTCGGGTGGACGTTCCGGCCCGTCTCCGCGAGGAGTTCCTCGAGCACGTCCGCGGCCGCGCTCGGCTCGACCGCGTGGTACTCGATCAGGGCGTCGTCGGGGAGGTAGTCACAGAGCCCGAGGGCGGGGCCGCCCACGCCCGCACCGACGTCGAGGACGCGCAGGTTGCGGCCGAGCAGTCCGCGATCCGCGAGGTCGTCGAGCGCGTACTGGATCGCCGCGTAGTAGCCCGGCAGGTGGTAGATCGCGTACCCCGCCGCGACGTCGTCGTCGTACTCCACGGCTCGGCCGTCGAGATAGTCGGCTTTGAACCGGCGGATCGTCGACCGGAGCAGGTCGCCGGACGCGCCGTCTTCCCAGTTCGGGCCGTAGCGGTCGACCAGCAGGTCCTCGAGTCGACGTTCGTATTCGGTCGGAAACCGCTCGACTGGCCCCCGGCGCGGACCGACCGGGTCGTCGTCGACGGGGACGAAGGTACCGTCGTCGCGCTCGATCAGGCCGAGATCGGCGGCGTCCTCGCGGAGATGTTGTCGAACGACTGCGGGATGGGGGGTTCCCTCGACGTACTCGCAGATCTCGTCGGGGTCGACCGGGCGGACGTTGCGCAGGTACTTCGCGTTCGATCGAATCGATTCTCGTTGATCGGTCATTCGGAATCCTCCTCGGATTCGACGTCGCGTCGATCGTCCCGTTGCTCCTGCCAGCCCGCCGTCGCCTCCCGGTATAGCGCCTCGAGTTCGTCGGCGTCGGCGGCCGCGATCGCGGCAGCGGCGTCGGCGACCGCCTCCGCACCGTCGTATGTTTCCTGAATGTCGGCGTAGACTCGCGGCGTGCCGCCGGTCACCTGTCTGACGAGTTGTCGGAGCCCGTCGTAGATCGGCGTCTCGAACCCGTCGGGAACCGACTCCGCAGCCAGTGCGAAGGAGAGGACGGCGGCGTGGGCGGCCGCCTGTACCGATTCCATGGCCTCGTCGTGGTCGACGGCCGTCGTCTCGAGTAACTCGTTTCCGCGCGCTTCGAGGGCCGCGAGGAGCTCGTCCGTTACCGGCCCCGATCGATCCCGGACGACCGCGATCGAGCCGGGGGCGCGCTCGGGTGCGAAGAGCGGGTGCAGGCTCGCCCGTTCCAGGTCGGGGACGTGACGCCGCATGGCCTCGATCGCGGGTTCCATCACGCCCGAGACGTCGACGACCGCCCGCTCGGCACGCGCTGCTTGCTCGGCGATCGCGTCGGTCACGTGGGTCATCGGGACCGCGAGGCAGACGATATCGTACGTCGTCCCGGCCTCGAGGTCGGTCACGTCGCCCCCAACCCGTTCGGCCGCGGCTGCCGCCACCTCCCGGTCGACGTCGGCGAACGTAACTCGGGCGTCGACGGCCTCCCCGAACCACGTCCCCATCGACCCCGCGCCGACGATCAGTACGTCCATTGCCCGCTTCTACCTGCCGGCGTTGCAAAAGCCGTTCGATCGACCGACTCGCACGACTGTCAGCTCGCTCGAGCGGAACGGGATCGCCACCACCCGCCGACCGCTCGAGAGGGTGCCGGTGAACCGTCGGAATATACAAGTTACCTCCACGGAGTGTTGTCGTATGAACGTCTCCCAGTTGGTTCCCGTCGCGCTCGCAGCTGGGGCTCTTCTCGTCGTCCTGACGTCCTATCCGTATCTGGCGACGGCCATCGCCTACCGGGATCGGGACAACGGGCTCGCGTACATCGTGTTCCTCATGGGAGTCGCGGTCTGGAACGGTCTGTTCGCGGCACAGGTACTGGACCCGCGACCGATGGTGAAGGGGTTCTTCTTCAGCATCGCGACGTTGGGTGCCGTGCTGGCCGGTCTCGGCTGGTTGCTGTTCGCCAGCACGGCGAGCAGCACGCCGTTGCTCCCCTACCGGCGAACGGTCTACCGGGTCGTCGCGCTGGTGGCCGGACTCGACATCGCCCTCGCGATCACGAACCCGGCACACGCGATCTACTGGACCGTGCCCGACAGTTCGCCCGTCTCGTCGGCCTTTACCGTAATCGAACCCGCCGTCGGCTACTGGGTGCACACGACGTTTCTCGTCGCACTGTTCGTGGCCGGCGCAGTGCTCTTCGGACTCGCGTGGCGAAACGAGACGGACGTTCGATACACGGCCGGCTACGCCGTCGCCGGAAGTGCGACGGCCGTCGCGATCCTCGTGAGCGCCGTCTTCCTCGCCGGGACCGCCTCGATCGCCCCGCTGATCGCCGGCAGCCTCACCACGATCGGCTGGGTACAGGCCCAGCAGAAACGGTACCTGACGCTCCCGCGCCCGTACCGCTGGGTCGTGGACTTGCTGCATTGACGGTCCGTTCTCCGCTCTCGATTGGCAGCAAGCGACGGGGTCGGCCGACGTGATTTCAACGCTCGAATCCCACCGTCGGCATGCCGCGAGTCGAAATCGTCGATGCGGAGGCACCCGCCGTGACCACAACGCTCGCAGAGCCGGAAACGGACCGACCAACGTGATTTGGGAGTAGAATTATACTAATTCCGTACTTTCTCGAGACATGAACGGCAGCAGGCGGATCTGACTAGGAGTCGCCGTATTCACCGAACAGCCACGGTGTGAATCGATATCGGTGACGCGAGCGGGACGATTCGAATCCGATTCGACACGATACATGCACGGAATCATATTCGTCGGGCTCAAGGAATTCGTCGTCGACACGTACGACAAATCGACCTGGGACCGAATTCGAGAGGAAGCCGGCGTCGAGGGGAAGCGATACACCCCCGTCGCCTCGTATCCGGACGAGGAACTCCTCGCACTCGTCGAGACCGCCGTCGAGATATCCGGCATCGAGGAACCCCGACTCCTCCGATCGTTCGGTCGATACGTCGTGCCGACGCTCGTAGACATGTACGGCGTCTACATCGAGGACTCGTGGACGTGGCTCGATCTGATCGAGAACGTCGAAGAGACCATCCACCAGGCCCTCCGGACCGGTGACTCGCTGGAGTACGAACCGCCCGCCATCGCCGCGACGCGGATCGACGACGGCGTGGCGCTGGTCACCTACGGCTCCGCGAGGGAGCTGTGTGACGTGGCGATCGGACTGGTCGAAGGAATCGGTGACTACTACGACGAATCGCTCGAGGTCTACGAGCGTCGCTGCATGCACCACGGTGCGTCGCAGTGTGAGATCGTCGCCGTCGATAGCACGACGACTCGACGACGGGCGAACCGGCTGATCGACAGGGAGACGGACCGAAACGAAGCCTCGGTCGGATCGAAACGCTAGTCGACGGACCGAGACGGCTCCCCCGCCGCCACGCGTCGTCGGCAGCTACCCCCCCCCCCCCCTCCGCCACAGGGTGTCGGCTACTACTCCCCTCCGCTGTTTGGGTCGGATTACTT
The DNA here is from genome assembly GCF_020405205.1 of Natrinema salinisoli. NCBI lineage: Archaea > Methanobacteriati > Methanobacteriota > Halobacteria > Halobacteriales > Natrialbaceae > Natrinema > Natrinema salinisoli. The sequence goes on along the minus strand of NZ_CP084469.1, from coordinate 3,966,345 downwards.
CACGCCACGAGTCCGAACTGCGACCATGACGCGAATCGGAATCGTCGGTGCGGGCGCAGCCGCCGCTGCCGCAACGTACGCCCTCGAGGAGACGCTCGAGGAGCCAGCGATAACCGTCCTCGAGAAGTCCCGCGGGGTCTGTGGCCGCGCCGCGACGACGTCGTCTACGACTACGGCGCGAATTACGTCAAATCCGACGACGAGCGGGTCGTCGAACTACTGACTGAGACGCTGGATACCGAGGGCCTGGTCGACATTACGGATCCGGTCTGGACCTTCGACAGCGACGGCGACGTCTCCGAGGGGGAGGATCGAGACGAGCACAAATGGACCTACCGGCAGGGGCTGACACAGATCGCGAAGCGACTGTTCGCACGCACCGACGCGACCGTCGAACGGGAGACGCGGGTCGAGACGGTGATCCGGACCGACGAAACCGACGACGGCAACTGGCGCCTTGAGGATACCGACGGAGCCCGCTGGGGGCCGTACGACGCGCTCCTGTTGAACCCGCCCGCCCCGCAGACCGCCGAGCTACTGCGATCGGCCCGCTGGGAGGCCGACGTCCGCGACTCGCTCGTCGACGCGATCGACGCGATCCCGTTCCGAACGATCTGGACCGGAGTCTTCCATTATCCCTTCGAACTCGAGCGACCCTACTACGCGCTCGTCAACACTGACAAGGACCACGAGGTGGGCTGGGTCGGCCGCGAGGAGTGCAAACCCGGCCACGTGCCCGACAGCGAGTCGCTGCTGATCGTGCAGGCCAACCACGAGTGGTCGGTCGAGCGCTACGACGAGCCGCCGGCCGTGAACTGCGAGCGCCTCGCGGCCTTGACCGCCGATCTCCTCGACGACGACCGGCTGCGCGACCCTGACTGGACCGACGACCAGGGATGGCGGTACGCCTTGCCCGAGGACGGCGTCGCCCGCGATCCCCTGCAGCTGGCCGAATCCGACGACCTGTACTGTCTCGGGGACTGGGTCGCCGGCGAGGCCCGCCTCCACGCGGCGCTTCGGAACGGTCTCGAGGTCGCCGACCGGGTTGCGAACATCGACTGAATGGACGGGGACTCACACCACCGACGTGACCTCGTCGAGGACCGCGGTATCGACGAAGACGACGACGTGGTCGCCGCCTTCGACGACCGTTCCTCCCCGCGGCGTGATCAGTTCGCCGTCGCGGCTGATCGCGCCGACGACGACCCCGCCGGGCAGGTCGGCCATCGCGTCCCGGATCCGCGTCTCGAAGAGCACGCTGTCGGCGTCGACCTCGATCTCGAGGACCTCCGCGCGATCGGACTCGAGCATCGCGACGTTCTCCGTCGGCTGGTCGCGGGTGAATCGGGTAATCTCCTCGGAGGTGACGAGCCGCGGGTTGACGCCGACGTCGATCCCGACCGTCTCGAAGAGGTCGACGTACTCGCCCGACTCGACGATCCCGATCGTGCGCTCGACGCCGAGACGCTTTGCCAGCAGCGAGACCAATAGATTCCGTTCGTCGCCCTCGAGCGCGGCGACGACGATGTCGGACTCGTCGACGTGCTCCCGAACGAGGAAGTCGATATCGGTCGCGTCGCTCTCCAGAACCAGCGTTCCCGGCAACCGTTCGGCCAGATCCCGGGCTCGTTCCGGATCCTGTTCGACCAGTCGCGGCTCGAGACCCTCCGCCTCGAAGAGTCGGGCCGCCTGATACCCGATTTCGGTGCCGCCCACGATGACGACCTCGCGGGCGTCCTCGAGCGTCGGCTCGGTCGTCAGCGACCCCGCGAACGCCCTGACGCTCTCCCGCGAGCCGATGACGACGACCCCGTCGCCCTCCCTGATGACCGTGTCTCCCTGCGGGATGACGACGTCCTCACCGCGCATCAACGCGGCGAACGTGAGCGATTCGAATCGGTCGGCTTCGGAGACCGTCTCGCCGGCGATCGGGCTGTCCGCCTGGATCTCGAACTCGGCCATCTGAACGAGTCCGTCCGCGAACGTTTCGACGTCGTGTGCACCGGGGAGGCCGGCGATTCGGACGATCGTCTCGGCCGTCTGCAGATCCGTACAGACCATGAAATCGACGCCGAATGCCCCTTTCGACTGCTCCCAGGTCCGGAGGAGGTTCGTCTTCTTGACGCGAGCGATCGTGAACGGGTCGCCGACCGCTTTCGCCGCGCCGCAGACGACGATGTTCGTCTCGTCGATGTCGGTGCTCGCGATGACCAGATCCGCGTCTTCGATGCCGGCCTCGAGGAGCGTCTCGATCGAGGTCCCGTCGCCGCGAATCGCCAACACGTCAGCGGAGTACGTGATCGACTCGACGCGGTCGGGGTCCGTATCGATGACGACCACGTTGTGGTCGTCGTCGAGACTCTCGGCGATATTCGATCCGACTTCGCCCGCTCCGACGACGAGCACTCGCATCAGGATCTCACCCCCCAGTACCGCGGACGGAAACCGATGCCACTCCCGGTCATATCACGAGTGACACCGTCGGACAGTAAGTGGGTTTGCCATGATCGAGGGGGCTGGAGTTCGTTGTTCTCGTGCGGCCCCTCGGACTCGAGAGTACAGGTGAATATGGAACCGACGGATCTGGCCGCATCCGTCGTAGCCGGCGGCGACCGATCGGACGAGAAACTGTACTCAAACGGTACGTTCAGGGCATCTCGTGAACCGTCAACTCGACGTCTCGAGGACGGCCCTCGATGTCCGCGACCAGCCGCTCGACGACGGTTTCGGCCTCTCCGAGCAGTTTCGGCTGGACCTTGTCGACGACCCAGTCCAGCGAGACGAACCGCGGGAGCGAGATGGCGTTTTTGTCCGCCGAGTAAGGATCGTAGACGGCCTCGAAGTAGATCCGACTCGCCGTCTCCGCGTCCGCCGGCGCTGACTCCGGTTCCGGTTCGACGCGCCACTCGCCGCGGGCGTCGATATCGTTGACCAGTTCCCACGTGAGCGACTCGGGCGCAGAAATATCGGTCACTCGCGAGCGGGCGGTGTAACTGAGCTTCCACCAGACCAGCCGCAGGTCGTAGACGGAGCCGACGCCACCGTCCCCGTTGACCCGGACGTCCTTCAGGTGATCCGTGTACCGCGGATACTCCCGGAAGGACTGCACGTACGGAAAGACCTCCTCGGGCGACCGATGGGCGAGCGTACTGAGGAGAATTCTGTCCACACCGGTGGTAGAACGGGTCGGAAAGTAAGGATTGCTATACTATCCGTCTCGATCGCCGCGGAGCCGATCCGTTCTTCTATCGATTCGACGCGCCGGGTAAAAACACGGTCCGTTCCGGTACTCGGAGCGTACGCCGACCCAACGGACACCGGCAACCTTCTATACTCCCGACGGTCAACGAGGTGCCATGCGAGACGTCTGTATCGTCGGCGGTGGCGTCGCCGGCCTCACCGCCTCGGTTTTCACTGCTCGCGCGGGACTCGATACGCTCGTCGTCGACGGCGGAGAGTCCATCCTCGCGCGAAACGCCAGCCTCGAGAACTTCCCCGGCTTTCCGAACGGCGTCGACGCGCGCCGCCATTTGCAACTGACGCGCGAACAGGCGCGAAACGCGGGTGCCGACTTCGAACTCGGGCGCGTGACCCACGCCGAACCGGCCGTCGAGGACGACCTGAAGGCCGGGTTCGTCCTCGAGACGGCGGGGGGCGAGCCACTCGAGGCGCGTCGCGTCGTCGCCGCCTCGTGGCCGAACAGCGACTACCTCGAGCCGCTGGACGTCGGCCGCATGCAGCGGGGGAACAAACACTTCGTGAGCGTCGACGAGGGCGGGCGAACGGCCGTCGACGGGGTCTACGCCGCGGGCCGAATCGCGGACGAACCCCACCAGGCTATCATCGCGGCCGGTCACGGAGCGAAAGTCGCACTCGCAGTCCTCTACGATGCCGACGTTCCCTTCTATCAGGACTGGGTCGTCCCCGAGGGGTACTTCACCGGCCGCGACCGCGAGGTCCCACCGGGCTGTGAAGAGATCGACGCGGCCGAACGGCGGGAGCGGGACGAACGTGCTCGTGAACGCATGCTCGAGGCGTTTTCGTCCCCGCTCGAGGAGGAGCCGACCATGCACCCGAGCGTCGATCGGGACTGACTGGGGACCGACGCGTTTGCAGGCGTTCACAGCGGTCGGACGCCCCCGGTGAGTTAACACGGTTCGTATCGAAGCCCGTACTGGCTGTTTTGAACCCATGAACGGGACGAATCAATCGGATCCGGGTCGCAGTCCCCTCGTCACGGCCGCGGAACGAGCCGCGTTCGGCGTCGCGACGCGATACGTACGGACGAACTATCTCGCGATGCCGGCCGAACGGGCTTATTTCGAGGCGCTCGAGGAGTCGCGCCGCGAGATCCTGCATCGATTCGTTCGCGGGCTGTTGCGCGGCGATCCGGCCGAGCTTCCCGACGTGCAGTTCGTCTCGCTCGAGTCGTCGGCAGCTCGGCCTCTTCCGGACGGGCCCGAACCGCTCTCTGCGCTCGATCGCGACCGGTTGGGACCGGTCGTCGCGTCGCTCCCCGAGGAGTGTCGGCAGGTCGCGTTCGTCCCACTGCCCGCGAGCGAGAGCGCGCTGTGCGCCGGGATCGCGGCGACGCACGGCTACGATCGGTTTCGGTTGACGGGGCCGGTCAATCGCTGGTCGCCGACCGGGACTGTTCTCGAGCGCGTCTCGCACCCGGTCGATCTCGTCCCACCGCTCGAGTGCGAGGGTGCGTTCAGCGACGCGGAGCAGGCCGAGCGGATCCGGGCGGAAGTCGCCGAGAGCGTCGCCAATCTCGCGCTCGCACGGCTCGGGTCGGCCGTTCAGGCGCGTGGCGTTCCGGACGACGAATCGAAATCGCCGCTCGAGGGTATCCCAATCCATATTTCGGCCGCGACGGCCGCCGCGTCGTTCGAACGGATCGTCACCGACGGGCACCCGTTCCATCCCAGTGGCAAGATCCGGCGCGGGATGACTCCCGGTGACGGACTCGCGTACGCACCCGAGTTCACCGACCGGATCGATCTCCGGTTCGTCGCGATCGACCGTGCATACGCCCTCGAAACGCGTACGCCGGGGTTCGATAGCATGACGCGGCGGCTGCTCGAGACGTTCGACGGGCTCGCGGGCGCGCTCGAGCGGGCCGCGCCCGCGACGCGCGATCCGAGCGAGTACGCCGTCGTTCCCGTCCATTCCCTCCAGTACCATCGCACGGTTCCGGATCGCTACGCCGGTCAGCGCGCCGACGGCCGCGTCGTTCCGATCCCCGAGTACGCACGTCCCGCGACGCCACAGCTGAACCTCCGAACGGTGGTGCCACACGGAACCGACCGAACCGGAGACGGCCCGCTTCCTCACTGCAAGCTCGCGATTCCCGTCCAGACGACGAACGTCGTCCGAACGCTGTCGCCGCAGGCCGTGGCCAACGGCCCGCGGGTGACCGCCGTCCTGCGATCGATCGAGCGACGGGAATCGTTCGAGCGGCTGGGACTGCTGGCCGAACCCGCCGCGACGTGTTACTATCCGTCCGGCGGCCCCCACACGAGCGGCGAGGCGTTCGACGACGCCCGCCACCTTTCCGGACTGGTGCGGACGCCGCCCAGAACGCACCCGCTCGTCACGGAGGACACCATGCCGGTCGTGGCCTCGAGCCTCGTCGCCGACTCGCCCGCCAGCGGACGGCCACTCGTCTGCGATCTGATCGATCGATACGGGGCGAACGCGGCGACGGGCACCGGAGAGGTGGCACTCGAGTTCGTCGCCGACTACGCCCGCGTCGTCGTCCCCGAACAGCTCCGACTGCTCTGCGTGTACGGGATCGCCCTCGAAAGTCACCTCCAGAACAGCCTGGTCGTCTTCGACGTCGACGACGCACGCCCGATCGCAACGCTGGTTCGCGATCTGGGCGGGATCCGCGTTCACCGCGACCGACTCGCGGAGCACGGGTTCTCGCTCGAGCCGTATCCGGAGTCGGATCTGGACGCCGACGGGTCGGAAGCGCTCTACCGGAAACTGTACTACGCACTCTTCCAGAACCACCTCGCGGAACTCGTCGCAACGATCGGCCACGAGTCGGGCGTCGACGAGCGGGCCTGCTGGCGGCTGATCCGCGAGCAGTGCGACCGCGCGTTCGAACGGATTCGCGCGGAAGCGGATGTTCCCGAATCGAGGGTTCGCCGCGACGAACGGGCGCTGTTCGGTGAGCGAGCGATTCACAAAGCACTGACCGCGATGCGACTCGGGGGCAAGCGCCACGAGTACGTCACGAGCGACGTGTCGAACCCGCTCTCTTCCGCCGGTCGGAACCGAATCGACGTCTCGGAATAGACGGGCTAATCGATGCAGTCTGGACGGATCTGGCCCGCCCGTCGCGTTCGAAAACGATAGCTGGCAGCTGCTCGTCGATCAGGTCGCCTCGAGGGCGCACGTGGGACTACCGAATCCGCGGTCGGCCGCCTCGGAGTCCGGATATGTCGTGAAATCGTCACCACACTGTTCGCACGTGACGGTTTCGAAGTCGGACATACTCGGCCGAGGTATGGTGATTCGGACCGGAAAACGTATCGGAATCGGTTCAATTCCGCGGCTTATCGACCGCATCGTTCCGGTTTCCCACTGCAACCCGTTTTCGTTCGCGGCACCGTCACCCCACCCCCGAACGGCTCACCAGCGGATCGATACTCATCGAGTAACGGACGACGTTCTTATATAGATGGCGAATGACAACATTGGACATGGACGGTGTCCTGAACGAAACGACAAACAAGATCCACAAGTACGAGTCCGGCCAGTCGGACTTCCAGACGAGCTGTGGGGCGACCTCCCACGTCGCACACGAGCACCTGCGACTGATCACCGTCGAGCAGGCGACCGGCGATAATGACGTGAACAGATGCGGCCGTTGCTTCGACGACGGCGGCGGGTACTAGCGAGCGACGAGGGCACGGCGCTCAGACCACCCGTAACTCGGTCGTCCAGAACGAACGGACTGCATCCTCGAGTGCGGGTTTCGGGTCGCCGGTCGCGTCGACGGCGGCCGTCGCGGTCGGCTCGAGAGCTGATTCTTCGACGAGCGCGTCGACGGTGCCGCGCTGTCCGACGAGGTACAGCGGCGTGTCGGCGGACTCGCCGCCGGGTTCGTACGCGGCGAGGGCGTCTCGACAGCGCTCGAGGTGGTCGTCTATCTGCCCGTCGCGGATCCGCTCGAACCGCGCCTGCGAGAACCCGCCTTTCGAGTGACTTCCCTTCACGTCGCTCTCGAAGCCGCGGTAGTCGACGCGTTCGTCGCCCTCGTAGACCCCGATGGCGAACAGATCGGTTCGGACGAGTGCGACTGCGTGTCGCCCGGTCGGCAGGAACCGCTCGCGCTCGAGCTCGAACCGGTCGCTCCAGGTCGCGTCGCGGTCGGGAGCGATCGGCGGCTCGAGGGTCACCGCGAGCACGCCGGCGTCGTCGACGCAGCAGAGACACGGCGCGGCGTCGTCGACGAGCGTGATCCGATCACCGAGAACGTCCGTCAGGTCGTCGCGAACGGACTCGGATAGTCCGTCCTCGCCCACGCCGACGGTCAACGCCCCTTCGGGACCCGTTCGGAACGAGGCGAGTCGGTCGAGCACCGCCTCGAGGCGAGCACCGCGCAGGAAATCGCGCCGACGGACGGAGACTCCGGATTCGGCGTCGGAACCCCGTTCGAGATCCCCCTCGAGTTGGGCGATCCGGTCCTCGAGCCGGTTGACCCGCTCTTCGGCATCCTGTCTGGCGGTCGCAGCGTCGGCTCGCCGTTCGGATTCCGCCTCGTATCGGTTTCGTAACCGCTCGTTCTCCGCCTCGAGCTCGTCGATTCGGTCCTTGAGCGATGCGCGGCCGAGCAGCTCATCGAGCATCCGGCCGAACACGCGCAGCGCGCGTACTTTTAGGTTCCGGCGTTGGGCAGGTCGTCGTCGGTCGGTCCGACGCTCCCGCCGTCGCGCCACGCGCCGGTGAACGCGAGCAACTGCTGGGCGCGCTCTCGCCTGGCGAGGAAGACCTCCCGAAGCGAGGGCGGGTTCCTGACCTCGGTTCCCTCGAGCATCGATTCCGGGAGCGCGAGCGTGTTCGCCGGGACGTTCGTCCCTCCGTGAACCGGGAAGTGCCGCGACTCGAGCTTCATCACGAGCGGCGTATCGAGGCGCTCGAGCCCGTCACCGGTCGCGTACACCGCCTCGTTGATCCGCTCGTGTTGCTCGCTGTCCATGAGTGCGTGATCCCCGTGGGTGGGCGTCACGTAGAGTCGTCCGAGATAATAGCTTCGCGAGAACACCTCGAACATGCTACTTGGTATCATGGACCGAACAGGTATAACTGTTTGCGGATACGTTTAAATCGTCGCGCTAACAGACCGATCTCTCGAACGCACCGCGCCGATCGGTGATCGGTTGCCGATCGGTTTCGCGATCCGATCACGGAAATTGTGGCCTTCTTGAACGCTCAAAACGGATTTCAACCGCCAGCAGAACCGAGTAAACGGTTCGAACGAAGGTTCGCCTTTTTATTATGTACCGGACAACGAGGAACTCGATGACAACCACTCGGTCGGTCGCCCTCCTCGTAACCCTCACCGTCGTCGGGCTGACGATCGCACCGCTCGCGAGCGGTGCCGTCGTGGGTTCGTTAGTGGCCGAACCAACCCAATCCGACCAATCCGAGACGACAACGACGAACGCGTCCGTCGGGACGTTGATGCAGGCGAACGCGGCCGACACCGAGAACACGGTCGAGTCCGAGATGTTCGACGCAGCGTACGAAACTGCGGACAACGATAGTCGAGCCGCCGTCGTCAGTGATCGAACCGCCGAACTGGACGATCGATTGTCCGAGCTCGAGGCCGAACGCGAAACGCTCCGGGACGAGCGAGAGAACCTCTCCCGTGGCGAGTACCGATCCCGAATGGCGAAGCTGACGGTCGAAATCGCGAGCCTCGAGCGGTCGATCGATAGAACCGCGCATCGGGCCAGCGAGGCTGGCGTCAACGAAACCGAGCTCGAAGAGCTTCGAGGAGACGCACAGTCCATTCGACAGAACGCCTCGGCGGACGCCGGCCCCGGAACCGCAGCGGTCGCTCGAGGACTGTCGAAGTCTAACAAGTCACCCGGCGTCGGCGCCGGACCGCCGGACGACCGCGGTCCATCTGCCGGCGAGGGGGCATCCAAAAAGGACGACACCCGTGGAAACAACGGGGCAACGGGAAACGGCCCTGACAGCGAGGGAACGGGAAACGGCCCTGAGAAAGGATCGACAGGAACGTCGTCCGGTTCGTCGAACGGCGGCCCTCCCGACAAGTAAATCGAACGTCGGACGTCCCGCGAGGACGGTACTGGACGCGTCTGATCCGACCGGTGGTGGCAGCGATTTTTCATCCGACGGCCACGGAACGGAGTCGATAGCTCGCGCCCGGCGAGCAGACACGCTTTTCAGCGGCGATCACTTACCAGCGTTCGATGGACTCCGCCGCGTTGTTGGATTTACTTGGGAACGAAAACCGAAGACGGATCCTTCGGCTGCTCGCCCGCAAACCCTGTTATGTCACCGAAATCTCGGAATACCTCGGCGTGAGTCCCAAGGCGGTGATCGAACACCTCCGGAAACTCGAGGAGGCCGGACTGATCGAGAGCCGCGTCGACGACCAGCGGCGGAAGTACTTCCACATCGCTCGAAACGTCCGGCTCGAGGTGAACGTCTCGCCGTACGGATTCGCGAGCAAGAGCGCCTATCCGGCGAACAGCAGCTTCGACATCACGACGTGTCGACACCTCTCCTTCGACGACTCCTGGGACGAAACCGACGATCTCGACGAACTCCTCGCCGCGCTGGAGGACCTCGAACAACTCGAGAACGAACTCTCACTCGCTCAGCGATGGGTGCAGGGCCGGCTTCACGACGTGCTCGATAGTATTTCCGAGACCGTCGGCGCCGGCCCGGAGAGCCGGATCTACGCCGATCTCCTCGCGAGCGTTCGTACGAAGCCGAAATCCGTCGGCGAACTCAGCGAGGACATCGACGCGCCCCGCGAGGTCGTCGCGGAACTGCTCGAGGTGATGGCCGACAACGGCGTCGTTCGCCGAACGGAGCGCGGCTGGGAGTTGACGACGAGCGGGTAGGAGAGCCGTAACGCGAATCACTCGATATCCTTCGAGAGTCCGTCGCGGAGATCCCGGCCGAAGTAGTAGCCCACGAGGGACGCGAGGAGTCCGACAGTCGCGCCCACCGCGACGACCCGCTGGCCGGAGCCGGCGGCGGCGATGAACACGTGATTGAGCACTGCTGCAACGCCGCCGACCGAGACCCCGGCTGCGCCGACCTCGAGGTAGCGCCGCTTCGAGGCGAGCAGGCCGACGGTGAAGGCGGCGGCGAACATGCCGATCATGCGACCGGCGATCGGCAACACGGTGTCACCGGCCAGCAGGCTGGCACTGAGGACACCCACGAGTGCGAGGAACGCCTTCGGCGAAAAGTACCGTCCGAACGAGAGTCGCGACGTAAGCGGGGAGAGCCACGAGCGCGACGACCCCGTCTCGGTCTCGCCGTCGGAGTCGGCGACGGGTTCGGGACCGTCGGCCGGTCGGTGATCGACGCCGACGGACGAATCACGGAGGTCGCTATCGCCGTCCCGATCCGTCGACCCGTCCACGGACTCGGGCGATCGGTTCCCGGCGTCGACGTCCGAGTCCGAGAGCAGCCGCTCCGTCTCCTCGAGGAGGTCGTCGGTAGCAGGAGCGTCTCGGTCCCGGGTCTCGGTCACCTCGTCCGAGCGGTCGCTCATATGTCAACTGAGGTCAGCCTCCGTCATGGGCCTTTCCCCACGCGGCCGGAGGGTATAGGGGAATCGCAATCCCACTGTGACCATGACCTGGGCCGCGACGGCCGTGTTCGGGCTGTGTTCCGTCGCGACCGGCCTGTTCATCTACGTGCTCGTGGCGAACCTCGAGCCCCAGCCCGAGTATCCGGAATTGATGACTGACCTGCTGCGAGTGCTCGGGCTCGCGATCGCGGTCTGTGCCGTCGCGATCGGGGTCGTCTTTCTCGTCGCCGCCGGACACGCGTACCCGTGGTGACGACATCGCTCGGCGAGGGGTTCGATCCGGAACGGCGACTCGAGGGCAGTCGTAGAAACTGGATCAATCGAACGGAGTGCCACTTCTCCCCGGTAAAAAAACGCCGTCGACCCGTTAGCGAACTGAGTCGAGCAACAGCTTCTGCTCGACCCGTTTGACCTCGTGTTGGACGTCGCGAACGGCGTCGATGTTCGCGGAGATCGACGTGATTCCCTCGTTTGCGAGGAACTGGACCATCTCGGGTTTCGAGCCGGCCTGCCCGCAGATGCTCGTGTCGACGTCGTGTTCTCGGCAGGTCTCGATGACGTCGCCGATCAGGCGCAACACGGCGGGGTGGAGTTCGTCGAAGCGATCGGCGACGTGTTCGTTGTTCCGGTCGACCGCGAGCGTGTACTGGGTCAGGTCGTTGGTCCCGAAGGAAGCGAAGTCGATGCCCGCTTCGGCCATCCCCTCGACGGACAGCGCGGACGCCGGCGTCTCGATCATCGCACCCCACTTTCGCTTCTCGGGATCGATTCCCGCCTGTTTCATGCACTCCTTGGCCCGGTAGATGTCCTCCGCGTCGTTGACCAGCGGGAACATGATCTCGACGTTGTCGTACCCCAGCTCGTAGAGCCGGCGGAACGCCTCGAGTTCGTGGGCGAAGACGTCCTGCCGATCGAGCGAGCGCCGGATGCCCCGGTAGCCGAGCATCGGGTTGTGCTCTGCGGGCTCGTCGTCGCCGCCCTCGAGCTGCCGGAACTCGTCGGTCGGGGCGTCGAGCGTGCGCACGCGGACCGGACGCGGGTAGAACGCGTCGGCGACGCCGCGGATACCCTCCACGAGTTCGGTGGTGTAGGCGTCCGTGCCGTTTTCCTCGATGAACTTCTCGGGCGTCTGATTCAGCGAGAGGATCATGTGTTCCGTCCGCAGCAGGCCGACGCCGTCCGCACCCGTCGCGGCCGCGCGCTCGGCGGCCTCCGGAATGGAGACGTTGACCTTGACTTCCGTCGCGGTCATCGGTTTGACCGGCGACTGCGGCCGGACTTCCTCGACCGGCTCGGTCTCCTCGTCGGGGTCGACCGTCTTCCCCTCGAGCACCGCGCCCTTGTCGCCGTCGAGCGTGACGACCTGCCCGTCCTCGAGGACGGTCGTCGCGTTGGTCGTGCCGACGATGGCGGGGACGCCGAGTTCCCGGGAGACGATGGCGGCGTGGCTGGTCATGCCGCCCTCGTCCGTGATGATGCCCGAGGCTCGCTTCATCGCGGGCACCATGTCGGGCATCGTCATCTCGGTGACGATGATGTCGCCCTCGCTGACCTTCGCCAGGTCGTCGAGTTTGGTGACGATCTTCGCGGGGCCGCTGACCGTCCCCGGACTCGAGCCGAGTCCGTCGACGATGACGTCGCCGGTACCAGTCGCACCTGCGTCCGAGCCGGCACCGGCGCTGTCGGTGTCGGCCGACTGAACGCCGCCGCTGCCGTCGGTCAGGCCCGTCGCAGTGTCGACGCTGCCGGTGGGGTCCGCGGCGTCGCTTTCGTCCTCGTCGATCGTCGTGATCGGGCGGGACTGGAGCATGTAGACGTCACCGCCGACGATCGCCCACTCGACGTCCTGCGGGTCGCCGTAGTGGTCCTCGACGCGTTCGCCGAGGTCCATCAGATCGTCGATCTCGTCGTCGGAGACGACTCGCGCGGTGCGCTTGTCCTCGGGGACCTCCCGTTCGACGGTCTGGCCGGTCGCCTCGTCTTTCTCGTGCATCACCTTCTTTTCGGCGACGGTGACGTCCATCGACCGATCCTCGCGGTCGATGACGTAGTTGTCCGGCGAGACGGCGCCGGAGACGACGGCCTCGCCCAGTCCCCACGCCGCCTCGATGATCATCGTCTTGTCACCCGTCGAGGGGTGGCTCGTGAACATCACGCCCGACTTCTCGGCGTCGACCATCTGCTGGACGACGACGGCGATGTTCACCGCCGAGTGATCGAAGCCCTGCTCCTGGCGGTAGTAGATCGCTCGCTGGGTGAACAGCGACGCCCAACACTCCCGGACGCGGTTCAACAGGTCTTCCTCGGTGACGTTGAGGAAGGTCTCCTGTTGGCCCGCGAACGAGGCGTCGGGCAGGTCCTCGGCCGTCGCCGAGGATCGAACGGCGACAAACGCCTCCCCGTCGCCGACCTCGCGGTAACTCTCGAGGATTTCCTCGCGCAGTTCGTCGGGGAACGGCGTCTCGATGATGAGTTCCTGTGCGCGATCCGCGGCATCGGCCAGCGCCGCCGAGTCGTCGACGTCGACGTCGACGGCCGCGAACAGCTCCTCGTCGATTTCCGCTTCTTCGATAAACGATCGATAGGTCCCGGCAGTCACGACGAATCCCGGCGGAACGGGCAGCCCCGCACCCGTAAGTTCGCCCAGGGAGGCACCTTTACCGCCGACCTTCTCGAGGTCGCCGGAACTGATCTCGTCCAGCCAGAGTACAGCCATCTCTACTGAGATGGTCACCGGAGCGAATAAAGAAGGTTGCGAACAGCGGCGCCCAATCGCAACTCGAAAGCGAATTAATCCCTGTATTTTGCGGCGTCTGCGGGGCGCTTCCGGAGCTGACGGGCCCGGACGAATCGGGGCTTACCGGCTCCGATACGCGACAATCGGCCCGCGACTCGAGGCGACCGAACGAGGCGGCCACAGAAATCGACCCCGTCGAACGCCGCGGCGATGCGACCGACCGGCGGTCACGACCCGCCGGATCCGCTCCCCGAGAACGTACCCTGACTCACGCCTCGAGGATCTCCTCGTCGTCGTCTTCGGGGACGACGATCGAGCCCTCGAGGACGGTTACACCCCGACCGCCCACCCGTACCGCATCGTCGAGGCGCACGCGAACCTGGCCGGGGCGGTCGACGTAGTGCCCCTGCTCGAGCAGGAGTTCCTCGGGCATGTCGTCGTCGAACGCGCCGAAGCGGTCGAGGTACGCGCTCACGGCTCCGCTCGCGGTGCCGGTGACGGGGTCCTCCGGAACGCCCGCTCCCGGCGCGAACATTCGACCGTGGAGAGTCGATTCGGGCTCGAGGGCGTCGAACGTAAAGAGATACACGCCAGTCGCATCGACCGCGTCGGTGAGCGCCTCGATCGCGGCCATATCGGGCTCGGCGTTGCCGACGTCCGAGAGGTAGGTTATCGGGACGATCAGGAAGGGAAGGCCGGTCGAAGACACCGCAAGCGGGATATCGTCGCTCGCGCCCTTGAGCGCGGCCGCGTCGACGCCGAGCGCGTCGGCGACGCGGTCGTAGCCGACCTCGACCTCGCGAACGGTCGGCTCGTCCTGCGTCATCCAGACCGTTCCGTCTTCCTCGACCTCGATATCGAGCGTCCCGACGTTCGTCTCGAGGGTCGTCATCCCCGGCTCGAGACCCTCGTCGGAAAGGTGAGCGAAGCTCCCGATCGTCGCGTGACCGCAGAGGTCGACCTCCTGCGTGGGAGTGAAGTAGCGGATTCGACGGTCGGCCGTCTCGCTCGAGCGGAGGAACGCCGTCTCGCTGACGGCCATCTCGGCGGCGATCGCCTGCATCTGCTCGCTCGAGAGCCCGTCCGCGTCCGGGACGACGCCCGCCGGGTTTCCGGTGAGGGGTTCGTCGGTGAAGGCATCGACCTGCAGGATCCGAGTCGTCTCCATACGACGTGGATCGGGCGACCGGCGTATGAAACCTCGGTCGTCCGATGGCGTTACAGTCCCCCGATCCAATCTGCGAGATCGACGACGACGTCCTCCGCGACGTTGTTCCGGACGAGGTACGCGAACTCCACCACCGGCCGCTCCCCCGGCATGAACAGGTGATCGAGCCCGTCGTACGTCTCGACGGTCGCGTCCGATCCGTCACCGAGTTTCGCCTGCCACCGCTCGAGATCGTCCGCAACGCTGACCTGGAAGTCGCGCTTCCCCTGGAGGAAGGAGAGCGGAACGTCGATCTCCGCCGCGGTGCCGAGGTGGTCGTAAGCCTCGAGGCTCTTCCAGAACGCCCCGGGCTTCCCGAGCAGCGTTTCGTCCGAACCGTACTCGCCGGACCGGATCGATTCGATTTCGTCCGTCCACTGCTCGTACACCGCCGACAGGTCGTCCCACTCGTGGGAGCCGACCGACACCTTGTGCTCGAGTTGCTCGAGCGTCAGTTCGTGGTACGGACGCGCCGGCGCGGCCAGCCCGACGATGCCGGCGAGGTCCCCGTCTCGAGCCGCGATTCGGGGCGCGGCCCGGCCACCGAAGCCGTGGCCGACGACGGCGATCCGATCCGAGTCGACGCCGTCGGTCCCCCGGAGCCGCTCGATCGCGACCAGTGCGTCGTCGACGGTGACGCGATCGAGCGTATACTCGGCGGGCTCAACCTCGCACGCAGGAACGCGCTTGTCGTACCGAAACGTCGCGATCCCCTGCGTGGCGAGCCCCTCCGCCAGATCGGTAAACGCCTGCGTCCCGCCTCGGGCGGCATTTTGGGTGACGGGGCCGGAATCGTGCACCAGAACGACTCCGGGGGCATCGCCCTCGCCCTCGCCGTCCGCAGGCGTCGTGACGGTCCCGGACAGCGAACACCCGTCGACCGCGAGGGTCACGTCCTCGCTGACGACCGCGTTCGAGTCGACGTACGACGGACGTTCGTACTCGTCGGCGATCCCGACGTTGCGGACTTGCGAGTCGCCGTCGACGATGACGCGACAGGCGTGGTCGCCGCGGGCGAACGCCAGCATCAGGTCGACCGCCGTGCGACTGCCCCCCTCGGTCACGGCCGTCTCCGCGATCTCCTCGAAGTCGCCGCCGACCGCTCCGTACCCCAGCCAGATCCGCTCGAGTCGACCGGGATCGCCGTACCGATTCCGACCGTCCGAGGCGAATCGCTCACTGGCTCGTTCGAACCGCTCGTTCGCGAGGTCCTCGACCAACGCCGTCGCTGCGTCCTCGGGACTGTCTGGTCCCGATTCGTCGTTCGTTTCCTGGGCGAGCAGATCGGTACAGCCGGCCACTGTCGACGCCGTCGCCGCCGACACCGCCGCTAGTAGAGTTCGCCGTCGGGGAGTCATCTACCGGACCGACCACAGTCTGTCAGATAAAGACGAGGTCGTTTCTCTGTGACTGTATTCGATCGTGATACGCGGCGGTCGAACTCGCGGCTCAGTCGTCTCCCGGCTCCTCGAGCGGGTCGGCGTGATCGTGATCCGCCATCGGTGGAAGTTCGCCCGACTCGTGCGTTCCGACTGGAGGTCGATTGACTTCCGCAGCGGGGGACGACTCGAGGTCGGTTCGCACGTTGCCCTCGATCGCCTCCATCTCGCCGTCTTCTCTCGCGTCTTGATCGATCCGCATCGAGCAGAACTCGACGCCGCACATCGAGCAGAAGCGAGCTTCCTTGTAGTTGTCACCGGGCAGGGTCTGGTCGTGGAACGACCGGGCGCGGTCGGGGTCGAGCGCGAGTTCGAACTGTTCGCGCCACTCGAACTCGTAGCGGGCTTCCGAGAGGGCGTCGTCCCAGTCGCGCGCGCCGGGACGTTCGTTGCCGACGTCGCCGGCGTGGGCGGCGATTCGATAGGCAGCGAGCCCGTCGCGAACGTCTTCCTCCTCGGGGAGGCCGAGGTGTTCCTTCGGGGTGACGTAACAGAGCATCGCGGCACCAGCCTGTGCCGCCATCGCCGCGCCGATCGCGCTCGTGATGTGGTCGTAGCCCGGCGCGATGTCGGTCACGAGCGGGCCGAGCACGTAGAAGGGCGCGCCGTCGCAGACTTCCTGCTGGCGCTCGACGTTCTCCGCGACCTTGTGCATGGGGACGTGGCCCGGCCCTTCGACCATCACCTGGACGCCGTGGTCCCAGCCGACGCGAGTCAGTTCGCCCAGCGTGTCGAGTTCGGCGTACTGGGCCTCGTCGCAGGCGTCGGCCAGACAGCCGGGTCGCAGGCTGTCCCCGAGGCTGAAGGTGACATCATGCTCGGCAAAAATCTCACAGATTTCGGGGAAGACCTGATAGAGCGGGTTCTGCTCGCCGTTCTCCTCCATCCACCTGGCCATGATCGACCCACCTCGCGAGACGATCCCGGTTTTCCGGCCGTCCGTCAGCGGAAGGTGTTCGGCGAGGATGCCGGCGTGAATCGTCATGTAATCGACGCCCTGCTCGGCCTGTTTCTCGATGATCTCGAGCAGCAGGTCTTTCGTGATATCTTCGGGACTCCCCGCCTGCTTAACGGCCTCGTACAGGGGCACCGTTCCGAGCGGCACCGGCGAGTGCTCCACGTGGGCCTCCCGAATCTCGTCGAGATCGCTCCCGGTGCCGAGATCCATCACCGTGTCCGCGCCGTAGTGGACGGCGGTGTGGAGCTTCTCTAGTTCCGTCTCGAGGTCGCTGGTCGTCTCGCTGTTGCCGATGTTGGCGTTGACTTTCGTCGCGAACTCGCGGCCGATGATCATCGCGTCCAGCGCGTCGTGGTGTCGGTTGGCCGGGATCACGGCTTGTCCATCGGCGACCTGCTCGCGGACGAACTCCGGATCACGGGTCTCTCGCTCGGCAACTCGCTCCATCTCGGCTGTCACCGTTCCCTCGCGGGCGGCCTGGATCTGTGTCTCCACCATGTATAACTAGGTTGTATTACTGAATCATAAACCCTCGCCGGTTTCGTTCCGAACGGTGACGACCGCTCGAGCGGCGCGACCCGTTTCAGCCAACTTAAGGGGACCGCGCTCAAGACATCGGGTAGGTGGCCATCAGATGTCCGATCTACCGGACGATTTCGACTGTACGATCACTAACTGGGACTACATCTACAGCCTGTGTCGGGACGTCAGCGACGACGTTCGCGACGACGAGTTCGAACCGGACGTCGTCGTCGCCCTGGCTCGAGGTGGCTGGTTCGCCGGTCGGTGTCTCTGTGACTTCCTCGGGCTTGACGACCTGACGAGCCTGAAGATGGAACACTACGTCGGCACCGCCGAGAAGTCCGGCGAGCCGACCGTCCGCTATCCGATGCCCGAGGGCAGCGTCGAAGACAAGGACGTGCTCATCATCGACGACATCGCCGACACAGGCGGCTCGATCAAGCGTGCCTACGAGTACGTCGACGATCGCGACGCCGGCGAGGTCCGGACTGCAACCCTGCAGCTCCTCGGAACCAGCGAGTTCCAGCCCGACTACGTCGGCGAACGACTCGAGGAGTGGACCTGGATCGTCTACCCGTGGAACTTCATCGAGGACATGGTCGACCTGATCTCCGGTGCGATGGAGACAGCCGACCAGAAGACCTTCACGAACGAGGAGATCCGCCACTACCTCACGGAACACCACGGCATCGAGCGCATCGAGATGGAGATCGCCCAGCCCGACCGCCTCTCCGAAGTGCTCGCCGAGATGGAACGACGCGAGGTGCTCGAGTCGGTTGATACCGACCAGTGGGCGCTCGTCGACGAATAATCCGTTTCTGCAGGCTGTTTTCGTTCGATCGACATGAGAGACAGCGACGGCAAACTATTCGCGTCAGCGCCCGTTCGGGCAATTACTCGGCAGTTGGTTCGACTTCGGTCGTCTCCGCTGGCCCGTCAGTCGTCGTCTGCTCGCCGTCGTCGTCCGCCTCGACGATCGACTCTTTCCACGTGCCCCGCGTGAACCACGCGACGGCTGCGACCGCGCCGACGATATCACCGACTACGACCCCCGTCCAGATGCCCGTCGGCCCCCACTCGGCGACGAAGAGCAGGTAGTACGTGACGGGAACGCGCACGACCCAGAGCCCGAACACCGCAAACGCGAGCGCCGTCTTCGTGTTGCCGGCCCCCCGGAACCCGCCCTGAATCACCTGAAGCACGCCCATGAAGGCGAAGCCCACCGCGGCGAACCGGAGGTAGGTCACGCCGTAGTCGATCGTCGCCGCTTTCCCCGCCGCATCGGCCGTAACGAATACCGAAACGAACGGCTCCGGGAAGAGGACGGCGAGGAGACCGGCCACGAGCATGACGCCCGCGATCACCACCGCGGCGATCCGGACCGCCCTCGCCGCCCGGTCGGGCTCGCCCGCACCCAGGTTCTGGCCGACGATCGTATCAGTGGCCTGTCCTAGGCCCATCGCCGGGAGAAAAGCGAGCGAAACCAGCCGGTTGCCCAGCCCATAGGCGGCGACAACCGCCGGCGGGAAGGTCACGACCATCGCCGTCATCGCGACCAGCGCCAGTGCCGTCATCGACTGCTCGAGCGCCGTCGGAACCCCCAATCGCGTGATCTTCGCGACGTACTCGCGTCGCGGCCGAAGGTGGGCTGCCCGAATGTCGGGGCCGACGTCGGTGTAGTACAGCAGGTAGAACCCGATCACCGTCGCGATTCCCCGCGAAATGAGGGTCGCGACGGCCGCTCCCTGTACCTCGAGGCGCGGAAGCGGGCCGACGCCGAAGATGAGCAGCGGGTCGATCACGAGGTTGATGACGACGCTGACGAGCATCACCCGCATCGGGGCGCGCGTGCTGCCGTAGCCGCGCATGAGCGCGACGAAGACGAAGAAGCCAAAGAGGAGGGGGAGCCCGAGGAAGAACACTTGCAGGTACTCGGCGGCCAGCGGGATGATCGCATCCTCGGTTTCGGCGTCGGCCGGCAACGCGGCGAGCATCGGCTCGGTCGCCACGAACCCGAGCGCGCTCAGGCCGATGGCGACGAGCGAGACGAACGACAGCGTCTGGCCCGCTATGAGGCCCGCATCGCCGCTCTTCGCACCGGTGTGCTGGGCGATCAAGATCGCGCCAGCCGACGTGAAGCCGGCGCCGATCGAGATCAGGAGGAAGAGGAGCGGAAAGGCGAGGCTCACCGCCCCGACGGCGTCCGGGGAGAGCGCGCCCAGCCAGAAGGTATCGCCAACGTTGTAGGCGACTTGCAACAGTTGGATGACCACCAGCGGCCACGCCAGCCGGATCATCGGCCGAACGAGGGGGCCGTCAGTGAGCCCGCCCGTCGATTCCTCGTCGAACGACATATTCGACCAGTGTTGGCGACTCTATTTGGGTTCTCGTGAAGTGTGATATCGACAACCACTGCCCACCAGAGCTGACGGCGGCGATTTCGAATCGGTCTCGAGAACGGGAACCAGTCCGTTTACGGTACTGGTGCGCCGAAGTGCTTCCATGACCATCGGCGTTATCGGCGGTAGCGGTATCTACGAGGCACTGCCACTCGAGAACACGCGCAAAGAGGAGATTTTGACACCGTACGGCGAGCCGAGCGAGGCGGTTACCCTCGGCGAACTCGGCGGGCGGGAGGTCGCCTTTCTCCCGCGTCACGGGTCGGACCACCAGCATCCGCCGACCGACGCGGCGTATCGGGCCAACATCTACGCGCTCAAGTCGGTCGGCGTCGACCGGGTGATCGCCACGAACGCGGTCGGGAGCCTGCGCGAGGACCTGCCGCCGCGGACGCTGGTCGTCCCCGACCAGATCTTCGACCGGACCAAACACCGCACGCCGACCTTCTTCGGCGACGGCATGGTCGTCCACATGGGCTTCGCCGATCCCTACTGTCCCGAGATGGTTTCTCATCTCGCGACGGCGGCAGAGGAGGCGACGGACGACGGGACGAAAACGCAGGAGGACGGCACCTACGTCTGCATCGAGGGTCCGCAGTACTCCACGCGAGCCGAGAGCGAGTTCTACCGCGATCAGGGCTGGGACATCGTCGGCATGACCGCCATTCCGGAGGCGAAACTCGCCCGCGAAGCCGAGCTGAGCTACGCCACCGTCGCCGGCGTCACCGACTACGACGTCTGGAAGGACGACAACGAAGTCACGCTGGACGAGGTCCTCGAGAACGCCGCGGCCAACCAGGACGCGATCAACGCGGTCGTCGAACGCGCCATCCGAACGATGCCCGACGACTTCGAGAGCGACGCCTGGAGCGCGCTCGAGGGGACGATCAATACCCCACAGGAGGCGATCCCCGAGGAAACGCTCGAGCGCGTCGACCTGCTCGCCGGTGAGTATCTGGACTGATCACTCGAACGCGCGTCTGAGTTCCAGCGCGGTCTCTTCGTCACTCGGGTCGATTCGACGGGCCCGCTCGAGGCGGGGGATCTCGTCGTCGACGTGGGTCGTGACAGTTGCGGACGATTCGGTCTCCTCGTGCGAGTGTTGATTTCGATCGCGATCTCGGTGCCGGTTCGGTTCCGCTGTCGCCGGCCCGCTCGGCGTCGGGTCCGGGTCCGCCGTTCGCTCGGCGTTCGGACTCGAGTCGACGCGGTCCGCGTGGGCGACACAGTCGCCGCAGAAATCGTTCTCTCCCCACTCGAGGGTGTGCAACGGCACGCCGAGGACCACGATCTGTCTGGCGTAGCGGCGATGGGTCCCCGAGTCCGTCCGTTCGTCACAGCGAACGCAGCGGCGGTCGGTCTCGAATCGCTCGTCCTCGAACCGATACTCGATCCCGAACGTGTGGGCCGGATACAGCGGCAGCCGACTCACGAGATGGAGCCCGACCAGCACGACCAGGAAAGACAGCGCCGAGAGCCACATCCCGATCGCCGGGTCGACGACGACTATCGGCCCGACTAACGCCGCCACCAGCAGGGCGATCGGGACGAGCTTGCGGATCACCGCGAACGTCTCGACCCGGCTCCGAAAGAGGACATCGTCCGGCCTCGTCATCGACCCGACGTTTCGCCGGTGCGGGCTAAATGCTTGTGGGCGCTCGAGTCGATGCCACCCGGCCCGCTCTCGGGCACGGACTACCGGACAGCAGCCGTCGACGATAGTGCCCGCCTCGAGCGATCGACCCGTCCCGGGTCAGGATATCGACGCTGGTTTGGAATCCTCAACCGGCGATCGCTTCGCTCGCCTCCGACTCCACCGTCGCGTCTCTGACCCAGAGGTCGCCGAACAGTTCGTCCTGTTCGAGGGTCACTCGGCCCCGATGGGCCAGAAAGAGCAATGCGAGATACGTCATCACGCGTGACCCGCCGACCTCGTCGATCTCGGCGTACAGCACCTCGTCGCGCCCCTTCTCGTACTGGTGTTCGAGTTCGCCTTCCACGTCCTCGATGACCGCCTCGATGTCTTCCTCGTGAGTCGTGTGGGTGACGTCGTCGCTGGTCGGCTCGTCGTCGACCCGGAAGTCGTCGCCGGAGTGGTAGTTCAGCTCCTGAACGCCGCGGTCGTACCCCTTCGGCGAGTCGCTCGTGTCGTAACTGCGCGACTCCTTCCACCAGCTGTCGCGCTCGGCGGTCCGAAGCTCGCGAACGAGTTCGTCCAGCGTCTCCGGCTTCCCCCGGGCGTGTTTCCGCTCGAGGCGGCGCTCCATCTCCGCCTCGAGATTCTCGACGGGATCGAACCCCGGCGGGTACTCCCGCTCGTCGTCGCCGTCCGCGTCCATCGCCCCGTCGTCGGCGAAGGGCGCTTCCCACGGCGGGAGGTCCTCCTCCTCGGGCTCGTCGACCGCGAACAGCTCGTCGCTTTTCATCCGCAGGAGAACGCTCGCGTAGAACAGCGCCCGTCCGGAGGTCCGCAGGTCGACATCGTCCAGCGCGTCGAGGAATTTGTCGGTCACCGCGACGATGTCGATGTCCCACGGGTCGATCTCGCCGTCTTTCGCGAGCTGAACGAGCAGCTCGACCGGTTCGACTTCCTCCTCGTCCTCGTCGGAATCGTCACCATCGGCCGTCTCGACGTCCGTGAACTCGAGGACCGATTCACCGGACTCGTCCCCGAGTTCGCGATCCCTATCGTCGCCGTCGTTCGATTCGGCGTCCGGGCTCGAGTCGCCCGGCCGCTCGCGGTCCTCGTGGCCGGCGATGTTCAGCGGAATCTCGTCACCGCCGTCGGTTCGGAGGGTCCGCTCGGGGGCTCGCGGGTCGCTTCGCTCCCCGCTCGGCTTTGTGGAGTCGCTTCGCGACTCCCGCCGCTCACGGGTCACTTCGTTCCCCGTTCGCGTTTCCGAGGAGCCTTGCGTCGCCTCCGGCTCCTCAGGCTCCTCGCTAGTCATCAGCAGGAACCTCTCCACTACTCAGGTCGATCCCGGTCACCGCACTCACGTTGTCCTGTTGCATCGTCACGCCGATCGCCCGTTCGGAGCGATCGAGCATGGCCGAGCGGTGGGAGACGACGACGAACTGGGCGTCGCCCGCGAGTTCCTCGACCATCTCGCCGACCCGCTCGGCGTTGACGGCGTCGAGAAAGGCGTCGATCTCGTCGAGCGCGTAGAACGGGGCCGGATTGTGCCGCTGAATCGCGAAAATGAATGCCAGTGCGGTCAGTGACTTCTCGCCGCCCGACATCGCGTCGAGGCGCTGAATCGGCTTGTCGCCCGGCTGGGCCTTCATCGTCAGCCCGCCGTCGAACGGATCCTCCTCGTCCTCGAGGTGCAGCGACCCGGTCCCCTCCGAGAGTTTCTCGAAGATCTCGGTGAAGTGGGTGGCGATCGCATCGTAGGCGTCCATGAACGTCTGCTTCTTCTGGGTCTCGTACTGCTCGATCCGGTCGCGGATCCCGTCGGCTTCCTCGACGAGGGTCGCCTTCCCCTCCTCGAGGTCGTCGAGGTCGCTGCGGACCTCGTCGTACTCGTCGATCGCGAGCATGTTCACCGGCTCCATCGCCTCCATGTCCGACTGGAGGATGTCGATCATCTCGAGGACCGTCTCGTGGTCGGGCACGTCCTCGGGATCGTAGTTGCCGACTTCGGACTCCAGCGACTCGATCTCCCACTCGAGGCTGCTCGCGCGTTCCCGTGCATCCTCGAGCTTGCTTTCGACGGTGTTGACCCGATCCTGTTGTTTGTCGCGCTCCGTCCGGGCCTCGGAGAGTTCCTCCTTCAGATCGCTACGCTCGCCTTTCAGTTCGGTGAGCTCTTCCTCGAGTTCCGCGACGGCCTCGCGTTTCTCCTCGAGCCCCTCGCGTTTCGTCTCGATCTCCGCTTCGTACTCCTCGATCCGATCCTCGTGCTCCGCTTTGCGGTTCTGGGCCGCCTCGATGTCGTCGTGGAGGTCCTCGATGGCGTCCTCGGCGTACTCCTTCTCGAGGCTCAACTCGTTGAGTTCGTTGTCGAGTTCCTGAATCCGATCCTCGCGCTCGTCGATTTCGGCCTCGAGTTCCTCGATCTGGTCGGTCAGCTCGGGGATCTTCGAGTCCGCGAGTTCGGTCTCGAGGTCGTCGATCTCGGCCTCGAGTTTCTCGACCGTTGCGGTCTTGGCGTCGATCTCCGCGGAGATCTCGTTCATCCGCTCGTCGACGGATTCCCGTTCCTCGCGGAGGTCCTCGAGATCGTCCTCGAGACGCTCGATCTCCGCCTCGATCGACTCGCGGTCGTCGTCGAGCCCCTCGAGTTCGGACTCGATCGAGCGGACCTCGTCGGCCGCGTCGCTCTTGCGATCGCGGGCGTCGTCGAGGCGCTCCTCGACGCCGCGGAGGTCCTCACGAAGCGCCTCGCGTTCCTCTTGGAACTCCGTGATCTGTTTGGCGACGCGCTCGAGTTGCCCCTCGCCGCCGCCGGTGAAGGAGTAGCGCGAGCCGCCGCCCGACCCGCCGGTCATCGCGCCGCTCTTCTCGACCAGGTCGCCGTCGAGGGTGACCATCCGGTAGTCGCCCATGTACGAGCGGGCGGTCTCGATGTCCTCGACGACCAGCGTGTCGCCGAGGACGTACGAGAAGATCCCCTCGTACTGGTCGTCGAAGTCGACGAGGTTGTACGCGAAGTCGACGACGCCCGGATCGCTGGGGGCCGACGGGAGCCGGCGCTGGCTCATGTCCGTCATCGGCAGGAAGGTCGCCCGACCCGCGTTACGGGACTTGAGGTGCTCGATACACTGCTGGCCGATGACGTCGTCGTCGACGACGACGTTCGCCAGCCGGCCGCCCGCGGCGGTTTCGCAGGCGACCGCGTACTCGCCGGCGACGGTCCCCAACTGCGCGACCGCGCCGTGGACGCCGTCGATCCCCGAGTTGAGGATCGTCGTCACCGCGCGACCGAACGAGGAGTCGCCGCTCTCGCCCGCGTTGGCCTCGAGTTCCGCGTACTCCTGCTGTTTCGCCTGAATGTCGTCGTCCAACTCGTCGATATCCGACTGGAGCCGGCGCTTCTCGCTTTTCAGGTCGTCGACGACCTCGGCGATGTTCTCGCGGTTCCGTTCCGCTTTCTCGAGTTCCCGCTCGAGATCGCTTCGCTGGCTCTCGATCTCGGGGATTTTCTCGCGTCTCTCCTCGATCGTCGACTCCTTCTCCTCGATGGCGTTCGAGCGTCGGCGAGCCTCGTCGAGCAGGCGATCCTGCTCGCGCTGGAGGTCGTTGCGCTCGGTCTTGGCCTCCTCTAACTCCTCCTTGCGCTCCGCGAGGTCGGCCTTGAGCTCGTCGAACTCGGTGTCGACGGCCTCGATTTCGGCCTCGAGCTCGTCGCGTTCGGCCTCGCGTTCCTGAATCTCGCTCTTGATCGAGGCCTTCTCGAGTTTGTGCTCGCGCATTTCGTCCGCGAGGTCGTCGATCGTCTCCTGTTTGCGGTCGATCTGGACGAACGCCTCGCGGCGCTCGGACTCGGCGTCCTCGATCTGGTCCTCGCTGGCCTCGATCTTGTCCTCGAGCCGCGAGATATCGCCTTTGATCTCCTCGATCTCGCTTTTGATCCGGAGCTGTTCGTCCTCGCCCTTGCGCTCGATCTCGGCGTTGAGATCCTCGAGGTCCTCCTGCAGGCGGACGACTTTCCCCTCGCGTTCGTCGAGTTCGCGCCGGAGATCCGCGAGTTCGTCGTTGAGGTCGTCGACCTCGGTCTCGACGGACTCGAGTTCGGCGCGTTTCTCCTCGAGCTCGCTGGCTTTCTTGTAGCCTTCGTACTCCTCCTTCTCGCGGCGGAGCCGGCGGTAGCGCATGGCCTCCCGCCGCTCGTCGGCAAGCTGGTCGAGCCGGTCGCGTTTCTCCTCGATGCGGAGTTCGGCCTCGTCGATCCGTTCCTGGACCGTCTCGAGTTCGCCGAAGGCGTCCTCCTTCTTCGCGTCGAACTCCGCGACGCCCGCGATCTCGTCGATGATCTCCCGGCGGGCGTGGGGCGTCATGTTGATGATCTCGGTGACGTCGCCCTGCATGACGACGTTGTACCCCTCGGGTGTGATGCCCGCCTGCGCGAGCAGGTCCTGAATGTCCGAGAGGTTGACCGAGCGGTCGTTCAGATAGTAGTAGGAGTAGTAGTTGTCCTCGGTCTCCTTGACGCGGCGACGGATGCGGATCTCGTCGACGTCGCCGACGTCCTCGCTGCCCGCGGCGTTGACGACCTGCGATCGCTCGAGCGTGCCCTCGGAGTTGTCGAGGATCACCTCGACGGTCGCCTCGCGGGGGCCGCTCGAGGTGTCGTCGCCCTCGTGGCCGGGGTTATAGATGAGATCGGTCAGTTTCTCGGCGCGGATTCCGCGGGTCCGTGCCAGGCCGAGCGCGAAGAGGACGGCGTCGATGATGTTCGACTTGCCGGACCCGTTCGGGCCCGTCACGACGGTGAAGTCCTCGTAGAACGGGATCTTCGTCTTTCGCCCGAAGCTCTTGAAATCGTCGAGAACGATCGCCTTAATGTACATTCTTTGGACGAAGCCTCCGTATCGCCGTCAGCCGCTGGACGGCCGGTACCGTCTCTCCGGCTCCCGAACGACGGCGGTGTCGCAGTTATGCAACGATGATGTCGTCGCTACCTGAGTCTTCCGTTTCGTCGCCGGTGGTTTCCGTCTCTCCGTCGGCGTCGGCCGCCGCTTCGGCGACGTCGTCCGGTTCGGCTTCGGGCGTTTCGCTCCCGTCGACTGCGGACGTCCCCGTCTCTTCGTTGCGTCGCTCGGGAACGCGCGTCGGCGTGTCCGCGTCGAGCTCGGCCTCGAGCACGCGGATCCGTTCTTTCGCCTCGATGAGTTCGTCCGTCAGCCCTTGGACCGTCGACTCGAGTTCCGCAACCGTCGATTCGAGCTTCTCGACACGGTTGTTCGACATATCAACTAGGGATCCGTCCGGCCACATAAACGTACGTCAGACACAGCTAGTTATTCTGGCAACTTTCGGGACGGGCGGTCGATCGACGGAGGTACATGACGATTCGAACCGCCGTCGTCCCCCGCTTCGGTCGATCGCATTCCGCGATCTCTGCGGACGGTTAACATGTACACATTCGCCTATTTGCAGTGGTAGTGAGTCTCATGTGTATGGTGCGACACCAACTGGACGGTGCATACTAGCTATGACAACTGAACCACTTGCGGGAACGGAATCGAGCGGCATCGACAGGCGAACGCTCCTGAAGACGGTCGGCGGCTCGGCGCTCGCGGTCGCGCTGGCCGGCTGTACGGAACTACTCGAGGGCGAACAGGAGTCGGCGGCGGACGCCGACGTACCGGACGAGCCGATCGAGTCGGGACTGCAAACGTTCACCGAAGGGGCGCCGTCAGTACTCGGTATTCAGGCCGAATACGGAGCGGAAACCGCGGTCCGTCGGATCAACGAGAACGGCGGGATCGCGGGCCGGGAGATGGACCTCGACGTCGTCGAGGAGGGCGGTGCGTATCTCACCAACTACCAGCAGTTCGTCGACGAGGGGAAAGACGTCACCTTCGGTCCGATCTCGAGCAGCGGCCACGCGGAGATGGTCCCGGAGATCGAGGCCCAGGAGGTAATCAACGTCTCGACCGACGGGACGGTAACGACGCTGTACGAGGAAGACTTCCCGGACGTGACCTACTCGTTCCGGTTCCAGAACCACGACGTGATGGAGGCGCTCGCGGCCGTCAATCAGGCGGTCGAGGTTCTCGGCGCGGATTCCATCGACACGTACGCGGGAATCAACCCCAACTACGCGTTCGGACAGGACGAGATGAATCTGTTCTCGCAAGGGATCGAGAAGCTCACGGGGGCAGAGCAGGTGTATAGCGGGTTCCCGGACCTGGGTACCAGCGACATGTCCACCCACATCACCGAGATCAACGGGGAGGAGCCCGACGTCGTCTTCTCGAGTTGCTGGGGCGGTGACGCGACGCTGTTGCTCGAGCAGGGCCACGCCAACGACATGTTCGACAACACCGAACTACTGGTCGGGACGGTCCTGTACGGCTCGGCCAACGATATGGAGGAGGATCTCGTCGACGGTCCGATCTACTCGGGATCGCGGAACTTCTACTGGGGCGAGCCCTCGACCGACCGATGGAGCCCGGCCGCCGACTTGGTCGACGAGGTACAGAGCGAGTACGGGGTCGTGCCGACGGCCCACTTCATGAGCGGCTACGGCGCGGTGACGGCGTGGGCGACGGCAGCCGAGAAAGCAGTCAGCCTCCTCGGTCGCTGGCCCGAGCAGGAGGAACTCGCAATGGTCCTCGAGAATCACGGCTTCTTCACGCCGGCCGGCTACCACACGATGGGGTCGGACCACCAGGGCTACTCCAACGCTCACTTCGGTGAACTGACCTGGTCGGACGAGCACGATGCCGCAGCGCTTCAGGACGTGAACGTCTTCGCCGCCAAGAACGTGTCGCCGCCGCCGGGCGAGATCTCGAGCGATTGGATCGGAAGCTGGTGAGTGACGTGCGAGACGGTATTCAATAATTATGCTCGAACACGTACTCAACGGGCTGTACTACGGCTCGATCCTGTTCATGATCGCGTCGGGGATGACGATCATCTTCGGCGTGCTCGGGATCCTTAACCTCGCCCACGGCGAGTTGTACGCGCTGGGCGCGTTCAGCGCGTTCAGCGTCATCGGCTTCATCGCGGGACAAGTCGCGGCGCCGACCGGCCCAGTGACGGCGATCGTCTTCGGCCTCGTCGTCCTCGCCGGCTCGCTCGCGACCGCCGCCGTGTTGCTGCCGGTCGGCGGCGCGCTCGAGGCGGCGTTCATCAGGCCGATCTACGACCGGGACGAGGTCTATCAGCTCCTGCTGACGTACGGACTGCTGCTGGTCCTCACCGACGTCATGAAGTTCGTCTGGGGGCCGTCGCCGGTCGACCTGGGGGTCTTCGGCGGCATCAACGAGATTCCGACGACGGAGCTCGTCGGCATCAACTATCCCTCGTACAACGTCTTCGTCATTTTGATCGGCGTCGCAGTGTTCGCCTGGCTCGTCTGGTTCTTCGATCGGACGAAGACCGGTCGAATCGTGCGAGCGACGGCGATCAACCGGGAGATGTCGACCGCGATCGGCATCAGTACGGACCGCATGTTCACCCTCGTGTTCGCCATCGGCGCGTTCTTCGCCGGCTTCGGCGGTGCGATGGTCAGCATCGGACCCGGCTCGGCCTCCCTCGGAATGGGACTCGACTGGCTGGTGCTTTCGTTCGTCGTGATCGTCATCGGCGGGCTCGGCAGCCTGAACGGTGCGTTCGTCGGCTCGATTCTGGTCGGCGTCTCCAGTCGCGTCGTGACGCCGTACTATCCGCAGCTCGAGCTGGCCGTTCCGTTCCTCCTGATGGTGCTCGTCTTGCTGCTCAAACCGGAGGGGCTCTACGGGGCGTGGGGTGAGATCCAATGAGTCGCTTCCTCGTCGACCGCGACGGCGAAACGCACGTTCGTCTCGCGGAGGGGATGGAACTGACGAAGAGCCAGGCGGTCCTCGCTGCCGTCGGATTCGTCGCCCTCTTGATCGTCCCCGACATCACGCGGTTCACCCCGCTCTCGTTCACCGCGATCCACCGCGGGATCCTGTTCGGGCTCGCGGCGGTCGGGTTGAACCTCCTCTTGCGCCACACCGAACTCGTCTCGTTCGGTCACGCGGCGTTCTTCGGCGTCGGGGCCTACGCCGCCGCCGTATTAGCGTCTCAGTTCGACGTCTCGAGCGGCCTCCTCTTGCTGCTGGGAGGCGTCCTCGCGGCGACGACGATTTCGGTGCTGATCGGCTACTTCGTCGCCAGCTACCTCGACATCTACTTCGCACTGCTGACGCTCGCGTTCAACCAGGTGCTGTACGCGTTCGTCCTGCAGAGCGGCTACTTCAACTACAGTGACGGGCTCAACGTCCGCCCCGACGGGCTGAACCCGCCCGCGCTGTTCGGCCTTCAACTGAGCTCGACGGGGTACGAGCTGGTCCTGTATTACTTTACGGTCGTCGTGCTCATCGTCTCGCTGCTGGTGATGTGGAAACTCGTCAACTCGCCGTTCGGCAGGGCGTTAGACGCCATCGGGCAGAACCGGACGCGAGCGAGGTTCGTCGGCATCCCGGTCGAAAAGTACGTCTGGGTCGCGTTCGTGATCTCGGGTATCTACGGCGGACTCGCCGGGGGGCTCTTCGCCCTCCTGCAGTTGCACGTCAGCCCAGAGGCGACCCTGTACGCGTTCGTGTCGGGCGAGATCCTCTTCATGGCGATCCTCGGCGGGTTCGGCACGCTCGTCGGCCCCGTAATCGGCGGCGTCGTACTCGTCTACCTGCTGGTCCAGGCACCGTTCTACATCGAGTATTACAACGCCTTGACCGGCCTGACGCTGCTCGCAGTGGTGCTCTTCCTGCCGGAAGGAATCCTGGGATCGATCCCGAAGATCGGCACGGGACTGTCGCGACGCCGTCGCGACCCCGGCCTGCTTCGGGAGGACCTCGCGACGATCGGTTCGTCGCTCCGTCGGGGCGTGTCTCGCGCCGTAACTACCGTCCGAATCATCGTATTCGGGGTCAACTGATATGCTCGAAGCACGAGATCTTCGCAAGGAGTTCGGAGAACTGCGCGCCACGGACGACGTCTCGCTGACCTTCGGCGAGACAGACGGCGAGATGGTGTTCATCGTCGGCCCGAACGGGGCCGGCAAGACGACGCTGATCAACCTGCTGACCGGGCTGCTCGAGCCCGATCAGGGGTCGGTCGTCGTTCACAGGGAGGAAAACGGCGACACTGTCGAGGAAGACATCACGGAGATGGCTCCCGAGGACCGGGTCGGAGAAGGGCTCGTTCGGAGCTTCCAGATCGTCCACGTCTTCGAAGAGATGACCGTTCGCGAGAACGTTCGCATCGCCGTTCTCTCGAAACACGGCAAGACGCTGAGCATGGGCTCGGTCGACGACGGCCACGAGGACGTCGAGCGCGAAATCGACGAGCTGCTCGCGCAGTTCCGTCTCGAGGACGTGCAACACGAGGTGGCCGAGACGCTGCCCCACGGCGATCGGAAACTGCTCGACGTGGCCATGTCGTTCGGCCTCGACCCGACCTATCTGTTGCTCGACGAACCCACTGCCGGCGTCGCGACGCGAGAGAAGGAGTACGTCATCGAGACGGTCGTCGAGGCCAGCGAGGCCGACGGCGTGACGACGGTGACGATCGAACACGACATGGACCTCGTCAAGGAGTACGCGGACCGCCTCGTGGTCCTCCACGAGGGGCGCGTCTTCCGGGAGGGCGATCCCTCCCTACTCGAGACCGACTCGGAACTCCGGCGGGTGCTGCTGGGGGTGGACGAATGAGCGCTCCCGGTTCTAACGACGGGTACGATCCGTCGAGCCCGCTACTCGAGGTATCGAACCTCTCGGCGACCGTCGAGGGGTTCGAGGTTACGCACGGCCTCGACCTCGAGGTCAAGGAGGGCGAGGCCGTCGCGCTCGTCGGTCGCAACGGTGCCGGCAAGACCTCGACGTTCCGATCGATCATGGGGCTCACGCCGGTCGCGAACGGCTCGATCCGGCTGCGCGGCGAGGAGTTGCTCGACATGCGGCCCGAACTGATCCCCAAGCGGGGGATCGGGTACCAGCCGGAGAGTCGCGACCTCTTCACCGGAATGACCGTCGAGGAGAACTTCCGGCTCCCGATCTGGACCGCCGGCGAGGCACGCGGCGTCGAGGACGAGGACGCCCTCGTCGAGGACATCTTCGACCTCTTCGACGAGCTCGAGGATCGACGCGACGCCGAAGTACAGAACCTGAGCGGCGGGCAGGGGAAGATGACCGCGATCGGGCGGGCGCTCGCGCTCCAGCCCGATTTGCTTATCCTCGACGAACCGCTCGAGGGACTGGCCCCAGTCGTCGTCGAGAACGTCAAGTCCTACATTCACGAGATCATCGACCGAGATATCTCGGTGCTGATCGCCGAGTCGAACGCGAGCCACGTTCCGGAGATCGTCGACCGAATGTACGTGATCGAACGCGGCGAGATCGTTGAAAGCGGCGATCCCAAGGCGCTCTCCTCGGACGAGGAGATCCAGATGCTCATGCAGGGCGGCGGCGAGTAATCCGGTCGTCGTCGCGATTTTCTCCGGCGATGCATTCCGTATCCGACGGTATCGCCGCTCGGGTGCTCGGTCCGACACCACAGCAGTCGTGTCGATAAATCGAACTGATCCACAAAGCGTATTATCCCGACACCCAACCGATTCGGTAGGAAGGCGGACAGCGGGTAGGGGTACTCGCAGTTCCTGTCCGCCGATATATCGATCGCACAGGGGCACGTATCGCCGCTGTTCGGTGGCCGCCCCGCGAGGGCAGTGGCTTCACACCGCTCGCCAACTACACGCGCCGCTATCGTACAACGATTCGAAGCCAAGTACGTCGACCAGTCGTTCCGACCGCAGTTCTCAGAGCTGGTCGTCGTCCATCCGCTCGATCGCGCCGAGTACTCCCTCGAGCACCTTTCGCTCGCTCCGGCGGAGATTCATCGAGACGGCCGTCTTCGAGATATCGAAGTGGTCCGCGAGTTCGTCGAGCGTCGTCTCCCGCGGCGTCTCGTAATAGCCGTTCCGAGACGCGACTTTGAACGTTTCGCGTTCGGTGTCGGTCAGCGCTCGACAGCCCTCGAGCAACTGCATCGCGCTCTCGGAATTCTCGAGCAGGTCGAACAGCGTCGACGGGCCGAACTGGTCGCGGTCCTGGACGCTGAAATCGTTGTGTCGCTCGAGCGCCGCGAGCGCTCGATCCTCGTCTTCGTCCGCGTCGAAGCCGACGTGCCACCGTTCTCGTCCGTTCTCGATCTGGAAGGGGCCGGTGATGTAGCCGCCGTTGTTCTGAATCGTCCGCATAGCGTTCGTCTGCTCGATCTTCGTGCCGATCTCCGCCGTGGTATCCCGCTTCGAGAGGATATAACAGTTCGTCATGTTCGGGTGCTCCCGAAGCGCTCGAAGGCCGTCCTCGAGTGCGCCCCTCGACTCCGTCTTGGCGATGAGACGCGTCTCGAGTTTCTCCGCGTCGGTGTCGAGTTGCCACTGGACGGCCGAGAACGCGATGTCGACGTCGTCGGTCGTATCGATGAACGGACAATCGTACTGCCGCATGTCGATATCGAGGTCGATCATCGCTAGGGAGAGAGAGACTGACATACAAGGTCTTAATAGTTGCTATTATAAACTGGAATTCACGTTAGAATGCGGAAGCCATTGATTATATCCTAGTCCAAACGTTAAATAAATAGTCAATTAAGCACTCTAGAACTCGACTTGCGAACGTTCGTTCGATACGACATCATCGACAGTCGTCGACGACATTCCCGCTGACAACCGCCCGATACGACGCCGTTGATATGTTAATGGCGACGTTTTAGCACGTGCATTGCTACCTACTAGCCGTGTAGAATGTCTCAGAATCAAGTGACGCCACCGACGGTGACCCGCGAAAATATACACACGATACCCGACGAGGGGTTTACGGGCCGGAACGTCTGTCTCGTAACGGGTGCGGCCTCGGGTATCGGTCGGGCGACCGCGCTGGCCGCCGCCGGAAACGGGCTTACCGTCGCGGCGACCGATATCGACGACGAGGGCCTCGAGGGAACGATCGACCGCCGCGAAGAGCTCGACCTCGAGGGGACGATCGAATCGATTCCCGGCGATCTCACAGACGACGAAGACCTCGAGCGGATCGTCGACGATGCCGCTCGGCTCGGCGACCTCGCGTATCTCGCGAACGTCGCGGGGATGCAACACATCGATCCGATCGACGAGTTTCCGATGGAGGCCTACGATCGAATGCACGACGTCATGCTCCGTGCGCCGCTCTATCTCTCGAAGCTCTGTATTCCCCACTTTCGGGAGACTAAGGACGGCGAGGGCTGCGTCGGCAACATGTGCTCGGTTCACGGCCACTACGTCACCAGCGACAAGGTCGCGTACAACGTCTCGAAGTTCGGCCTGCGCGGTCTCACGCAGTCGATCGCCGCCGAAGGCGAGGGGAAGATCCGCGCCTTCTCGGTCAGTACCGGCTACGTAAAGACGCCGCTGGTGACGGCTCAACTCGAGGACACCGCCGAACAGCGCGGGATCAGCGTCGACGAGGTGATCGAGGACGTCATGCTCGGCCAGTCCCGCGTCACGGAGATGATGGAACCGATCGACGTCGCCAACCTCTTCCTGCTCGGCTTCTCGGATCTGGGCCGACACCTCGACGGCGGCGACCTGTTGTTTGATGGGGGCATGAGTCTAACCTACGAGTGACTATGCCCGGAAACACAAGCCCCAGTCTCGAGGACATCGACGAGATCGTCCACGAGCCCAGTCAGGAGTTCGTCGAGTCGACGAACGTCTACGACTTCATGCAGACGTACGGGATCGACGATTACGAGGAACTGATCGAGCGGACGACGACGGACCTCGAGGGCGAGCCCGACAGCGGCGTCGACTGGTTCTGGGACGAACTCGTCGACTACCTCGGGATCGAGTTCTACGAGGAGTACGACGAGATCCGGGACGACAGCGACGGGCCGCAGTTCTCCGACTGGTACCCCGGCGGCGAACTCAACATCGCTCACAACGTCGTCGATCGCCACGCCGAAGTCGACGAGGAGCGCCGGAACAAAGTCGCGACCATCTGGGAGGGCGAGGACGGCGACGTCCGGGAGGTGACCTACCACGAACTCCACCGGCAGGCGAATCAGGTCGCGAACGCGCTCGAGGAGCGCGGCGTCGAGACCGGTGACACGGTCGGGCTCTACATGCCGATGGTGCCGGAGGTCGTCTCGATCCTCTACGGCTGTTTCAAAGTGGGCGCGATCGCGGTCCCGATCTTCTCCGGCTTCGGCGTGGACGCGGCCGCGACTCGGATCGCGGACTCGGAGTGTTCCGTATTGTTCACGGGCGACGGCTTCTATCGCCGCGGCGATCCGGTCTTCCTCAAATCGGCGGCCGACGAGGCGATCGCGGAGGCCGGCCACGTCGAACACACGATCGTCTTCGACCGACTGGGCTCGAGCAGTAAAACCAGCGAACGCGAAATCCCGTGGACCGACGCCCGCGACGAGTGGTGGGACGACGCCGTCGCGGAGGCGGACGACGACTACGAGACGAAGTCGCTCGACTCGAGTCAGGAGTCGATGCTCCTCTACTCCTCGGGGACGACGGGCAAGCCGAAGGGGATCGTCCACACCCACGCGGGCGTCCAGGTCCAGTGTCCGAAAGAGGTCTACTTCGGCATGGACCTCAAACCCGCCGACCGGTTCTTCTGGGTCTCGGACATCGGCTGGATGATGGGGCCGTGGTCCCTGATCGGCACGCACACCTTCGGCGGCACCGTCTTCATGTACGAGGGCGCCCCCGACCACCCCGACCCGGACCGCTTCTGGGAGATGATCGACCGCCACAAGCTCACGCAGTTCGGCATCTCGCCGACCGCGATCCGCGCCCTTCGGAAGCACGGGGACGACTGGCTCGAGGGCCACGACCTCTCGAGTCTGCGGATCCTCGGCTCCACGGGCGAACCCTGGGACCCCGAGTCCTGGCACTGGTTCCACGAGAACGTCGGCGGCGGCGACGCCCCCATCATCAACATCTCCGGCGGCACCGAGATCTGCGGCTGCTTCCTGATGCCGATGCCGACCGAGCCGCTCAAGCCCTGCACGCTCGGCGGCCCCGGTCTCGGGATGGACATCGACGTCGTCGACCGCGAGGGGAACTCGGTCAGAGAGGACAACGAACGGGGCTACCTCGTCGCTCGCGACTCCTGTCCCTCGATGACCAAATCCCTCTGGTCGGGCGACGAGCGCTACCTGAACGAGTACTGGTCGACGTTCGAGGACATGTGGGATCACGGCGACTGGGCCCAGAAGGACGACGACGGCTTCTGGTTCCTCCACGGGCGGGCCGACGACACCCTCAACGTCGCCGGGCGCAAGGTCGGGCCGGCGGAGGTCGAAGGCGCGCTCATCGACCACGCGGCCGTCAACCAGGCCGCCGCCATCGGCGCGCCCGACGACACCACCGGGACCGCCGTCGTCGCCTACGTCGTCCTCGAGGACGGGGTCGAGGAAACGGACGACCTCCGGGAGGAACTGCGCGCACAGGTCGGTGAGGAACTCGGGAAACCGTTCCGCCCGCGCGAGGTGCTGTTCGTCGACGAGTTCCCCAAGACCCAGTCGGGCAAGATCATCCGCCGGGCCATTCAGGCGACCTACACCGGCGAGGATCTCGGCGACATGAGCAGCATCGAAAATCCGGGCGCGTTAGAGGACCTCGAGGACGCTCGATAAACGGAAAATCGGGGGCCGTGTTCAGCGGGGACCGAACAGGGCTACTACGGTTCGGTTTCCGTGCGGGGCACCGCCTTCACCGACGGCAGTGTAACCACGCACCGCCAGCGATCGCGATCACTGCCGCACCGAGTCCGAACCCGGGCTGAGAGTCACCGTCGTTCGCCCCACCCGACGGGGCGATGACTGCCTCGAACCCGTCGAGAGAGGTGGTCGCATCCCAGCTGATGTGCCCATCAACACGCTCCGACGGCTCCGGCGTCGACTCCGCGAGCGCGTATCCGTCGGGCAGCTCGAGGACGACCGCCTGATCCGCCGTGAACCCGCTTGTGAACGGTTCCGCGACGGTCAGCCGCCCGTCTTCGGTGGCTGCGAACCCGCGCCAGGTCGCCGAGACGGAGACGACACCGCGATCGGCCGCCTCGTCCGTCTCGAAGGAGACGCCAGTGTTCTCGATCGCCATCTCGCGGTCGGTTTCGTTGGCTACATCGGCCACGACCGTCTGCAATCGCCGTTCAGTGCGGGACTCGAGTTCCCGTCGTTCCGTTTCGTTCTCCTCGAGCGACCGGAAGGCCGCTCGATCCGCCTCGTCGGTCAGGTCGAAGGTGACGGCCACGGTCACCGTCGCGTCGCCGTCGTCCTCGAGGGCGACCACGAACGCCGAGTCCGAGTCCGTCTCCTGTGAGTGAGCGTCGATCGCACTCGCGCTATCGGCCGTTGCGACGACGCTTCCGGTCAGGAGGAGCGCGACCAGCACGACGGCGAAGAGCCGCGACGTGTATGCACCCAGCCGCCGGAGTCGGGGTCGGTTCGATCCTCGATTCATCGATCGTCGTCTTCCGTTTCGTCCTCGTCTTCAGTTTCGTCCTCGTCTTCAGTTTCGTCCTCGTCTTCGTCTTCAGCTTCGAACTCGAACTCGAGCTCGGTCTCGAGTTCCCCCCGAACCACGTCGATGTCGAGTTCGTCCGCATCAGCGGGGAGGGCGAACGAAACCGTGCCGTCGTCCCCGGTCGTACCGACCGACTCGTCGTTTGCGATGACGTTTGCGCCCGACACTGAGCTCCCGTTGAACGTCGCGGAGACGGTCACGGTTCCGTTGTCGATCGTCGCCTCGGCGTCGAACTGCGATTCGGCGTCGTCGTCCATCTCGTCCGAATCGTCGTCGAATTCGAACTCTCGTTCGCCCTCCGCCTCACCGTGTTCAGCCTTGATATCGGCCTCCTCGCGTGGCAGGGTGACGGTGAGTTCGCCGTCGCCGTCCGTCTCGCCGACGGTCTGGTCGTTGACGGTGACCGTCACGTTAGCTGCCGGCTGTCCGTCCGCGAGCACCCGCAGCGTCACTTCTTCGCCGGGTCCTGGCGATCCGGACGCGACCAGAATAACCAACCGCTCGTCGTCATCGTCCTCTTCGTCTTCCCGCTCGTCACTATCGTCGTTATCGTCCTCTTCGTCCTCCCGCTCGTCACCATCGTCGTCATCGTCCTCGTCTTCTTCCGCCCCTCGGGCCTCGATTTCTTCCTCGAGTTCGAAGACGGTTCCCGTTTCGCCGTCGACGCTGACCTCGGCCTCGCCGGTTTCGGTTCCCGTCAGAACGAACTCGAACTCGTAGACGCCGTCGTCGTCGGTTTCGGCCTCGACGAGGCTCCAGCTACTGTTTCCGTCGACGTCGGAGAGGGCGTCGGTCGCTGCGGTGAGCGCCTCCGTCTGGGAGAGCACCAGCGATCCGTTCCCGTCGCGGGGCCGCTCGTACTCACGGCTCCGTTCGCCGTCCTCGTTCTCGACTTCGATCGACAGGCCGCCATCGACCTCGACCTCCGCGTTTCCGCGCGCTTCACCCGTGAACTGCTGGAGCAGCGCGTCGGTTCCGGAGCTCGTGAGCTCGGCCACCGCCGCTCGCTCGTCTGCGAGCTCGGACGGCGTCACGCCAGCAGCGCGACGGTCGACCTCGTCGATCGACTCGAGGCGGTCCTCGAGCGCGTCGTAACTCGAGACGACGCTCTGGGCACGCGCGTTCAGCGACGCGAGTCGCTGGGCGTACGTCGACTCGTCGATGTCGCCGGCCTCGTAGGCCGCGGTGGCTTCCTCGTACTCCGCCTGGAGAGTTTCAGACCGGTTCTCGAGGACCGCCGCACGGTCCGCGATCGCCGTTGCGCGATCGCTATCGTTACCTTGCTCCATGCGTTCCTCGAACACCGTGTTCTCGAAGTCGGTCCGAACTTCGTCGCTCGTCGCGGTGACGACCGTCGACAGCTGTGCGCCGGTCGTCACGGTCACGGTGTCTTCGGTAGTGTCGTCGCTGTTCGT
The DNA here is from genome assembly GCF_020405205.1 of Natrinema salinisoli. Lineage (NCBI taxonomy): Archaea > Methanobacteriati > Methanobacteriota > Halobacteria > Halobacteriales > Natrialbaceae > Natrinema > Natrinema salinisoli. Next base: position 3,927,636 of record NZ_CP084469.1, on the reverse strand, counting down.
CTCGTCCTGCGCCACCGTCCCGGCGGCGACCGCCGGGCCGAGGACGCTCGTACAAAGCGCGATCGCCAGCAAGGCGATCAGTAGTCGTCGGGGTATCATCCGATCACGCCTCGGAACGTATCAGACATAAACCGGACCGATCGTGGCATCGGCTCCTACCGAATTGCGCGAGTTGGATCCAGTTCGCGCGGTCGTTTGCAGCGATTTGCGGCGGTTTGCAACGTTCAAGACAGTATCCTTATACAACCCCTCTCGAAAATAAGTGGTAACCGTGAGTACAGCATTCGATCGCACCGCCGTGATCCTCGCAGTGATACTCACGCTGGGGGCGGTTCCGCTCGGGACGACGGCGTCGACCGGGCAATCTGAACCGACAGGTATCGACGAAGGGGCCGCGATCACAGCAGCCGAGACACCAGCTGCCGATACGACGGTGACGCGAATCGCACTGGACGAGAACGGCACCGCTCACTGGTCGGTGACCGTCCGGACGCGCCTCGCCAACGACTCCGAAGTGGACGACTACGAGGCCTTCCAGGAGCAGTTCCGTGCCGACCGAGAGACCTACGTCGAGCAGTTCGAACGGCGGATGACCGGCGTCGTCTCGAACGCGGCGGAGTCGACCGATCGAAACATGACGGCGTCGTCGTTTCGGGCGGAGACGTCCATTCAGGAGGTGCCGAGACAGTGGGGAAGAGTCACGTACTCGTTCACGTGGACGAACTTCGGGGCGGTCGACGGCGACGAAGTCGCCGTTGGTGACGTGTTCGAGGGTGGGTTCTATCTCGACGACGACGACCGATTGCAGATCGCCCCGCCGAACGGGTACACGCCGACGGCGACGGCACCGCCACCGGACGAGCGGGACGGCACGACCGTCGTCTGGGCCGGGCCCGAAAGCTTCGCCGATCACCGTCCCACGGTCCGCTTCGAGCCGGCCGACTCGGCCGTCGACAGCGACCGCGAGGGAACGAACTCGTGGGGTCGGATGCCGCTCGTGGTCGGCGGCAGTATCCTGCTCGTTGCGATCGCCGCGATCGCCGTGTCCGTCACGTCGCAACGCGGTTTCCGTCGGCGGTTGCGCTCGAGCCTCCCCGTACTGACCGACGGGGCGACCGACCCCGCCGCGACCGGGACTGACGACGGCCTCGGAGCGGAACGTGACGGCGACGAGTCGGCGGGGACGCCAGCGAGCAGTCCCGCATCGCCGGCGTCCGACCTCGCGACCGACGAGGATCGCGTTCGGACGCTCCTCGAGCGAAACGACGGTCGCATGCGCCAGGCCGCGATCGCCGACGAACTCGACTGGTCGGCGTCGAAGACCTCGCGGGTCCTCTCGGGAATGGCCGAAGACGACGCGGTCGAAAAACTCCGGATCGGGCGCGAAAACGTGATCGATCTGCTCGAAAACGCGGACTGATTCGGTCGGCGGTCAGATGCGAACGCTGCGCCGATCGCCCCCGAGAGGGTTCCGTCGTAGCGATCGCACTCAGTCAGTGCGTTGGGCGTCAGTGTTCGAACGATCCCGCCGATCGCGCTCGAGGATCGTTCCCCCGGCACCGACGGCGACGTCGACGGGGACGGTCCCGAGTCCGCTGTCGACGTCGGCACTCGAGCGGGCGAGCGCGAGGTCCAGGAGCGATTTCTCGGTGGGGGTCTCGAGTTCGGCCCAGCGGACGCTCTCGTTGCGTTCGTAGATTCTCCCGCCGGTCGCGACGGCGACCGCGTCGGCTCCGACGGATCGAATCGTCTGGAGTGCCCCCTGGCCGACGTAGAGCGGGGTCCAGTTCTCGCAGTCGGGGCTGTACCGGTAGGCGATGCCGTCTGCACCGGCGATGAAGACGGACTCCTCGCCCGCCCAGATGTCCTGGAAGTCGACCTGTGCGTTGCGGACGCCGATCCGTTCCCACGCGTTCGCAGCGTCGTCGCCGCTGGGTTCGGTATCCGCCGCGTCGTCGTCGGCGGATTCGTCGGTCGTCGAGCCGTCCGTCGAATCGGCGTTCGTCGATGCGCTATCCGTCGACCCGCCCTCCGGTGGTTCGACGTACGCGCCGCCGCTGGTGTCGACGGCGTAGAACCCGTCCGGCCCGGCGGTTACGCCGGGTATCGTCGATCCGCCGCCGGGTTTGACCACGTCGCCCCAGACGGGACAGCCGTCCTCGACGGTGCAGTCGAGGACCTCCCCGGATCCGTTCGCGATGCGGACCCGCTCCTCGCCCGTCTTTCCGGTGACGGCGATCGCTTCCCAGGTGCTCGTCTTCTCCATGGGTGCGGAATGATCGCTGAGATGGCCGTCAGCTACGTCGTAGAACCCGAGCGCACCGCTGTCGCCGGCGAACCAGAGCCGACAGCCGTCGTCGGTCGTGGCGATCGACCGTAGCGTGTTGTCCGACACGCCCGGCCCACGTTCGAGGAGCGTCCGCCACCCGTCGGGCGTCCGGTGGAGGAAGATGCCGCCCTCGCCGCACGCGTACGGCCCGTCCTGTCCGTGAGCGACGCCGTGCAGGGTTCGTGAGGTCGAGGACTCGGCTGCTATCCAATCGCCCCGACTCCCGTCTCCGTCGCTGCCCTCGCCACGAGCCCGCTCTTCGTCGGTGTTCTCTCCCCCGTCGGATGGGGGGTCGTCGCTGTGCGTTCCGCTCGTCGTACCGTCTTCGTTCGGGTTCATCGGATTGAGTTGCGTGAGCCAGTCGAGCGCATTCGTTTTGGATTCCTCTAGCGGACCGATCATCGAACCACCTCGTGGGCGGCCGCGACGCGGGAGATACCGACGCTGTAGGCGGCCTCGCGCCAGCTCAGGTTACACCGCTCGCGGCGGTCTCGGACGTCGTCGACCGCCTCGGTGAGCGCGTAGCCGAACTCGTTGCTCACGCGGGCGTCACCCAGCCGGTCGCGACCGACGCTCTGGACCCACTCGAGGTGGGCCGCGACCATCGTTCCGGCCGTCGCCAGGACATCCGGGACGACGGTGATTCCGCGATCCTCGAGGACGCGCTGACCGCCGGGAGTAACGGCACCGGTCGCGCCTTCGACGACGATATCAGCGCGAATGGCGTCCGCGTTCTGAGCGGTCACCGCGGTCGCGGGTGCCGCGAGAAGCAACACGTCGACATCCTGCTGGAGGACGTCCTGGGTGCCGATCATCGTTCCGTCGTCGTACTCGGCGAGGGCACTCGGTCGCTCGAGATAGCTCGGGACGAGGTCCGTGTCGAGTCCGTTCCCGTCGCCGGAAGCGGTAAGCCCGGCCTGATCGCTGCACATCGCGACGACGGTGCCGCCCTGGAACTCGAGCAGCCGCGCGGCCGTCGCGCCGAGGGTTCCGGCCCCGTAGACGGCGATCGTCGCGTCCGACAGCGGGCAGTCGTGGTCGGTCTCGAGGACGTCCTGGGTCACGTGCGCGATACTGTCGCCGCTCGCCCTGGGCATCTCCCGGAAGCCGCCGATGGCAGGCGGTTTGCCGGCGACTGCCGCATTACGGGGCCCGTCGACTCGGTCGGCGACGGCATCGACGAACCGTGCCATCGTCCGCTCGTCGGTCCCGACGTCCGGGACCAGGACGTCGCTGTCGGGTCCGACGCCGGTCACGCTGCCCGCGTAGGACCGAGTGAGTCGGACGCGTTCGTCCCGCGAGAGCGTCGTCGGATCGACGGCGATTCCGCCCGCCGCACCACCGAATTGGATGCCGGCGAGCGCGGCGCTGACGGTCGTCGCAGCCGCGAGTCCGGCACAATCGTTGCCGGTCAGTTCGGAGGCGTACCGATGCGGGCCGAGATACGGGCCGCGAACGTCGTCGTGGCGGACGCGGTAGCCGTCGCAGACGCCGAGCGTGCCGTCGTCGCGTTCGAACTGAACCGTGATCCGCTGACGGTGGTCGGGATACAGGATTCGCTGCTCGATCTCGTCGGGTAGTGCGAGCCGATCCGCGGCGGTCGTCGCGTACGTCCACGGGGCATCGAGATCGGGATCTGTTCGACTGAGTTCGTCGCTGGTGGTGTTTCTAGTCATTGTGGATCGAGTACGCACGTCAGGTCGACTGAGCGGGGCGATCGATCGGGACTGCCGACGTTGCAGTAGTCGGATCAGTCGACGCGACCGACCCGCCCGTGATCGAAAGAAAACGACCGTCCGCGACAGTCGCCGGCTGCAACCGCGGACGGCTCCCTCATGGGAGCTCACAAAAGAGACAGCGCCGCTCCCACTCGTAGTGTTCCTCGAGCCGCTCGTTCGCGCGCTCACTCGGTCGATAGGCGTTCGTTCGGCCGTCGACCGGGAGTTTCTCGACGTAGCCTTCGTCGACGAGCTCCGCCAGGTTCTGGTAGAGTCGCCCTTGCGTGATCTCCTCGTCGTAGTAGCAGTCGAGTTTGTCCTTGATAACGAGGCCGTGCGGATTGCGGTCCGCGAGCATCCGAATGACGAACAGTTGGTCGCGTTTGAAGCCGGTCAGATTCGTCAGCGGACGAGGATCCGTGATCTCGTGGGTACGCCGTTCGGTCCGGTCATCGGAGTTCGATTCGCCACCGTCGTCGGTATTCTGTGACGTGTGATTGGACATCGGTTCGGTATCGGCGGCGAAGCCGCCGAAGCTACGCGCGGGGATCGAACCCGCAGCCGGCCGGATCCGGGCGTAGCGAGCGGCTTCAGGGACCGAACTCTTTCCGATGTTCTCGATAGAGAACGGCGATGAACGCTCCCAGCGGGAGCAGGCCGAGGATCACGAGCAAGAGTCCGGCGTAGATGGTGTTGGGAAGTTGCAGTTGAATGATGAAATACGACAGGACGGTGATAGCGCCCGTGATCAACAGCGTGATACACGAGCCCACGAGCCCGAAGCTCAACTGCCGGAATCGCCACTGGAGGTTGTCCGATTGGCGCAACTGTTTGACCAGGACGACGGTCGACGGGATCGTAATCGCGATCAGTTGGATCAGCATCAGTGCGACGTCAGTACTTGGCGTTGTTGACATGGTGGTAATCTAGAGTGTCACGAAGGTGGTCGGACTGCACGCAACTGCGGTGGTCGGAATCGATGCGTCCGTCCGGTCGGCTCGCGGGACGACTGATACCCGTCAGTCGTCGGTTCGATCGGGGGATGATCGGGTTGGCATCCGCCGACCGCGCGGGCGGCGAGCCCGGCCCTCTCACGGGCCGAACTCTACCGCCATTCGCGCGCGTGGGAGGGGCCGTCCTCGAGGTCCCACGGATCCTCGGGAGCGGGGTCGCCGATCCACAGCGACCGTCCGAGGTTCAGGAGGAACGCGAGCTGTCCGGCCGCGATGACGTACGCGCCGACGGTCGCGAGCTGCTGGAGCGGCGCGTAGACCGCCGGATAGGTCGCGACCCGCCGGGGAAGCTGTGCGAGCCCGAGGAGCAGGAGAGCACCGAAGGTCACTGCGACGCCGACGATCGTGAGCCAGCCGTGCAGGCGGGCGAGGCCGGGCTCGAGCCGCCGACCGGTAAGCAGGGGGTACCAGTAGTAGGCGCCGGCGACGAGCGAGAGGCCGACGAAGCCCGCGAGCAGGAAGTGGAAGTGCGCGACGACGTAGTAGGTCCCGGTGTAGCGGACGTTGATCGGGACGACGGCGAGGAAGACGCCGGTGACGCCGCCGACGACGAAGAAGCCGACGGCGGCCAGCACCGCGATCATCGGCGCGCTGTACCGAACTGCACCGCCCCACAGCGTCACGAGCCACGTACACAGCTTCGCGGAGCTAGGCACGGCCACCGCCAGCGTGGTGAACATGAAGACGGTCCGAACCGACGGGCCGACGCCGGTCACGAACATGTGGTGCGCCCAGACGGTGAAGGAGACGACGCCGATCGCGAGCGTCGAGTACACGGACGACCGGCGGCCGAACAGTCGCCGACCGGCGAAGCGCGGGAGGACGTGCCCGACGATTCCCATCGGCGGCAACACCAGCACGTACACCAGCGGATGGGCGAAGAACCAGAACAGGTGCTGCCAGACCAACGGCCCGCCGCCGCCGAGGAGGAACGCGGTGCCGAGCGTTCGGTCGGCGAGCAACAGTGCGATCGCGACCGCCAGCACCGGGAAGGCGACGATCGCCATCCAGCCGGCCGTCAGCACCGTCCAGGTGAACGTGTCGACGTCGAGCCACCGGATCTCGCGACGCCGCTGGATCGTGACGACGAGGTTCCACGCCGTCGCCGTAGTGCCGACAGCGACCAACAGCAGGCCGACGAGAACGGCGTCGACCGCCGGATTCGGTGACAGAACGCTCAGCGGCGGGTAGAGCGTCCAGCCGCTCGCGATCGGCTCGAGTCCGGCGACGCCGAGAATACCGCCGATCGTTCCCGACCGAACCGCCAGCGCGGCCGGCACCTGCAGCCAGAAGGCCCAGACGCCGAGGTTGGGGTAGGCGAGGTCGTCGGCCCCGATCAGCGGGGGCACCGCGGCGTACGCGAAGCCCCAGATCGCCGGCAGCACGAACAGGAACAGCATCGTCAGCCCGTGGGTCGTGAAGAAGGCGTTGTAGGTCTCGGCCGGCCACTGCTCGAGCCCCGGCGTGACGAGCGCGGTTCGGAGGAACAGGGCGTCGAGCCCGCCCCACAGCCCCATCACCAGCGCGAGCGCGAGGTGCCAGCGAGCGAGTCGCCGGTGATCGACGCTCGAGAGTTCCGCGAGCGAATCCCCCGCTCCCTCGAGCGTCCGCCGCGGGGTCGACGATCGGGTCATGCGTCCCGTCCGAACGGGAACGCGCGACCCAGTTCGCGGACGCCGAGCAGGCCGACCGTCGTCGCGACGGTGAATGCCACCAGAGGGTTGACGGCGTAGAGGATCCCGCCGAGCAGCGGCGCGGGAACGACGGCGACTCGAACCGCCGTTCGGATCTCCTCGGGGAGCCGCGGGCCGGGGACCGGGGCCGCTCGAGCGCTCGCGCCGACGGTGGGCCGGAGCGGCTCGATCACGGTGCGAAAGCCGAGGAGTCCGAAGAGGACGGCGACGACGGCGGCGCTGGCCGGTGCGGCCACGAGTGCCATCGGGAGCAGCGAGATGCCGGTGAGGCCGACCGCGAGGAGTATCCGCCGATCGACGCGCGAGGCGAGTGCCGGGGACGCGATGGCACCGACGATGGCACCCGCGCCCTCGGCGAGGACGAACAGTCCGAAGACGGCGGCGGGCGCGAGCGACAGGCCGCCGATCGAGAGCGCGATCGCTCGGTAGTCGACGATCAGGAGGACCAGAAACGGGACGGTCCCCGCGATCGCGACCCGGACGAGCGCGTCGCCGATGACGGCCCAGCGCCGGCGGTCGGGGAGCCGGGAAACGGCACGCCGGACGACCCTGAGCGATGGATCGACGTCGATCGACGCAGTACTCGGTCGATCCTCCCGCTCCGATCGGTCGCCGAAGAGCGATGGGAGAACGCCGACCGTCCCGAGTGCGACCGCCCCGACGATCGCGACCGCAGCGCCGGTCGCGGCGACGAGCGCGAACCCGCCGCGGATGCTGTCGGCGCTCGCGACGGCAATCGTCGCGAACACCGCTGCGGCGACGATACCGAGCGCGCCGAGCACGATGTGCGTCCGCTGGTCGGGTACGAGTCCCGTTCGGTTCGATCGGGCGCGTTCGTCGTCGGCCGAACTCGAGGGGAGCGGCCCGGCGCGGGTGTCCGTCGGCCACAGGCGCTGGGTCGGGCCGCGAACGTGCCACGCCTGGAGGAGGACGACGCCGACAACCAGCCAGCCCAGCGCCGTCAGGGGGGTACCCAGCAGCGTATCGAGCGTCGGCGCGCCGGCCCAGGCGAGCAGGCCGACCGCGGCGAGCAGTGCCGCCAGTACCGCGACCGTCGTCGACTCGAGGGCCGGCGTCGCGTCGCCGCCGAGATCGCCGCCCGAAAACTCTGACGCGGCGACGGCGAGTCCGAGGCCGAGGCTCACCAGCAGGCCGACGACGATCGGCCCGTAGCCGAGCGCCGACAGGAACTCGGGGAGGTAGCGTTCGGCCAGGCGAACCAGCCCGTGGGTCGACACGATCGTTGCGAGGCAGATGAGTCTGACCGGATCGCTCCGTTCGACGGCGTCTCTCGGGTGTGGTGTCATGAGTACTGGAGTGGGAATCAGCGGGGAAGTGGGCGTTTCGAGCGGTCGATCGGAACTTCGGTGGGTGGCATCTCGAGTCGCCGAGACTGCGGTGACGGTCGTCTCAGCCCGTCACTGACGGACCTCGATGGATAGCGGGGACCGGATCACGCGGCCCTCATTTCAGCCCGCGATCCTCGAGCGCGTAGGCGATCCGCTCGAGGGCCTTGTGGACGTGATAGACGACGCCCGCGACGTGGGGCGCGAGTCGATTCCCGATTCGAACGCGCTGGTCGCGCTCGAGGGCGACGTAAACCTGAATCGCGAGGAACGGAATTGCGATCGCGTTGAAGAGGGCCGTGAACGTCCCGGAGATCGTGCCGCCGGCCTCGCCGGGCGGCGGGACGAGGCCGAGCCCGCCGAAGAGGAGCTCGACGACGAGGCCGGCGACGACCGCCGCGAGGAAGAACGTGACGAAGATGACGCCGGCCATCCGGGTGCCGTAGTATCGGCGGTAGGTGCGGACCAGCGGCAAGATGAGCAGGTCCGCGAAGATGAACGCCAGGACGCCCCCGAAAGAGACGCCGTTCTGCCAGAGGACGAGCGCGAACGGGACGTTGCCGACGGAACAGAGGAACGTCAACACCCCGACGATAGCGCCGAGGAAGACGTTCGAGGTGAGTCGCGTGACGCTCCCCTCGGCACCGACGCCGAAGAGCGCGGTCCACCACGAGGTGGGAACGAGCGCGGCCAGCAATCCGGCGATGAGGAACCCCAGCAGGATGTCCCGCCAGAGCATGTCCCACTCCCGGATCGCGTTCGTGGTCGCCGACTGCCAGCGATCGCCCCTGAGGAGTTCCGGGCCGGCGGTGACCGCCTCCCGGTCGGTTTCCGGATCGTACGCGTTCCGACACCCTCCACAGCAGAAGTACTGTCGTTCACCGTCGATGGTTGCCTCGAGCGTTTCCTCGTCGGTCGGCTCCGCGGCCATCCCGCACATCCCACACTCGTTTTCTTCGAGCGCCCGCGCGTGGGTTCTGGCTCGCTCGACCCACGCCTCGGGGACGAACCGGCGGTAGATCACGGCGACGACGAGGATGGCGACGAGTCCGCCGACGATCTCCGCGGCGGCGAACTGCCAGCCCAACAGGAGCGTGACGACGAGGGCGAGCTCGAGCACGAGATCCGTGCTCGCGAACTGGAACGCGCCGAGACTGGACGCGGCCGAAGCGCCTTTCGTGAACAGCGTTCGCGTCGTCGCGACCGCCGAGAACGAACAACTCGAGGAGGACGCCCCGAACAGGGCACCGTAGCCGACCTCCCGCCAGCCGTCGTCGCCGAGGTAGTCAGTTAACTGGTCCTCGTCGACGAACTCCTGTACTGCGCCGGTGATCGTGAAGCCGAGCACGAGCGCCCACCAGGTGTCCCAGGCCATCTCGAACGCGATGACCACGCCCTCGACGACGCCCAGAATGACGGCTCCGAGCAGGCCGACGAGCCGGGCCGCGAGATCGAGACCGCCGCCGTCCGGGGGAGCGATCCCCGGATCGACCGACTGTGCTACCGGAATCCGACCGCCGAGGAACGGTCCGTGATCGATCGCCGTCAGCGCCAGCGATGCGAGCGGACGTCCACCTGCGAGCGCGGGGCTGGACGCGTCGGTGATGGCGTGTAGTACTGAGAGCATAATGGGTGTCGGCGTAATCGCAGCGTGTCGACGAGTAGACGTGTACTGCCCGGAAAGTCGGCGAGCGGACAGTAGCGGCTGTGCTATCGGGCCGGGATGTCATCCGCGCCGGGTGCGCGTCGTCCGGGCCAACCGACAGCAATAACCAATGGCTTGTGACCTATAAATACGGACGAAACCTAGAGAATGTACACCGAGAACGGGTGATCGACCTACGGTTCGATCGGGCTCGGAAACGCTTCGCTTACCCGGTCAGTCTCAGCGGTACAACAACCCGATCTCCCGATGGCGATTGTAGAGGTACGTTACGCAAACCGTTACCGACGACAGGAGAAACGTGAAGACCGCGGTCGCGATCGCGATACCGAAGCCGCCTACCAGCCCGGCGAGAACGCCGAGAGCCAGCGGCGCTGCGATCGCCGCACCGACGTAGACCTGCCTGTCGGGTCTCCAGGTGTCGCTCTCGGTCGCGACGAACTCGCCGTCGCGCCAGATGGCAGGGAGCACGAGCGCGCCCGCAGCGGCGACGAGAATCAAGAGACCGATGCTCCCCAGACTCGAGGCCAGAACCGACCCGCCTCGGGTGAGGCGGGCGAGCGAAACGATCCCGAACAGACTCAAGACGGGATAGCCGATCAGAACGTACCAGTACCACGGCGCACGATCAGTCGAATCGACGGCTGTGAGTGAACCACGTGCCATGACGCATCCGCCGTATGAACCGGCTACTGATAAGCTATCTAGATACGTAAGAAAATTCCACAAAATAATCTAGACATACGTCTAGAGCCCCCGACGAGTCCGTTTCTTTATTCTAAATACTCTCAGTATTATGTCACCTTATCCCGCTGGCACCGCTAGCCGGGATGCACGGTCGGACCGAACTGACGGTTCGATCGCACATAGACAAATGATCGGTAAACATGCCTTCTGTCCGACCAGCGGTGCATCTCTCTCGCGGGAGGTCCACTACGACGAACGCGGCCGTCCGGAGCGCGTTCCACAATCAGACGACCTCTCGCCGAACGCGGCCCTCGAGGAACCACTGACGACGGGGAAACGTCGGTCCTCGAGGCGTGCGCTCGCAACGTACTTCCGGCGGTGTCATCGGCGACACGGTGACGCGAACGACGACCTCTACTGTCGCGCCGCGCTCGTCCTCCGCCGGCTCAAACGAGTGGCGACGGGCGATCAGGAGCGCGACCATATCCTCTGGTACGCGCTGGGCGACCGACTCGCCCGCGACGGGTTCGACGTCGACTGGATGAGCATCCACGCCGAGCCCCGGTGTCCGGACTGTGGCGGACGCCTGACCTACGTCGACGGGCCGGACGGCCCGATCGGCCGCTGTGGCGGATCGTGTACCGGCACCCGTGACGACCGGCTCGTCACGATCCGGGAAACCGTCTGTACGCTGCTCGCTCGAGCATTCCCCGACGAACCCACCCTCGATACCGATGCACTCGCGCTACTGTGACCGACAGCGACGGATATCGCCGGTCGGACTCTCCCACGGAAACGTCGAATATGCGCCTCCTGACGGTGCTTGCCTCCTCACAGTCGAACGCCGACGAGGTGACGGCCATCCTCGAGCGCCACAACCTCGAGTACAGTCTCACCGACCACACCAACGGCGAGAAACGGACGATCACGGTTCCCGCCCCCGAACACGCGATCGAACCGCTCGAGGACGACCTCGCGTCGGTCGGCAACGTCACCATCATCGTCGAAGAACCGATGGCGATCATCGGGAGCGACTGGGACGAGTCCCCGGCCGACGGCCGCCGCGAGTGGCTGTCCTTCGAACGAATTTCCCGGAGCGAGCTGCGGTCGAAAGCCCAGTCACAGCTGCCCTCCCTGGTCATCTTCGCCGCGATGACCGCGATCAGCGGGATCGTCGCCACGACCGGCGTCCTCCTCGATTCGCTTGCGGTCCTGGTCGGTGCGATGGTGATCGCCCCCCTGCTCGGCCCGGCGATGGCCTCGAGCGTCGCGACCGTCCTCGACGAGCGCCAGCTGTTCGTTCGCGGCGTCAAGCTCCAGCTCGTCGGGATCGGCGTCGCGATGTCGAGTGCCCTCGCGTTCGCACTCTTCGCGCGAACGTCGCGGGTCATCACGACCGCGGTCGATCTCGAGGCGAGTCTCGGACTCGGCAGCCACGGCCTGCCCCCATCCCTGCTCGTGACCGTCGCGGTCTGTTCGGGTATCGCCGGCGGCCTCGGGATGGCGACGACCGGGATCACGGATCTCATCGGCGTGATGATCGCCGCCGCGATCATGCCACCGATCGGCGTCATCGGCGTCGGCATCGCCTGGAACGCCCCCGAAGCCGTCATCGGCTCGTTCGTCGTCGTCGCGGTCAACGTCATCGCGATCAACGTCGGCGCGATCGCGACGCTGTGGACCGTCGGCTTTCACCCGACCGATCGCTCCCGGATCAGAACCACCAGAGGCGCGATCCTCAGACGGGTCGTCCTCCTGACCGGACTATTGCTGGTCGCAACGCGTCTCCTCGAGATCGTCTCCGACGGTCTCTGAGTCACTCGCCGATACCGCGCTCAGTATCCCATGACTGACGATCCATCACCGCCAGATTCCGAACGCGACTCCGACTCGCCCCTGCCCTCCGAGGCACGTACCACGTCTGATTCCGGAGCCGACTCCGACACGGACCGCTCGAACGCCGCTGCGAGCACCGATACCAGCAGCGATGACACTGTCACTGACAGCGACGACACCGCCACTGGCAGCGACGAGACAGGTGCCGACGACACTGACGACGACGTCGACGGCGAGGATCACGATACCGAAGCCCATGAGAAGGATCCCGCATCGCTCGGGCTCTCTCTCGTCAGTTCCGTCCTCCGACTGCTGGTCACCGCACTGGTGGTCGGCGGCCGCCTCCTCTGGAGCGGCGTCCGAATCGCATCGCGGTACCTCACCGACACCCAGTCGCGTCGCCGAGCACAGCGGTGGCTCTCGCTCGAGGGCGATCGCCGGGTTATCGTCGGCGGGTTCGTCGCCGGCGTCTTCGCCCTCGCGCTCCTCCTGGGCATCAACGACGTCATCGGCGTCCGCGAGAGCCGGTTCGTCACGACGATGTTCAGTACGATGATCGCGGGTCTGTTCTCCTTCATCCCGATCGTCGTCGCGGTCAACCAGTTGATCATTTCGCGACTGTTCGGAACGCCCGATCGACTCACCGAACGCATCGACGGCGTCCAGGCGTTCCGCACCCGCGTCGAGGCCCAGACCGAGGGCGACGGTATCAGTCCGACCGATCCGGCCCCGTTCCTCGCCCGGCTGGCCGGCACGCTCGGCAGCCGCGCGGACGAACTCGCCACCGAGGCCGGCTGCACGGATCGGAACTCCGACGGCGGGAGCGAGCGCAGCCGAGTAGATACCAACTGGTCCGACGGAACGCCGATCTCCGCCCTCGAGTCGGTCTGCCGCTTCGCCGAACGAACCCGCGAGCACACGGGCGCGCTCTCCTCGCAGCTCACCGGCGAGACGACGTCGGTGTTCGCCGTCGTGTTGCCGACCATCGACCACGACTACGCCGGCGCTGCGAACGAGGCGCGGCGACTCGAGCGCCGGTTCGACGAGGAACTGTCGGACCGAGCGGCGTCGCTGCTCTCGGAGCTCCGCGAACTGTTCGTCACCGCGGACGCGACGCGACAGTACTTCACGACGATCTACCTCCAGCGGGAGCTCGCGCGGCTGTCGCGGCTGATCACCTACAGCGGCACGGGCGCGATCCTGCTCTCGACGCTGGTCATCATGATCTACGCCAGCGGCTACCCCCCGGTCGCCTTCGAGGGGTGGCTGCTCGTGCTCGTGAGCGTCGCGCTCGCGATCGCGTTCAGCCCGCTCGCGGTGCTGTTCGCGTACGTCGTCCGCATCTCGGCGGTTCTCAAGCGGACCTCCGCACCGGGCGCGTTCACCCCGCCGGGTGAGTTCCACCAGTCGTACGATACTCGCAGCGCCGCCCGAGTATCGGACGGCCCGCGGAGCCAGCCGACCGACGCGGACTCCGCGATGCGTGACGACGAATGACGAGTCACGGCTACCACACGTCCCGCCGCGCCCTCCTCGCAGCGATCGGCACTGCGGCCGGGTCGCTGTCACTCGCGGGCTGTATCGACGCCGACAGCGAGTGGGTCGCCGCCGACGTTCCCACCGACGCGACGCTGTACGACGTCGTCCCGACCGCCGTCGGCGCGTACGCCGTCGGCGAGAACGGGACCGTCCTCGCACGCGATGACGATCGCGACGAGTGGACCGTCGAACTCGAGGGCGGCCTCGGCGGTCGGGGCGACGGCCTGCGCTCCGCGGCAGTCACGAGCAACGGGCGCGCGATGTGGGTCGCCGGCGACAGCGGTGCGCTCGGGCTCTACGACGTCCTCGCCGACCGCACGATAGACTTCTCGGCGCCGAAGGGGAAGACGACCTCTTGGACGGCGATCGCAGTCGCCGGGCTGGCCGGCGACGAACGGCTCACCGCCATCAACAGCTCCGGCGAACTCCTGCGCGGTCGCCGCGACGGCCCGACCATCGAGTGGAGCGAGGTGATCGAACCGGGCTCGGGCTCGAGCGTGACGGACATCGACCTCACGCCGCTGGGCTACGGCTACGTCGTCGACACCGACAGCGGCGTCTTCGAGTCCCGGGACGCCGGGGTCTCGTGGAGCCGCATCGGGATCGGCGGCGCGGGCGTCGATTTCGCGGCGGTCGCGGCGACAGACAGCGGCCACGTCTCGGTCGCGGGCGGCAACGGCATCGTCTACACCTACGACGGGCTCGACTGGTCACGGACGACCCTCGGCGAACAGCCGATCGCCGCGCTCGCCCGCGACCGCGACACCGCGCTGGCGGTCTCTTCGACCGGTACGCTCTTCGAACGCCGCTACGGCGACTGGACGACGCTCGTCGACCTCCAACCTGGTAACGAACTGCTCGCGGTCGCGCTCGAAACCGCCCGATCGCCACAGCTCGTCGTCGGCCAGTCGGGAACGATATTCGAGCGGCGGTACTGAGGAGCTGACCGATCTCGAGTCCGCGCGACCGTTTTCGTATCGTCCCGACACCGAGATACCACGGTCTCGGTCTCCGATCTCGAGTCGCCGGCGCACGTACCGATCTCGTTCGCCGACGTTCTCTTTGTTGCTGGGTGGCTTGCATCTCCGATCCGCAGTACCTTGGCGCACTCCACGAACGAGCGCGGTATTCGCTGCAGAGCCGTGACCATCAGGGTTTTATCCTCGATGCCGCTACTCAACGGGCATGAGTAAACGAGCGGATGCCGCAGAGGCGATCTTCTGGGCGGACGAGGTCGACGATTCTGTGGCGATTCAGCGCTACCAGACGCTCGTGAACACGGTCGACGACGGAATCTACCAGCTCGATACCGACGGCCGGTTCGTCGCGGTCAACGATATCATCGTCGAGATGAGCGGCTACGCGCGCGACGAACTCCTCGGCGAACACGTATCGATTCTGCTCGCGGACGACGACGTCGAACGAATTGCGCGCGAAATCGAGCGGAGCGTGGCGAACGACGACCGGCTGACCGAAACATTCGAGATCGCAGCGCGAACTGCCGCCGACGAGACGCGGTACTGTGAGCTGCGGGTGAGTCTGCTCGTCGAGGACAGTGACTTTCAGGGATCGGTCGGGATCGTCCGCGACGTCACCGACAGAAAGCGAACGGAGGAAACGCTCGACGAACACGAGCGACAACTCGAGCGCGAGCGCGACCTGATCGACCGAATTCTCGAGACCAGTCCCGTCGGCGTTCAGGTGCTCGATACCGACGGACGGGTCACGCGAATGAACGAGCGGATCAGAGAAATTCTGGAGATTCCCGAAGACGAAACCGGGGAGTACGATCCGTCGGATCGGACGGTCTACGACGAGAACGGTCGCGAGGTCACGGTCGACGAACACCCCTTCACTCGAACGCTCGAAACTGGTGATCCGGTGTACGAGGAGATACTCCGGGTCGAACTACCGAGCGGCGACTCGCGCTGGCTGTCGGTCAATGCGGCACCCGTCTTCAACGACGCCGGCGAGATCGATCGCGTCGTCACGACCGGCGAGGACATCACCGCACTGAAAGAGCGCGAACGGGAACTCGAGACCGAACTGGACGAGATTTTCGGTCGGATCTCCGATGCGTTCTACGCGGTCGACGACCAGTTCCGGTTTACCCACGTCAACGAGCGGGCCGCGGAGTTCATGGGGCGAACGCGGGACGAGTTACTCGGACGGAACGTGTGGGACGTGTTTCCGGAAGCCGCCGATTCTCCCCTCTCCGACCGATTCCGCGACGCGATGGAGAGCCAGGAACCCGTCTCGTTCGAACGGTATTCCGAGCCCTTCGGAATCTGGGCGGAGGTGAACGCGTACCCCTCCGAAACGGGGCTGTCGGTGTACTTCCGCGACATCACCGAGCGCAAGGAGCGCGAACGCAAACTCAGGGAATCCGAACGCCGCTCTCGGACGCTCGTCGAGCATTTCCCGAACGGAGCGGTCGCACTGTTCGACGAGAAGCTGCAGTACACGACCGTCGGCGGTGAGATAATCGAAGACCTGGAGGACTCTGCTGACGAAATCGTCGGGCAGGACATTCTGGAGCGGTATCCCGAGGAATTGGCCGACAGGCTCGAGCCGAAGTACCGAGCCGCGCTCGCCGGCGAGCGCTCCACCTTCGAGTTCGAGTTCCGCGACCGTCACTGGTACGCACACACCGTCCCCGTCGAAGACGACGAGGGCGACGTTTCCGGGGGGATGGTGATGGTCCAGGATATCACGGATCGAAAGGAGGCGGAACGGGACCTCCGCGAGAGCGAGGCCAAATTCCGGACGGTCACGGAGAACTTGGACGAGATCGTCTGGATGATGACTCCGGACACCGAGGAGTTCCTGTACGTCAATCCGGCCTACGAGGAGGTCTACGGGCGCGACCGCGAAGCGCTCTACGAGGACCCGTACGCGTTCGCGGAGGCGCTCCATCCCGAGGACCGTGACCGCGTCCTCGACGCGTGGGCGAAACTTCCGGAGGAAGAGTACGAGGAAGAGTTCCGGATCGTCCGGCCCGACGGCGAGGTCCGGTGGGTCAACGCGCGGACGGCCGAAGCTAACGACGAGAGTCGCGAGGTGACCCGGATCGTCGGCATCGCCGAGGACGTCACCGAGCGCAAGGAGCGCGAACGCGAGCTCGAGACCCTGTTCGAGGTACTCCCGGTCGGCGTCGTGGTCGCGGAAGCGGACGGCGAGATCGTCGAAGCCAACGATACCGCGCGTGCGATCTGGGGAGGGGACGTGTTCGACGCCAGTTCCGTCGACGAGTACGAACGATACCCAGTACGGTGGGCCGATTCGGGCGAGCGAGTCGAACCCGAGGAAATGACGTTGGCGCGGGTCGTTAACGGGGAAGCGGTCACCGACTCCGACATCTTCGAGATCGACGCCGTCGACGGCGAGCGCCTGATCGTCGAGCTGGAGGGCATGCCGATCCGAGACGAGGCCGGCGAGGTGACACGCGGGGTCGTCACCTTGAGCGATATCACCGAGCGCAGGACGGCCCAGCGACGGCTCGCGGAATCGGAGCGGCGCTACCGAACGTTAGCCGAACACTTCCCGAACGGCGTGGTCGGCGTCTACGACCGCGATCTCCGATACACGCTGGCGGCGGGCGAGAAAATCGGCGACCCGGCGCCGAGCAAAGAAGAAGTCGAGGGGGCGCGGATGCCGGAGCTCTATCCGGACGACGCCGTGGCGGACCTCGAGCCGCTGTTCCGGGCCGCTATCGAGGACGGAGAGACCGGCAGCGTTCAGACCGAGGTCGTCGGTCGCCACTGGCAGGTGTGGGCGACGCCGCTGCGAGACGCCGACGGCGAGATCTTCGCCGGACTGAGCTTCGCTCAGGATATCACCGAGCGCAAAGCGCGCAAACGCGAACTCGAGCGGGCGCTCGATCTGCTCGAGAAGACCGAGCGCATCGCAGACGTCGGCGGCTGGGAGATCGACACGGAGACGAGGGACGTGTTCTGGACCGACCACATCTTCGAGCTCCTGGCGGTAGACGGCGACGAGGAACCGCCACTCGAGGAGGCGATCGATATGTATCACGAGAAGGACCAACCGATCGTCGAGGCCGCCGTCGAGGAAGCGCTCGCGTCCGGGGAGTCTTTCGACGTCGAGGTGCGGGTCCACACGGAAAGCGGCGAGATGCGGTGGCTTCGGCTGCAGGGGGTTCCGGAGACCGACGACGGCCACGTCGTTTCGCTCCGCGGGGCGGCCCACGACATTACCGAGCACAAAAAACGCGAACGACGGCTAGAAAAGGTGATCGAGCGGCTCGAGGAATCGAACGAACGCCTCGAGCAGTTCGCCTACGCCGCCTCCCACGACCTCCAAGAGCCCCTCCGGATGGTGTCGAGCTACCTGCAGCTGCTCGAGAGCCGCTACGCCGACGACCTTGAGGAGGATGCACAGGAGTTCGTCGAGTTCGCCGTCGACGGGGCTGAACGGATGCGTGCGATGATCGACGGGTTGCTCAAATACTCCCGCGTCGAGACGCAAGGCGAACCGTTAGAGCCGGTCGAACTGGGAGACGTCCTCGATGAGGTCCGCGACGACTTGCAGCTAACGATCGAAAGAAGCGGCGCCGAGATCACCGCTGAAGAGCTTCCCCCCGTCGAAGGCGACGCCAGTCAACTCCGACAGGTGTTTCAGAACCTGTTGGAGAACGCCATCGAGTACAGCGGCGACGCCGCTCCGCGGATTCACGTTTCAGCCGAACGCGATGGGCCGGACTGGGTCGTGTCGGTACGCGACGAGGGAATCGGCATCGACACCGAGGACGCGAACCGCATCTTCGACGTGTTCCAGCGCTTGCACAGCCGCGAGGAGTATTCCGGCACGGGGATCGGGCTGGCCCTGTGCGAGCGGATCGTCGAACGACACGGTGGCGACATCTGGGTCGAGTCGGAACCCGGCGAGGGATCGACGTTTTCGTTCACGCTTCCGTCTACTGACGCGTAAATTCCCGAGATGAGCGGTTCGAGGCTACGGAGTACGGATCCACTCGGGGACGGCGCCACTAGACGAGCGAATTTCGCGACCAGCATCGAACGCTCGCGAGCCCGTCCCGTTACGTTTTACCCCCGTGGGGCCGAACCGGTTTTCAATGACTGCCCAGACCGTCCAGCAGGGCGACCTCGTGACCGTCATCGGGCTCGAGGTCCACGTCCAGCTGGAGACCGACACGAAGATCTTCTGTGGCTGTTCGACCGAGCCGAGCGACGAGCCGAACGACAACGTCTGCCCCGTCTGTCTCGGGCTCCCGGGGGCCCTACCGGTACTCAACGAGGCCGCCGTCGAGGCCGCGGTCAAGATCGGCAAGGCGATCGACGCCGACATTCCAGAGGAGACCCGCTTCCACCGGAAGAACTACTACTACCCCGACCTGCCCAAGAACTTCCAGATCACCCAGTACGACGAGCCGATCTGTCAAGAGGGCGAGCTCGAGATCGCCGTCGAGGGGCAGCGCCGGACCGTCGCGATCGAACGCGCCCACCTCGAGGAGGACCCGGGCAGCCTCCAGCACGTGGGCGGCGGTGGCGGCATCGATTCGGCGGAGTACACCCTCGTCGACTACGACCGCGCCGGCACGCCCCTGATGGAGATCGTCACCGCACCGGACTTCCGCAGTCCGAGCGAAGTGCGGGCGTTCCTCGCCGAACTCGAGGAAGTGCTCGAGTACCTTGGCGTCTTCGACGCCGAACGCGACGGCAGCCTGCGGATCGACGCCAACCTCTCGATCATCCCCGAAGAAGATATCGACGGCGACGACACCGACGAGATCGGAATGGACGCGCTCGAGGCCGCGAATCGGACCGAGGTCAAGAACATCTCGAGTCACAAGGGGGCTGAGAAGGCCCTGGCCTACGAGGAGACTCGCCAGAAGAACGCCATCCAGCGCGGGCGGGCGGTCGAGCAGGAGACCCGCCACTGGGACGAAAGTCGGGGAATCACGGTCTCGATGCGCTCGAAGGAAGAGGAGAAGGACTACCGGTACTTCGAGGAGGCCGACCTGCCGCCGCTGCGCGTCTCGAACTGGAAAGACGAGATCGCGATTCCGGAACTGCCCTCGGCCCGCCGCGAGCGGTTCCAGGCGGAGTACGGACTGAGCGAGGAGGCAGCCTCGAAACTCACCTCGACGAAACAGGTCGCGGACTTCTACGAGGACGTCGCCGGCGAGTACGACCCCGACCTCGCGGCGACCTGGGTCGCGGACAACCTGCTGGGCGAACTCAACTACCGCGACATCGAAATCACCGGGATCGAGGGACGGCTCGAGGAGATCAAACGGCTCGTCGAACTCGTCGCCGACGACGAGATCACGGCGAAAAACGCCCGCGAGACGGTATTGCGTTCGATGCTCGACGACGGTCGGACTCCCGACGAGATCGTCGCGGAGGAGGGACTGGGCAAAACCGGCGAGGACGAAGTCCAGCAGGCCGTCGTCGAAGCGATCGACGAGAACCCCGACGCCGTCGACGACTACGAGTCCGGCGACGACGGCGCGATCAACTTCCTCGTGGGCCAGGTCATGCAAAAGACCGACGGCAGTGCGGACCCCGGCGACGTGAATCAGCTACTGCGCGCCGAACTCGAGGGCTAATTCGGACTCTCCAGCAGTTCCTCGTTGATCACGGTTGGCAACTCGTTGATTACGTCGAGTGAGGGGGAGAATACCGACATCTACGACCCGAATCCGTAATCGTAGCGAAGGGTATCACCGATGTCCGAGACCTGAACGGATCGTCCCCGGTTTCGAAACCGTATTTTCCCGCCTGTCGTGAGCCCCATCGCTATTCGATTGCGTCGAATGGCCACCGCCCGCTCCCGTCGATCCGGCCCCTCGTTCCGATACCGCGCGAATTATTAACGCGAAACATGTCGGTAGCGGACATGGACCGCATTTCGCTCGGCAACGACGAATTCGAGGGCCGGAACAACGCCTACGTCCTCGCCGACGACGCCGAAGACGAACTCGCGCTGGTCGATACCGGCATCGCGCTCGAGTCCGTTCGCCGGGACCTCCGCGACGGGCTCGCCGAACGGGGCTACGAGTTCGCCGACGTCGACGACATCGTCCTCACGCATTTCCACGTCGATCACGCCGGGTTGGCCGGCGAGATTCAGGCCGAAAGCGACGCGACGGTCTACGTCCACGAGGCCGACGCGCCACTGGTCGCGCAAGACCCCGACGCCGTCGCCACCGTCGAGGACCGCCGCCGGGAACTCCTCGAGCAGTGGGGCGTTCCCGACGAGGCTCGAACCGAACTCCTCGAATTCCTCGAGTCGGCGGATATCGAAGGGCGCCCGGCCGATCCGACGCCGATCCAAGACGGGGACCGGCTCGACGTCGGGGGTCGAACCCTCGAGACGGTTCACGCACCGGGGCACGCGGCGGGGCTGTGCTGTTTCGAAATCGAACGGGGCGACGAGGCGTTCGTCGGTGACGCCGTCCTTCCGGTGTACACGCCGAACGTCGGCGGTGCCGACGTCCGCGTCGAGCACCCCCTGGAGAAGTACGTCGCCACGTTGGAACGGCTCGTCGATCGCGACTACGACCGCGTCTGGCCCGGGCACCGCGATCCCATCGAGGAGCCGACCGAGCGGATCGAAACGATCCTCGAACACCACCGCGAGCGGACGGAAACGATCCTCGAGATCCTGAACGAGCGCGGGCCGGCCGACGCCTGGACGGTCAGTGCGGAACTGTTCGGCGACCTCGAGGGGATTCACATCGTTCACGGGCCCGGCGAGGCGTTCGCCCACCTCGATCACCTTCGTCATGAAGGTGTCGTAGAATACGAAAACGGAACGTATAGGCTTCAAAAGGAGACGATTGTACTCGAAGACGTTTTTTGACGTTTCGTTCTGACGGCAAAATTGGTCCCAAACTGGTCGACAGCATGCTGAAACTTTACAACTGTGTGTTGTTGTCAATGGGCTTGCTAACTTCCCTCATCTTTATTAAGTGGGAATCGAAAGAGGTGGATGAGAATCGGTAACTCACTGACACACAATGGCTAACGAAGATAACAATAATCTCGAATCGCATAGAACTGGAAACGATTCTGTTGGACGACGGACATTTCTCGGTGCTGCGAGTGCAGGTGCGCTGACGACGACGCTCGCCGGTTGTATGGGTGGGGTCGGCAGCGGCGGGGGTGGCGACGACGTGTTCAAAATCGGCCACCTCGGCCCGACGGAACTCCAGATGGGCCGCGGTGCAGAACGAAGTGCGGAGCTCGCGGTCGCCGAACTGAACGACAACGGTGGGGTTCAGGGGCAAGACGTCGAACTCCTGTCGGAAGACACCGGCGGCTCCCCGTCGGAGGCCGAACGGGTGACGCAAAATCTGGTCGGTTCCGATAACGTCGACCTGCTCGTCGGTACCTTCGTCAGCGAGGTCACCCAGGGAATCATCGACTACATCGCGGAGCGGGACGTGCCGTTCATCATTACGGGCTCCGCCGATCCGGCGACGATTACCGAAAACCACGGACAGGATTACGAACAGTACAAGAACATCGTTCGGACCGGTCCGATCAATTCAGATCTGCAGGCGGAAGGGATGGCCGGCTACGCGAGCCACCTCAACGACCTCCACGGCTTCGAGAACTTCTCGATTCTGGCCGACGACGCCGCCTGGACCGGCTCTTTCCGCGACATTCTCCCCGATCTGATCGAGGAGGACAGCGACCTCTCAGTCGTCCACGAGGACAGAATGGCGCTCGATACGGACAATTTCAATCCGTTCCTCGACGACGCTGCCGACGCAGACGCCGACGTCGTCATGCGGTTCATCGCACACGGCGGTGCGGCGACCTTCACCAGTACCTGGGCCCAGAACGAGTACCCGTTCGCCCTCGAAGGGATCAGCGTCCCCGGAATGTCCCCCGAGTTCTGGGGCGCGACCAACGGCACCTGTCTGTACGAAACGACGTCTCAATCCGGCGCAGGTGGTGTCTCACCCCTGACCGACAAGACGATGCCGTTCGTCGAGGCCTACGAGGAGGAGTTCACTGGCGACGGTCAAGACCCGCCGAGCAAGCCGATGTACATGGGATTCAACTCCTACGATGGAATTCTCTTCTACGCGAAGGCGGTCGAAGAGGCCGGTACCACCGATTACAACAGCGACCTCGACGCCATCGTCGACGCCATGCTCAACACCGAGTTCACCGGTGCTGCGGGCGAGATCTCTCTCTACGGAGAGGATTCGGACTACCCGAACGACCTGAAGGAGTCCAGGAACGAGGACGGCATCATTTCGAACTTCCCGGTCACGCAGTGGCACGAAGACGGGGACGACGGTGTCGTCGAGTGCGTCTACCCCGAACAGGACGCAACTGCAGAGCACGTCGTCCCAGAGTGGATCTAAGCCGAACACGAAGGAATGATAGAGCAATTACTCTCGATACTAGTGGTGGGAGCGATGATCAGCGCGGTCTATGCGCTGATTGCAATCGGATTCACCATGATCTTCGGCGTCGGCGGCGTGTTGAACCTCGCACACGGTGCGTTGATCATGATCGGCGCGTTCACGTACCTCGCAGCCACGTCGGCCGCCGTCCCGCCCTTCGTGGGATTCCTCCTCGCGGTCGCCGTCACAGCCGCTGCATCCTACGCGCTGTACGCGGGACTCGTCAAATACATCGAAGACAACATCGTGATCACGTTCCTCGCGACGGTCGTCGTCGCGTTGCTGTTGACCGAACTGGTCATCATCCAGTTCGGCAGCGCGCCGTCACAGCTCCTTCCCGTGATTTCGGGGAATATATACCTCGAGGCAGTGGGAACCCGGATCCGGTACGTCCAGCTGCTGGCGTTCGTCGTCTCGTGGATCGCGATCGGCTCCCTCTGGTACTACGTGACGAAAACCGACGAGGGGCGATCGATCCTCGCGACGTCGATGAGTACGCGCGGTGCGGAACTCACCGGGGTCGACCTGCAGAAGGTCAAATCTCGAACCTGGCTGATCGCCGGCGCGTTCGCCGGAATCGCCGGCGTGTTCATCGGGACCCTGCAGTCGACCTCACCGCATATGTGGCTCAGCCCGCTCGCACTCGCCTTTATCATCGTCGTGATCGGCGGCATCGGCAGTATCAAGGGGTCCGTCATCGCGGCGTACCTCATCGGCTACCTCGAGACGGCGTCGGTCGAATTCCTCGGGCCGAGCTTCCAGGGGGTCCTGTCCTTGGTCGTCCTCGTCGCGATCTTGCTGCTCAAACCGAACGGTCTCTTCGGGAGGGAGCTCGTCCATGAGTAGCGCAACGGATCGGTTGAACGCTGCGACGAGTCGCGCAACGGACCGGTTGAGCACCGTGACTGGGCCCGTCGATCAGTTGCTCCAGCCGCTGGCGGACGTCTACAACCGTCTGTTCGGTGACTACTTCGGTGAGATGAACGGGCTCCAGTTCGTGTTGATCTTCGGAACGGCCGCCGCGCTGTTGACGGCGCCGTTCTGGGGGAACTTCGGGCTCGTCAGAGCGATGACCGTCGCAGCGATCTGGGCGATCTTCGCGATGAGCTGGGACATCCAGAGCGGCTACACCGGCTACATCAGTTTCGGTCACTCCGTCCTCTCGGGTGCCGCGGGATACACGACCGCGATGCTCATTCACAACGTGAACCCGGAGCTGTCGATGATGATCACGATTCCGGTGTCGATCCTCGCCGCACTCGTGGTCGGGCTACTCGTCGCCCTGCCGTCGCTCCGGCTGACCGGCCCGTACTTCTCGTTGATCACGTTCGTCGCCGTGTTGATCTTCTACCGATTGATCCCTTCCTTCAGCCAATACACTGGCGGGGAAACGGGAATCCAGTCGGTGGAGGTCTTCACGTACGCCCCGGTCGCTCGGTACTACTACATGGTCGTGCCGATGCTCCTGATCGCGGTCGTGCTGACGCTGATCGCCCGCTCGAACATCGGGCTGATCCTCATGTCGATCCGCGAGAACGAAGCCGCGGTCAACGCTGCCGGGATCAACGCGACGAAATTCAAGATCTTTTCGTTCGCGCTGAGTTCGATCCCGATGGGGATCGGCGGCGTGTTGCTGGTCCACTTCAGCGGCGGCGTCGATCCGACGACGTTCATCGTGGTCGACCGGAGTATCGAAATGATCGCGATCGCCGTCCTCGGCGGAATGAGTTCGATCCTCGGCCCGCTCGGTGGGGCCTTCTTCCTCATCGTGCTCCGGGATTACATCCTCACCGATATCGCCAACCTCGGATCGTCCATCCGCTGGACGGTCTTCTGGGCGCTCGTGTTACTCGTGTTAGTGTTCGCCCGCGACGGCGTGTTCCGGAAACTCTGGCACGGTCTCGATCGCCTCGGAGGTGATCGCCGATGAGCCTGCTCGAGGTCGACGGCCTCACCAAGAAGTTCGGTGGGCTGGTCGCCGTCGATGACTTCTCGTTCGACGTCGAGGAAGGCGAAATCGTCGGCCTGATCGGACCGAACGGATCGGGCAAGTCCACGGTGTTCAACTGCATCATGGGCCGCTACGACGTCACCGACGGTTCGATCCAGTTCAACGGTGACGACATCACCGACGACGCGACCCACGAGGTCGTCAACAAGGGCCTCTCGCGGGTCTCGCAGGAGTCGAACCCGATCCAGGAGATGCCGGTGGCGGGCAACATCAAGCTGTTCACGCTCCCGAACAGCATCCGCTCGTTCTACGGCGGCGCGAGCGAGGAGGAGATCTACGAGTACGCCGCCCGCATCGACATCGAGGACAAACTCCACGAGATGCCGAGCGAACTCCCGCACGCGGACGTTCGCCGGCTCGAGATCGCCAAATCGCTGGCGACCGAGCCCGAGCTCATGCTGCTCGACGAGCCCTTCGCGGGGATGAACCAGGCCGAAATCGCGGAACTGGCCGATCAGATCGAGGGATTCCGCGAGGAGGGGATGACGATGATCGTCGTCGACCACAACATGGGCGGGCTGATGGAGCTCGTCGATCGAATCGTCGTCCTCAACAACGGCGACTTCCTCGCGGAGGGAACGCCCGAGGAAATCGCCGAGAACGAACGAGTCCAGGAGGCATACCTCGCTGGGGAGGGACTGTAATGACCGATCCGATACTCGAGGTCGAAGACCTCAACGTCTACTACGGCAAGTCGCACGCACTGAAAGGCGTCTCGCTGTCGATCGACGAGGGCGAGATCTACGGCGTCATCGGGCCCAACGGGGCCGGCAAGACGACCATGCTCAACGCCATCGCCGGCTTCGTCGACTACGAGGGGACCATCCGGTACCGCGGAACGGACCTCGCGACCGTGAACCCACAGCAGATCGTCAGGGACGGCCTGATCTACTGTACCGAGGATCGGGACCTGTTCCCGTTCTTCTCGGTCCACGAGAACCTGCTGATGGGCGCGCAGTTCCGCGAGGACCGCGACGCAGTGCAGGACGACCTCGACATGGTCTACGAACTGTTCCCGCGGCTGGACGAACGCCGCGAGCAGGAAGCCGAGACCATGAGCGGCGGCGAACAGCAGATGCTCGCCGTCGGCCGCGCGCTGATGAGCGATCCCGACATGCTGATGCTCGACGAGCCCACCCTCGGGCTCGCGCCGGTCATCATCCAGGACATCAGCGACGCGCTCGAGCGCCTCTCGGATCAGGGGCTGACCATTCTGCTCGCCGAGCAGAACTCGACGTTCGCGCTGCGCCACGCCGAACGGCTCTCGCTGATCGAAACCGGCGAGATCGAACTGGCGGGCACGTACGAGGAGTTCCACGACAACGAGTACGTCCGCGAAGCCTACGTCGGCGTCCACTGAGGACCCGCCGTTCGGATTCGAATTTTTCGGTGAAAAACGGAGATTCGAGGCGTATAGCGACGGCGCTCGTCGCCGGAGACGGACATCGGTGCCCTATTCGGCCGTCTCGAGCCCGCCCTGGAACGACGCGACGGCGTCCCGGAACTCGTCGGGGATTCGCGTCGGCTCTTCGGTCTCGAGGTCGACGGCGACCTGCGTGACGGTTCCCTCCGCCAGGATCTCGTCGTCGCGCTTTCGCTTCGCCCGGTACTCGTACTCGAGGCTGGCCGATCCGATATCGCTGACTCGCAACTCGTTGACGACCACGTCCTCGAATTCGGCCCCGGTGCGGTAGTTCAGTTCCGTGTTGACGACGTGGATCTGCCAGCCGTCCTCGACCATTCGATCGTAGCCGTAGTCGACCGCCCGGAGGAAGGCCGAGACGGCCTCGTCCTGAAACGTGAAGTACTCGCCGTAGAAGACGATGCCTTGCTGGTCGGTTTCGGCGAACCGGACGCGGTTCTCGAAGACGGGCTGGAATGCGGGCCCGTCGGAGTCTTGATCGGACCCGTTCGTCTCGTGAGTTTCCATATCAGCTACGCCGTCGCAACGTTCAAAACCGTACCGGCCACGGCAAGCGGGCAGGCCCGAAGCACCGAACCAGTCGAAGCGCGTAGGAGCGCCGGGCCCGGGCTATAGTCCCTCCCGCATCGCCTCGAGATCCTCCGCGGCGTGACCGCAGATCACGCGGGCGTCGTGGCGGCGCTCGAGGTCCTCGAGCGTCCGCAGGCTCTCGAGCCAGTCCCGCTTGCTCCAGAGGAGGGTGCCGCCCATCGGGAGTCCGTGTTCGTAGTTCGCCCGCGTGTAGGCCTGATCGCCGGCGAGGATCACCGTGCCGACGTCGTCGAGGTCGAGTTTTACGCCCAGCAAGCCGGGCGTGTGACCGGGGAAGTGGACGAGCTCGAGGCCGTCGAAGAGCTGCCGGCGGTCGCGGTGAACGATTTCCCACGCGAGGTCGCGATCGAAGTCGCCGCGGACGTAGGCGTCGTCGCCTTCGTCGGTCGTGACGCTATAGTAGGCGTGTTTCAGTTCCGCCTCGTGGACGAAAATCGGCGTCTCGGTCCCCTCGAACGCGTAGAGGCCGCCGGCGTGGTCGAGGTGGAGGTGACTTTGGATCACGGCATCGATGTCCCCGAGCTCGTAGCCGGCGTCGGCGAGGTCGTCCTCGAGCGGCCGGAGGTCGGTGTGCTCGAAGGTGGCGTAGAGGTCGTCCGGCCAGTGACCCGAATCGGCATCGGGATGGGAGCCGGTGTCCCAGAGGATCGTCGCCTCGGGGTGATCGATGACGACGTTGTAGACGGGGCCGTCGCCCATCATCGTCTCGGGGTTCGGATCGTCGGCGGTGCCGCGAACGTATCCCTCGATGATATTGTTGACGTCGCTGGTGACCGTGCCGCGATCGATCGGTGTGAGCGTCGCGTCGACCATGGGCCGAACACGGCCGCCGAGCGCTTAATACGTGTGGGAAATAGTGACGTATTCAATATCCGGACCGTGGGATCGAGAGGGGGGTCGGTACTGTGAATGCTTGCCATAGCACTACCCTTCGTCCCATCGACTGGGCGGTATGGTCAAACTCTCGACCCTCGTCATCCTCGCCGGCGTGGTGATGCTCGTGTTCCCGATTCCCCCCGTCGCGACCGCGGTCGGCGGCTTCGCAGTCATCGTCGTCGGGGTTTTGCTCCGCCTCCTGACCGATAAGTGACCGAGTATCGCTGGGTACCGGCAACCAAAAATCCGAGCAGTAACGCGCTCGGAGACTCAGTTCCTCGGTGCCCATTTCAGTCATGCCCTCCTCGAGCGCCGTGTTTCACCTGCACTGTTTGGTCGACGATTTTATTCGCCGCCGCCCGGACGTTCGCCTATGTCCTCGACTCCGCAGGTCGTCGTCGCCGGCGGCGGGTTAGCCGGACTCGTCGCCACCCGCCACCTCGCCGCCGGCGGCGTGGACGCGACGCTGGTAGAACGCAACGAGACGGTCGGCGGTCGGGTCAGAACCATCGAGCGAGACGGGTTTCGGTTCGATCGCGGCTTTCAGGTCCTCTTCACCGCCTATCCGGCCGTGAAACGGGAACTCGATCTCGAGGCGCTGGACCTGCGCCGGTTCGCGCCGGGCGCGACGATCGCCGGTGAAGACGGCCGGTCGACGCTCGCGGACCCGCTTCGGGAACCGGGGACGATTCCGTCGACGCTGACCAGCTCGTACGTGTCCGTCGGCGACGCGCTCCGAGTCGCCCGGCTCTGGCTGGGGATCCGGCGAACCGATCCGGACGAGATATTCACGGGCAGCGACGAGCGGATCGACGAGTTCTTCCGGGATCGCGGCTTTTCGACGGCCTTCATCGAGGGGTTCGTCGCCCCGTTCTACGGCGGCATCACGCTCGATCGATCGCTGGCAACCTCCAGACGCGTTTTCGAGTACACGTTCCGAACCCTCGCTGCGGGCGAAATAGCGGTTCCCGCCGCCGGCATGGAAGCGATCCCGTCCCAACTGGCCGCCCGCGTTCGCGAGACCGGCGGAACGATCGAGACGGGCGTTACGGTCGAGTCGGTCGCGACGGCCGGCGGTAACTCGAGCGCGGCCGACCCTGCTACTGACGCGCCCGTCACGGTCGAGACCGACGACGGGACCGTCGAGGCCGATGCGGTCGTCGTCGCGACCGATCCGCCGGCGGCACGAGAACTCACCGACGTGTCCTCGGTCCCCACGGACGCGCGGCGCTGCGTCACGCAGTACTACGCCGGCCCTGCCGACCTCGACCTCGAGACCGGCCGTCGTCTCCTGTTGAACGCGAGCGAGAAGGGGCCGAACCACGTCGTCCCGCACAGCACGGTCGCGCCCGAGTACGCCCCCGACGACGCGACCCTGCTCAGCGCGACCTATCTCGGAAACCCTGAAGACGACGACGCGGCGCTGGCAGACCGAACGCGACGGACCCTCGAGTCGTGGTATCCCGACGGGCGGTTCGACGAACTCGAGACGCTCCACACCGAGCGGGTGCCGTTCGCACAGTTCGAACAGCCGCCGGGGATCCACGACCGGCTCCCCGACGCTCGCGCTCCCTCGGGTCCCGTCTATCTGGCGGGCGATTACACGCAGTGGTCGTCGATTCAGGGTGCGATGGAAAGCGGTCAAGTGGCGGCGAAAGCCGTGATCGACGATCTGTCGCGCTGAGTCGTCGCGGCTAGCCGATATCCCTCGAGTCGAGCGATTCCGTGTGCCGTCGCGGGGAGTCGGCAGTACTGTCTCGATACGATGACAGTGAGACGAATAGCGGACAAATACTAATTCCGCGGGCCTCGTTAGCCGGACCACGGAGAGAGAACGGCTATGGCCATGGACGAACTCCTCGAGGGGACGTCGCTGACCGGGCGACAGGCGGCGATCATCTTCTTTAGTTTCCTCTCTCTGATCATCATCGCTGCGGTTTTGCTGATCCTGTTCAGTGACTTCTTCAGAAATCTGTTCGTCTTCGCACGGGCGGCCGGCATCGAATACCACGCTCCACTTCCCGCGTAGTCGGCCGTCCCGCGCTCGCGCCCGCGGGGGCGGTCCGTGATTACAGTAACTGCCGACACTCGCCCAGCGGCGGGAACCACAGCGTCTCGCCGCTCGAGTCGTCGACGACGGCGGGGTGGAACGCGTCGGCGGTCCGGACGAGCGGCGTCTGGAAGTCGCGACTGTGCATCCCGTTGACCGTCGATCCGGCAGCGAGCCGCGTAAACGCCGGGAGCACGAGTACGTCCGCACCCTCGTAGCTGTCCGGTCCGTAGAGGAAACACGGCAGTTTGCGGCCCTCGATCGACAGGGCGGGGTGGTCGTGGCCCACGATGTAGCGCTCGGCCGTCGTCTCGGGGGGCTCGTGCCCGTGGCAGACCACCCAGCCGTCGGCCAGCGCGTACTCGTCGCTCGCGTCGCCGTCGAATACCTCCTCGAGCATCGTATCGTGGTTGCCGGGCGTGACGATCAGGTCGGCACCGCTCTCGTCGACGGTCTCGACGAGTCGAGCCACGTCCCGCTCGACCCCGCGCGGGAGCCGCGAAAACGAGTGCAAGAGATCCCCGGCGACGACGACGGTGGCCGGCTCGAGCTCGGCGAGGAGGCCATCGAGGCGGTCGACGACGTCGATCCCGTCGTCGATCGGCGCGTCGACGCGCGAGGCGGCCGCTTTGCCGAGGTGGACGTCCGCGAGGACGAGCGTCTCGGCGGCGGGAACGAAGACGGCACGGTCGTGGAGTGAAAACGGAACGTCGATCTCGACGTCGGTGGCGGTCATCGCTCGGAGTCGGTCTCGGAGGCCGGCACCGCGTCGGGCTCGCCGCTGGTGCCCGACTCCGCGGTCGATTCCGACGCCGACGCAGCCGACGTCGACGTTCCGCCGTCGGCCCGCATCTCCTCACCGAGCGCGTCCGACAGATCGTACTCCGTGCCCGTCAGGATGAACAGCACCTCCTCGAGGGGGTCGAGGACTTCGGGCAGGATGCGGACGACGAGATAGGTGATTCCCAGCAGGGCGATGATCGACAGCGACTGGGCGACGAAGTTGTGGGCGACGATGTAGGACGTCCGGTCGGCGGGTGCCCCCATGAATTCAGTGGCGATATGCACGAGGATGTCCTGTTGGAACCAGCCCCACGGCGAGGCGATCCCGATGAAGACGTTCCGGACGAGATTGAGGAACCAGATAACGCCGACGGCGATCGCGAAGGCCGCCACCTTCCGCTTGAGCGGGGCTTTGACCGCGGAGATGAGCCCGCCGAAGATCGCCATACTGCCGATACCGGTACAGGACATGATGATGTAGGTCGTCCGCCCGGTCACCGTGACGTCGGGATCGAACGCGAAGCGGCTCTGGTACCCGTTCGACCCTTCCTCGATGCCCGGACTGTGCCCCATCAGTTCCATCCCGAAATGGGTCTGCCTGGCGGTCGTCTCGATCAGCCAGGTTTTGACGAACGGAATCGTCTCGGCGGGCAGGTAGATCAACCCCATGAACGCGATCGCCTTCGAAAGCAGCAGTAGCGACTCGCGGCCCTGCACGAGCAGATACCCGGCGTAGACACACAGCGGCAGCGCCGCCAGCGTCAGGAGCGTCTGAATCGGGCTCTTGACCTCGAGGTAGTAGTGGGGAACCATCGTCAGCCAGAAGACGCCGAAGACGACCCACGCCGCTGCGGCGAGATACCGTGCCGGGTCGGCGGCGTCGAGCCACTCGAGGATCATCGCGACGACGAACGCAGCGATCGCTGTCCAGGCCAGCACGTCCCCGAGCGGGATCGAACCAATGCTCACCGCAGTCGTCGCTGGTAGGGCCGGCATACTCACGTAAATCCGAAGGACTCTCACGCTATCAACTTGACGCCTCGGACCGAGCGACTGACTCGAGGACCCGCGAGCGACGATCCGACGACCGCGTACCTTTTTGCATCGCTCGCGAAAAGGCTACCATATGGTCGACGTCCTCGATAACAAGCGGGCCGCGACGCGATTTCGGATCCTCGTCCAGATCGCGGAGCGCCAGCCCGCGGTCAGCCAGGGGGAGATCGCCGGGGAAGTCGGCGTCACGAGCCAGGCCGTCAGCGAGTACATCCGCGAGCTCGTCGACGACGGCCTCGTCGAGAAGGAAGGCCGGTCGCGGTATCGCGTCACCCGCGAAGGCGTCGACTGGCTCTTCAGAGCCGCGGACGACGTCCGCCGGTTCGCGGATCACGTCACCGGCGACGTGCTGGGCGCGATGAGCGAGGACGCCTACATCGCGACCGCCGACATCGAAGAGGGCGAGACCGTCTCGCTGACGGTCAAAGACGGCCTCCTCCACGCCACCCCGGACACCGAGGGGCCGGCGACCGGTATCGCGACGACCGACGCCGAGGCCGGCACCGACGTCGGCGTCACCAGCTTCGAGGGCGTCATGGAACTCGAGCCCGGCTCCGTCACCGTTTTGCAGGTGCCGTCGATCCGCACCGGCGGGAGCCGCGGGATCGACGACGAGACCGTCACCGATGCCTGCGACGACGCCGACGTCGTCGTCGCCGCCGGCGTCGAGGCCGTCGTCGCCTGTCGACAAGCAGGCACCGATCCCGACGTGACCTTCGCCGTCGGCGACGTCGCGGCGGACGCCGCGAATCACGGCCTCGAGGTGACCGCCGTCGCCACGACCGACGCCGTCGGCCGAGTGACCGACGCGCTCCGGGACGCAGACGTTTCCTACGAAGTACTCGAGGGGTGAGTCAGCCGACCGCGATCGACCAGCTACTCGGTTCATCGTTCTGCGACCGATAGCGGCCGCTTCCCAGAAAGAGTCAGAACGGATAGAACCCACATCGATCGAGCCGACGGCAGCGACGCCGTCCCTCCCTCAGCCGATGTAGCGCAGGTCGTCGTCGGTCGGCACGTCCATCTGCTGTTGTTGCTCCATCTCCTGAATCTTGCCGATGACCTCCTCCATCTCGTCGGCTCGCTCGTCCAGAGACTCGTACTCGAGGTCGAATCCGAGCACGTCCTCGAGGACCTCGAGGACGGCCCGAGCGCTCTTCGGGTCGACGAGGTAGCCGCTGGTCTCGCCCATCAGACAGCTGGCCTCGAACCCGCGGCGCTCGCCCAGTCCCAGCAGGAGGCCGGAGACCCCGACGATGCCGCCGGCGGGCTCGTCCTCGCGGAACTCGACGCCCGCGTCCTCGAGGCGCTCGAGCAGCGACTCGTCGCTGACGGCCCCGACGACGGCGTACTCGTCGATGAGCTCGCCGGTCGGGACGCCGCCGAGCGCGTACACCTCGCTCGCGCCGAACTCCTCGGCGACGTCGAGGAAGGCGTCGGTCAGCGTGTAGTGCCCGTCGTTACTCTGAGCCTGATGATCGCCTGTCAACAAGAGGAGATCGCGACCGTCGGACCCCTCGACGGCGTGAATTTCCGCACAGGTCAGCTTCGAGACGCCGTCCTCGACGCTTACCTGCGGCGGGAACTCACGGGAGTAAATCCGACGTACGAGCGTGCTTTCGCCCTCGAGTTCCTCAAGCAGGTGCTCGACGGCGAGGGTGCCGACGTGTCCGACTCCTGGCAACCCCTCGACGAGGACGGGGTCGTCCAGTTCGACCTCGGCGACTGCGTCGATCTCGAGTTCGTCCATACCGTATCAGCGGTTGCGACGTTTAAGAGCGCGTCGGTACTCGCCGTGCGGATCGGTCGGATCGAACGGTGCCGGGGCGCTGTTCGCCGTTTCGGCACCGCAGTCGGGACAGGTGTCAGAAAGCGTATACACCGGGCCGTCGTGGGCCTCGCGCCACGCCGAACACACCCGGATGTCGGATTTCATTATTCGTCGTCGGTGCGGCGCTCGCGGTGGTACTGCCCGGAGCCACCGTGGCCTTCGATCGCGGCGACCGCTCGCTGTGCGCTCTCCTCGAGCTGGGACTCGGCGGTCTTGTAGTTGGGCGCCTGCACTTTGATTCGATACTCGGGTGCGCCGACGTAGCTCACCTCGAGATCGACTTCCTCGGGGACTTCGCCGTTGCCTTCGGCCGCTTCGAGTGCCTCGCGGATCCCGTCGACGCCGCTGTCGGTGGGGTTCTCGAGGTCGACGTAGCCGGTGACGTTGACGTAGGGCACCGAGACGTTCTCGCGGGCCGTGTCGACGATCGCTTCGATCTCGTCGTCGTCGAGATCGGTGTCCTCGAGTGCCTCCTCACCGTGGATCGCGGCCTGCTTGAAGCCCTCGTAGAGCCCGCCGTGGATG
Source organism: Natrinema salinisoli (assembly GCF_020405205.1). Classification (NCBI taxonomy): domain Archaea; kingdom Methanobacteriati; phylum Methanobacteriota; class Halobacteria; order Halobacteriales; family Natrialbaceae; genus Natrinema; species Natrinema salinisoli. Next base: position 3,893,259 of record NZ_CP084469.1, on the reverse strand, counting down.
GCGATCAGTTCGTTGGCGATGGCGGTGTAGACCTCGTCCTCCATCTCCTCGCCGAAGGCCAGCTCCATCCAGTTGTCGGCCTTCTGCTCGTTTTTCCAGTCCTGGATCTTGTCGGAGCGCTGGTGGTCGTTGACGTCCTTCAGCGAGAGATCGATCTGCTGCGAGCTCTCGTCGACGTCGAGGACCTTGCAGACGGCGATCTGGCCCTCACGGACGTGATCACGGACGTTCTTGATCCAGCCGCTCGCGACTTCGGAGATGTGGATCAGACCGCGCTTGTCCTCGTACTCCTCGAGATCGACGAAGACGCCGAAGTCCTCGATTTCGTCGATCTTGCCGACGACGAGTTCGCCGGGATCGGGCCAGCCGCTGTACTTCATCGTGACTCGACTGTTTCGAGGATCTCGTGTTCGATCTCGGCTTTGCCGCCGGTCGGTCGCACGAGCGTCGTCCCGCAGACGGCACAGGCGACCTCCGAGGAGGCCTTGCCGAAGACGGTCTGTTCGTTCTCGCAATCACTGCATCGAACGCTGTAGAAATTTCCTGCCATTGGTATCACTCCTGGAACTCGAGTCGGCCGGCGCGCCATCCCTCGCGGAGGTGGGCCTTGCCGCATTCGCTGCAGCGGTACTTGAGGTCGGTCTTCTTGGTCGGCTTTTCGCCGCCGGGCACTTTCGAGAAGCGACCGGAGTTCCCGATGGTCGAGCTGTTGCGTCGGGTACGGCGAGCGTCCCATTTCATGCCGGAGGAACGGCCCGTTCGGGACTTCTCGACTTCGTGTTCGTGGTGCTCGTTACAGAACGGACAGTACGTATTGAATCGGCGTGGCATCTGCATGGTTATCTCACTTGCCGTGGGCTAAGATAGCGCCGTTTAAAAAGCGTTTGATAGCCGGCCGTCCCGGTCACCGTACGGGAAAATGACGGCTCGCTCGAGTCGCTCACGTCCGAAACCGTCGGACCGCGATCAGTGACGCCGTCTGCTCGTGCGCGTACTGGCGTCCGCAGGCGGTCGCCGGGATGCTCGAGGCGACGGGTCTCCGAAGCGTTTAATCCGCTCTCCTGTGAAGTCAGGGCCATGAAGCAGCTTATCATCCACGGGGATCCCGGCATTCGGAACGGGGCCATCATCCGATACGAGGGAGACGAGGCGGAATCGGAGGTGGTCTGCTTCGGGATCAACAGAAACGGCGAGTACCACGGGCCCGATCGCGTCCAGCTCTGGTGTACCGTCGGGTCCGAGGACGAGTACGAGGACTACGAGAAGCGAAACTTCACGCCACACTTCCTCGACGTCGATCGCGTCGACGCCGAGGACGTCGAGGTCATCCGCCCGAAGAGCGATCTCGCGATCTAGTATTCTCGTCGGTCGATAACGGAGGCCGGACGCCGCGCTCGGTTCTGGGCGGTAGTTTCGGAGACCACTGACGTGGGTCGTCGGTCGCTTCATTTCACTCGTCCAACTCTTGTCCGAATCTTTATGGTTCTCTGCTGGAAGAATATTGACGAATGCTCGGGACAGGGGGACTGGAGGGGAGCGTATTCCACGATCGCGTTCCAACTATCCATGCAGTAATCGTAAGACCGAAAGTGGTGCCGTCGGCAGTGACCGGTAGGCTCGAGGACGGAGACGACGATGAGTAACTCCCTCCCAGAGACGATCCGAACGCGGGTTCGTGCGCTGTGCTCGACGACGCGGGTCGGACTGTACGTCGGGGTCGGGACCTTCGGTGCGGCCATCGACACTGCTGCGCTCGTATTCCTGGTCGAGGCTATGTCCCTCGGAACGGTCGTCTCAAAGCTCCTCTCCTGGGAGCTCGGTATTGCAGTCATCTTCGTGATCAACGAACAGTGGACGTTCGCGAGCTACGGCGAGGGCGGACTGCGAGCGCTGTGGCGCCGATTCATGCTCTCGAACGTGGTCCGCTTCGGCGGGTTGCTGGTGACGCTGGTAGTATTAATGGTGCTGACCGGGCACTTCGGCGTCGGACTCATGCTGGCGAACGTGATCGGTATCGGAGCCGGGTTCTTCGTCAACTACATCTGTGAGTGCCTTTACACCTGGCAGGTGTATCAGGACCAGCGGTAGAAACCCGCATACGGCTACCGAATCACAACCCTTAACTAGGGCACTCGGGTATGAAGTGATAGCGGGATGGGATAGCCAGGAGATTCCGGCGGGCTCATAACCCGCAGATCGGTAGTTCAAATCTACCTCCCGCTACTTTTCAGGGATTCAACGACGAACGACGGGCATGGCGAGGAGTGAGTGCTGAATCCCTGAAAATAGTGTCGAGTAGATTTGAACCAGACGGCACCCGAACGTAGTGAGGGTGACGGCGTGGTTCAAATCTACCTCCCGCTTTGTTCTGGTGTAAACTAACTCGAGAGCGCTGGCCATAGCAACTCTCCTTCTCGGACACTTCCGAGGCACGTCTCGATAGCAGCTGCAGCCCTGTCCGTCCAATGAGGCCACGAAAGGAGTGAGAGAGGCGTCTTACGAGTCCGCAGCGAGGTAGTCCCGGATCCGGCGCCCCTGCGGGTACGTGAACGTGACCGTCCCGTGGAGAACCGACGGCGTCGAAAGCGGTTCGACCGGGGCGAAGCGCTGGAACGGCGACTCCTCGGGGAACTCGAAGTCGATGCGATCGACCTCGGCCTCGTACAGCTCGCTGACGAAGGGGATCGGGAACTCGAGGAGTTCGCTGACCTGCGCTCGGCCCCCCGCAGGATCCGGGAACTGGCGGTGCGCATAATAGTTGAGGTGGCCGGTGAGCGTGTCGATTTGCTGGTCACCGACGGTCGCTTCGGCCTCGAGAACCGGGTCACCGTCGACCGAGAGCGTCGAGATCAATTGTCCGCCGGCTTCGTCCCACTCACACGACCCGGCGAGACTCGGGATCCCGCCGGCCTCGCGGGTGAACGTTCGCATCTGCGGGGAATCGGTCCAGTAGCCGACCCAGAAGCGGCCGGGAACGGGCATCTCGCCTTGAGCAGTGCTGATCGCGCGGCTGTCGTGGTCCGCGACTTCCACTGTCAGGTAGGTGAGCGTGTACGGCTCGAGGTGACTCGTTCGCTCGGCCGACGGCACCCGATACGTGTTCAGCTGGACGAGGGTGTTCGGGTGGGGCTCGAGCCCGGGCGGCAGTGCGTCCGCGAGCACGTCGGGATCGGCCTCGTAGCCGACGATGAGCATGCGCGCGTTCTTGATCAGCTGGGGCGGCGAGACGGCCGTTCCCTCGGGCATTCCGGTGTACGTCTCGGGGGTGAACTGGTGATCGCTCATGGCTGTGGCAGTGTTACTTGTTCGCTTCCACGCCGAAATCTTCGGGCGCGAAGACCTCGGTGATCGGCTCGTCTCGGACGCCGCGGATATCGTCGAGGACCGGCTCGAGGTAGGCCCGGAACAGCTCCGGACGCTCGCTCATCGGGAAGTGGCCGGTCGCCTTCATCTCGTGGGCGGTCGCGCCGTCGCCGATCGCCGCGGCGGCCTCGCGGGCGGCGGCGGGGTTAGTCAGGTAATCGTACTCGCCGTTCATGAGGTACATCCGGACCTGTGTGGCGTCGATCTGGTCGGCGGTCTCGCTGTAATCGTGGTCCATCGAGTAGTAGTGGAGATCGCCCTTGAGGACGCCGTTGGCTCCTTGTTCGTACAGGTACAGCGTTTCGCGGCGCGCCCACTCCGGCCCGTGGGGAGCCATCAGCCCCCACGTCGCGTGGGAGTTGACGTCGTTCGCGTTGACGTGCGGGTGGTCGAGCCACTGGATGTAGAATCCGGGCGTGAACAGGCCCGCCTCGAGGCCGATCAACGCCCGGAACCGGTCGGCGTGCCAATCCGCGAGTTCGAGCGTGATCGTCCCGCCCATGCTCGAGCCGATGAACACGGGGTCCTCGAGCTCGAGGGCGTCGGCGATCGAGACGATAGTATCGGTGAACCGCTCGGCGGTGAGGTCGTACTGGTCGGCCCACCACGATTCGCTCGACGGTGGAACTGACTTCCCGTGGCGTGGCAGGTCGTAGGCGACGACCCGGAAGTGCTCGGTTATCTCGGGGTCGTTCAGCACGTGCCGCCACTGCTGGTTGTTACACCCGGCCGTGTGCTGGCAGAGGAGCGGGATGCCGTCCGCCGGGCCGGCCGCTTCGTAGTAGATGCGGTGGTCGACCCCGTCGAGATCGATCGTGACGTACTGGCCCGTGATGGGCTCGTCCGTCGCTTCCCGCGGCCGATGGGTGCCTTCAGTGCGCGGTTCGCCGCCGTTGTGGGCCGTCCGCATCAGGTCGAGCGCGCGCTGGAATCCTCGAAAGTTCTGGAAGATCTTCTTGTGGTTGCCGATCAGGTCGAAGTAGCCCTCCTCGCCCTTGACCGCGGTCCGGTAGAAGGAGGCGAACACCTCGTTGTGGTGGGCCGCCGGAACCTCGCTGACGAACTCCTCCCACGCCTCGCGCGGCCCGACGACGCCGAACGACCACGCGTCGTCCAGTCCCGGCGTCCGGACGTCCTGTACCTCGCCATCGTGCATCTCGAGCAGGAAGTGCTCGTCACCGATCCCGACGAGGAAGTCCTCGTCGAACGCGTCGCGACCGTGCTGAGTCATCTCCGGGTCCGCGTTCACGACGTCTCGATACTCGCTCCACCACGCCTCGCTGGCCAGCGTTCGATCTGCCATACGTCGCACTCCATCATCCAGCCTATTAGTGTGGTATGCTAACTATGATCGTTATCTGAACGAGCGGCGCACACGATGCCGAAACGGACGGGGATCGGGTCCCAACGGAGCGAGTAGCGTCGGACGAACGAAACGATACTCGGAGCCGTTCCGTGCCCGAGAAGAGGACGACTCCGGGACGACGGACTCTCAATCCACGATCTCGATCGCGGTACGAGCAGCGAGCCCTCGATCGCTCGCATCGTCACGAGTGACTCGCACGTCGATCGCGTAGCTGCCCGGGTCGACGGGTTCCCACTCGTCGTCCGCGACCTGCACGCGCTGTGGCCACCGGCGACGGAAGCGCTTGCACTCGTTTCGAGCGAAGGAGAAGGCGGCGGGCCGATCGGGAACCGCTCGCGGAACCTGCGAGGCGTTGCGATGGCCGTCGACGGCCCAGTGCCAGCGCTCCGGCGAGTCCGTTCGGATTCGGACCGGGAACGGGATCCGGTTGCGAAACTCGACGGTTATCTCGACCGGTTCGCCGGGCGCGTACCGTCGTTTGTCGGTCGAGATGCTGACGTCGATCGCGCGGTGGCGCACCACCGTCGGCGCGAACGCGTGGCTGAACGCCGCCCAGTCGATCGCTCGCGAACCGCCGTCGTCTCCTCCCGAACGCTCCGGCGCGAACGGATCGTCGTCAGTCCGCTCGAGCGCGGCGGAGTCGTAGATTCGTTTCATTGGGTGTTCAGTCGGTTCTATTGGATGAGATGTCGTCGACGGCTGCTTCGGCGTCGCCCGCGAACCGCTCGTCGAACCGGTGGCAGGCGATCGGATGCTGTGCCGTTCCGTCGGTCAATTTCGGCTCGACCGTCTCGCAGGGCGTCTCGAACGCCGACGCGAGCCGGTCCCGTGCGGCCTCGAGATCGCCGGCAGCGGCGGCCTCGAGCGCGTCCGAGAGAGCGGCGTCCGCGTCCGGATCGCGCAGGTGGTGGGGAATCCCGTGGACTTCCCGGATTCCGTCACCGACGGGTTCGGAGTCGTCGGATCGCGGGAGGAGTGTCTCGGGCTCCGCGTCGGCGTCCGCCTTCGCGAGTCGGGTTCGGAGTCGCATAATAGCACGGAACGAATCGTCCGTCAGGTCGTATTCCGCGGGCGGAACGACCTTCGGACAGCGCGTGTGGAACCGACAGCCCGAGGGGGGATCGGTCGGTGAGGGCACGTCTCCCTCGAGGACGATCCGGTCGCCCTCCCAGCAGGGGTCGGGTTCGGGGATGGCCGACAGCAGCGCCTCAGTGTAGGGGTGTGACGGGGCGTCGAAGACCTCGGCGGTCGTTCCGGTTTCGACGATCTCCCCGAGATACATCACCGCCACCCGATCGGCGACGTGCTCGACCACCGAGAGATCGTGGGCGATGAACAGATAGGAGAGGTCGAACTCGTCCTGCAGGTCGGACAGCAGGTTGAGGATCCGCGCCTGTACCGAGACGTCGAGCGCGGAGACGGGCTCGTCACAGACGATAAAATTCGGTTCGACGGCGAGCGCGCGAGCGATGGCGACTCGCTGGCGCTGGCCGCCCGAAAACTCGCGGGGGTACCGGCTCGCGTGTCCGGCCTGCAGTCCGACCGTTTCGAGCAGTTCCCGAACGCGCTCGTCGCGTCGCTCGGCGGGCACGATATCGTGAACCTCGAGGGCTTCCCCGACGATATCGGCGACCGTCAACTGCGGGTTGAGACTGGCCATCGGGTTCTGGAAGACGTACTGGATCTCGGTCCGAAGCTCCCGGAGTCGCGACCGGGAGCAGCCCGTCACCTCGGTTCCCCGGTAGGTGATCGTGCCGGCAGTCGGCTCGAGCAACCGGACGAGCGTTCGGCCGAGCGTCGTCTTGCCGCAGCCGCTCTCGCCGACCAGTCCGAGGGTCTCGCCCGCGCGGATTTCGAGGTCGACGCCGTCGACCGCTCGAACCGTCTCCGCGCGCCCGAGGAGCCGATCGAGGAAGCCGTCGGCGGTGGTGTAGTGCTTCTCGAGGCCCGCCGCCCGGATCAGGGGCTCGTCGTCGACCGTCGTCACTCCGGCTCACCTCGCTCGGTCCGTTCCCGCTCCCGTTCGTGATACTCGCCGCCCGTCTCGTCCCGTACCTGTACCTCGTAGTCCAGACCGTCCTCGAGGTCGCCGGTGTACTCGAGGCAGGCCGCGAGGTGTGACTCGGGACCCGCGTCGGCCGCCGGCGTCTCCGAGTCCGTCTCGACGAGCCGCGGGTGACGTCTGGCACACGCCGGCTCGGCATAGGGACAGCGGGGGTGAAATCGACAGCCGGTCGGCGGGTCGACGAGGCTCGGCGTCGTTCCGGGAACGGTCGCGAGGCGATCGCTGTCGGCACCGAGCCGGGGGATCGAGGCAAGCAGTCCGACGGTGTAGGGATGCTTGGGATCGTAGTAGAGCTCCTCGACCGGTGCGCGCTCGACGATCTCGCCGGCGTACTGGACCAGGACCCGATCGCACAGCTCCGCGACGATCCCGAGGTCGTGGGTGACGAGCTGGATCGCCGTCTCGGACTCCCGAGCGAGGTCCGCGAGCAACTCGAGGACGCCGGCCTGAACGGTGACGTCGAGCCCCGTCGTCGGCTCGTCACAGACGAGCAGCGCTGGGTCGCAGGCCAGCGCCATGGCGATCACGACCCGCTGTTGCATCCCGCCGGAGAACTCGTGCGGGTAATCGGCGTAGCGCGTCGCCGGCTCCGGGATTCCGACCCGCTCGAGGAGCGCGATCGCCCGGTCGCGGGCGGCGTCGTCGGTGACGTCTTCGTGGGCGCGCACTGCTTCGGCGATCTGTTCGCCGACGGAGTAGACGGGATTGAGCGCCGCGTCGGCGTCCTGAAACACCATCGCGATGTCGTTCCCCCGGAGTTCCCTGAGTTCGCGATCCGAGCACTCGAGGAGGTTCCGGCCGTCGAACCGGATCGCCCCGCTGACGATCTCACCGGGTGACCGGATCAGGCGGAGGAGCGCGAGGCTGGCGACGCTCTTGCCCGCCCCGCTCTCGCCGACCAGCCCGACCGTCTCGCCCGCGCGGATCTCGTAGCTGATGCCGTCGACCGCCCGGACGACGCCGTCGTCGGTGTAGAACTGGACGACCAGATCCTCGACCTCGAGCAGCGCCATCAGCGCATCCGCCTCCGGTCGTCGCTCGCGTCCTCGCGGGGATCGATCGCGTCGTTGATCCCGTCGCCGACCAGGTTGATCGCCAGCACGAACAGGAAGATCGCGAGCCCGGGGAAGACGGTGACGTGCCAGTGGCCCTGCAGGAGCGAGTCGCGACCGCGCGACAGCATCGCACCCCACTCCGCGCTGCCGGGTTCGAGGCCGAGCCCGAGGAAGCCGAGCGCCGCCGCCGCGAGAACGACCGTGCCGACGTTGAGCGTGGCTTGGACGACGACGGGTGCGATCGCGTTCGGAACGACGTGTCGCCGGATGATCGTCCGATCGGGGACGCCGAGCGCGGTCGCAGCCGTCACGTATTCGCGCTCGCGAATCGAGAGGATCTCGCCGCGTAACAGTCTCGCGTAGCCGATCCAGCCGGTAACGGTGAGTGCGAGAACCACCTCCCAGAACCCCCGCCCCGGGATCGGGATCGGATCGAGGATCGGGACGATCGCGATCGCGAGGACCAGGAACGGAAAGGCGTACAGCACGTCGACGATGCGCATGACGAGTTCGTCGATCCGGCCGCCGAAATAGCCCGCGACTGCGCCGAGGGGAACCCCGACGCACAGCGCGAGCAGGACCGCGACGAGGCCGATGCTCAGGGTGTAGCGGCCGCCGACGAGCACCCGGGCGAACTGATCTCGCCCGGCCCAGTCGGTTCCGAACGGGTGGTCCCAGGAGGGCGGGGCGTTCGCCGCGCCGACGAACGGCTCGTGGGGATCGTGCGGAGCCAGCGCGAACGGCTGGAGCGTGATCGTATACTCAGCCGTCGAAACCTCGATCGGTCGTGCGAAGATCGCGAGCACCGCCATGACGGCGATGACTGTCACTCCCAGCATCGCCGTTCGGTTGCGACGGAACCGGCGGACGGCGTCCTCGAGTCGCCGTCTGTCCGGTCCCTCCGCCGTCGTCTCCGTCGCCGCCGCTGCCGTCGGCGAACGCGGTTCGGTCTCGGTGCTCGCCTCCCCCGTTGGAGTACTCGAGGCCTGCGAGTCACCGTCGCGGTCGTCCGATTCCGGCTCGTCGAAGCCGACGATGCGAATCCGGCCGCGTTCGGTAGTGGGATGTCGGTCGCTCATTCGTTAGTATCGAATTCGTGGGTCGAGGAGCGCGTAGACGATGTCGACGAGCAGGTTCGCGAGGACGATCGAGACGCCGATGACCAGGACGGCGGCCTGGATGACGGGGTAGTCTCGCTGCAGGATGGACCGAACCAGCAGCCGCCCCATGCCCGGCCACGAGAAGATCTGTTCGACGACGACGGCGCCGTCGACCAGAAACGCCAGCTGGAGGCCGGCGACGGTCACGACCGGCAACAGGGAGTTCCGCAGGACGTGTTTCAGGATCACCGTCCGCTCGCGGAGCCCCTTCGCGCGGGCCGTCCTGACGTAGGGCGCGTCGAGTTCCTGCCGCATCGAGGATCGCAACAGTCGCGTGACGAGTGCGGCCGAGGCCGTCCCAAGCGTGATCGTCGGCAGGATCATGAACTTCGCCATCGCGAGACTCGCCAGCGGTGCGTCCGGCGGAATGACGCGGAACCAGCCCAGCCGGACGCTGAACACCAACAACAGGATCAGGCCGAGCCAGAAGTTCGGCGTCGCGATCCCGGCGAGTGCCCCGAGCCGAGTGAGTTCGTCGGCCGGCTCGCCCCGCTTGACCGCAGCGACGATCCCGGCCGGCACGCCGATCGCGAGCGCGAGGAGCCACGCCGCCCCGCCGAGTGCGACCGTCGCGGGAAGTCGCCGACCGATCGTCGCCGTGACGCTCCGGCCGGAGATCGGCGAGCGCCCGAATTCGAGCGCGATCGCGTCCCGCAACCACAGCAGGTACTGTTTCCACAGCGGCTCGTCGAGGTGGTACTCGGCTCGGATCGACGCCTCGGTCGCGGGACTGACGGTCCGAAAGCCGACGATCACGTCGATCGGGTCGCCCGGGAGCACGTGGAGAAACGAGAACGTGAGCGCGGTGACGCCGAGCAGGACTGGAACCGTGACCAGCACTCGCGTGAGAACGTATCGACCCAGCGACATTGGTGATCCAGGTCAGGTCGGCTGAACGTACGTTTCGGCGATTCGCTCTTCGAACGCTTCGTCCGTGTAGTCCTCGAGGAGCGGCGAGATCGGGACGTACGCCGGTTGCCCGAGACCGTGATACACGTCCTCGAGAATCGTTTGACGGGGAATCAGCATGTTACACCCCCGGCGGACAAGCTCGTTGGTAAACGGGCCGTGGTAGAGCGGATAGATCACCATATCGAATCCGCCGCCGATCCGGCGATCGACGCCGTACGCGTCGTCGGCCGCCAGGTCGGACAGACTCGCAGACGGAACGCCGGAACTGAAGTCGATATCGCCGACGTCGAGTGCGCCCTGCCGGGACGCAGCTTCGGTGATGATCTCGAGCCGCACCGTCTCGGCCGGTGGCGTCGCGGGGACTGCCTCCGAGCCGCCGAACCAGTAGTCGTCGAACCGTTCGAGCCGCCAGTGATTGCCGGATTGGTAGTCGGCGAACCGGTAGGGGCCGGTTCCGATCGGTTCCGACTCGAGGTCGCGGTCGCCGTCGATGGCCGCCATCGGGACGATCGGAAGGTCGAACAACCGTTTTTCGAAGGGGCCGTACTCCCGCCAGCAGTGAATGTCGATCGTACGGTCGTCGACGATATCGATGGTCTCGTACCAGTCGTAGACGTCGGACTCTCGAGGGGTGCCCTCGTACCGTTCGAACGATCGTTTGACGTGGTCGGCGGTCAGCTCCTCGCCGTTGTGGAACTGCACGCCGTCTCTGAGGGTAAACCGGTAGGTCATCGGGTCGAGCCGCTCCCACTCGTCGGCCAGGACCGGCTGGACCGCGCCGTCGAAGTCTACCCCCGTGAGGCCCTCGTAGACGAGTTGGGTCGCCTGACTCGAGGCCGTATCGTTCATCGAAACCGGGTCGGTGGTCGAGATATCGCTTCCGAGATCGCCGACGAACTCGTCGCCGTCGAGATCCGTATAGACGCCCGCCCAGGGAGCGTATACCGCGTTGTACGTTCCCGACTCGAGCGGGTACGCCTGCCAGCCGCTAATCGCGTCGGCGTTCCAGACGTGCGACGCTTCGCTCACGCGGACGAACGAGACTGGGGAATCGGCGACCAGGTGTTCCTGTAGCTGCCGGTAGATATCGACCCGCTCGTCGAGCTCCGTTTCCTCGAGCCCGTCGTCGATGTAGTCGTCGACGGTGTCGCTGGCGTAGTGGTTGACGTTGAGCCCGTCGGGCGTGTGATTGTCCGAGTGAAACAACATGTTAACGTAGTCGTCGGGATCCCAGCCACCGGTCCAGCTGACGATAAAGAGGGCATTCTCACCGTCGTCGGCCGCCGTGGTCAAGCGCTCGAGGTAGGTCGTCCACTTGTATTCCGAAATCGAGACGTCGAAGAAGCCGGTGTCCTCGAGCGCGACTTCGAGGAGTTCCGCGAATCGGCTCCGTTCGGTGCCCTCGGTGATCGCGATGGTCGTTTCGAACGGCGGTTCGATTTCCGTCGCCTCGAACCCCTCCTGAATCAACTCTTCGGCCGGACCGTCGGCTTCGATGCTGTTGCTGCGGATACAGCCAGCCAGCCCGGTGACTCCGAGCGCTCCTACCCCCTCGAGTAGCGAGCGCCGCCGTAGGCGGCCCCCGTCCCGGCCACCGCTATTCCCCGCCATCGTGGTAAAGTTTACATTGAAATAACATATTCCTTGTGATGGGTATCTCCGATCCGCCCTTCCGCATGGGTGTCTCCTCCCCACCCATCGTCGTATCCGGCTCTCGGCTCCCGACGCGTATAGCTGTTTCACCAACGGCAATAACCGACGGTTGGCGAAAACGCGAGCCGACAGCGAAGCCGTCGTCGATCCGGTTACTGATCGCCTTCCTCGTCGACGATGACGACCTCGCCGTCGACGACGTCGACGTTGATCAGCGTCTTGACGTCGTATCCCGCGTCGTCGACCTTGTTCTCGCCGCCCACCTTCTTGATGACCGCGACCGTGTCGATGACTTCCGCGCCGATCTCGTCGAGCGCTGCGAGCACCGCGGCGAGCGTCCCGCCGGTCGAGAGAACGTCGTCGAGCACGAGCACGCGCTCGCCCTCGCGCACGTCGTTGATGTACATCTCGTTCTCGGAGTAGCCCGTCTTCTGGGAGATCTCGACCTCGTCGTCGAGGCCGTACTGGCGCTTTCGGATGACCGTCAGCGGGATGTCGGTCATCAGCGAGACGGCGGTGGAGATGTGAATGCCCATGGCCGCCGGGGTAACGATCCGATCGACGTCGTCGAGTTGCGCCTTCCGGATGATTCGGATGACGATCTCGCGCAAGAGGGTGGGGTCGAGTTTCGGCACGCCGTCACTGATCGGGTGTACGAAGTAGTGATAGCCGTTCTTCTCGATGATCGGAGCCTCGAGGAGGGACTGCTTTAGCTGATCCATGTCGTGGGTGGGACGGTAGCGGAGTAAAAGTTGACGATACGATCGAGTCGACTGAGCAATGCCACCGCGTCGCAGTCGTCGCGTCAGGTCGGCGGCAGACCGCCGGTAGCGCTACTTGTCGGTGCCGTAACTGAGTTCGGGCGGCTGATCGCCGTGGCCGAGGCGCATGTTCCGTTCGTGATAAATGTGGGCGGCTGCGGTGACCGTGAACGTGGCCGCGATAACGGCCATCCAGGTCAGGTTCGAAACGACCGCCAGCGGATAAATTTCCAGCCACAGGGCGGCGACCAGTGCACAGCTGATCGCGCCGAGGGAGAGGTACAGTTCCCGCCACGCGAACTCTCGGCCGGGAACGATCTCGAGGTAGACGCTGATGTCCCGCGTTCGGTCGGTCGCCTCGATGACGCCCCGGTCGGAGTCGAACCGGAGGATCCCGGCCGTATCCATCTTCGGGAGGTGCGTCTGCTGGAGCGTCGTGTACACCCGTTTTCGCTGTTCGGGGGTGACCCCCTCGAGCGTCGTGTCGTACTCCCAGGCGGCGATCTGTTGGGCCAGGTCGCCGAGCTCGACCGGTCGATCGTCCTGCTTGAGAAACTGCAAGACGTAGCGGCGCCGCTGGTTCCGGAGGAGTTCGAAGATCTCGCCTTTGGGGAGCGACTCGGCCGAGCCGTCGACGTCCTCCTCGGGGTCGGGGTCGGCGCCGTCGGGATCGGTGCCGTCGTCGGCGGCGCGCTGTTGTTGCGCCACGGAGATCACCGCGTGGTCCCGGATCGCTCCGATAAGAGGGTAGTTTCTAGACTCGATCGGAAACTCATTATTTCGGTCGAATGAACCCCACCCATATAACTCTCCTGACGAACTCGCAGCTGGATTAGTTCGTCGGCGTGCTGGATTCGAGTACCGCCGCGATCGACGCGGCGATCTCGCTACCCAGTCCCGCCTTCGACCCCTCGTAGCGAGCGACGTCGCCGGCGTGAACCAGCAGTGCGCTGGTTCGGTCCGCACCCATCACGCTGGCATCGTTCGCGACGACGAACGCGAGATCGGCTCGCTCGAGCGTCGTCCTCGCCTGCTCGATCATCGCCGATTCGTCGCTCGACGTTTCGGTCTTGAAGCCGACGATCGGAAGGTCCGGATGGGCGGATCGAATCTCGTCGATGAGCTTCGGCGTCGGTTCGAGCTCGAGGGTGAGCTCCTGCCCCGAGCGGATCTTCTCGTCGCTCGTCTCGACGGTGTAGTCGCCGATCGCGGCCGCAGAGACGAGCACGTCGGTGTCGTCGCAGGCCGCTCTCGTCGCCCCGAGCATCTCGTCGGCGCTCTCGACTTCGCGGACGTCGGCGTACGGCACGTCGGGGCCGTCGTGGACGAGGGTCACGTCCGCCCCGCGCACGTAGCAGGCGTTCGCGACGGCCCGCCCCATCTTGCCCGACGAGCGGTTCGTAATCACCCGGACGGGGTCGATCGACTCGCTGGTCGCACCGCTCGTGACGACGACGTGATCCCCCTCGAGCGGTCGGTCGCCGGCCGCGCGGGCCACGTCGGCGACGATCGCGTCCTCGCTGGCGATCTTGGCCTTCCCCTCCTCGATGCGCGGATCGACGAACTCGACGCCCCACTCCTCGACGGTCTCGATGGCCTCGAGCACACCGGGGTGGTCGTACATCGGTTCGTGCATCGCGGGGGCGATCACGATCGGCGTGTCGGCACCGAGCGCGGTCGTCGCACACGTGGTCACCGGCGTGTCGTCGACCGCGCCCGCGATCTTGCCCACCGTGTTCGCGGTCGCGGGAGCGATCAGGAGGACGTCTGCCCAGCCGTCGTAGCCGCAGAGCTCGACGTGCTCGACGCTCCCCGTGATCTCCGTGACGACCTCGTTCTCCGTCGCGAACTCGACTGCCCAGGGATGGATAATTCCCCCTGCGCTGTCGGTCATCACCCCGCGAACCGCCGCACCCTGTCGTCGGAGCTCGTGGGCCAGTTCGACCGTCTTGACGGCCGCGATCGATCCGGTCACCCCGAGCGCAACGTTGACTCCCTCGAGCATGTACACTCCACTTCGGAACGGGTCCTTTTAGGAGTACTGTCGGTCGGATGCCCGTTAGAAAACCGAGTCAGCACGAGCGGCAAGCGGTGGTACCCGTACGCGGCAAACTTATTTCAGCTATCTATTGTATTTACGATCTATTCGCCAGAAACATCCCCAAACTGTTAGTTCCCGTATTCGAACAGGTAATCAATGCAGTCGCGTCGGCTTCGATCGGACGAGCGAGCGGTATCGGTAGTGATGGGAACGGTGATGCTCGTCGGAATGGTGTCGATAGTGATGGCGGTTCTCGCGGCGGGGATTCTCGGCGCCGGCGTCTTCGACCAGACGCCCCACGCGGAGCTTATGTATCAGGAAGACGACACCGGAACCGTGGCGATCGGCTTTACCGACATTCGGGGCCTGTCAGCCGGCAACACCGAAATCCGACTTCAGGGAGAAGGAAGCTGTGGCAGCTGGGACGGGAGCGGCGATCTCGAGAAGGGAGATATCACGATCGTCGACGGGGGCGATTGTCCCGATCCGCTCGAGCCGGGAGACGTATTGCAAGTCATCGGCTCCGACACGCTGCTCGATACGTACGAGTTGCGGGGTGTCTCGACCGGTTTCGACCAGTGTGAATCGGAACTCGAGGGCGGAGATCTCACGGTCGAAGACGGCGAAGTGATCGAGTTCGATGTCGTCGGTGACGACGGTGGGCGGACCGATATCGACGTCGAGATCGAAGACGGTGGGGAGCTTATTGGGAAGGTGAAATTGAACGGAGACGGTGGAATGACGTTCAAAGGAGGCAGCATAACTGGTGATGTCGTGACCGAAGACGTGCCAATCGTGGATAATGGACCGGAGATAGATGGAGATATCACGGTTCCGTCCGACGGAACGGGAGATACGCTCGATCTGAAATCGGGAACCGAAATGGACGGCGCGATTACAGCCGCCGAAGAAGACGTAGCCGTCGGAGACGGATCGGTTGTTAATGGACCGATCGAAACGGACGGATCCGTGGAACTCGAAGACGGAACCGTCAACGGAGATATCGATGCGGAGGGACACACGGTAGTTCTCAAAGGCGACTCTCTCGTCGACGGCGACGTAACTGCAGATACGATCGATTGCAAGGACGATTCCGAGATCACTGGCGACGGCTCCAGCGAGTGTTAACGGCTGCTACCGGGCAGTCGAATCGCTTGCCGATGCGGTCACGCTTCGATTCCCGAATGCCTCGAGCGAGACGACGAGCCCTGCCCCGACCAGCACGAGCCCGCCAGCGACGGCGAACGCGGTGAAGTAGTTGACGGTCGCGGCCCAGCCGCCCAGAACGCCGCCGAGACCGCCGCCGATCGCGCCCAGCGCGACGTAGGCCCCGAGTATCTCGCCGCGAGCGCTGGTGGGCGCGAGCCGGGTGACGATCGCCGTCCCGATGACGGCGATGCCGGCCCAGGTGATCCCCACGAGCGTCAGAACGAGAGCGGCGCCACCGAGCGCGGCGGCGCCGCCCAGCATCGTGATCGCGATGGTCGACGGAAATAACACTCCTCGCGCGGCGAGGGTGCCCGACTGCAGGCGGCGGACGTCGTATCGCGCCGAGAGCCGTCCGGCGGCTTCGTAACAGACCGCGGAGCCGAGACTCGAGACGAGATAGAGCGCGAATATCTGGCCCGAATCGAAGCCGACGTCGGTCAGGAACAGCGGGAGCGGTGCCCAGAACGCGGCGGAGCCGGTAAAGAAGAAGAGGCCGGCGACGAAGTACGTCCGCAGCGTCGGGTCGAGTCGCGTCGCGAGCCGTCGCGGATCGATGCCGCGGGTCGTCCAGTAGAGACGGTTGGGTGAGAAGGCGAACGTCGCGCCTTTGACGCCGCGACCCGACTCCGCCAGCAGTCGGCCGATCCGTCGAACGGCGCGGTCGTCCGTGACGTGTGCCGACGGCGCGGGACGCGGGAGCGTCCGTATCGCCAGGAGAGCGCTGACGCCGGCACAGCCCGCGAGCACCCAGAACAGCGCCCGGGTCAGCGTCGCCGCGTCGGCCGCGAGCAGTCGGCTCCCGACGAACGGCCAGATGGTTCCGAGGACGAGCCCGCCGGCCCAGCCGTAGCCCTGATACTTGTTCACCAGACCGATCCGTTCGCTCCACGCGAACTCCGGTGCGTCGTCGACGACGAGCATGGTCAACACGGGGCCGACGGACGCGACGAACAACCAGAGGACCGCGTTCACGACGATAACGGACCTAATCGACGTCAGAAACGGAATTACGGCCAGCGAGCCCGTGACTCCGAGTAGCGTCGCGATGACCAGCGGCCGGCGATTGTCGACCCGATTCGCCACGCGACCGAACGCGATCGCGCCGGGCGCGCCCACGATGGCCGCCGTTGCGGCCAGAATACCGAGCTGTACCGGCGCCGCACCGAGCAAAACGATGTAGAGTGGAACCAACAGCGATGCGCCGCCGAACGCGACCGAGCCGAGGCCCCAGGCAGCGAGCCAGCGATCCGTCATACCATCTGCTCAGTCGCGAACGGGTAAACTGTGGTGATCGTCCGATTCGCGCGAAAGCAGTCGTAATTGAACCGAACGATCCGATCAAAATACCGTCGCGAGGCCACCGAAGAACCCCACCGTCACGACGAGCCGGCCGAGGCTCCCGAGGAACGTGGCCAGGGCGAATCGCGGGTAATCTTCCTCGAGGACGGCGAAGGCGTATATCGAGATCGTGTCGGGGAAGAACGGAACGGAGAGGGCGATCGCGAGCCCGCCGTACCCGTACCGCCGCGCGAGCTGGACCGAGCGCTTCTCCGACCAGGCGAGGATGTCCCATCTGGACCGACGCAACCACCGCGTTATCGGTCCGGACTGTTTGACTTCCTGCCCGAGGTGAAACGCGACCACGCTGCCGGCCGCCTTGCCGGTCGCGCTGACGAGCATGATTATCGTGAGGCGGAGCCACTGCGGAAAGCCGAGATCGAGCGGCGCGAGCAGGACGACCTCGCTGGGACCGGGCAGCGCGAACGCGATCAGAAACGAGTAGACGAAGACGATCCCCATCCCGCCCCAGCCGGTGGCGGACTCGACGAGTGCTTCACCGGGAGCAGCGAGCAGACCGTTCAGTGCCTCTACCACGAGAATCGTCGGGAGCGGAATAGCCATCATTGGTACCTACGTAGTTGGGTGGGCCGTGTTTTTTTCGATCGATCGACGAGCAAAAACGTCTGACGACGTGCTCGGTCGCTACCGGGGGTTGCCGTCACGTTGACCCCCATGTCCATCGCGCGTCGAGTACGTATCGATACACCCCACTGAGAGCGATCGCGATCCCGTTGGCGATGAGATACGGAGCGTGTACCCACTCGACGAAACTGAAGAGGACGGCGAGCTGGATCGGTATCGCCGTTCCGCGGACGACGTTCGTCTTGACCAGCCCCGTGAGATAATCGATAGTGCCGGTGTTCTGGATCGTCTGGAACGTCCACGCGTTGTTGAGAACGTACGAGAGGACAATCGTGATCTCGATGGCGATCATCGCACCGACCAGATAATGCAGCCCGGCGCTGTCGACGAACGCCCACAGCAGTATCATCTGTACCGTCGCAGCGATAACCCCGACGATGACGAACCGTCGAAGCTGGCGTGCAAGCGGCCCGTCGACGAGACTGCGAAGGAACGATCTGATCATCTATCGGTAGCCGAGGGCCGACAACCGCGCCTCGAGGTCCTCGTCGACGTCCCCGTCCTCTTCCGTCGGCTCCGCATCCCGGATCATACTCGCGTGGGCCGCAACGACCGGCGCGAGCGATTCGATCACGTCCCGTTGCTCCGGAGTCGGATCGGTCGCGAGGTTCGTCTGTTGCAGCGGGTCGTCGGGTCGATAGTACAGTTCTGGCTCCTCGGTTTCGACGTTTTCGATGTAGGTCCAGTCACGGTTCCGAGCGCTGACGAGGAGTTCGCCGTCCTCGAGCGACCGCGGGATCGGCTGTTTCGTCACCGACTCGTCCCGGACGGTGACCGAGACGACCGGCTCGTCGGCCGGGGACTCCTCGCCGACGACGCTCGGAACGAGCGTCTCGCCGGTCCACTCGTCCGGGGCCTCGACGTCCATCAGATCGGTTACCGTCGGCGGGATGGAATCGAGTCCGACCTGCTGCTCGACTCGGCCTCCCTCGGAGCCGGGAACGTCCACGATGAACGGGACGTGAATCAGCTCGTCGTACAGCTTGGGATAGTGTGCGAGGTGGCCGTGTTCCTGGAACTCCTCGCCGTGGTCGCCCGCCAGGATGACGGCCGTATCGTCGTCGTAATCGTGGTCCGAGAGGGTCTCGAGGAGCCGGCCGATGCTCGCGTCGACCTGCCGGGCCGTCGCCTGATAGAGCGTTCGAAGGTCCGCGAGCGTTCGGTCGCTGACGTCCCATCCGAGTCCGGTTCGCGTGTGGGCGAGCAACATCTTGTGGGTCCCGAGCCGGTCGTCGGAGACCTCGCGGATGTAGCGTGGTGCGGGAACGTACGGCGTGTGCGTGTCCATGTAGTGGATCCAGAGGAAGAACGGCGAATCCGTCTCCTCGACGAACTCGCCCGCGGCGTGTTCGACGTCGAACATCCGCGACGTGTCCAGAAACGGCCGATCGTCCGTGTTTCCGCGGAGCCAGGAGCCGGCGCGACGGATCGGCGAGGCCGCCAACTGGAGCCACGCTTCGACCGTCGGGTGCGTCGCGAGATACCGGCTGTACACGCTCGAGCCCACGTTCGCGACGAAGGGATCGAACTCGTCGAACCCGTCGTCGTACCCCCAGTGCGTCGTGAGAAAGCCGTTGGCGGCGTTGAATCCGCCGGTCGAAACGCCCGCGTCGGAGACCGTTTCCGCGAGCGTCGGCGAATCTTCGACGCCGATTCGGCCGTTGTCGGCAAACACGGGCCGGGAAGCGAGCATCGACGGGAACGAAAACGGCGTCCAGTTCCCGGTCGCGAAGGCCCGCTCGAAAACGGTGCCGCTGTCGGCGAGGGAATCCATCACCGGTGTGTGCCGATCGCTATCGTACGGGCCGATCGCGTCCGCACGCAGCGAATCGACCGTGACGAGTACAACGTTCGAAACAGACGTATCAGATACCATGCTTTTGATTCCCTCGCTGTTTACTGTCGGCTCGAGATCACGATTCGGTTCCACCGACCGGTGGCGACACGAGCACCGGATAGCGGCCCCGCATCGACCTGTCCGGTCTGGTGAAACACAACGTTGGGACGGAATCGGTGGGTTACCGAAATGAGAGTTTCGGTATTCCTGAACTGATGAAGTTCGGCTGATACGAACTGATTCTCGAATGCACCATACGATCGATCGACGTAATAAAGGCCGCCCTGCTTGCGGTCCACCGCCGACGACTCCGTCACGCAACTGTAGGGTTAAGTAACCCCTCGCCCATGTCCCGGTATGCGTGTCGCCATTCTCGCCCACGAGAAGTTTCCCAGCCAGGCCAAAACCGCCCTCGGCGTTCTCCGGTACGCCGACCACGACGCCGTCGCCGTCCTCGATCGAGAGACCGCCGGACGCCGCGTCTCGGATTCCGTCCCGGACGTACAGGACGCGCCGATCGTCGCCGGAATGAGTGATCTCGAGCCGGACGCGGTCGACACTCTGCTGATCGGGATCGCACCGATCGGGGGCGGCTTCGACGAGAGCTGGCGCGAGGACGTTCGAACGGCACTCGAGTACGGCTGCGACGTGGTATCGGGACTCCACTACTTCCTCGCCGAGGACGAGGAATTCTCCAGATTGGCGGCGGAGAACGACTGCGAGATTCGCGACGTTCGGAACCCGCCGGACGATCTCTCGGTCAGCGAGGGCGTCGCCGGGGAAGTCGACGCCGACGTGATCCTCACCGTCGGCACCGACTGCTCGGTCGGCAAGATGACGACGACGATGGAGCTCGCCCGCGACGCCCGTGCGGCCGGCCACGACGCCGCCGTCATCCCGACCGGCCAGACGGGGATCATGATCGAGGGCTGGGGGAACCCGATCGATCGCGTCGTCAGCGACTTCACCGCGGGCGCGGTCGAGGAAATGATTCTCGAAAAAGGCGACGACCACGACTACCTGTTCGTCGAGGGGCAAGGGAGCATCGTCCATCCGGCGTACTCGCCGGTCACTCTCGGCATCCTCCACGGATCGATGGCGGACGAACTCGTACTCTGCCACGAGGCCGGCCGAGAAGAGATCCACGGCTACGAGTCGTTCTCGCTGCCGTCGGTCCGGACCTGCGTCGATCTCTACGAGAGCGTCGCCGCACCGGTCGCGGAGAGCGAGGTCGTCGCCGGCGCACTCAACACCGCCGGCCTCGAGGACGACGAGGCCGCCCGGGAGGCGGTCGACGACTACGCCAGCGAAATCGGCGCACCCGCCACCGACGTGCTCCGGTTCGGAACCGACGACCTCCTCGAGGTGCTGTGCTGAGATGGGGCTCGAGACGTCGTTCGAACGGCGTACGCTGCCCCTCGAGCACCCCTTCGAGATCGCTCGCGGGAGGACGACCGAAACCGAGGTCGCGTTCATCCGGATCGAAGACGACGACGGGACGACCGGCATCGGCGCTGCCGCACCGTCGTCCCATTACGGGGAGACCGCCGCCACGGTCGAGGCCGTTCTCCCCGACCTGCTCGCGGTGGTAGAAGCCGTCGACGATCCCCACCGCCTCGAGCGGATCGAACGCCGCATGCGCGAGACTGTTCGACGAAATCCGGCTGCCCGGGCCGCAGTGAGCATCGCGCTGCACGATCTCGTCGGCAAACGACTCGAGATACCCCTCTATCGCTACTGGGGGCTCGATCCCGCTGATCCCCTCGAAAGTTCCTATACCATCGGGCTCGACGATCTCGAGACGATGCGCGAGAAGACGGAATCGGCCCTGGACCGAGGGCACGGGACCCTGAAAATCAAACTCGGGACCGACTGCGACGCCGAGATCGTCCGGACGATTCGATCCGTCGCACCGGACGTCAGGCTGTTCGTCGACGCGAACGAGGCCTGGACCCCACGGGAAGCGGTCGCAAAAATCGATCGCCTCGCTGAGTTCGACCTCGCGTTCGTCGAACAGCCGGTTTCCGCCGACGATCCCGAGGGGCTGCGGTTCGTGTACGAGCGGTCGGCACTGCCGATCGCCGCCGACGAATCATGCGTGACGCTCGCGGATATTCCCAGAATCGCGGACCGGTGTGACATCGCGAACCTGAAACTGATGAAATGCGGCGGCCTCCGGGAGGCGAAACGGATGATCCACGCGGCCCGGGCCCACGGTCTCGAGGTCATGCTCGGCTGTATGACTGAATCGAACGCCTCCATCGCAGCGGCGTGTCACCTCGCGCCCCTGCTGGACTACGCCGATCTGGACGGCTCCCTGCTGCTCGCGGACGATCCGTATGCGGGGCCGATCGAAAAGAACGGCGAGATCGCGATCGACGATCCGAATCGGCCGGGAACCGGCGCGGAGCGGCGCTGATAGCCGTCGTCTGTGGGCGGCGACTACGAGTCGAGCCGTCGCGCTACCGTTCTTCGACCGCGTACACCCTGCGGTCGTCGCTTCCGACGAAGACGGCACCGCCGGCCACGGCGGGGCTCGAGACGATCGCGTCGTTCGTCGGAAACCGCCAGCGGTGCTCGCCGCTCTCGACGTCGACCGCGTGGACTGCCCCGTCGTCGCTCCCCACGTAGACCGCGTCGTCGGTCACCGCCGGACCGGTCCGAACTGGTTCTTCGACCCGGAACCTCCACCGGACATCGCCCATCGCGGCGTCGAGTGCGATCACGTCGCCCCTGCGGTCGGCGGACTCGGTGCCACAGCCGACGAAGACGGTGTCATCGTGAACCGCGGGACTGGTATTCGGGAACCCGTCCGTCTCGAACCGCCAGCGTTCCTCGCCGGTGATCGCGTCGAGGGCGTACACGAAACCGTCGCCGCTCCCGAGGTAGACCGTCCCGTCGGCCACCGCTGGACTGCCGCGAACCGCTTCGTCCGTCCCGAACTGCCAGTCGGCCTCTCCACCTCGCGCATCGATCGCGTGGACCGACCCGTCCTCGCTACCGACGTAGACGGTGCCGTCGACCACTGCCGGGGTCGTGTGTACGTACTCTCCGTCCGTCTCGAACCGCCAGCGTTCCTCGCCGGTTTCCGCCTCGAGGGCGTGGACCGTGCCCCAGTTACCCCCGACGTAGACGGTGCCCTCGACGACCGTCGGACTCGAATCGGGGGCCACTTCGTTTCGCCAGCGTTCCGCCCCTGTGGCCGCGTCGATAGCGTACACGAACCCGTCCTCGCTACCGACGTAGACCGTCCCCTCGGTCACCGACGGACTGTGGCGGAACTCTTCACCCGTCTCGAACTGCCAGGTCGTCTCGCCAGTGCCGGCGTCCAGCGCGTACAGACTACCTGCGTCGTTCCCGACGTAGACCGTCCCGTCGGCCACTACTGGACTGCCGCGAACCGTCGCGTCCGTCTCGAGCCGCCACCGTTCGGCGACACTCTCGAGCGGCCCTTCGAGAGACGCGTAACCGACGTTCGCAGCCGTCGCACCGTATGTCGGCCAGGACGCGTCACTCCCAGCGGTCGATCCGGTCTCCGACTCGTTGCTGTCGCCGAGACATCCTGCCAGCCCGAACGCACATGCTACCCCGCCGATTTTCACCACCGACCGCCGGCCACCCTTCCACGCCATCGTTCCTCGTTTCGGAAACAAATATTTAAACTTGATCGTTATTGGTACACGGCTCGTCCCGTCGCTTTTCAAAACCGGATCGGCGATATACTCGGGTGGACTTCCCCGAACACTCCGTCACCAGCGGCAGTACTTGACCATCGGCGCTCTCAGCGTCGCCTCGGTGGCCGGGACCGCGTCAGCGTCGATCGATTCGAATTCACGAGAGGCGATAGTGACGACCGATTCGTCGAGTGCCGTCCGCGTCCGCCCGATCCCGGTCGCGCTCGAGTCGTGACTCGAGAGCCACGGTCACGAGACCGAACCGTCCCGTTCCTCGAACGCTGGGAGTGGAGAGTCCCCTCGAATCGTCTCGAACGGAACCACAGTTCTGTTGAATGAATAACATTTATATATTAAAATGTATATTAAGCTAATAAATCGTATATGAGAGCACAGAGAACTATTTGTGGCGAATATCGAAAGCGATGAGTTACAGAGATCCAACAAAAATTATCAACTGATATGACTTTTAACCTATCTCGAAGTGGTGCCCAAACGGGTTCGGCAGGGCCGAAAACGACCGATACGACCACCCGGTCCGTATTGATCGTCGAAGACGACGAAGAACTCGCGGAACTTCTGACGGTCTGGACGCGAGCTTTCTGCGGGCACAACACGCGGATCCACACCGCGGGTTCGGTCGCCGACGGCCAGGCGAAACTGGAATCGCAGCCGGCAGTCGACATCGTCCTTCTCGATCGGCGACTCCCGGACGGTTCGGGGCGAGAGGTCCTCGAGACGGTCCCGAAAGGATCCGACGTGATCACTCTGATGATCACCGCAGTTGCCCCCGGAACCGACATTATCGAGCTCCCGATCACCGACTACCTCGTCAAACCCATCGACGAGGAAACGCTGGTCAAGAAACTCTCCCTCGTTGAGAAACTCGATACGGCCGATGCCCTCGAGCCGTATACGGCATCACGCAAGGCGAGCCTGCTCGAGTATCACCTCGACAGGCCTGAAGAGGACCCCCTGTTCAGACGCTTTGCGGCCAGATGGTCCTACGACCGGCTCGAAATCGCGGTCGTCGAGGAGCACGCGGTCGTCTACGAACTGTACACCGGCGAGGCGAGCCCGGCCGGGGAGAGCGACATCCACGTCTCGGTGACCGGTACGCTCGCACCGGCGATCGAACCGCTGTTCGAGGCCGGGGAGATCGAAGCGATCGGCGAGCTCATCCCGTCGGGTGAGGATTACGCCTGGGTAGCGGCCGACAGTTCCGAGCCGATCGAGCCGGCCGACGGGATCATCGGAATCTACGGCTTCAGCTGCGAAACCCCCGAACGCTACGTCGACGACGACGGCGGGTGGGAAGACGAACCGACCGATATCGAACTGGCTGCCGTCCTCGAGTCGGCCTTTCACTGAGGACGGCTCCGCCCGTTCCATCAGGGTTTCGACGCCACGTCCGCCAAGCGGTTTCCCCGGGTGACTATCAGTTCGACCGGCAACCGGGTTTCATACCGACGGTCGGTGTGGAACGTGCTGGGATGCACGACAGTGACGACAAATTGCACGTGTCGCGACGGACGCTGTTGCGGGCGTCAGCCGGAACTGCGACGCTTTCGGCGGTCGGGAGCGTGCGAGCCGATGGGGACGACAGTGCGCCCCGGACGACCCACTGGTTCGACGAGAACTGCCCGGAAGCGACCCTCGAGACGGGAATGACCCACTGCGAGGGGGCGAGCACCGAGGGCTGTGCGGACGACCATCCGGCGACGACCGAGCTCCGGTCGGCCGTTCGGGATACCCTCGAGACCAGGTATTCCAACGTGGAGACGCTGCTCGAGGTGGGATACAAGCCGTACTTCGATACGCTCGAGACCGGCGACGATAGCTGGTCGCACTGGCTCAGTCCGGAATTCATCGGCGACGGCGAGCTCCTGGATCCCGAACGGCCGGAATCGGTGCTCGTCGACAACCGGTCCTGGCAACCGATCGGCGTCATGTTCATCGCGACGCTTGACGGAGACTCGGTCGAGCCACCGGCGGTGTACGGCGAGGAGACGTCCGAAGAGCGGTGTTCGCCGTGGCACGCCCACACCGGACTCCCAGGACGATTCGCGTGGTGGTACTACCGCCGGGCGTACGAAGGGGATTTCCAGGACGGTGATCGAGAGTTCCCCTGTCGAACCCCGTGTATGCTCCACGTCTGGACCGTCGACCATCCCGAGAGCGTCTACGCACACGACGCGCCGCCACGGGAGTATCGCGACGTGCCCCCCGCCGACGAACCCGAGTTCGACACCGACGCGGTCCCCGGGGAGGACGAGCTCAACTGGGATGCCCTGCCGGACGAGGTCGTCCCCGAGGAACTGCCGGGGGACTTCGCTCCGGCCGACCGGTTCGGTATCGATCTGGGGCTGTAGCGGTTCTTTCCCGGAGCACAATGCGGTGCGACCGCTCCGCAAGCGGAAGTACGCCGTCAGTCGAGTGGCCGGCTCTCCGTCGTGACTCGAGCGTCCGATTCGAGCCTCCCCGAGTTCCGGCCGATTTCGGCGGGTTATCACTCGAGGTTCTTTTTCAGGCAGATCGCCGAGTTCGGACAGAGATCCGCGAACTCGGTCGTTTGCTGAATGGACTCCGGAACGGCCTCTCGATCGACTGCGTCGTACCCCTCTCGTTGAAAGAACGCCGACGCGGTCGTGGTCAAGAGGTACAGCGTCTCCACCCCGTTGGATCGTGCGCGGTCCTCGAGCGCGCCGACCAGGGCAGTGCCGTACCCCTGACCGCGATTCGATTCCGTCACGACGACCGACCGCAAGAGCCCGTTCGACCCGTATCGTTCGACGCCGCCGACGCCGACGAACGTCGTCTCGGAGAACGCGGTGACGAAACACTCTGGCTTCGTTCGGACGTCCCGATACGGGAGGTCGTTGGCTTTCAACAGCGCTTCGACGCGTTCGACGGTCTCAGCGTCCACCGGTCGGAGCGTTATCGAAACGTCGGTCATACGCTTCCATCGCCCTCCGTTGGCGGTGACTGGGTCGGCCGGTCGTCCCGCTGCCGGCGTCGCTTCTGCGGCGCGAACTGAAGGCTACCGCGAGTCATCGACCTGCGGCCGAGCGATCGTAATCCGGAGCTTCCCGCCCAAATCGACCGAGAACCCCCCACAATCGGAGAGGCAGCGGGCCAGACCGAGGCTGCGTCGCGCGACGAGGAAGAGGGCGACGGTCGCCGTGAGGACAACGATAGCGGCGTGCGGCTGGCTGATGGCCCAGAGCAGGAAGAGCAACGCGGGCACGAGGGCGTAGCTCGCGAGTACGCGTTCCCAGCTGGGTTGCTCGACGGCTGGACGATATCGTGGATCGAACGGTGGACGTGACATGGTGCAGTTGTGTAGGGCAGCGGTGACGGTCGTGGCGGAGCCAGCGATACGTTTCGCAACGGCCTCTCGGTTTCGACGACAGCGGTCGTCAGAGTCGACATGGGAGTGTGGCGACGGTGTTAGTTTTTTGCCGTCGATCGGTAGCGGCGTCGTCAGTCATCGTCGACCGACCTCGTTTCGTCGAGGACGCGGAGCAGCCGCTCGGCGCGCGGCGTCGCGGTGTAGTACCGCCATCGACCCTCTTTTCGCCGGTCGACCAGCCCGGCGCTGAAAAGCCGGGAGAGGGCCTGACTGACCGCACCCTGACTCACGCCGAGGGACGGCTCGAGTTCACAGACGCAGATACCGTCGTCGGCCGCGGCGATGAGCCGAAGCGCTTCGTAGCGGGTATCGTTCCCGAGGGTCGCAAGCGTTTGCACGTCGGCGGCGACCGCATCTTCCGGCAGGGAGTGGCCGGTCGAGCAACAGTCGACCGTCTGCGAGTCGTCCGGTGGAGCCGGCCCGTCGATTTGTCGTTCGCTCATCTTAGCAATTGCTAATATTAGCACCCACTAATATAGATATTGTGGTCGTGACAGTGACAGTTCGAAACGAAGACAGAAGAAACCCTCCGGGCAGACGGTCGCGGTACGCACACCGACCGGACCGCTGTATCACGGCCGGTCGGAACCAGACACTCACTCGAGCCAGCCCTCGATCGCGGCCGCGATCCGGTCGGCCGCATCGTCGGGCCCACACCGATCCGTGTCGATCTCGAGGTCGGCCTCGGGCTCGTCGAACTCCCGGTAGACCACGTGGACGCCCTGCTCATCGATCGAATCCGCACGGCGTCGATTTCGCTCGAGACAGCTCTCGAGGCTCGCGGTGACGAGGACGAACTGCACGTCACCGAGGGTCCGAAACCGCGTTTGCCACGCCCGGCGATAGAAGGTGCCGTCGACCAGCGTGACTCCAGGGTCGGGTGCCGCGGCGACCCGCTCGGCGAGTTGCTCGTAGGTGCGACTCGAGAAGTCGTCGGAGTGGATCACTCGAACGAGGATTCCGTCCTCCTCGAGCCGCGCGCGAACGCGGGTCGCCACGGTGGTCTTTCCCGCACCCGGCGGCCCGCAGATGGCGACGATCACGGCCGACGGTATCCACCGGAGCCATACCAATGGCGCGGATCGGCACTCCTCGATCCGGGGACGGATCAAGCGCGTCGTCACCCCAGATCCTCGTCGCGCTCGGACTGCCGGAGAATGAAGGGGCCCATCGCGAGCGTTCGCTTGGCGACCGTCGCGATCCGGAGAATGTAGACGATGAAGATCACGAACGGCGTGATCCCGATGACGAACCCCGCGCTGGTCAGCCAGACGAGATTGTCGACGCCAAGCGTCTGCCCGGGCAAGACGGTCGCATCGACGTACATCAGCATGATCCCCGTCACCGTGAGCGCGGGGATCGCCGCGTACAGCAGCGCCCGGGAGAGATTGATCAGTTCCCACTGGAAATACAGCGTCTTGAAGTGCTCTCGAGCGGGGCCGAAGAACTTCAGGAGCGTTACCATGTCGTCGATCTCATCGTTGGCATCGTCGGACAGTTCCTCCTGGTGGTCCGCGCGGAGCTTGCGGGCGTCGTAGATCTTCCGCGAATAGTTGAAATTGAGCGCGTTCCAGATCACCTCGAACGTCCCGAACTGGGCGTCCTCGAGGTTCCCCTTGACGGTTTCGGCGTTCTCGGAGAGATCGTCGACGTAGTTGCGGACCTTCTCCTTGAGCTCGTCGCTGTGATCGGGGTTGTCCGTCATCGTCGACTCGAAATCGTTCGCTTCCTCCTGAATTCCATCGACGAGCTCGTAGAGGAAACCGGCTGGCTCGGGCGGCGTTACGTCCTCCTCGAGTCTCTCTTCCAGATCCTGACGGAAGCCCATCGCCTCCTGCATCCGTTCGCGCTGGTCGCCGACCGCGCCGAGCTCCTGGGAGAGCACCAGCTGATTGATCGTGACGACGATCGAGGTCCCCGTGATGATCGACCCGATGAACGCCGAGAAGATCCAGAAGGTGCCGTTGTTGGTCGCGACGATCGTCCGCAGCGCCGGGAGGCCGACCTGACTGAGCCCGACGAGGACGACGAACACGATCCCGAGCACGACCGCCGTGAGCAGCCGACGATCCATCCGAAGCAGGAGATACAGCCGCGGTCCGGTGAGTCGGCCGCCGCCGTTCTCGTCAGCTTCCGAGTCCGAGCTGTCCATTCAGCGATTCGAACCGACGAGGACCGCGAACAAAAGCGTCGGCCCGGAAGGCGACGGGTCAATGAGACGACCCGTACTGGAACCCCGTCGATCGACCCGAAGAATATCCCCCAGTCGGTCGACTCGATTGACCCGATAATGACCGTCGAGAGACGCCAGACCGTCCGACGGCTGCTCGAACGGGTCGACGCTGAGTTCGGTCGTTACCGTTCTTCGCCGTAGGTCACGTCGAACGGTCCTTCGTCGGGATCCTTCTGGGGGATCATCGGACCGACCGACGCGGTTCGGTGCGTGACCGTCGCGGTCCGGAGGATGTAGGAGACGAGCAGCGCGAGCGGCGAGAGGACGACGACGATCAGCACGCTCACGACGTACGGAAGCACTGCGACGTTGATACTCGGGCCCGTAACGTTGGCGTAGAGGAGCCCGATGAGGATCGCCGACAGGATCGACGGGACCCCACAGTAGATCGTCAACTGCGAGAACCGGGTGAGTTCTCGCTGCAAGTAGGTCGTCTTGAACTGCTCCCGGGCGACATTGAACAGCTTCAGGGAGCCGATCAACTCCTCGAGTTGGTCCGTCGCAGCCGGCGACAACGAGTCGGCGTAGTCGTTTCGCAGATGGGTCGCGACGTACAGTTGCCAGGCCTCGTCGTAGTGTATCGCCGCCGAAACGGCCGAAAACGTGCTTATTCCGGCTTTATCGAGCGTTTCACTGACTTCTTCGGCTCGTTCCTCGACGCTGTTCGTGTACTGGAGGACTCTGTGGCGAACTTCCTCGTCGTGATCGGAGACGATATCGGCGAGCGTGACCGCGTCGTGTCGGATCGTTTCGATTATGAGCTCGAGCACTCTCGTCGGCGCAGCCGGAGCCGTGGGAATGCCGGCCTCGGTCGCCACGTTTCGTCGGAACTCGACGACACCATCGAACCGATCGCGCGCTTTGTTCGCCGTGGTGAACTCCTGAGAGAGGATCAACTGGTTGACCGAGACGACCAGCGTCACGAGGGAGAACGTGCCTGCAATCATGCCGCTGGCCACGCGCGTCACGGAGTTCGGGTTCGTAAACGAGACGACACCGAGTTCGTAGAGCCCGACCACGATCACGAAGACGGCGACCGAAACGATCGCCGCGACACCCAACCGGTTGCCTCTGATCAGGAACCACTCACGGAATCGTGTCGCCACGCCCTCACGAGTCCCGACGTCGGCCCCGTAGGACTCGAGCGTCTCGTCGGTCTCGGCGGATCCCATAGCGATACGTTCCACCGACCCGACAATAAGGGACTGCGTTGCACATACCGTCACGCACCGGTCTCGGTCGGTGATCGACGCGATCCTCGAGCGGGTGTGCCGATCGAGTGACGCCGACGGGACGATCAGGATACCGAGAACGGACCCTTCAAGGCCTACACTGAAATGCGTCGACGGTGTGGAACCGATGCATGCACGGTGAGGGAATCAACTCGCGGACGGACGGACGACGGCGATGACCCGATCGGAACCGACGAGCCGACGGCGAGTGCTCGCATCGCTCGGAACCGGGATCGCGATCGCGGCCGCCGGCTGTCTCGGCAGCAACAGTCTCGGCGGACAGCCGACCTACGAGGAGGGGACCGTCAGCGGCATCAACGCCAGCAACGTCTCCAACCGATCGGCAGCGCAGATGTCCACGGCGGCGGCACTCGCCCAGCAGCAACCCTCCAGCGCCGTGACGCCGCTCGAGCCGCTCGAGCTGGTCGACCACGAGTTCGTCGTCGAAGACGGCTATCTCGGCTCGACGATTCAGGGAACCGTCGCGAATACGGGGACCGACAGGATCCAGACTGTGGAAGTACGAACGCGCGTCTACGACGACGCGGGCGACCTGCTCGGTCGGTATCTCGCCAGCACCGGCGATCTCAACGGGGGCTCGTCGTGGGCGTTCCAGGTCATCGTCCTCGAGGCACCCTCGGACGTCGCCAGTTACGATATCACCGTTCTCGGAACCCCCTCGTGACCGCTGGGTCAACAGGTCGTCACGAGCGGGTCGACCGTACCGAAGTCAGTCGTCGGGTTCGTCGACCAGTTCGTCGGCCAGTTCGTCGGCGACGCCCTCGTACACGTCCTCGACGGTCACGGCGAGCGTATACGACTGCCGCCCCTTCCCCGTCGGCGACGTCGCCACCGACTGCGCCTCGTCGACGAGGCCCTCGTCCTCGAGTCGGTACAGCGAGCGGATCACGTCGGCCTCGGTGAGCGTTCCGACGACCTCCGTATCGACGTCGGAGAGTTGCTGCTTGCAGTACTGGCGGAGTTCGTGCGTCTGGACCGGCGTCTCGCCCTTCCGATCGAGCTCGGCGACGCCCAGCAGGACGAACTGATTTGTCATCGAGACAGACCGGAACGGTGACTCGTCACTCATACCGGACACTTGATCGTGAACGATGGTAACCGTTTCTCCTTCTTGCGCAACGAGAACCGGAAATCGAGACCGAATAGTGTCACGGGACCGCATCGAATGGGCTATATCAAACACAAGACATCGAGAGAATAAGACGGGTCGTCGATCGGTAGCTGGTACCTAGGCGTTCTCTTCGTCCTGGAGCTCCGCCAGTTCGGCCTCGACGTCTTCCTGATCCTCGCCCTCGAGCTCCGTCAGCTCGTCCTCGTCGACCTCGGCCGCCGCATCGGCCGCGGGTTCGTCGTCGGTCGCCTCGTCCACATCGCCGCCGACATCGGACTTGAGGGTCTCGAGTTCGGCCTCGACGCCGCTGTCGGTCGAGATCTCCTCGAGTTCGCGATCGATGTCGTCCTTGTCGGACATGACGTCCTCGAACGCACCGGATTCGTGGAGCTCGTCCATCGCGGCCGCGCGAGCCTCCATGTCCTCTGTCTGCTCTTCCGCCCGCTCGATGGCGCGGCCGACGTCCTCGAACTCGTCGCCGGTGGCCGTCATCGCCTCCGAAACGGTCGAGCTCGCCTTCGCGGCCTCGTGGCGGGCCTTCATCGTCTCCTTCTTGGTCCGGAACTCCTCGATCCGCGTCTGGAGTTCGTTCTTCTGTTCGATCAGTTTGTCCTGCTGGCCCTGCAAGTCCGAGATCTGGCGCTCGAGGTCCTCGATCTGGTTCATCTTCGTCTTCTTCTTCTCGAGGGCGCGTCGCGCCAGATCCTCCCGGTCCTGCTGGACGGCGGTCCGGGCCTGATCGTTGTGTTTCTCGACGTTCTCCTCGAGGCGGCGTTTCTGCATCTCGAGGCGCTTCTTCTGCGTGGTGAGGTCGGCGATGCCGCGTTTAACTTGCTGGAGCTGGTCGCGCATCTGTTCGTAGGAGTAGTCCAGCGTTTCGGTCGGGTCCTCGGCCCGGTTGAGCACCGAGTTGAGTTTCGACCGGATGACGTAGGAAGCCCGAGAGAGGATGCCCATACTTGCTACGTATTGGTCGCCGGCCTTAAAAATGTCACTTCAGAGATGTCCGGCAGCGAACGAAACTCGCCGTGGTGGATAGTGATCGGGGACGAAGTGACACGAACACCGAGGACGACGTCGATCGATCCCGGCCCGGGCCGGTGTCCGCCCGCTCTGATCGGCTTCCGGTCCGACTGACTCGAGTGCCGATTCGACGCCCCGAGAGTCGCGGTAACGAGGCTTGATTAGCGGGCGTCCACAACGACGGGCCATGAGCGACGTCCTCATTCCCGGCGCTCGCGACGTTCGGGGGACGCTCGAGGAACCGACCGACGAACCGAGGGCCATCGTCGTTGCCTGTCCGCCCCACCCGCAACACGGCGGCTCGCGAAGCGACCAGCGCCTCGTCGCAGTGTCGGAGGCGCTTCGCGAATCGGAGATCGCCTGCCTGCGATTCGACTACGGGCCGTGGGACGAGGGCACCGGCGAGCGGGAGGACGTCCGAAACGCCATCCGATGGGCTCGCGACGGATACGACGGGGGGGCCGCCGAGGACCTCCCCGTCGGCGTCTTCGGGTATAGTTTCGGCGCGTCGCTGGCCCTGCTCGCGTCGGCGGATACCCATCCCGACGCCGTCGCCGTGCTCGCGCCCACTGCACGGCTCGCCGACGACCTCGACGCGCTGGCGGCGCTGGATTCGATCGACGCCCCGCTCCACGTCCTCTACGGCGAGCGCGACACGACCGTCGACTGGGAGCCGATCGTCGAGCGCGCGCGGGAGCGCGGCGACGAGACCACCGCACTGGCGGGCGACCATTTCTTCCTCGGCAACCGCGACCAGATCGCGAGGGTCGTCGGGGCGTTCTTCGAGCGAACGCTGCTCGAGTCCGTCTGAGCCGGCTACCAGTCGACATCGAACACACTCTGCAGAGCCGGTAAGTCACCCGCAGGCGCGAGAATCGTTTTAATTCCGGGAGCGGAAACCCGCCGATGTGGAACCGACACACGACAGCTCCCGAATCGGCCGTGCGCACCGATGACCGGTGCCGATTCCGGCTCGGTCCAGCGGGCCGAAACGTGGACCGAACTTCACGAACTGGTCACCCGGGACATGTGGATGGCCGACATCGGTCGCCACCGCTCGCCCTCCGTGTTCCGCGGCGTCGAAGACGAGGCCTTCAGCCTCGAAACGTCGATCGATCGCTTCGTCGGCGACTCGGGGGAGTGGCACCTCGAGCCGCTGCTGCTCCGGAACTTCGCTCAGTACGCCAGAAGCGAGATCGACGAACCGCGGTCGGTCTGGCACCTGCTCGCGATCGCCCAGCACTACGGGCTCCCGACGCGCCTCCTCGACTGGTCGTTCTCGCCGCTCGTCGCCGCGTACTTCGCGACCCGGAGCGGTGACACGGACCACGACGGCGCGATCTGGGCCGTCGACTACCGGAAACTCCACGCCGACCTACCCGACCCCTATCGGGACGTCCTCGAGGGGACGGAGACGTACATGCTCGACACGCACCTGCTCTCGAACGCCACCCTCGAGTACGGACTGGGCGAAGACGCGGACGGCGACGAACTGTCACCGGCCCGCGACCTCAACGAGGTGTCTCGCGTGACCGAACTCTGGCAAGAGCGGTGGGCGCCCGAGGACGATCCCGAAGCGCAGTACGTGATGTTCTTCCGACCGCCCGCGATCGACGACCGTATCGTTAACCAGTCGGCCGTCTTCTCGTTCCAGTCCGATCCGCGAATCGTCCTCGATCGGTGGCTGGCGGACCGACCCGACTGCTACCGGAAGATCGTGATTCCGGGCGAGCGCAAGCTCGAGTTCCGCGACAAACTCGACCAGCTGAACGTCAACCATCGAACGCTGTTTCCCGGGCTCGAGGGGCTGGCGACCTGGCTCAAGCAGTACTATCAGCCGCAGTCGACGGAGTGACTCGAGCGACCGAACGGGTGCGTTATTCATCTGCCGGCAGCGGCTTCAACACCGCGACCGTCGTACGGGCCGTATGTCGACTCTCGGGTCCGTCGTGGCGCTCGCGAGGGATCGAAATCTCACGTTCTTGGCGGCGGGTATCGCCTACTACGCGTTCGTGTCGATAATCCCGATCGCGTTGCTCGCCGTGGCAGTCGCGTCGTTCGTCGGCGGACAGGACCTCGCCAATCGCATCACAAGTATGCTCAGTCAGCAGCTCTCGTCGTCGGGACAGCAGCTCGTGACGGAGGCACTCACCAACACGACCGGGCGGGCGGCCGCGTCCGTGGTCGGATTCCTCGCGCTGACGTGGAGCGCCCTGAAGCTCTTCCGCGGCCTCGACCAGGCGTTCGACGAGGTGTACGCCGGCGAGATCGACGCGTCGCTGCTCGAACAGGTCCGGGACGCCATCGTCGCCATCGTCGCCATCGCCCTCGCCGTCGGGCTCGTCGTCGCCGTCGGCATCGCGCTCTCGGTACTGTCGTTGCAGATCCCGTTCGTCAACCTGCTCGGGACGCTCGTCCTGATCGCCGTCCTGGTGATCGCGTTCCTGCCGATCTACTACGTGCTCCCGCCGATCGAGACGTCGGTGACGGGGGTACTGCCGGGAACGATCGTCGCCGCGGTCGGCTGGGTGGTGTTGCAGATCGGCTTTCGGATCTACACGTCCAACGCCAGTCGCTACGCGGCCTACGGCGTGATCGGTGCAGTCCTGTTGTTCGTCACGTGGCTCTACTTCGCCAGCATCGTGTTGCTGCTCGGCGCGGCGGTAAACGCCGTCCGACAGGGGGTTCGCACGGAAACGGTGTAGGGTCCGTCTCCGTCGGTTCAGTCCCGGCCGTGCCGTGTCAGACACTTCGGGAGGCCGATCAGCTCGACGGGCTCGGAGTTGTCCGGCGAGTAAACGACCATCTGCCCCTTCTCCATGTAGGGGACTTTCGACTCGAGATTACTCGGAATGTTCACGCTCTTGATGGCGTCCTCGTCGCCGAGATTCAGGACGACCGTGGTGTTGATCTGCTTGAACACGGCGTCGTGGATGTCCTGCGGGTCCTGCGTGATGAGGAACAGGCCGAGCCGCTCTTTCCGGCCCTGTTTGGCGGCCTCGGTGAACTTGCTGATGACCTTCCCGGCCTGGACCGAGTCGGCGTCGGTCAGGAAGTTGTGGGCCTCGTCCATCCCGAGCACGAGCGGCGTCTCCTTGACTCGGTCGTAATCAGGATCGTTCGAGAGCTTCTGGTCGATGATCAGCGAGGAGACCGCGAGCACGATGGTCTCAGTCGCCCGGCTGTCGTTGATGTGGTAGGTCGGCACCACGGTGAGCCCGCCGGGACGGACGAAGTCGTGAACGAGGTCGGTGATCGGGCGCGCGTCCTGATCGAAGACGTGACCGAACCCGAGCACGCGCCGGCGAACGGCGTCGAAGGTCGCCTCGTGGACTCGACCGGACTCGTCGAGTTCCTCGCGCAACGCGGGGTCATCGAGGAACGTCGTGAACTCCTCGTAGGTGCCGCTCGAGCCGTACTGCTTCCGGAATCGCGGCAGGAGGACGCTGGTGAGCGCGCCGTACTGGTTGTCGTTCAACCCGCTGCCGGCGACCAGCCACGGGTTGTCGTGAACCATCGAGAACGGGATCGTGAACTCGACTTGCTCCGCGCGGTGGTGCCCCGCGGCGTACGACGCCGACCCGACCTTCGGGATAAACGCGGTCGTGTCGTCGTGGCCGCCGTAGGCGATGCCCTCGCGCTCGAGGCGTCGCGCGAAGTCGCTATCGAGGTCGGGGTTGTCGTCGTGCATCTGGGCGTACTCGTCCTGCGGATCGAACTGGACGACCGCGGGGCTGACCTCGCGACCGTCATCCATCGGGTAGGTCCGGTCGTCCGCGAGATACTGCCGCAGGATGTTCTTCGCGCCGTGGGTCTTCCCCGAGCCCGTGCCCCCGGCGATCAGCGAGTGGCGGAAGACGAGCGGATCGCCCGCGTCGTAGTCGTCTTTCAACCGGTAATCGATCGTCGGCGGGGTGGCCGCCGTCCGTACCTTCTCACCGCCGACCGAGAGATGACCGAGGAAGACCCCGTCGTCGGGCATCTTCAGCCCGGTCTTGATCTCCTCGGTGTCGTCGGCCTGCCGGATCACCGTCTGGGGTTTCGGCACGCGGTCCGTCATCCGCCGTTTGAGTTCGCCGTCATCCTCGTACAGCACCGCAACGGGCTCGAGATTCGCGACGAACTTGTAATCGGCCTCGTCGATCTCGTCGCTACGCATCGCCCGCCGCGCGTGGATCTCCGTCGCGTCGTCGGCGTGGTACTGCTGGGCGTACTCGAGGCCGACGATCCGGCAAAAGAGCGTCTCGCCGTCGGGATAGGGAGCGAGCAGGTAGCTCCCGATGCGGACCGACGATCGGTTGCCGCGGGTGACGTACGCCCGGAGGGTCGTCTCGTCTCCGTCCTCGGCGATGCGCAGGCCCTGGGAGACGCAGATCGTTCCGATACCGACGTCCTCGCCACTGGGTTCGACCGGCGTCGGTTCGAACTCGTCCGCGGACTCTCCGCTCGTCGGACCCGTACTCGCCGGTTCAGTGGTCCCCGAGGACGACGGCGAAGAGTCGCCCGCGTCGGTCGACGCGCCGTCTTCGGACCCGGCGTCGCCGTCGAAATCGCCAAAATCTCCCAGATCGCTCATACGAACCTCATCCGGCCCGACCCTCAAACGCGTTTCCCTCCAGTCGGACGGATTGTTTAATCGTGACGACCGTCGCGAACGGTTGCCAAATAAAGCGCCATAAGTAGCACGGCCAGGATCGCGACTCCGCCGGTGAAGCCCGGAACCGGCTCCGAACCGTCTGCGTCTGCCGTTTCGTTCTCCGACCCAGCCGAGTCGTCCCCGGGACTCGAGCCGGCGGACTTCCGGTCGGTCTCGTCGGGGGAAGGGTGGTCGAACGAGCCGAGCGATTCGTTACCGCCGTCGATCGCGACCGTCGCGGACTCGTCGACGACGGCGACGGGCCAGTCGCCGGTGAGATCGACCTCGCTCTCCCCGAACGAGATCGTCGTCGTCCCGGCCGGTGCGTCCTCGGCGATCCGGACGGTCACGGTCGCGATCGTTCCGGTTCCGGTCGTCCCGCCGGCAGCCGGTTCGCGGCGCTGCTCGAGGATCGCCGTCCCCCGTTCGTGGGCGATCGTTTCCGTCGTGCCGATCTCGGTCCCGTTCCCCTCGAGCCAGGAGCCCTGGTCGACGCTGATACGCTCGAGATAGTCGGGGTGATACTGTGCGACGAGCGTAACCGCTTCGACGCCCTCGCCGCCGTGTCCCCCCTGACTCCGGAGGGCGACGTCGATCTCGATCGTTTCGCCCGGCGCGGCCTCGACCGTCGACTGATCGGGCGAGACGATCGCTACCTGATCGATCGCAGCGGCCGTCCCTGCGATGCTCACGACCGAGAGGAAGCAGGCGAGTACGACAGCGATGGCGATACCGACGAGGTCGCGCCTGTCGATCGTCGAACTGTCGACCCAGTGCTCGTCCGCGGCGTCCATTTCGTGATTCATCTAGCCCCTCGATAGCGATCCCTTTACCGGTTCTCGATCGAACGGAACCATCGGAAAAACGAGCGAGCGGACGCGGACCGGCGGTTCGAGAAAACGACTGTGAACGTCGAACGGACGATCGACGACTATCGGACGATCGAGACGGCTCGGTCGAATCGCGTGACTCGCTTGGACCTGGAATCGTAGCCGATGACGCCGACGTCAGCCATCGCCGGCAGGTGGGTGTGATGGAGCGCGATCTTCGCGCGCTCGGCGTCGGCAAACTGGCCACCGGTGCAGGAACCGAGTTCGGATGCGAGATATTCGAGCGAGACGGGACCGTCGGCCGTCTCGAGGATGGAGAGGAGTCGCATCCTGACGGGGTCGACGAGCGTCTCGAGGAGGGTCTCCGCGTTCTCGTCGTCACAGCGGTCGAGCAGGACGGAGAGGTCGCCGGGATGAACCGGCGATCCGTCGAGGAGCGCGATCCCGTCGTCGTTCCAGTCGACGATGTCGTAGTCCTCGAGTCGCGGCAGGTGATTGTGAACGAGACTGATTCGAACCTCGTGTCGCGCTCGACCGTTCGAACCGTCCGTCGCCGGTTCCTCGATCAGTTCCGCCGTCAGTTCCGACAGCGAGAGTCGCGCCTGCCGACGTCCGAGAACCTCGAGAACGCGAAGTCGGCGAGGATGGCGAAGGATCTCGTAACACTCTGTCGGAATTTGGGGGAGTGGGTCAGACGTGTTGCCGCCGAGGTGAGCGTCCGAACTCATTACACACACCAACCGCTGCAATGGGCATAAGCCCATTTCCAAAACGATTTGGTTCGGGAATTCAGCGGTTACCCGTGTAACCACTGAATACCACGCTGACACCGTCGGCAACGGCACATAACGGTTATTTCTTTTGGCTATCTTCATCGGGTGGGCCAGAGGCGGATGTGTGGGGAGGATCATCCAGGCATTAATTTTGAAAATCGGATCAGAGTGATCGATTATGATCGCCGAATAGGCCAGTTACCGGTACTTCCACGGGGGTGAACGAGGCGATCGTAGTCATCGGACGACCGGAATCGGTCGCCGTTCGGATGGGCGGACAAGCGTATCACTCATCCAGACCGAACCCGTTCGGTGTAGCGTCTCTCCCGACCGATGCCACGTCATTTTTGCGTCCGGGAAGCGTACAACGACGTATGTTGCTGGTACGCGGTCGGGCGGGCGGGACGGAACTCACCGGAACGCTGTACGAACGGGGTGAACGGGCCCCGACGTTCCGCGGTGCACCCGACGAAGACGCCGCGTACGTCTGGGTCTGCGACGAGTTCTACGAGGTCGACAGCGGCGGCACGACGCAGCTCGTCGACGGCCGGGAAGTCAACCTCGCCTTCGAGTCGCCCATGCCTCGCGGCTTTGACACCCGGGAACAGGCCCTCGAGGGAGCCAAAGAACACGTGCGAACGCAGTTCGCACGAATCGGCGTCGATCCCGCCGACGTCGTCCTCGAGGTCGAAAAGAACGACGAGTCCGATACTGAGTAACGGGAGCCGCGAACAGTGCTCTCGGGTTCAATTTTTCGTACCGACCGCTGCCGATCCAGTCCCACCGTCAGAACGACGACCCCCTCGTCTCGCTCGATCGCGTCTTCAGACAGGACGGCTCGGTCACCGACGACCGCCGAACGATGCCAATCGCCATCCATACGCGCGCCGGTCTCGAAGCCGTCGACGGAGTCGGAGTACGCCGAGAATCGGCGGCTCCGAACCGAGCTCGCGGCTGGCCGCAGGTTTTCCTGCGTCTCTCGAGTCGGCGGCGAGAACCGTCCACACAGCGAAGGTCAATACGGCTGTTCGTCCCACCGGTGGTCGTCGTACGTCCGATCCTGGGCCGCGTCGAAGCGCTCCTCGAGCGTCTCGCGGAGCGACGCTTTCTCCGAGTTGCTGATCCGGGCGAGTTCGTCGGCCTTGTCGACGATCGTCGGCGGGCCGTGGGCGACGGCGACGTCCTGTAACAGCTGCATCGTGAGCCGCTCTCGGGTTTCCGGATCCTTCGTGAACGCGTAGGGGGCCTCGATCCGGTACAGGAGGTCGTCCCGCGGGTCGTAGATCACGAAGAAGGTAACCTCGTAGGCCTCGCGCTCGAGGCGACGCTCGACTCCGAGCGCGTCGCCCTCGGTCGACAGCGGCTGGTCGACGCCGCCGCGCGACCGGAACCAGTTCGTGTAGGTCAGCGCCGACGTGTCTCGCTCCCAGCGGTCGCCGTCGATATCGTCGACGTACTCGCCGCGCTCGAGGAGGCGGGTGAACAGCGCCGAGTCGTCGCTCCAGGGCACGCTGATATCGACGTTGCGTTTCGACTTGAGCGTCCGCGTGAGCACTCGCGTCGCCGGGTTTTTGACGAAGCCGACGAGCGGGACGTCCCGGTCGACGAAGTTCTCGACCAGTCGGACGTAGTTTTCGAGGACCGTCGTCGGACGGGGGTCCTCGAGCAGGAAGTCGGCGAGGTCGGGGTGCTGGTCGGCCCAGCGCAGCAGGCCCCGGGGGTACAGCGGGCCGTCGAGCACGAGCAGGTCCGCGACCGTTTCGGCGTGGTCGCGGGCGTGCTTGCTCTCGGCGAGGTAGAGTGCGAGCGCGTGGACGACGCCCTCGGCGAAGCGCGGCAGCGGGGGAATCTTGACCGCACGACTCTGACTGTATCCCTCGTCGAACTTGCCCCAGGTCTCGTCGACCATCATGGTCTCGTCGTTCGAGTGGACCGTCATCACGGTCGTTCGAGAGCGATGGAGGTCGAGATCGCTCGGGGTCGCGCTCATCGCGGCCTGCGCGATATCGACGACCAGGCCGTTCTTGAACGTCGTCGGATTGATCGTCCCCGCGTCGAGGCCGTGTTCGGTCGGAAACTCGCTGTCGCGAAGCGCCACCGCCTCGCAGTCGACGACGCGTCGCGCCCGCTCGTCGACCGGCTCGAGGACCGTCCGCCCGTCGAACACCAGCGGGTCGAGGAACTCCTCCCAGACGGTCTCGGCGAAGGCGCGACGGTCCCGCTCGTCGGTCCCGTGGTCGATCCGCCTCGCGAGCCGCGCGATACCGTCGAAGTGGACCGGATCGAGCGTCATGACAGGTGGCTCCCACCCGACCCGCAAAAACCCAGTGGTCGCCGATCGAGGACAGTTAACTCGAGCCCGGGTAAAGAATTATCAGAAAACGTATATATGGATGGAACGAGCGTGTAGATATCTCGATGTCCGAGCGAGAACCGGCAGCGACTACCCGCGAGGACCGTGCGATCAACTGGCGACAGAACAGTTGCGGGGTCACCCTCTACGAGGAGGGAAACCCCGACGCCTGGATCCACGCCCGGTTCGAGGCCGGCGTCTCACCCGAAGACCGACTGTTCATGATCTGTGACGAGTGTGGTGCCGTTTTTGCACAACGAGTAAAACCCGGAAAGGGGACGACGTGCGGCGACTGCGGCGCGATGTTCGAACACGACGATGCGACCCGTTCGTCACACTGACCGGAGCGGACGGTCGTCGTCTTTTCGATCCCACCTCGTGACCGAACGTGTACCGACCGCGATAGGAGACGTTTCAGTAAACAACAAACTTATGACAGTCGATGCGTGATCGGGGAAGAGCGGACGAGCAGATCAGACCATGGCTCAGGCCCTCCCCTTCAACGCACGGCATCGGCTGACGAACGCAGTGGATCGCGCCTCGCAGTCGATTGCTCGCCGGTTCGCCATCGACCTGCGGGCGCTCGCCGCGTTCCGTATCGCGGTCGGCACGCTGGTGATCGTCGACCTGATACTCCGATCGCGGAACCTGACGGCGTTCTACACGGACGCAGGTGTGCTCCCGCTCGAGGCGCTGTTCTCGGATTACTCGTCGGTTTACTCCATCCACGCCGTTTCTGGTGAAGCGTGGGCACAGGGACTCCTGTTTTGCATCGCCGGCCTCTTCGCTCTCGCGATGGTCGTCGGCTACCGGACGAGGGTCGCGACGATCGTCTCGTGGCTGCTGTTGGCCTCGCTACACGTCCGTAACCCGATGATTCTCAACAGTGGCGACATCATGTTGCGAATGCTCCTCTTCTGGGGGATCTTTCTTCCCCTCGGCGAGTGCTGGTCGATCGATGCCCGCCGGCACGAGCAGGATCGGACGACGGTGACCTCCATCGCGACTATGGCAGTGCTGTTGCAGGTGTTGCTCGTGTACGTGATCAATGCCATCCACAAGACCAGAGGCGACGTCTGGATGAGCGGTGACGCGCTCGTCGAGGTGTTCCAGGCCGATCACCTCACGATCCTGCTCGGGAACGTCATCGCGGAACAGTTCCTCCTCCTGCGCGTCTTCTCGTACGTCTGGATGACGCTTCTCTTGCTGTCACCGCTGTTGCTCGTGCTGACCGGCTATCGACGGGCACTGTTCACGTCGTGTTTCGTCGGTATGCATCTCGGTATGATCGTCATGCTCCAAATCGGTCTCTTCCCGCTCATCTCCGTCGCCGGACTGCTCGTGTTCTATCCACCGGTCGTCTGGGACCTGCTCACTGCGCTGGCGACTCGAGTCGGGATCGCATCCGAACTCCGTCGCGGTATGGAACGGGTCCGAGGAACTGCGCCGCGACTCTCCGTCCCCTTGCTTCCGGCGGACCGAGAGGCACTCCCCGCCCTTACTGCTGTTAGGATCCGCGGCCACGTCCTGTTCTCGA
The DNA here is from genome assembly GCF_020405205.1 of Natrinema salinisoli. Taxonomy (NCBI): domain Archaea; kingdom Methanobacteriati; phylum Methanobacteriota; class Halobacteria; order Halobacteriales; family Natrialbaceae; genus Natrinema; species Natrinema salinisoli. Next base: position 3,851,019 of record NZ_CP084469.1, on the reverse strand, counting down.
CGATCGTCCCGTGGCTCTTCCTCTCCCTCGTCGTCCTTTCGAACGCCGCAGCGGTCGATTACACCGAGATTCCCGACCCTGCCGAGGACGTCATCGATACCACACAGATCGATCAGAGTTGGCAGATGTTCGCCCCCACCCCGGTCTCCACGGCCAAGTGGCTCGTCGTCCCCAGTCAACTCGAGAACGGAACGGAAACCGACGTCTACCACCATTCGGCAGTCAACTGGGACAGACCGCCGTCCGTCGATGGAACCTACGAGAACGCCCGGTGGCGAAAGTACATCAACAACATGCGATACGCCGACAACGAGAACCACCGCTCGTACTTCGCCAACTACCTGTGCGGGCGCTGGAACGCGACTCACGAAACCGGCGTCGAGAAGGTTACCGTCTACGGCATGACCGATCGCGCCGCTCCCTACGAGGACCCGGATATCGAGGAGTACGAACTGCTCGAGTACGACTGCTCGGGCGAGTTCGTCCAGAACGACTGACGGAACGCGACGCGACTTCGAGGCGAATTCGCGTGGACCGACACGGAAGCGCAGTTAAATCTCCCGCGTGCCGGCGACAACGACAGCTAATTAGGCGCCGCTGGAAACCGGGTAGGTATGGAAGCTGCGCTGATCGTCCTCGACGGGTGGGGACTCGGTAACGGCGGCAGAGACGCGGTTCAGGCGGCCGAGACGCCGGTGTTCGATCGACTTTCGGATTCCGGATCGGACGGCCGGCTCGAGGTCGCGGGCCGGCGCGTCGGCCTCCCGGTCGGTCAGATGGGAAACAGCGAGGTCGGCCACCTCAACATCGGGGCCGGGCGAGTCGTCTACCAGGAGTACACGCGGATTTCGGACTCGATCGCGGACGGTTCCTTCCGGGAGAACGACGCGATCAACGCGGCGTTCGACCGGGCGAGCGCGAATGACGGCCGCATCCACTTCCTCGGACTCGTCAGCGACGGCGGAGTCCACTCGGATCAGGAACACCTGCACGCGCTGATCGAACTGGCCGGCGACCGCGACGTCGAGGCCGTCACCCACGCGATCACCGACGGGCGAGACACCTCACCGACCGGTGGGCGAGAGTACCTCGAGACGCTCGAGGACGTCATCGCCGAGCACGGCACCGGCGACGTGGCGACGGTCTCCGGCCGGTACTACGCGATGGACCGCGACCAGAACTGGGACCGGACGAACCGCGCTTACGACGCCATCGTGAACCGCGAGGCCGAGTGGACCGCCGACTCGGCCGTCGACGCCGTCAAAGAGTCCTACGATCGGGGCGTGACCGACGAGTTCGTCGAGCCGACGGCGGTCGACGGTCAGCCCGCGCTCGAGGACGGCGACTCGGTCGTCTGGTTCAACTTCCGCTCCGACCGAGCCCGCCAGCTGACCCGGATGCTGGCCGATATTCGGCCCGAGGACTGGGCGGCCACCGTCGAGACCAGTCCGCCGGACGCCGAGGTCGTGATGATGACCCAGTACGACGAGACGTTCGACCTCCCCGTAGCCTACCCGCCGAACCAGCCCGACCAGGTGCTGGGCGAGGTGCTGGCCGACGCGGGCCGAACCCAGCTCCGGATCGCCGAATCCGAGAAGTACGCCCACGTCACCTACTTCCTCAACGGCGGCCGCGAAGTGGAATTCGACGGCGAGATCCGGAAGATCGTCGAGAGCCCAGACGTGCCGACCTACGACCTGCAACCGGAGATGAGCGCGCCCGCGGTGACGGATACTGCGATCGACACGATCGGGTCGGACGATCCGGACGTCCTCGTCCTCAACTACGCAAATCCGGATATGGTCGGCCACACGGGCGATTACGAGGCCGCGATCGAGGCCGTCGAAGCCGTCGACGCGCAGTTGGGTCGACTCGTGACGGCGCTCGAGGACGCCGGCGCACACGTCCTCATCACCGCGGATCACGGCAACGCCGACGACATGGGAACCGAGGAGGACCCACACACCGCGCACACGTACAACGAAGTGCCGCTGGTCTACCTCTCGCCCGACGGAACCGCCGGAGGACGGACGGTTCGAGCGGGCGGGACGCTCGCGGACATCGCGCCGACGATCCTCGAGCTGATCGATCTCGATCAGCCGCCCGAAATGACGGGCGAGTCGCTGCTCGAATAGAGGCGCCCGTTCGATCACATCTGAGTGCGAGCAGTGTTCAGAAAATCGTTCCAGACCGACTCATTCAGACATAATTTCTCATCTTTTTCAGAATTATTATCAACCGTGGGTGCGTACGAATGGCCGTTCGTGACGGTAAACTCCACACCGCCCGAGACACCGACGCCGTCGCGGAGCCAAACGGCACCGCTCGGTATCACGGTTTTCTGTATACTCAGCGGCGTGGCGTCGGTTATCGTAGCAGCCCTCAGTTTCGCTATCGCCGGCCGAGGCGGTGCGTTCGTTCTCCTCGGCCTACTGGTTCTCGTCCTTTCGGTCGCACAAGTAGTCGTCTCGATCGGGCTCTGGACCCTCCAGTCGTGGGCGTGGGCTTGGGCGCTCGTTCTCTACGGACTGAGCGCTCTGCTTCGATTCGTTCAAGGCGACCTGTTCGGCGCGGCGTTTTCGTTCGTGATTCTCGGGTATCTCGTCTCGAAGGAAGAGTACTATCGGTAGCGTCCTCGCAACTGACAGCGACGACGCGGAGTGAGCGGCGACTCGAGAACGGAATCGACCGAGACATGCTACTGAAGAGCCGATCGATATCGATGACGGCCGATCGATCGCGGCGAGAGTCCGGCCACAACACCGAAGGTGATCTACTTACACCCTCGAGTCGATGAGTTCGATTCCGTGGCCGGCGGCCGGGTCGATTCTGTCCGGCCTCGGAACCGTGGTGTTGCTCTGGTATCTCCGCCACCACCGCGGGAAACCGGGCGCGAACTGGTTGCTGCTGGCGCTCGTCGCGCAGGCGCTGTGGTGCTTTTCCTACGGGATCGGGCTGTTGGTCTTCGATCCGACGCTGCGATGGGCGTTCGAAGCGCTGACCTGGACCGGCATCGTCTGGACCGGCGTGCCCTTTCTGGCCTTCGGCCTCGAGTACACCGGCCGCGGGAATCTCGTCAGAACCCCGTGGTTCGGGCTGCTGGTACTCGTCCCGCTGTTCACGACGGTACTGGTCGTGACGAACCCGCTTCACGGGATCGTCTGGACGAACTTCCGAATCGATTCGGTCTTCGGTGCGGCCACGGTCTCCTACGATCTCAACGCGTGGGCCTTCTTCGCGATCATGATCGGCACGGTCTTTGCGGCGTCCGGGACCCTGCTCCTGTTCGATACGGTCGTCAGCTACGGCCCCCTCTATCGGAGAGAGGCGCTCGCAGTCGGCCTCAGTACGCTCCCGCCGGGGGTCGCCCTGCTCGTCTGGCTCTTCGGACTCGGCCCCGTTCCCCAGCTCAACCTCTCCGCGGTCATGTTTCTCCCCCACGTCGTGCTCGACGCCTACGCGTTCGTCGGGGGCAGCATGTTCGCGTACAGCCCGTCAGTCCGGCGAACGGCCGACCGGTCCGCGATCGAGGAGCTCGAGAACCCGTTCCTCGTCGTCGACACGGACGAGCGGATCGTCGACTGCAATCCGGCGGCGGAGACGGTATTCGACGTCACGAAACCGGCCGTCCTCGGGGAGCCACTCGAGCGCGCGACCGAGTTGCGGATCGACGAGACCGACGACCAGGTCCTCACGCACACCGTCCGGGGGGAGCGCCGCACGCTCGCAGTGTCGACGTCGCGGCTTCGAAACGAATCGGACCGGGTCGTCGGACACACCCTCCTCCTGCAGGACGTTACCGACCAGCAGCGACGCGAGCAGCGCCTCGAGATCCTCAACCGGGTGTTGCGCCACAACCTGCGGAACGATCTGACCGTCGCTCGCGGGTACGTCGGTATCGCCGCGGACCGAACCGACGACGACGAACTCACGGAACTGCTCGATGACGTTCACGACGATATCGACGGCGTGTTGCAGATGGGCGAGAAAGCCCGAACCTTCGAACGTGCGATCGGGTCGATGAACCGCCCGTCGACGGTCTTCGCCCGCGACGCGCTCACGTCGGTCGCGGCCGATCTCGAGGCGGAAACGGAGGGACACGTCGAGGTAGTCGTCCCCGAGGATCTCGCCATGCGGACCAACGGGGAGCTGTTCGAACTCGTCTTCGCGAACCTCCTCGAGAACGGGGTTCGCCACACCGACGCCGAGGAACCGCACGTCGCGGTCGAGTTCGACGGCGTCGCCGCCGACCGAACCGGCGTCTTCACCGTCCGCGACGACGGGCCGGGGATTCCGGATCACGAGCTCGCCGTGCTCGAGCGCGGCGAGGAAACCCCGCTGGAACACGGGAGCGGGCTCGGCCTGTGGATCGTCTCGTGGTCCGTAACGGCGCTCGGCGGCGATCTCGACTTCGAGACCGGCGAAGACGGGACGACCGTCACGGTTCGCCTTCCCGGCGTAGTGGAGTCGGAGCCGGCGGACCCTGATGGCACGACGGGGGTCGAGTCACCGGAGCAACAACCATAGCCCGATCGACGAGTTTCGGCCCCTACCCCGATATCGGAACGGTCGGCTCACGAGAGACAGATCAAACGGAGAATGCGGGCTCGGTTCGTACCTCGAGCATCGGGCCGGAGAACGACTATTACTATGCGATTTCACCTACCACCGAACGGGACCCAGCGCCGAAGACCCGATTCGATCGTCGTGTCGAGCGTTTTATTCGATCGCTGTGAGAACCATCGGTCGTGTTCGAGGTCGTCACGCTGCTCCTCATGGCAACCGCCGGGACCGCGGTCGTCTGGAAAGGGAGCGCCTGGCTCGAGGACGCGGCGAACAAACTCGCGGTCGCGTACGGACTGCCGGCGGTCGTCCAGGGGGCCGTGATCGCCGCCGTCGGATCGAGCACGCCGGAACTCGCGAGCGTCTTGCTCGCGACGCTGTTACACGGGGAGTTCGAACTCGGCGTGGGTTCGATCGTCGGCTCGGCGGTGTTCAACCTCCTCGTGATTCCGGGACTCGCCGTGCTCGTCGGCGGCGGGATCGACACGACGCGCGAACTGGTCTACAAGGAGTCGCTGTTTTACATGCTCGCGGTCGCGTCGTTGCTGTTGACGTTCTCGCTCGCGGTCATCTACAACCCCGTCGAGACCGTCGGCGGACCCATACGAGGAGACGTCTCGAGACCGCTCGCCCTGTTCCCGGTCGCGCTCTACGGGCTCTACCTGTTCACGCAGTACCTCGACGCCGCGGAGTCCGACGAGGCGGCCGACGCGTCGATCGCACTCGCTCGGACGTGGTTCTGGTTCGTCGTCGGGCTGGTGTTCATCGTCGTCGGCGTCGAGGCGCTCGTCCGCGCAGCGATCGGGCTCGGCGACGCCTTCGGAACCCCCTCGTTCCTGTGGGGGATGACCGTCGTGGCTGCCGGCTCGAGCCTGCCGGATACGTTCGTCAGCCTCACGGCTGCGAAGGCCGATCGACCGACGGTCACGCTGGCGAACGTCCTCGGGAGCAACACGTTCGACCTGCTCGTCGCCGTGCCGGTCGGCGTCCTCGTGGCGGGGTCCCTGCCGGTGAACTTCGCCCACATCGTCCCGATGATGGGGTTTCTGGTACTGGCGACCATCGTGTTCTTCGCAATTTCGCGGACCGGAATGCAGCTCTCTCGACGGGAAGCGTGGTCGCTGCTGGTGCTCTACGCGGCGTTCGTCTGTTGGCTCCTGCTGGAGAGTCTGCGCATCGTCAGCGTGCTCGAGTTCTGAGAACCGATACGATCTGGCCTCGGCCGACGTCCGACGACGATCGACGGACTTCCTGTTCGAAGGGATTCGTCTAGTGGTTTTACTTAGGCTGCCTGTAAGGAGACGGGTATGAGCGACGATCCCGACTCAGAAGGGCACCGTTTTGCCACGAACAGCATCCACGCCGGACAGGAACCCGATTCCGCGACGGGAGCTCGCGCGCCGCCCCTGTATCAAACCACGTCCTACGAGTTCGAGGACACCGACCACGCCGCCGCACTGTTCGGCCTCGAGGAGACGGGCAACATCTATTCGCGGATCATGAACCCGACGAACGCGATGCTCGAGGAACGCATCGCGACCCTCGAGGGCGGCGTCGGCGCGCTGGCTACCTCCTCGGGAATGGCCGCGTTCGACCTCGCTACCTTCATCCTCGCGGAGGTAGGCGACAACATCGTCTCCTCGTCGTCGCTGTACGGCGGGACCTACACCTACCTCACACACACCGTCGCGAAGCGCGGTATCGAGACGAAATTCGTCGACACGCTGGACTACGAGGCCTACGCGGAGGCGATCGACGAGGACACCGCCTTCGTCCACCTCGAGACGATCGGCAATCCCGCGCTCGTGACGCCGGACATCGAGCGGATAGCCGACATCGCCCACGACCACGACGTGCCGCTGTTCGTCGATAACACCTTCGCGACGCCGTACCTCTGCCGGCCGCTCGAGCACGGCGCGGACCTCGTCTGGAACTCGACGACCAAGTGGATCCACGGCGCGGGCTCGACGGTCGGCGGCATCCTCGTCGACGGCGGGTCCTTCCCCTGGGAGGACGGCGACTACCCCGAGATCACCGAGCCGAATCCGGCCTACCACGGCGTGAACTTCCGCGAGACCTTCGGCGACGCGGCGTTCTCCGTCGTCGCCCGCACCCGCGGCCTGCGAGATCTGGGCAACCAGCAGGCCCCCTTCGACGCCTGGGTCACCCTGCAGAAACTCGAGTCCCTGCCCCTGCGCATGGAGAAACACTGCGACAACGCGATGGCCGTCGCGGAGTACCTCGACGACCACCAGGCCGTCGAGTGGGTCAACTACCCCGGCCTCGAGAGCCACGAGACCCACGACAACGCTCAGGAGTACCTCGAGGGCGGCTACGGCGGCATGATCACCTTCGGACTCGAGGGCGGGTACGAGGCCGCGGAAACGGTCTGTAACGAGGTCGAGCTCTCGAGTCTGCTCGCGAACGTCGGCGACGCGAAGACGCTGATCATCCACCCCGCGAGCACGACCCACCAGCAGCTCACCGAAGAGGAGAAGCTGGCCAGCGGCGTGACCGACGACCTCGTGCGCCTCTCGGTGGGGATCGAAGACGTCGACGACGTCATCGCGGATCTCGATCGGGCGATCGAACAGGTATAGATCGCGGACGGCAGCGAACATCTTCCCCCGACTGTCGTTTCAGTTCGCGGTGACTAGCCCTCGTCGTTAAGGTCACCGCGTTCGACTGGTCACCTATGCCGACCGGATTACTCACCTCGGATGCGTCGGAACAGATCGTCGCGACCTGTCGAACGGCGATCGGCGACAGTCTGCGTTCGGTCACCTACTTCACGCGCGACGACTACGAACAGGTCTACCTCCGCGAAGACCTGGAGCGCGACGCCGACCTCTCGACGTTCATCGGCCACGAGTGGCGCGGCTTCAAGACCACGCAGACCGCCTACGAGGGGTCGGAACTCGGTGCGTACGACTACACGATCCGCGTCTTCGAGAACGGGTTTTTGATCCGCGTGACCAACGACAGCGAGGGCGTCTTCGTCACGACTGACGGGTTGACGGTCAAAGACTTCGAAGAAGTCGCAACGGCACTCGATACGTTCCTCAGCAGCCGCGAGATCTCGTAGGGACGTCGTCGCTCGAGCCGTCGCCATCGTCGGTATCGCCGTCGGTGTCGCTTCCGTCTCGGACCTCCGCCTCGCCGTCGGCGTCCTGTCGACCGATCGGCAGGCCGGACCCGCGATCGCCGTCCGTTCCGAGGAGGCGAGCGAAACGACGGCGTTCCGCAGCGTGTCTATCTAAACTCATGCCGTCGATAGAGGACGGTTTCCCTTGTAGTAATGCGGGCCGTTTCCGAGGGAAACGCGTTACTTCCCGGACGAAACGATGCCGATACCGTCCCGTGGTTTCGACCGCGTAACGATTTCCTACAGATCGATCCCTTTGCCGTCGGGACAGCGTAACACCCTTTTCCGCCACGCCCGTGAGTCCTTCCAATGACCGACCTGCCAGATCCCATCGCTCGGGAACTCGAGTCCCACGACGCGTTCGCCCAAAGCGACGACGGCTTCGATCTCACGACAACGGTCTTCGAGACGACGATTACGGCCGACGACGCGGAGGGGAAACGAGACGGCCGGTTCCACGTCACCGTCTTCCTCCCGACGCTCGACGCCGCCGTGGCCGACGAAGTCGTCGCGACCCCCGTCGAAGACGGCTGGTTCGAAACCCTCGAGCGACGCCTCGCGGACGTCTTCACCGTCGCGCACACGGGCACCCACGATGAGCCCATCATCGAACGCGACGACGAGGAGGTCCGTGTTATCCTCGAATACACCGCCTGGGACGCCGGCGAAGGCGTCGACGACGCCAAGGCCCTGATCGAGTTCGTCGAAGGTACTTTCGCGCAGGGAATCATCCCCGGCTACGAGTATCGCGACGAAGCGGCGACGCTGCTCGAGAACGCCCAGAACACGGGTCAGCAAGCCGCGGACGGTGACGGCGACGGATCCAGTGGCGGCATGCCGTTATAGTTCGCTGCCGAGCGTTTTTTCGGCTGCGATCGCAGTGGTATGGCCGAGAGTGTGGCTCGAGCAGTAGCGAGAGCCACACGACCCGGGGGAGGGCAGGCGATTCACCGTCACTGACCGCGAGCGAACCCGAAGGGTGAGCGAGCGGCCTTTTTTGGTCGAGATTTTTTGCGCGAGGGGTGAACGCAGTGAACCCGAGCGGAAAAAAGGTCGGTGTGAGTGCTTTTAATCGAAATTTTACCGAGGGACGCCGCGCTGTGTGACGGAGTCACCAGCGCGGCAGACCGCAGCGTAAAATTTCGGTTCTTTAGTCCATCGCGATGTACGTCTGCGTATCTTCAACACCCTCGATGCCCTGGATGTGGGTCGCCGCGATCTCCTTGACCGCGGCCGGGGACTCGACGTTGGCTTTCGCGATGAGGTCAACGTCGCCGGCGACGATGTGGGCCGATTGAACGCCGTCGATGGCCTCGATGCTGTCTTTGAGTCGATCCGCCTCGCCCGTGTTCGCCTTGATCATGATGAACGCCGTAACCATTAGTTGACACCTCCAGAATCGGAATCCGTCTCCGAATCTCCCCGCAGTTCCGCCGCCGCGGAACTCGAGCCCGCGCCCGCGTTCGCGGCCGCTCGGGTCGCCGTCTCGCCGACCAGGATCTGTCGCACCTCGCTCAAGACGTCGAAATCGGCGAGGACGACGAGTCGGTCGCCGTCCTCGAGCGAGAGGTCGTCGTTCGGGATCCCGAGGTCCCGATCGCGCTTGCCGAAGGCGAGGACGGTCGCGTCGGCCGGCAGTTGCAGTTCGCTGATCGAGTAGCCGTTGACCGGGGCCTCGGTCGTGATCGTGAGTTCGACGACCTGCAGATGCGGGGCGATGTCGGCGATCGCACGGATCGTCCCGCCCAGGAGGGCGTTTTTGGCGCCGATCGCGCCGAGGCGCTCGGGGTAGACGATCTCATCGACCTGCTCAGCGTACTTGCGGTAGATCCCCTCGCGGTAGGCCTCGTCGATCCGCATCACGGTCCGACAGCCGTAGTGGTTGGCGATCATGCAGGCGGTGAAATTGACGTTGAGATCGCCGGTGAGCGCACCGACGCCGTCGGCCTCCGTGACGCCGGCTTCCTCGAGAACGTCCTCGCGGGAGCCGTCGCCCTCGACGACGGTAAACTCCTGATCGCGGGCGCGTCTGAGCGTCGGCTCGTCGCGTTCGACGATCGTCACGTCGTGGCCTTCGTCACGCAAGACGCGTGCTGTACGCAGACCGACCCGTCCGGCCCCGATAATCACGAACCGCATGCACAGGGGTACGCTCGCCCCGGTGAATAAGTTTGCCCCGGTTTACCATGGGAAGCGTTCGGTCGATCGGTGCCCCTCGAGCGGGGACGTCGCCAGAAGAGTCCGGTTCGAACGCGGCGTCGACGACCGCGGTGATCCGTCCCCAGAGCGCAGCCACGCCGGCGGATTACGCCATGGCGATGTACGTCTTCGTGTCCGTGACGCCGCCGAGCCCCTGCACGCTCGAGGACACCGTCTGGAGCACGTCGTAGACTTCCGGCGCGTCGACTTCCGCGATGATGTCGTAGTTGCCCGCGACGATGTGGGCCTCGGCGACCGACTCGAGGCCGTCGATCTCCGCCAGGAGGCCCTCGGACTTCCCGGCGGCCGTCTTCACCATGATGAACGCGTGGACCATCGGCGGTGTGGTACACTCTGGCACGACTAAAGCCTTTGCCCGAACCGGGCCTCGAACGGCGATGGGTCGATGAAAGAGAGGTGAGAAACGAAGGAGGCGAGGGAAATCACCGCGGATCCGATATCGCCTCGGCCAGCACGTCCGTCACGTCCTCGAGCACCGCGTCGGGCGATTGCGTCGCGTCGACGCGGGCGAACCGACCGGGGTCGCGCTCGATCAGTCGCTCGTAGTTCTCGCGGACCGACTCGAGGTACTCGGCGCGCTCGAACTTGTTCGTCGTTCCCGCGCGCGTAGCCGCGGTCTCGGGATCGAGGTCGAGGTAGATCGTCAGGTCCGGCTCGATCGAGAACGGGCGGTGGACGTCGACGACGTACTCGAGCGGATCGTCGATATCGTGACCCGTTGCCGCCTCGAGCGTCGCGCCCTGATAGGCGAAGCGAGAGTCGGAATACCGGTCGGAGATGACGAGCTCGTCATCGTCGAGAGCTGGTTCGATCACCCGCGAGAGGTGGTCGGCGTGATCTGCGGTGTAGAGGAACAGTTCCGCGAGCGGATCGGCGTCGTCGTCCTCGATCGAGCGGTAGACGGCGTCGCCGTACCACGAGTTCGTCGGTTCCCGCGTGAACGTTGCCTCGGGATAGCGCTCGCGTACGGCCTCCCAGACCGTCGTCTTGCCGCTGCCGTCCAGTCCCTCGAGCGTGACGAGCATAGTCGCACTCGTCGGGACGGCTACTACAATCTGTCGAGAGTCTCGAGCGAGCCTCACAGCGTAGCCGTTTACCTATTTATCGCTGGAGCGTCAGATATCGTGTATGAAGATCCTCGTCGCCGGCGGGACCGGCTTCATCGGCACGAACCTCTGTGCGGAACTGGCCGAGCGCGATCACGAGGTGACGACCCTGTCGCGCTCCCCGACGGATAGTGAGCTCCCCGATGGCGTCGAGTCCGCGATGGGGGACGTCAGCGCCTACGACTCGATCGCCGGTACCGTGGCGGGCCACGATGCCATCGTCAACCTCGTCTCGCTCTCGCCGCTGTTCAAGCCTCCCAGCGGAACGAGCCACGAGGAGGTCCACCTCGGCGGCACCGAGAACCTCATCCGGGCTGCCGAGGAGGGTGATGTCGACAGATTCCTCCAGATGAGCGCGCTCGGAGCCGATCCGAGCGGTCCAACTGCCTACATTCGCGCCAAGGGCAAGGCGGAGGCGGTCGTTCGGGAGTCGGACCTCGAGTGGACGATCGTCCGTCCGTCCGTCGTCTTCGGCGAGGACGGCGAGTTCGTCGCGTTCACGAAGACCCTGACAACGCCGTACGTGACTGGCTTGCCGGGAGGCGGCAAGACCCGGTTCCAACCCATCTGGGTCGGCGACCTCGTACCGATGCTGGCGGACGCACTCGAGGACGAGTCCCACGTCGGCGAAACGTACGAACTCGGCGGCCCGCAGGTCGCCACGCTCGCGGACATCACGGAACTGGTCTACGCGGCCGAGGGGAAAGACGTCACCGTCGTCTCGATCCCGATGGGACTGGCGAAATTCGGCCTCTCGGCCGCCGAATCGTTGCCGTTTATTCCGTTCGGGCTCGATCAGGCCCGGTCGCTCGAGTTCGACAATACCGTCTCCGACAACGACGTGACCGTCTTCGACCGCGATCCCGACTCGTTGACGACGCTCGGTTCCTATCTCGGACTCGAGGAAGCCGCTTCCCCCGAGGAACCGATCGGAGCGGCCTGACTCGGTGTACGGAGGGCGACACACCGCGCTTGCACTCGTCGGACATACGTAGTATAAAAAACACATACGGCCGGAGTAAACACCGATTTCCGAATCGACGTTGGGACTCGAATCCCGCTCCGGTCACGTGATTAGGCGTAATATTACGTTAATTGAGACATTCAGATTAGCACAAGACTTATATCCTCTATCGCTCTGTTACCAATTCAACGGAGCCCCCTGACAAATAATGAAGCTGGCGATGATCGGATTCGGACAGGCCGGTGGCAAAATCGTCGATCGATTCCTCGATTACGACGATCGGACGGGTAGCGGAATCGTCCGCGCGGCGATCGCCGTCAACTCCGCGAAAGCGGACCTCATCGGTCTCGACAACATTCCACAGGAGAATCGCGTACTCATCGGCCAGGCCCGGGTCAAGGGCCACGGCGTGGGTGCTGACAACGAGCTCGGCGCGGAAGTCGCCGAGGAGGACATCGACGAGGTCCAAAACGCCATCGATCAGATCCCGACCCACGAGGTCGACGCCTTCCTGATCGTCTCCGGGATGGGCGGCGGCACCGGGTCGGGCGGCGCACCGGTCCTCGCCAAACACCTCAAGCGGATCTACACGATCCCCGTCTACGGGCTCGGCGTCCTGCCGGGCACGGACGAGGGTGGTATCTACACGCTCAACGCGGCGCGATCCTTCCAGACGTTCGTCCGCGAGGTCGACAACCTGCTCGTCTTCGACAACGACTCCTGGCGACAGACCGGCGAGTCCGTCGAAGGCGGCTACGACCAGATCAACGAGGAGATCGTCCGTCGATTCGGCATCCTCTTCGGTGCCGGCGAGGTCGGCGACGGCCAGGAAGTGGCCGAAAGCGTGGTCGACTCTTCGGAAATCATCAACACGCTCTCCGGCGGTGGTGTCTCCACCGTCGGCTTCGCCTCGGAGGAGGTCGAGCTGAACTCGGGCGGCGGCCTCCTCTCGCGGTTCACCGGCGAAGACGGCGGTGCCGACGACGATCTCGACGCCGCGAACACGACGAACCGCATCACGAGCCTCGTACGCAAGGCCGCCCTCGGCCGCCTCACGCTCCCCTGTGAGATCGAAGGCACCGAGCGCGCGCTACTCGTCCTCTCCGGACCGCCGGAGTACCTCAACCGGAAAGGCATCGAGCGCGGCCGCAAGTGGCTCGAGGAGGAAACGGGCAGCATGGAAGTTCGCGGTGGCGACTTCCCGCGAGAGGAGCCCGAAGTGGCAGCAGCGATCTTGCTCTCGGGCGTGACGAACGTCCCGCGGATCAAGCGCCTCCAGCAGGTCGCCATCGAGGCACAGGACAACATCGACGACATCCAGCAGGAGAGCGAAGAGAACCTCGAGGAACTCGTGGAGGACGACGAAGACGAGCTCGAGCCGCTCTTCTAGGCCCTCGCTCTCGACGGCGCGAGCGGCCACACTCGGGTCGGGGGGCGCGAGATCGCCCGCAGTCGCGGTATGGATTTCGAACGACTCCGACGTGTTTTTGACCGCGCCGACAGTACCGTAACTAGATTCAGATGCGCGTCGTCGTCCCGTTCGCAGCCGAGACGCCGAAGACTCGCCTCGAGTCAGTTCTCACGTCGCCAGAGCGGTCGGCGTTCGCCCGGGCCATGCTCGCGGACGTGCTGTGTGCGATCGTCGAAACCGGCCACGAACCGCTGGTCGTCTCGACCGCGCCGCTGGACCTCGAGACGCTCGCGCTTCCGGGCGAGGTCGCTGCAGCGGCGTCGGTCACCGTCGACGACCGCCCGCTGACGGAGGCGGTCAACGCGCGACTTCCGGGGGGCGACGCGGCAACGACCCCGGACGGGCCCGCTCCCGTCGGCGTCGTCATGGCCGACCTCGCGCTGGCGACGCCGGACGCGCTCGATCGACTGCTGACGTCGACGGCCGACGTCGCGATCGCGCCGGGACGGGGCAGCGGGACGAACGCCCTGCTCGTCCGCCACCCCGAGTTCCGCACGGATTACCACGGTACCTCCTATCTCGACCACCGCGAGATCGCCCGCGAGGTCGGTGCCAGCCTCGAGACCGTCGACTCGTTCCGACTGGGAACCGACATCGACGAGCCGGCGGATCTCGTCGAAGTACTCGTCCACGGCCGCGAGCGCGACCGCGCGCCGACCGTCCTCCGCGAGTTCGGCTTCGATATCGATCGCCTCGAGGGACGGGTCGAGGCGCGACGATCGAACGGCTCGACCGACTGACGTCGGGGTTCGATACCGGCGGCCCGACGCAAACCCTTTGACAACCTGCACCGTCGTGTGCGGCGATGACACGTGACTCGTTCGACGCGATCGTGCTCGGCGTCGGCGGCATGGGGAGCGCAGCCGTCTCTCACCTGGCAGCCCGGGGCGTCGACGTCCTCGGCCTCGAGCGCTACGATATCCCCCACGGCCGCGGCTCGTCCCACGGTGAGACGCGAATTTTCCGACTGACACAGCCGGAACACCCCGATTACGTTCCGCTCGCCCGGCGGGCGCGGGAGCTCTGGCGGGAGCTGGAAGCCGAAGCCGGCGTCGACCTCCTCACGGAGACCGGTTCGGTCCACGCCGGCCCCGCCGACGGTGACACCGTCGCGGACGCGCTCGAGTCCTGCCGAGCCCACGGCCTCCCGCACGAACTGCTGACCGAATCGGAACTCGCAGAGCGGTTTCCTGCCTTCGACCTCCCGGCAGGGCACCGGGCCGTCTACCAGCCCGACGGCGGGTACCTCGACTGCGAGCGGGCCGTGACGACGCACGTGAATCGGGCGCACGACCACGGGGCCGTCGTTCGCGCTCGCGAGCGCGTCTGCGGGTGGGAACCCCGGGAATCCGGCGTCCGAGTGCGGACCGATCGGGACGTCTACGAGGCCGAGAATCTCGTCGTCACGGCGGGCGCGTGGGCGGCCGGGCAACTCGAGGTGCTCGCTGATGCCCTCACGCCGAAGCGACGCGTCATGATCTGGCTCCAGCCCGAAACGCCCGAGCGGTTCGCACCCGAAGCCTTCCCCGTGTTCCGCGCCGACGTTCCGGACGGGAGCTTCTACGGCTTCCCCGTCCACGAGCGACCCGGATTCAAGTTCGGTCGGACGCCTCGCCTCGCCGAAACCGTCGATCCGGACGACTGGCGGGATGAGCCGACCCCGGAGGACGAGACGCTACTCCGGCGGCTCCCCGAGAATCACCTCAGGGGCGGTGCAGGGCCGACGATGGCGATGGAAACCTGTCTGGTGACGGAATCGAACGACGGGCACTTCTACCTCGACACGCACCCGGACTACCCGCACGTCTCGATCGCAGCGGGCTTTACCGGCCACGGCTTCAAGTTCTGTAGCGTGGTCGGCGAAACGCTGGCGGACTTCGTGACCGACGGGGACACCGACAATCCGATCGACGTCCACCGGCTGGCCGGTCGTACGTGAGTTCGCCGGCGAACGGCGACCGGCAAGGTCGCACAGCGAGGAAGTGAAGCGCTTATGTGCCGAGCGACGACAACCAGAGGTAATGTTCCCCGGGGCGAGCGAGTACGGTGTGGACGTCGCGGTCGACGATCGGGCCGTCGAGGACCTCCTCCAGACCAGCCCGAGCGACGTCGAGGCACCGCCATCGCTAACCTTTTCGCGCAACGTGTTCGTCCCGCTCACCACGGCCTGTCGCTACACCTGCACCTACTGTACGTACTTCGACCCGCCGGGGCAGGCCTCCCTGCTCTCGCTCGAGGAGGTCCGCGAGATCTGCCGGCGCGGGGCCGACGCGGGCTGTACGGAGGCGCTGTTTACCTTCGGCGACGATCCGGACGAGCGCTACACCGAGATCCACGACCAGCTCGCGGCGTGGGGCCACGACTCGATTCACACCTACCTGCGCGAGGCCTGCGAGGTCGCGCTCGAGGAGGGACTGCTGCCGCACGCGAACCCGGGCGATCAGACCCGCGAGCAGCTGGCGACCGTCGCGGACGTCAACGCCAGCATGGGCGTGATGTTCGAGACGACCGCCGAGGTCGGGGCTCACGCCGGCCCGCGGCGCAAGGTGCCCGGCCAGCGGCTGCGGACGCTCGAGAACGCGGGGAAACTGGACGTGGCCTTCACCACCGGGATTCTGGTCGGCATCGGCGAGGACTGGCGCGACCGCGCCGAGAGCCTGCTCGCGATCCGCGAGCTCCACGAGCGCTACGACCACATTCAGGAGGTGATTATCCAGCCCGTCGTGGAGAACGAACGCTGGTCCGACGGCTCGCCCGATCTCGCGACGATGCGGCAGGTGACCGCGATGGCGCGCGCCGCCTTGCCTGAGGAGGTCTCCGTGCAGGTGCCGCCGAACCTCGCGCCCGCCGCGGACCTGATCGACTGCGGCGTCGACGATCTGGGCGGCGTCTCGCCCGTCACCGACGATCACATCAATCCCGACTACAAGTGGCCCGCGCTGCGCGAACTCGAGGAGATAGCGGCTTCGGCGGACCTGCCGCTCGGAGAGCGGCTCCCGGTCTACGAGCGGTTCCTGCCACCCGACCTGCGAACGGGCGCGTTCGAGGGGAGGGTGGCCGACGGCGCGGACGGCGACGAACGTGAGTGGATCTCGCCGACGATTCGGGACGCGCTCGAGGCGGCCGATTCCGCCGGCGAGCGCTATCGGGCGGTGCTTCGGGACGAGGCGACGGCCGCCTCGCGCTGAACGTCCATCCGGCACTTTCCCAGCGTCGTGTCTGACCGAGAGTATCGGAGAATCAGTTTTGTCGGATCCGGAACCGGTCGCGTCCGGTCCGCTTCTCAGTCGCTGGCGGCGGTCTGGACGTACCCGTCGGTCCGTGCCGTGTCCTCGAGAAAGCCCTCGACTCTGTCCGGTTCTTCGAGTTCGATCGTGCCCCCGTTCACGTCGAACAGCACGATGCCGGCATCAGCGAGTTTCGGGATGTGTGCGTGATGAAGGGCGGCTTCGACGTCTCTGGAATCGGTACTCGGCTCCGTTCCAGTGTGGTCTCCGTCCCAGGTGGCGATCGCGGCCGCGAGGGTGTCGATGGAGACCGTCTCGGATTCCCTCGTGAGATAATATAGCGCGTAGCGCCGGTACGGGTGCGTCAAGAGATCGAATGTTTCAGTCAGCCGTGACGGATTCTGTTCTGCCATCACGTATCGATTGGTCTAGACCGTCTTAACCTCTTTTTTGCGATAGCTCTACGTATTTCACAATCCTGTGCGGAGGCGGGCGAACAGTTGACTTTCTCAAGCGATCGAGGTGCGTCTATCGTCATGCTCTCGGTAAGCGTTCAATAGGCCAACGACCGCTGGCCGTCCGGAGAGCAATCCGTTGTTACGGTCCGGAGCTACTCTTCGGACTCGCCGATATCGGTGGGTGATTCGGCGTCCTCGCCGGCGACCTCCTGGTGGAAGTGATTCCACGGCTGGACGTGTTCCTCCGCCAGGATATCGCTGCTCACGATCCGCAACCCCAGGTCGTGTAGCTGTTCGGTGCTTTCCTTGACGTCGGAGGTCGCTTCGGCCACGACTTCGACGTGGAGGTTCTCCTCGCCGGCCAGCATCTCTCGGACGTTGACCACCCCCCGTACGCCGAGAGCCTGCTCCGCCATCTTCGATCGATCGGACAGGTCCGTCGAGCAGATGAAGAGGACGCGCATCGGATACCCCGCCGCCTCGTAATCGATTTCCGGATTGTACCCGATAATGATTCCCTGTTCCTCCAGTTCCTTGATCCGATTGTGAACCGTCGTCCCGGTGACGTCGGTTTCCGTGGCGATGTCCGTATCGCTCGCACCGCGCGCGTCTAGATGGAGGAGATGCAGGATCCGGCGGTCGAGATTGTCCAGTGGGTCGTCGACCATGCCATGGGTTTCGTTGGCACATCAATTGAATCGTCTGCCTGAACCGGCCAACAGAGCGGTCGGGGCCGGCAGCCTCGAGTCCCGCTCTCGAACCAGCGGGCTGCGACTCGAGGCCCGGTCAGGTACGCGGCGTCCGATCGAGGGTGCCCGGCAGCACCGAGCAGCCACAGGGTTCGGCGGTCCCGCTGCGCGGGCCGGTGACGGTCACGTTCGTGACCGGCTCACCGCAGACCGGGCAGTCAGGCAGCGAGAGCACCCACGGCTCGGGTGCCTCACTTGTTTCGTCGGGTTCGGTCCGGTCGTCTTCGCTCGAGTCACTACCCGCCTCGTCGGGGTCACTCATCGTGCCCTCCGCGTGTCGTTTGTGCGGGCTCGAGCCGGCGCAATCGCTGCTCGTCGGAGTTGATTCCACTGTCGTTCGGGACGTTTATATCCCGGTAGGATGTATGCGGTCATGCTTTCGAATCCCTTGGCGGGATTGGAAGCAAGTCTCGGGTGCTATGGACACCCGGGGCGTTTCGACGCGCCCCCGCGGTCGCGCGTTCGGAGACTCGCTCCGATTTACTGTTATCGCATTATCATTTATAACTAATGCAAACTATGTCGATATCTATTCGGTAGTAGTTGCTTGAGCAGCTCTGTGGGGAGCGGAGACGACCGGTAGCGCCCGTGAGCACCATACCCCGCGTTTCGCTGGGAAACGGAGGGAGACGGTCGCTCGCTCGAGAAGAGATCGTTCGATAGCAACTATTATTCATGCATCGAGAAGACGTATTGAAAATGAGGGATAGATTCGGACCGACGGGGTATTTTCCGGATCGGTCGCCGACGGGTCTGGAGGTCACGAGCGGTATCGCCGGCGGTGCCTTGGCCGCGTTACAGTTCGTCACCGCGTCGGTGTCGTGGCCGGTAGTTGTCCTCAGATTTCTGGCGACCGCCGTTGCCCTCGGTCCGGCTGCGGCCACGTCACTCGGCAAACGGATCGGTGAGTGGTTTCGCGGAATCGGGGCCCGCGGGCGGGGAACTGCCATCGTTCTGTTCGTCGTCATCGCCGGACTGTTGGTCCTGTCGAGGACGATACCACCTGTGCTGCTCCGCGATGTCTCGACCGGTATCCTTCTCGCCGGCTTTCTCTACACGGTCGCCCATCTGGCGTGGGCCGGTGAAGTGTCCGGCTGGACCACCGATCGAGATAGCACGGACTGAAAGACGTCCGTGTGCGTTTTCTCGCTAAAAATACGCTTCGTGGACCGCGAGCCCCTCGCTCTCGAGCACCGGCCCCTCCACGGTCGTCGACCCGCCGGCTCGATCGACGACCTCCTCGCAGGGGATCTCGATCACGCCGTCCTCGCGCAGTTCCGCGAGCGAGTCGACAGATACGCTGTAGACGACCCGGTCGAGCCCGGCGTAGACGATCGCGCTCGCACACATCGGACACGGTTCGGTGCTGGTGTACATCGTACACGACGCGCGCTCGGCCGGCTCGAGTTCGCTCGCGGCCCACCGAGCCAGCTCGAACTCGGGGTGGGCGGCGATATCGTCGTCCGTGAGGGTCGTGTTCTCGGCCGTCCGGATTACCTCGTCGTCTACGACGAGCAGCGAGCCGAAGGGCGTGTTTCCGTGCTCGACCGCCGACTCCGAGAGCTCGATCGCGCGTCGCACGTAGGATTCGTCCGTCGTCATGACGGAGTCTTCCGTCGCCGGTGCCGAAATACTTCCTCTCGGCGGACCCGATCAGGTACAGGAGAACCCGCCGTCGACGACGAGCGCCTGGCCGGTGATCCAGTCGGCTTCGTCGCTGGCCAGGAACAACATTGCGTTGGCGATGTCTTCGGGCTCGCCGAGTCGCTTGAGCGGATAGTGGCGCGCCATCTCCTCTTTGGTCGCCTCCCACTCTTCCTCGGTCTGGCCCTTCCGTGGCATCGGCGTGTCGGTCACACCCGGACAGACCGCGTTCGCCCGGACGCCGGCCGGCCCGACTTCCGCCGCGACCGTTCGCGTGAAGTTGACGACCGCGCCTTTCGACAGCGAGTATGCTCCGAGTTGCGGCGCGCCGATGACGCCGGCCAGCGACGCGGTGTTGACGATCGCCCCCGACCCCTGCTCCTTGAAGTGGGGGATAACGGCGTGGCAGCCGTTCCAGACGCCCTTGACGTTCACGTCGATGACGCGATCGCGTTCGCCCTCCCCGATCTCCTCGATCCGCATCCGATCGTGGCTGACGCCCGCGTTGTTGACCATGATATCGAGACCGAACTCCGAGACCGCCTCGTCGACCGCCGCGTGAACCGCGTCGGAATCCCGGACGTCCAACTCGAGCGCGGTCCCCCCTTGCCCCGCGGCCTCGACCCGGTCGATCGTTTCTTCAGCCCCCTCGAGATCGACGTCGGCCGCGACGATCGTGGCTCCCTCTCGAGCGAACCGTTCGGCTGCTTCCCGGCCGAGGCCGGAGCCTGCTCCCGTGATAAATGCTGTCTTGCCTTCGAGTCGCATACCCACACATTATCGAGCGGGTGTATAAACGCTGGTCCCATCGGGCGGAACCGCTCGAGGGAGGTGAAATAGAGAACGGAGACGGATCGGCAGTCGGCTTATTCGGCGAACTGGCGCTCGAGCAGCGTCGTCAGCAGATAGGCGGCGAGGTTCGCCGTCTCGTCGGTGGGGTCGTACGGCGGCGCGACCTCCATCAGGTCGGCGGCCCCGACGGCGGGATGTGCGCCGAGCGTTTCGACGACGGCCAGCGCCTGTGAGGCCGAGAGGCCGCCGGGTTCCGGCGTGCCGGTGCCGGGGGCGACCGAAGGGTCGACCGAGTCGATGTCGAAGGTGACGTAGACGGCGTCGGTCTCGGCCGCGGCGTGCTCGATGGCGTCCCCCACGACGTCTCGAACGCCGCGCTCTTCGACGTCGCGAATGGTGTACAGCCCGAGGCCGGTCTCCTCGGCGAACTCGAAGAACTCGGGCGACTCGTAGCCGCGGATGCCGACCTGCGCGACGTGTTCGAAGTCAGTGTGGGGCGACTCCGAGATGTGGTGGGTCGGCGAGCCGTGGAAGTGTTCGCCGAAAACCGGACTTTCGGCTGCGGTGTCGGTGTGGGCGTCAATCTGGACCAGCCCGACGGTCTCGTGCTCCGACCCTTCCGCGAAGCCGCGGAACGCGGGGAACGTACAGTAGTGATCGCCGCCGATGAAGACCGGCATGACGCCCTGTTCGGCCACCGTCGCGACGTGGGCCGTGATCGATTCGGCGGTCGTCTCGAGGTCCGTCGGAAACACCGGCACGTCGCCGCAGTCGACGACGTCGAGGGAGCTGAAGTCGACCTGCTTGCCCGTCCGCATGTTCGTCAGTCCGCCCTTGTAGCCCGAGAGGTAGGCGAGCCAGCCGCTGGCACGGCGGACGGCACGCGGACCGTAGCGCGCGCCCGGTCGATTGCTCACGGAGCCGTCGTAGGGAGCGCCCAGCACCGCGGCGTCCGCGCCCGCGACGTCCTCGACGTCGGTGGGGTCGCTCTTGAGGAACGTGTCGAAGCCGGCGTAGGCGAGTTCGACCTCGCTGCCGGGCGTCGACTCGCGGAACGCCGCCGCGGGGCTCCGGCCGTCTCCCGTCATCGACTCGCCTCCAGTTCGGCGTCGATCGCGTCGCGAATACCGGACACGCCCCGCTCGAGTTGCTCGCGGTCGATCGAGAGCGGCGGCTGCAGCCGCAGGACGTTCTTGTAGTAGCCGCCGACGCCCGCGACGATCCCCTGCTCGCGGAGGTGGCTCCCGACGTGTTTCGCGAACTCGGCGTCCGGTTCGGGCGCGATGCCGGCCGGTCCGGTCCCCCCGCTGGGGTCGACGAACTCGAGTCCCTGCATCAACCCGATCCCGCGCGCCTCGCCGACGACGTCGTAGTCGGCCTCGAGCGCGGCCAGTTCGTCGCTGAGCCACGCGCCCTGCTCGCGGGCGTTTGCGGTGATCTCGTCCTCGAGGCGATCGATCGTGGCCAGCGCGGCGGCGCAGGCGACGGGGTTGCCGCCGAACGTCGAGAGGTGGTCGCCGGAATCGAAGGCGTCCGCGATCTCGGCCGGGGCGGTGAACGCGCCGAGCGGGAGGCCGTTCGCGATCCCCTTGGCCTGCGTGAGGATGTCCGGAACGGCGTCGTAGTGCTCGCTGGCGAACAGTTCGCCCGTCCGGCCGTAGCCGGACTGGACCTCGTCGGCGATCAGAAGCGCGCCGTGGTCGTGCGCGATCTCTTTGAGTCGCTGCAGGTAGCCCGTCGGTGGCACGATGATCCCGCCTTCACCCATTACGGGCTCGACGACGATCGCCGCCAGATCGTCCGCGGTGTGCGTGCCGATCACGCGCTCGAGGTCGGCCGTCGTCTGTTCGACGAACGTTTCGTCGTCGGCGTCCCGGTACGGAGAGCGGTAGCGGTAAGGCGCGGGCGTGTGCGCGACGTCGTTGATCGTCGGGGCCATGTCGGCCTTGTACGCCTTGTTGCCGGTGAGCGCGAGCGAACCGAGGGTACGGCCGTGGAATCCCATTTCGAGCGCGATGACTTCCTTCGAGCCGGTGTACTTCCGGGCGAGTTTGATCGCACCCTCGACGGATTCGGTCCCGGAGTTACAGAAGAACGTTTTCTGCAGGTCGCCGGGCGTAACCTCGGCGAGTCGTTCGGCGAGCTCCGCGGCCGGTCCCTGGGGATGGACGTACGTACAGCCGTGGACGAACTCGTCGAGCTGGTCCTTCGCGGCCTCGACGACGGCGTCGTCGCCGTGGCCCACGTTCGTGACGGCGATCCCCGAGAAGAGATCGAGGTACTCGTTGCCCTCGAAGTCCTCGAGCGTACAGCCCGACGCCCGCTGGACGGGGACGTGCAGGTCCTTCCAGATCGGCATCAGGTACTCCTCGTACTGGTCGGTGATCCCGTCGTTCGTTACGGTCGTGTCTGTCTGGCGTGCCATGGGAGATTGCGTGGCAGTAGTATGCCACCCTTGCCACCTCCTTACGATGACGAGACCAAAAGCTTTGAGGTCTCGAAATTCGCCACGCGGTCAAATTACGACGACAACGGCGACCCGACCGGACTTCGCCCCGGTCGACGACCACAGCATATGCGGAACAATTCTTCCACCTGTTCCTGGGAGCGACGACCGCGGCGGAGGGTCGACAGGGATTTTTATCGGGGGAGGGAAACGATCGAACGGATGGTCCCGAACGACGACCGGCGCACCTACGATCTGTTACGCCTGATCGGCGAACACGAGCCGATCGGGAGTATCCGACTCGTCGAGCAGATGCAACGACACGGCTACTCGATCAAGGGTCGGACGATCCGACTCATGCTGTCCGATCTCGACGAGGCCGGACTGACGGAGAAGGTCGCCGGAAAGGGACGTAAACTGACCGATCGGGGCCGAAACGAACTCCGACGGGGCGACGTCAGCGGCCGTCTCGAGAGCGTCCGCGAGCAAATCGCCACCCTGACGAGCCGGGTCACGTACGATCCGACCGATGACGTCGGCGAACTGGTCGTCGGGACGGTACGGCTCCGCGACGACGCGATCGAACCGGCCTTCGACCGCCTCGAAGCGCTTCACGAGTCGGGCCTCGGCCCGATCCTCGTTTCCGCGACCGGTGATCCGGGCGACGGGATCGAGCTGGCCTTCCCCTCGAGCATCTCGCTGGACGGCGTCTTGCTCTCCCACGGGATCGACTCGCGGCTGATCACGGCGGGACTGGTCGAGTACGACGGCGAGATCAAGCGATATATCGACGCGATCAGCGGCGAGGACGCGACGATGGACGTCATCAGCCTGCTCGTCGAGGCGGGGCGGACCGACGTCGAACGCTACCTCGACGGCGAGACCGGCGTGTTCATCGTGGACAACCGGGAGTTTCCGCTCACGCGCTTCGAGGAAGGGCGGGACCTCGCTGCGGCGACCCGCGACGCGATCGGCGGCGCGATCGACCTCCGTCGGCCGCGCGAGTCGGGGCCGTTTCCCGCCGGCAATCCCAGCTGGGACTTCGCGTCGCTCACGTACGTCGGAGCGAGCGAAACCGCGATTTCCCTCCTCTCCGAACACGGGCTGGGAACCGAGTGGGAATCGCTCGCCGGAATCCGTCCGCGCGGCGAGTTCGAACCGGTGCCGACCGCACGCCGACGGCTCTGAGCGGGTGACGTTCGGGAGAAAACGGAGACAGTTAGTACCGAAAGCGAAGTCGGTCGAAACCGAAATCGGCGGCCGTTACGACGCGAGCAGGATTCCGGCGACGAGGATCACGAAGAACACGACCCACATCGCCAGCGACTGCATCGTGTACGAGCGATCCTCGAGCGGGGTGACGGTAGACAGGGTCCCGCTGTCGTCGTCGAACCCTTGCGTGACGAACCAGTAGACGACCAGCGAGCCGAAGGCGAGTTCGGCGAGCCAGAACACCGCGATCATCACGGTGAAGGCGGTTTGCCCCATCATCGATCTTCACCTCCGGCAGAACCGTGTTCTCCCGTGGCACGGCTCGCTTCGCTCGCCGTACCTCCATCGGTTCGCGCGGCCGATTCCGCGTCGGTCGCGGGTCCGGTCGTCGGCTCGCGCGCGATCGAGTCGAACTCGAACTCGTCCGGGGAGATCGCCGAGACGACCACGGCCAGCGCGGTCGCGAGGAGGTGGCCGACGGCCATGATCTCCCAGAGTTTCAGTGACGGTTCCGTGACGACGAAACCGTAATTCGCCGCCAGCAAGTAGGCCGTCACCAGCTGCGACCCGACGACGCCGGCGATGAAGCCCTCACTCGAGGTGCCCGTCCAGAACAGCGACAGCGCGAACGGACCCACGAGGGCCGTCGCGCCGATGCCGCCGATGAGCAGCAACTGGATGAACCCGAACGTATCGAGTGCGAACACCGTCGCGCCGAAGATAATGACTGCGAAACCGAGCGACGCGACTCGAGCGACCCGGAGCTGATCCTCGTCCGAGGCGTCGGTCGCGAGGTGACGGTAGTAGATGTCCCGCGACGTGAGGCTCGCGATGGCGGTCAGGTAGGAGTCGACGGACGAACCCAGAACCATCAGTGCGATTACCAGGAAGAGGATCGTCGCCCAGCCGGGCAAAAGACCGAGCGCTTCGATCGAGAGGTTCCCCGGTGCGACCTCGGGGAACGCAGCGAGACCGACGAGCCCGATGACGCCGTACATCGCGATCGTCGTGAAGACGCCGATTCCGCCGGCAGTGAGGAATCGGGACGTCTTGTCGCGGCGCACGGCGAAGATGCGCTGCCACGTCGACAGCGAGACGACGCCCCAGACGCCGAGACCGAGCGCGTACGGCAGGAACAGGTCCTCGATCCAGTTGAGGTTCGACGCCGTCAGGAACGGGTCGGCGTTCTCGCCGAGGTTCTCGATCATTCCCTCGTACACCCCCGTCGGGCCGCCCGCCTCGAACAGCAACAGCGGAACGAAGACGACGGTCAGGATGATCGCGCTGACGAACTGGACGAGGTCCGTGGTCATCGACCCCCAGAGCCCGCCGAGCAGGATGTAAATCCCGATCGTCCCCATCAGGATCGCCATCACGACGTTCGGGTCGATCCCCGTCAGCCCGCCGATGACGGTCCCGCCGACGTACAGCTGGATGACGCCGCCGAGGATCATCGTGTACAGAATGACGAAGATCACGGCGACGTGGGCTCGTTTGTCGAACCGCTCGATGAAGTACTCGCTGTAGGTCAGCCCCTGCGGGAAGAGTCGACGCATCCGGAGTGCGAAGGGAATGACGATCAGCGAGGAGAGAACGGCCGGGGCCGCGTACATCCAGATCCCCGCGACACCGGTGAGTCCGACGTACTCGGGAACGCCGAGGATGTCCCCCGCCCACATCCACGTCACGGCGAACGACGCGGTCGTCAGGCCGACCTGTGCGCGCCCGCCGGCCGTGATGAACTCCCTCGTGTCGTCGACGTGTTGCCGTCGGAAAATGAGGTAACTCAATCCGACCATCGCGACCGCCCACGCGCCGAGTAGCGCGTAGCCGATACCGGGACTACTCATCGCCGATCACCTCGAGGACGAACCGGTCAGGCGGGTCCGTCCCATGGGTGGTAATAGGTTGCCACATCCTGCTCACCACATAACGGACACTTCTAATAAATGTTGTGGTGAGGGCTATCACACATCGTTTTACGACGCCGTCCGCTGGGTACCGCTATGCACGTCGATCTGAGTCACCGAATCCGGACCGGGATGCAAACCTATCCCGACGATCCAGCCGTCGTCGTCCGCCAGCACGCGGGCCACGAGGAACACGGCGTCCGCGTCGACGCCCTCGAGTGCGGGAGCCACACCGGCACCCACGTCGACGCGCCCGCACACACGGAGCCGAACGGGAAGACCCTCGAGTCCTACCCCGTCGACCGGTTCGTCTTCGATGCAGTTCGCGTCGACTGTCGCGATCTCGGCGCTCGGGAACCGATTCCGGCCGAGCGGATTCCGGACGTCGACGTCGATCTCGTGGCCCCCTGGACTGGCTGGGACGACCACTGGGAAACCGAGCGGTATCTCGATCATCCGTACCTCTCGTCGGCCGCCGCCGAGGCGTGCGTCGAGCGGGGATTCGACGTCGCAGTGGACGCGCTCAACCCCGATCCGACCCCGACGGAGAACGCCACCGACGACGAGCCCGAGGGGTTTCAGGTCCACCACGCGCTGCTCGGCAACGACCTGCTGATCCTCGAGAACCTGACGAACCTCGGGGCCGTCGGGGACCGGTTCGAACTCCGGGCGTATCCGCTGGCGCTCGCGAGCGACGGCGCGCCGGTGCGGGCCGTCGGAGTCAGTAATATGGAATGACTCTGCCACCCTAACGGACCCTCGAGACGACGCAGTTACTGGTAGACTACCGAGACGATCGCCGACGTTCGATCGAACGGACGGATTCCGTTCGATCTCGTCCTCACTTCGCACCGATTCTCGGGCGACAATCGTCTCTCAACGAACGGTTGTCACGATCTCGCCACAGTATGCTAGTTATTACCATGATACGGCCGACGAGTGATCGACGGAACGCGTGACCGTGCGACGTATCGAGCGGGTGATCCTAGCAGCGTGAAACGATCACGTCGCTATTTGCAGCCGTCACACGATGGGGTCGATGCAGTCGGCGGCAACTGGAGGGACTTACGATGACGTCATCCGAGGCGGAGAGAACAGGGGAATCGTTCCACGAACCGACGAGCGGGTATCTCGACGGGAAGCGACGACCGCTGTTGAAAGCCCTCGGTGCGGGGATCGCGCTCCCGCTCGGCAGCGGGGTCGCAGCCGCCCGAAGCGGTAATGGATCCGATTCGGACGGTACCGCCGATACCGGGCCGAGCGCGGGGGAAATCGATCCGCTGTACGGCTTCGCGACGCCGGACGCCGACGCACTGTCCGATGATCTCTCTCCCGATCACACCGTCGAACTCCACACTGATATGCCCGAAAACCCGGAGAGTCCGGACCGCCCGCCGTTCTTCCACTTCGAGCCGAGCGGCATCTCCGCCGAAACCGGTGATGTCGTGCAGTTCGTCGGCGAATCACCGGACCACACGATTACGGCCTACCACCCTGCACAGGGCTTCCAGCAGCGGGTTCCCGACGGGGTTCCACCGTTCTCGTCGCCGGTACTCAGCGTCGGTAGCGCCTGGCTCTACGAGTTCACCGAGCCGGGCGTCTACGACGTCTACTGCGGGCCACACCACGTTCTCGGGATGAGTATGCGTCTCGTCGTGGGCGATCTCACGGCTGACGACGTGCCGGACTACGAGGATACGTTCGAAGGGAGCGACGACCCACCGTTGCTCGCACCGTTTAGCCCGGATTTCCTCGAGCACGAACTCAACGCGATCAGCGAGACGAACGAGGACTGCGAGTGGCCGTGGCTGACACCACAGGAGGTCCTCGACGCCCCCGTGCTCGATCCGACGAGGATCCGAGAGCAGGGGTCCGTGTCGTTCGCTGACGCGCTCTCCGAGATCGATCGGTTCGCTGAGACGGGGGCGGAACACGACTGAATCGACGACGCAGCGCCGACGGTCCGAATCGGCGTCCACCTGAAAAGAGAGCGGCGTCGGCTGATCAGTCGTCAGCGGGAACCGCGCGCTCATCGCGCTCCGCTCGAGTCAGCAGCGGCGTGCCGTCGGCCTTCGGCCCGAGACGTGGGCCGAAGGGCGGATCGTCGGGATCGATGACGCGGCGTTGCTCGTAGTCGGTCGAGCGCTCGACGGGCACGCGGCCGATCGAGGCGATCATCTCGACGTAGTCCTCGAACGACCGGAACTCGCCGTAGCCGCCGCCCGCGCGCTTGGTGATCTCCTCGGAGAGGATCGTCCCCATGTAGTCGTCGGCCCCACACGAGAGCATCTTCAGCCCCTGCTCGTCGCCGTACTTGACCCACGAGGACTGGATGTGCTCGACGTTGTCGAGGAAGAGCCGCGAGACGGCGATCAGCAGTTCGTCCTCGTCGATGCTCGGGCCGCCGCTCACCACGTCGTGTTCGAACAGCGGCGTGTTCTGGTGGATAAACGAGAGCGGCACGAACTCGGTGATGTTCCCGGTCCGATCCTGCAAGTCGCGGATCCGTTTCAGGTGCATCGCGCGGTGGGCCTCGTTGTCGACGTGGCCGTACATGATCGTCGCCGTCATCCCGAGACCGACGTTGGCCGCGGCCTCCATGGCCTCGAGCCAGCCGTCGGAACTGATCTTGCCGGGGCAGATCACCTCGCGGACCTCCTCGACGAGGATCTCCGCCGCCGTTCCGGGGACGGTATCGAGGCCGGCGTCTTTCAGCCGGCGGTAGACCTCCTCGTAGGACCAGTCGGTCCCCCGGCGGGCGTGGTAAGCCTCTTCGGGGGTCATCGAGTGGACGTGGACGCCGTCGACGCTCATCGCCGACAGCTGATCCGTGTAGGTTCCGGGGCTCGTATCGTAGAGCTCGGGCGGCTTGTAGTTGACCTCCTTCGGGTTCGGGTGGTCGTCGAGGATTTCCCGGTGTTCCTCGTCGAGCGCGAACGCGGGGTGGAGGCCCGAAACGGACGTGACCTCGTAGATCCCCCGGTCGACGGCGTCGGCGACGATCTCGCGGGACTCCGCGGGCGTCTTCGTGAAACCGGCCGTCTCGATCTCCGTGTCGCTCTCGAAGGTGTGGGCGGCGTCCTTGAAGTTACAGAACAGACAACCCACGTTACAGGCCGTCGTGACGTTGTTGTTCAGGTTCGCGATGAAGGTGACCTCCTCGCCGACCTCCTCGGCGCGGCGCCGGTCGGCCGCCTCGAGGACGCGTTCCTTGCGCCGGCGGTCGATCCCCTCGCTCTCGGTCCCCGTCGTGAGTAACTCGATCGCGTCGTCGACCGCGAGTCGGTCGCCGTCGCGTGCTTTCGCCAGTGCGTTCTCGAACGACTGGTCGGTTTCGGGAACGTGTTCGAACGTGAGGTCGGCCTCGGTCACCGGTCGCTCCATCGACGTAACGATACCAGTACAGCGAGAAAAGCATGGTGGATTGTGGATTCACGGACCCGAGAGGAGATCGGAGCGCCCCGTCGCCTGCACTCTCCTCGCGGAGAGGGACCGGCAGGCCACCGATTACGACGCGAGAGACCAGTCACGTCGTTTCCGAGGACGGCCACTGTCGAACGTCGGATTCGACGAGGGCGAGCAATAGCCGTCGACGGTCGTGCAGATCCGCGACGGACGCCTCGAACTCGGCGTCGGCGACGGTCGGGACGTCCGCATCGCGAAGCGCCTCGATATCCGGTGCCGGCGGGGACCGATCCGCCGGCTGGATAAACGCCTCGTGGAGGGTCCCGAGATAACTGTTGACGCTCGCCCGGGCGTTTTTGACGATCGTATCGCTGGGTCGGGTCCGTTCGGGAACGCCGAACCGAAGCAGCGTGAGCGTGTCGTCGAGGAGGGCGACGCTCGTCACCGGTGCCCGATCGGATTGAGCGGTATGGAAGTAATGGAGGACCGGGTACGCCTTGTGGTTCGCCGTGAGCGTATTCAGCTGCGACGTGAGCGCGTTCAGGGAGAGCTCGAGGCCGTCGAACTCGTCGCCGTTCCAGCTCGTTCGAAGGATCTCGTCGCTACGAGTGCCGAGCCCGCTCACGCTGCTGGCGAACGACCGCTTTTGCGTGACGGCATCGAGGACGGAGAGGACGTAGGTGACGCTCAGAGTGACGAAGAGCATTCCACTGGCCGTCGCGAGCGTGGTCGCGATCTGCCACGGGCCGTCTCGCGGAACGAGATCGCCGTTGCCCAGCGTGAATATCGTGTACCCGGTGTAGTACACCCGGTCCGACCAGGAGATCGGATCCCCGCCGACCGTATCGATGAGGGGGTACTCGGCACCCGCGAAGACGAGCGTCCACCCGCCCCAGAGGAGGGCGATCCAGGTCACGAGACCGAAAACGAGGATCACCGGTCCCGAGAGAGTGAGCAGCCGAGCGCCCCGATCGCCGACCCGGCGGAACCCGCTCCAGGTCACCGCCATCAGTCGCGAGGTGAGCGGACCGGCACCCCCCTCGACCCAGAGCGTAGTCCACAGGAGATCCACCACGACGGCGACGAGCAGGAATACACCGAGGACGAACGGAACGGGATTCACGTCATCGCCACCTCGAGACGGAACGAGCCGCCAGTTCGTCGAGGCCATCGGCTCGTGACGGATGCCGACGTGCGACGTGTTGAGTAGGAGTGACAGTGTGCACGCTATCGGGTTCGATTCCGAGTCGGAAAACGTACCGACCGGCTGCTCCCTGCGTTTGGCCTGAGTCGGTCGCTTTCGTCCCCACATCCGTCGAACGCAAGTCTCGGAGTTATCGGCGTGGCCCGAGAACGACCCCCCATGAGTTCACGGACGCCTGAGGAGTGTATCGAACTCGCCCTCGCAGCGGACGCCGCCGAGGGAACGCGGCTGGACGCGATTCGAGAACTGAAGACGGCAAACGAATGCGACGAACTCGAGGGGCTCGTCCGCAACTCGAATCTCGACGAGCAGTATCGCCGGGTCGCCCTCGAGTCGGTCGCGACGTCCCAGTGCGAGTCGACGCTTCGCGAGCTCGTCGACGCGGACTGTCTCGAGGAGCCGCTTCGGGGAGAGGCGGAATCGCTCCTGGCGAGCGTCGACGACGAGTGAGGGCGAGCGCCCTCGAACCGATCGTCGACGCGCTACCCCGGTTTCCGGCCGCCGGTCCGATACTGAAAACTTCTTACGGTCCGGCCACGGCAACTGGGATATGAACTGCGGTGGCGGACACGTCCTGGGGTGTCTCGTATGACGAGTGTCAAAGAGTTCCGGATCGAAGCCGAGGCGACCGACGAGGAACTCGGTCGCGGCGCGTTCGTCTTCACGGACGACTACTCCGTCTTCGACTGGGGGAAGATGCCCGACCAGATCCCCAAGAAGGGGGCGAGCCTCTGTACGATGGGCGCGTTCAACTTCGAACTCCTCGAGAGCGAGGGGATCCCGACCCACTACCGCGGCGTGGTCGAGAACGGAGACGTCGTCGACCTCGCGGACGCCTCCCACCCGCCGTGGGAGATGGCGATCGACCTGACGCAGGTGCCCGACCTGCCTCACGAGGGCCGGGAGTACGACTACGACCACTACCACGACGCGGCCGGCGAGAACTACCTGATCCCCCTCGAGATCGTCTTCCGCAACCGAGTCCCCGTCGGCTCGAGCCTGCGGAGCCGGACCGACCCCGGCGACCACGGGCTCGAGATCGATAGCTGGCCCGAGGAGGCAGTCGATCTCGACGAGCCGATCGTCGAATTCTCCACGAAGTACGAGGAGAGCGATCGGTACCTCGCACGCGAGGAGGCCGACGCCATCGCCGGGAAGGCGGCGATCGACGACCTGGAGTCGCTCGCCCGCGACGTCAACCGGATCATCACCGAGCAGGCCGACGCCGCCGGACTGGTCCACGAGGACGGCAAGATCGAGTGCCTCTACTACCAGGGCGAAATCCGCGTGGGCGACGTCGTCGGCACCTTCGACGAGAACCGCTTCAGCTACGAGGGCACCCAGCTCTCGAAGGAAGTGCTCCGCCAGTACCACAAGCGCACCCAGCCCGAGTGGGTCCAGGCCGTCGACGCCGCCAAAGCCCAGGCGAAACGAGAAGACGTGGCCGACTGGAAGGCGCTCTGTGACGAGGCACCCGAGCCGCTCGAGGACTCGGTCCTCGAGACCGCCAGCGATCTCTACCGTGCCGGCGCTAACGCCTACACCGGGCAGGAGTTCTTCGACGCACCGCCGCTCTCGAGCGCGATCGGCGCGGTTCGGCGCCTCTGAGTGACGCAGATCGTCTCTCGCGATCCACGAATTCGATCCCCTTCCTCCGTGAACAGTGGTATCAGTCCGCAAACCGGACGGACAGAGTAACCCTCATATTGGGGGCCGAGCTACGTCCGGCCGACAGCAAATGACCCCCGCTATCGCCGGCGGAATCGCAGCGAGTATCGTCCTGTTCAACCTCACGACCGGGATCACGGCCGTCGCAGGCGTCATGTTGACGCTATTCGTACTCGCACTGGTCGGGTTCGCCGCCGCACCGCTGTTCTCCTCGGAGTGGATCGGCGAGCACGACGTCGCCTCGACCGGTGCGGGCAGCGTCGAGCCGAGCGACGACTGAGCCTCGAGCGCCCGTTTTCGTTTCGCGACGGCGAATCGGTAGTCAGGTTCTTGTCCCGTCGCACCGCTGCTCAACCATGGAGACGGTAGTTACCGTGTACGGACCCGTCCGGAGTGCGACCGGCGACAAGACGGTGACCCTCGAGTGGGCAGGCGGCACCGTCGCCGACGCCGTGGCGGCAATCGTCGAGTCGTACCCGCGAGCGGAGCCCCACCTCTACGACGACGAGGAGATCCGAGCGAGCGTCAGGGTCTCGATCGACGGCGAGCGCGCGGGGCTCGAGGATCGAGTTCCGGAAGACGCGGCTCTGTCTGTCGTTCCCGCCGTACAGGGCGGTTCCGCGACGTAAAGCGCCGCGAACCCATCGGTCGAACAAATTCATTTCAGCCGGCGATCTACGTCGGAATATGTCCGCCGAGTTGAACCGAACGCACCACCTCGAGTGCGAGGGCTTCACCGAAGAGTTCCAGGCACTCCTCGAGCTGGTCCTTTCCGACACGACGACCGCGATCGTCCGGGTTCGAGAGGACGAGCTGGAGATGGACCCGGACGGCGACGACTGTCGGCGAGTGTGGGACGCCGTTCGGGATCGGCTGGAACGGGTTCCCGAGCGAGACCGGAACGAGGCTACCGCGTGGCGAGTTCCGACGACCACCGAAGCGGGGCAGGAGGCCCTGTTCGAGCTGGTCGCACTGACGGACGGCATCGCCGGCGTACACTTCGTGTTTCAACTCGAGTGCCGCACCGGCGAAAGGCCCGTGCTCGAGGCGATTCCGCATCACTCGGATGCGAGAATCGATGCGACGCTGCTCGATGCTGCGATCCAATCCGGCGAAATCGTCGGCCTGAGCGGGCACGATGCGTGTCTGGTTCCCACCGAGAGCCAGTTCGAGTGGGTCGCCGAGGATCGGCAGTGGAGAATACAGGGCGGCTCGCTCTGCGTAGAGACGCTCGACGGTCAGAAAGCGACGTGCTACGGACTGACGAATCTCGAGCGGGCGACGATCAGTGAGGACGGGACGGTGCTCGCGCTCGGCTGGGAGCCGGGGGAGTTACCGGACGATGCCGTCGGGAAATTCCTCTCATGGATCGCGGATAAACTGTACAATCCGCCGCCGGCGCTGCCCTGCGAGACGGCGGAGCGAGCAACGGCGGTGAAAACCCATCTGCAGGAGTTGCTCGCGGCCTACGACGGACGCGAGATATAGACGATCGGTGATCACGTCGAACTGCCCAACAGGCAAACGGTGGAGTGAACGACACGAGCAGCGTTCGCTGCTATCGCGGCAACAGGGAATAGCCACGCCCTCCCCAGCCGATTCGTTCGCGCCTCACGGCGCTCACTCATCCCTCGCGCAATTTCGTTGCGCGGTTCGCCGTCGGCTCACCGCGCCACAGCGCGCGCCACCGCAAAAGAAGGAGGCCAGTGTGCCTACAGATCGTACTGCTCGCGCACCAGGTGGTCGATGCCGCGGTCCTCGAGGACGGCCATCGGCGCGAGCATGTCGAGTTGGACGACGCCGGGGAGGCGGCCAATCTGGACGCCGCCGGTGAACGTACACCGCGAGCGGACCTCGCCCTCGGTCATGTCGAGCAGTTTCGTCGCGCGGTCGAAGGCGTTCTGCGTGGCGTCGTTGACCGTCGCGCCGGAGCCGACGACCTGGATCGGGCCCATATCGGTTTCGACGTCGACGTCGTGCTCGGCACCGAGTTCGCGGCCCGCCTCGCGCTCCTCGTCGCTGTAGGGTTCGCTGATGAACGGCAGGTCCTCCTCGGGCGGCAGGAGGACCGGTCCGTCGAGCTCGAGGTCCTCGATGACCTCGACGTCCATCGTGACGGATCCGCTCACGTCGGTCGTGTGCAGGGAGAGCTCGCCGTCGCCCTGATTGGCGTGCAGGTCGCCGACGTAGATCCCTGCGCCGTCGACCTTGACGGGACAGATCAGGGTCGCGCCGGGCCGGACCTGCGGGATGTCCATGTGGCCGTCAGTCCGGGCCTCGAGGTCGTCCTCGCTGTCGACGCCGTAGTCGTGCTCGGCCCCGATGAGGAACTGACCGAAGTCGCCGGCGTTGTGCGAGTCGGGCATCGTGACCGGCGGCGTCGTCCCGATGTTTCCGATGAACGGGCGCAGCCGACCCAGCGTGCCGGGCATCTCGCCGGGTTCGTACAGCAGGATGGGGTGCTGGCGGGAGTTCTCGGGGATGTCCATCACCTCGTCGGCGTCTTTCGCGAGCTCGTGGGCGGCGTCCTCGTCGAGAGTGATCCCGACGGTGTTGTCGTCGTCGAAGGCGACGGTGTAGCCGTACTCGAAGCCGAAGGAGGAGGCGTTCGCGCCGCACTCGGCGCACTTGATCGATTCCGGGCCAGTGCCCTCGACGACGGAGTCGGGCCACTCCGTGCCACACTCCGGACAGCGGTGATCGACGAACGGATCGTCGCCGAAGGCCCCCTCGCGCTCGTCCATCGATCCCGTGCTCGTCGCCATGCTCGTCACGTCGACGTCTCGAATGTGGAGCGCGACGGCGTCGCCGACCTCCGCTCCTTCGACCCGGATCGGTCGCGTGACCTCGTGGCCGCCGTGGAATTCTGGTGTGACCATCGGCCCCCAACAGCCCGGCGGGGTGTACGTCCGAATCGTGCCGCCGTCCGCGACGGTTCCCGCCCACTCCTGATCGGGACCGACGAGGCCGAGCGTGTACTGGTCGACGGACAACTCCTGTTGGACTTCTCGTTGTGCCATACCATATCGTGGTTCGTCGCTGGCAGCGATAAGGGTGCTGTTCACGGAACCGATGATGAGCGGGATACCGTCTCGAACGAACGGCAGTTCGGCGTGAAATTATGCTCGAGTCGCCGTTCACCGACGCGCTCGCGGTCGCGCTGACGGCCGGCGAGTCGCCGGACCTGAAATCCCGGCTCATCGATGAGCGGACTCCACTCTTCGAGGGCGTGACGATCGGCCGGGAGAACGTCCGATCGGTGTCGAGCGATCGCGACGACGGGCTCGAGTTCCCGACAGTCGAGGATCGAGCCGCGTTCGGCCTATTGTCCACCGCTTGCGCGGTAAGCGTCCAGTTTTGGGAAGGGTGGCCGAATACGCCGCAATGGATTCGTTCAAGTGGGTCTCGTCCCACCTGTCACCCAATGACTGATTCGACGGACGAGGACTCACCCGACTGCCGATCCTGTGGCGATCCCGTAGGACCGTCTTCCGAACAGCGCGTCGTGACGTCGGTCGAAGACGCCGAGACCGTCTACCGACACTTCTGTAGCGACGACTGCCGCGAGCAGTGGGAGTCGTCGAATTCGGCCTGACGACCGTTCGACGGCGTTGCGCCGACCGCGCCGTGGACTGGTTCGCGCCCCATCTCGGGTGACGCCCCCGAACAGGGCTTTACCGAGCGGGCGTAGCGGTCGAACGATGGCCACCGAAGCGACGTTTACCGTTCCGTCCGACCGGTTTCCGCTGGGGAGCGTGTTCGACCGGCTCCCGGACGTGACGGTCGAACTCGAGCGGGTCATCCCGGCCCGAAACGTGGTGGTGCCGTACGTCTGGGTTCGGGGGACTCGAGTCGACGACATCGAGCGCACGTTTACCGACCATCCGGGCGTGAAACGGATCGAACTCGTCGATTCCGTCGCGGACGAATACCTGTTTCGCGTCGAGTGGTCCCGAGAGTACGAGGGCGTTCTGAGCGCGTTGACGGAGACGGCGATTCCGCTCGTCAGGGCGGTCGGGACGAACCGGCAGTGGACGTTCGACGTCCGCGGAGACGATCAGAGCGACATCGCCGTCTTTCAGAAACGCTGTCGAGAGGACGGCGTTCCGATCACGCTGACGAAGCTCAACGCGCTCATGCCGATCGAGACGGCGACCGAGGCGGCGTTGACCGACCCACAGGTGGAGGCGCTGCGCCTCGCATACGATCGCGGCTACTTCAATTCGCCGCGGGACGTGACGATGGCGGAGCTCGGCGACGAACTCGGCATCACGCAGCAGGCGGTCGCGTCTCGGCTCCGGCGCGGTATCGATCGAGTTCTTGGCGAGGCGCTCGCCAAATCCGAGGAATCTATTTAAGTATGTTGTATACTAAAAATCTCACCTGAACCGTCTCGCCGCTCGTATGAGACGTAGTGGTAGGGAATTCCAGCGGATTCGAATCGTATCTGAGTAGGCTGAGCCGCTGGCACCGCGTCGTTCCCGCGCTCGGGATCGTGATTCTCCTCGGCGCGATCTGGAAATCGATCCACACCCTGAGCAGTAGCGGCATCCTCCTGGAAGCTATCCTCGATTTCGTTCTGATCGGCTCTCTCGGAGCCGTCCTCCTGTACATCTGGCTCTGGTTACCCGGCAGCGACATTCCGGTCAGGTTCTATCCCCGCATCGTGACGCGGGCCGTCGGTGGCGTCGTCGTCATGGCCGTCGTGCTCGTCCTGCGCGTGCTCCATCCCGGCGTCACCGTCGACTTCACGTTCGGGACGCAGGCGGTCCTGCTGGCGATCGGCACGATCGCGGGACTGGGGATCGGCGTCTACGAGGCCCAGACGCTCATTCAGGCCGAAGTCCTCGAGGCGCGAAACGACCAACTGAAACGAACCGAAGAGCGCCTCGAGGAGGCGGTCACCGAACTGGAAGACTCGAACGATCGGCTGGAGCAGTTCGCGTACGCCGCCTCGCACGACTTACAGGAGCCGCTCCGGATGGTGACGAGCTATCTGCGACTCATCGACAATCGGTACGGCGACGAACTCGACGACGATTGCACGGAGTTCATCGAATTCGCCGTCGACGGCGCCGACCGCATGCGTGCGATGATCGACGGCTTGCTCGAGTATTCCCGGGTCGAAACCCAGGGCGATTCCTTCGAAGCCGTCGATCTCGAGGCCGTCCTCGACGACGTCCTCACCGATCTGCAGTTCAAGATCGACGAGACCGACACCGAGATCTCGCGAGAGCCGTTGCCTACCGTCGAGGGAGACGGACGACAGTTCCAGCAGCTGTTCCAGAATCTGGTGAGCAATGCGATCGATTACAGCGGCGACGAACCCCCGCGGATACACGTGTCGGCGACGCGGGATGGGAGCGAGTGGACGATTTCGGTTCGCGACGAGGGAATCGGTATCGATGCCGACGATACCGATCGGATCTTCGAGATCTTTCAACGCTGTCACTCGATCGAGGAACAGGGGGGTTCGGGAATCGGATTGGCGCTGTGCAAGCGGATCGTCGAGCGCCACGACGGGGAAATCCGGGTCGAATCGGAAGCCGGAGCGGGATCGACGTTTTTCGTCGTATTTCCGCACTGTGACGACTCCGCCGACGCGTCCGGTGTCGTCACTCCGCCCGAGAGAACGAATGCGACGGCCCGAAAGT
The DNA here is from genome assembly GCF_020405205.1 of Natrinema salinisoli. Classification (NCBI taxonomy): domain Archaea; kingdom Methanobacteriati; phylum Methanobacteriota; class Halobacteria; order Halobacteriales; family Natrialbaceae; genus Natrinema; species Natrinema salinisoli. The sequence continues at coordinate 3,813,181 of NZ_CP084469.1, read as the reverse complement.
GACGGTCGAACAGAACGGCGGATCGATCGATCGCTGGCGGGAGATTACCGATCCTCGGCGACCGCGCTGCCGATCCCGTCGACCGGCCGATCGGGGGTGAACTCCTCGATCTCGTCGGGCAGGCCGAGCTGGTACTGAGCGCCGTTCTCTCGGACCGAGGTCCGACCGCGGTGGACCGAGACGTCGCCGTTCAGGTGCAACTGGACGGCCTCGAGCAGGGCGTCGGCCTCCAGGGGCTGCCCGCGGCGTTTCATCTCCTCGAGGTCGGCGTCGTCGGGGACGTCGAACGCGCGCTGGGTGATGATCGGCCCCTGATCGAGGTCGGTCGTCACGTAGTGGGCGGTGACGCCCGCGACCCGAACCCCTTCCTCGACGGCCTGCCGGTAGGCCTCCGCGCCGGGGAACGCCGGCAGCAGGGAGGGGTGGACGTTGATGATGCGATCCTCGTAGCGGAAGACGACGTTCGGACTGAGGATGCGCATGTACCGCGCGAGGACGATCAGGTCGACGTCGTACTCCGCGAGGAGTTCGAGGAGCCGCTCCTCGTTTTGCTGCCCGCCCTCGTCGCCGATGTCGTGGAAGGGCACGTCGTAGTGCTCGGCCAGCGGCTGGAGGTCGTCGTGGTTGCCGATGACCACCCCGATGTCCGCGCCGAGTTCGTCGTTGGCCCAGGCCTCGAACAGCGCCTCGAGGCAGTGGCTCTCCTTCGTGACGAGGACGGCGATCTGCTGGGTCTCGCGGTCGGCGGGGAACCTAACCTGGACGTCCAGCCCGAGGTCCTCGCCGAGTTCGTTGAGGTCCTCGCGAAGCGTCGCCTCCGTACAGACCATCTCGGAGGTGTCGACGGCGAGGTACATCCGGAAGACGCCGTCGCGGACCGCCTGGTCGAGGTCCTCGATATTGATCCCGCGCTCGAACAGGAGGCTGGTCACGTTGGCGACCAGCCCGGTGTCGTCGTCTCCGATCACCGTGATTTCCGTCACGTCGGTCGTCACCGCTGCCACCTCCGCTCGAGCGAATATCGATTCATCACGACGGATTGCAGTCCACGGGCGGCTAAAAGTCCTGCTTTCCGGAGAGACGCGTGAGAATCGCCCGCACTACGTTCATTGTGTGTCGAATTCATGCGTAAATTTGTATTCCGAACGCAATGAAGGTGGCGATCACTTCGATTTCGGCTCGGAAGCCGGTCGGCGGTCGTCCGCGAGAGGCGTATGACGGACGCTCGTGATCGACCACCCGCCCGTCCCCGAGACACCTTTATTTTGTCCTACAAACGGATGTAATGTGTCTGACAGGGTTTTATACGCCGGACTGTGGTACGAGCGTTCAGTCACGCAGCGTGACAGTCGCCAGCCGATAGGTGAACACAATGACGGCAACTCACGACGACCACGGCCGATCACGAATCGATCGCGAACGGAAGACGGCGTTCGTCTCACACGACTGGGCGGGCACCGATTCGCTGACGAACACGATCGTCTCGACGGTCGCGGAACTCTCCGGACGCGACCCGACCGACGTCGAGCGACTCTACGACCGGATCGATCCCGAAAGCCTCGAGGCCCTCTTCGCGCCGACGAGGGACACCGTGGCCCGAAACACCGGGCAGGTATCGTTCCAGCTGGACGGGTACACGATCACCGTTCACGCGACGGGAGACATCGTCGTCGCACCAGCGCCGTGATCGGCCGGCAGCGGGCAGCCGGCTCGAAACCGCTGCGTGGACGGTCCCCCTGAATATCCACGAACGTGTATTACGGAGCCAAGGCGAAAGCGTTTTTGAGCACGGTTACGGGGTAACAGGTAATGACCGCCTACACCGCGACGGTGACGGTTCGACTCAAGCGGGGCGTCCTGGACCCCGAGGCCGAGACCACGAAACAGGCCCTCGAGCGGCTGGGCTTCGACCTCGAGGACCTGCGGTCGGCCGACCGGTTCGAGGTCGACCTCGAGGCAGACTCCGCGGACGGCGCACGCGAGCGCGCCGACGAGATGGCCGAACGGCTGCTGGCGAACCCGACCATCCACGACTACGACGTGGAGGTCGCCGAACGGTAGATGACGGTTTCGATCATCCGCTTCGGCGGCTCGAACTGCGACCGCGACGCCGAACGCGCCCTGACACACCTCGACATCGACGCCGAGATCGTCTGGCACGAGGACGGGCTTCCGGACGACACGACGGGCGTCGTCCTCCCCGGCGGGTTCTCCTACGGGGACTATCTTCGGGCTGGAGCGATGGCGGCCCGCTCGCCGATCATGGCCGAGGTCCGCGAGGCCGCGGCCGACGGCGTCCCCGTGCTCGGCGTCTGTAACGGCGCCCAGGTCGGCTGCGAGTCGGGGCTGACCGAGGGCGCGTTCACGACCAACGAGAGCGCGCGCTTCCAGTGTGAGCACGTCTACCTGCGCGTCGAGCGCGACGACACGCCCTGGACCGCCCACTACGACGAGGGCGAGGTCATCGAGGTCCCGATCGCACACGGCGAAGGCCGCTACGAGATCGACGACGAGCGGTTGGCCGAACTCGAGGACGACGGCCGCGTCCTCTTTCGGTACTGTGACGAACACGGCGAAACAAGCCCGGACGCGAACCCGAACGGCTCCAAGCACAGCGTCGCCGGCGTCCTCGGCGACCGCGAGTCCGTCGCGGTGTTGATGCCCCACCCCGAACGCGCGACCTTGCCCGACATCGGCCCGACCGACGGACAGGGGGTTCTCCGCGGCTTCGAATCGGAAGAAACCGGCGTCTAAGCCTCCATACGACTTTTATCCAGAGACAACTGCTCGGAAAACGTGGACGACTCAGTTCGTGAGTCGAGTCGAAGAGTAATAGTGCCGGGACTCCTCGTCACCGACTGAATACAGGGGATGGGCACGAATATCGGACCGACGACCCGGATCGTCGCGGTCGATTCCGGCTCGGGAGGGGCTGTCGAACGCGTTCTCGATGGAACGCACACCACCGTCGACGTCGTCGAGACGGCCGACGCATGTCTCGAGACGCTCTCGAGCGACGACTGCGTCGTGATCGGGGACACGCGATCCGACACGGATCCCGTCGAATGCTGTCGAACGATTCGGGACCGCGGCGTCGAGAATCCGATCGTCGTCTACCCCGCGGACGGCAGCGAAGCGCTTGCGGGTGCGGTCGTCGCCGCGGGGGCCGACGGCTACGTTCCCCGCTCGGAGGGCGTCGAAACGCTGACGAAGCGACTACGCGAATTGACCGCCGACCGCTCGTCCGGCGACCGATCTGCGGACACACCCGCAACCGGCCCGTCGGTTACCGACGCGACACTTTCGGAATCGACGGCCGATCCGACGGATCGCCTCGAGTCGTTCGTCGACCGGTTGCCGCTCGCGGTCGTCGAGTGGACCCTCGAGTACGAAATCCGAGACTGGAATTCGGCGGCGACCGAGCTGTTCGGGTATACCGCCGACGAGGCGATCGGCGACTCCGCCTTCGAGCTGATCGTTCCCGAACACGACCGCGACACCGTTCTCCAGTGGCGAGACCGGATCGTCGACGGCGACTCGGTCTGCTGGGTCAATCCGAACGTCTGCAAGGACGGCACGACGATCACCTGCGAGTGGGTGAACACGCCGCTCGTCGACGACGACGGCGACGTCGTCAGCGTCCTCTCGTTCGTCCGGGACGTCACTGACGAACACACGCGGGCGAGCGCGCTCGAAGCGCTTCAGGAGACGACCCAGGAGTTACTGCGAGCCGAGTCCGCCAACGAGATCGCGGACATCGTGATGACGGCGACCGAGGACGTACTCGATCAGTCCCTCGCCGGGATCCGGCTCTACGACGAGGACAGCGAGACGCTCGAGCTTGCGAGTACCACGACGACGTTCGACGAACACACCGACGAGATCCCGTCGGTCGGCCCGGGAAGCACCATCTTCTGGGAGGCCTACGCGGATCAAATGCCGACCATCGTGGAGAACGTCCCGATGGAGCGCATTCCCTACGACGTCGAGACCGAAATCGGGAACGTACTCTTCCAGCCGCTGGGCGATCACGGGCTGTTTACCGTCGCAGCGTCGGGCGACGAGACCTTCGGCGACGCCGAGATCCACCTGCTCCACGTCCTCGCGTCGACCGCCGAAGCGGCGCTCGATCGGGCGGCGCGCGAACGCGAACTCGAGCGGACGAAGACCGTCGTCGAGGCGGTCGGCGACTGCGTCTACCAGCTCGACAGCGACGGCCGGTTCGTCACCGTCAATGATACCAGGATGGGGGAGATCGACTACGACCGCGACGACCTCCTCGGCGAACACGTCTCGAAGATCCTCACGGACGAGAGCCTCGAACGCGGGCAACGGCAGGTTCAGGCGCTCGTCGACGACGACGAGCAACGAGTCGCGACGTACGAGGTCACGCTGACCGGGCCCGACGGCGAACGGACACCGGGCGAGGTCAACATGGCGCTGTTGCGGTCCGACGGCGAGATCGAGGGGACCGTCGGCATCGCCCGCGACATCAGCGACCGAAAACGGATGGAGCGAAAGCTCGTCGACAGGAAGGCGAAGATCGAAGCCCTTCACGAGGTCGCCTCCCGACTCGACGACTGTACGACCCGCGAGGAAGTCTACGAGGAAACCGTGGAAGCCGCCGAAGACGTGCTCAATTTCGACGTCTGTTGCGTCGACAGCGTCCGCGGAGAGTACCTCGTCAAGCAGGCCATTTCGTCCACGCTCGATGTGGACCTCGATGAAGAGATGCCGATCGGCGATGGGATCGCCGGCAAGACCTATCGCACGCAGCAGCCGTACCGGGTCGACGACATCCTCGCCGACGACGACGCGGCACCGAAAGTCGACGGGCTCAGATCGGTACTGAGCGTCCCGATCGACGATCGCGGCGTGTTTCAGGCCGTTTCCACGGAGCCGTCGGCATTTACGCCGGCCGACACCGACCTGGCGGAACTGCTGCTCTCCCACGTCACCGACGCGCTCGATCGAATCGAGTTCGAAAAGCGCCTGCGAACCGAACGCGATCGATTCGTGGCGCTGTTCGAGAACGTCCCCGACGCCGTCGTCAGCGTCAGTCGGCTCGAGGACGGTCCGATCACCGAGGACGTCAACCCCGCGTTCGAACGGATCTTCGGGTTCGACGAGGCGGAACTCGTCGGCGAACCGCTCGACGACTTCATCGTGCCACCCGACAGAACGACCGAGGCCGACACGCTCAACCGTCGGGGCAGTCACGGCGAAATCGGCGAGGCGGAAGTCAAACGGCAAACGGCGGACGGATTGCGCGATTTCAGACTTCGGGTCGTCCCGATAGAGACGGACGGCTCGTCGGATCGCGCCTTCGGGCTCTACACCGACATCACTGCACAGAAACAACGACAGAAACGCCTCGAGATCCTCAACCGCGTCCTGCGCCACGACCTGCGAAACGGGATGAATATCATCGACGGCTGTGCGGAGCTGCTCGCGGACACCGTCGACGACGATGGGCAGGAGCACGTCGAAACCATTCGGGGCCGAACGAACGAACTCATCGGTCTCGCGGAAAAGACGCGCGCCGTCGAGCGGGTCCTCGACCGCGAGGGGGTCGCGGCAGGCCCGATCGACCTCGCCGACGCCATCGAACGGGCGATCTCCCGCCTCGAAACCGCTCACCCCGACGTCGAGGTCACCGCATCGCTCCCGGACCGACGCTTCGCCCGAGCCGACGAGTACCTCCAGATGGCCCTCTTCCAGGTCCTCGAGAACGCCGTCGAACACAATGACCGACCGCGACCGACCATCGACGTCACGCTGCGTGACGGTCCCGACGACGAGTCACTGACGGTGGCGATCGCCGACGACGGACCCGGAATGCCCGACGAGGAACGGGAACTGCTCGAGGGCGACCGCGAGATCACGCAGCTTCGCCACGCGAGCGGGCTCGGCCTCTGGCTCGTCAACTGGGTCGTCACCCAGGCGGGCGGCCACCTGTCGTTCAGCGACAACGATCCCCGCGGTACCGTCGTCACGCTCGAGGTCCCCCGAGCCGACGCGGAGTCGATCGGATCGGCCTCGGACGAGCCGGCGACGAGCGATTAGGGACGGCTTCTCAACGGCCCCACTCGTAGAACCACCAGCTCGCACCGAGCAGCATGAGCCCCGCCCCCAGCGCGGACGTCGCTGGTTCGGGAAAGACGAACAGGAGGAATCCGACGAGGATCACCACCGCGGGCTCGAGTTCGTTCCAGTACTCGGAGTAGGACGGTAGTCCCATGTCGCCCGTTACCGCGACGGGAGTGAAGTACGTACTCCCGGCACTCACAGCGTGACGCTATCGGGTCAGCGGCTGGTTGAAACTCCGCTCGTGCTCCATGACCGTCTCCCACGTCAGCTCGCACTCGCAGGACACCTGTTCGAAGACCGTGGGATCCTGCCGCAGGTCGAAGTCCTTGATCGCCTTCTGGACGCGGTCGTCACACTCCTGGCAGTTGTGCGGCCCGCGATCGGAGCCGTGGCCGACCGGATCCGAGACGACGATGGCGTCGACGTCCGCCGTTTCCTCGAGGACGTGTGCCACCGACCAGAGCCACGGCGGTCGGTAGCCGTCGTTGAAGTAGAGGTCGTCGACCATCGTGTAGCGCTGGACGTTGCAGGGGTTCATCGAGACGGTGTGACAGCCGTCGACGTCGGCACAGCGCTCGATCGACGAGATCATGTCCGTGACGGCCTCGGACTCGGTGAGGAAGGGCGGCTTCATCAGGAGGTAGGCCTTGATACCGGCCTCGACGTCGTCACCTGCCTCCGCGTCGGCGGTGGCTGCTTCCTCGCAGGCGTCCTCGAAGTCCGCGAAGTCGAAGTACTTGTTCACGCAGTCGTGGCGCACGCGGTCGGTCGCGGTCTCGAGGCCGATCGCGACGTCCGTGTCGATGCCGTGCCGGGTGAAGTCGCCGATCTTCTCGCGGTCGACGAAGTCGGGCAGGGACTCGACGACCATCCGGTCGCGGTCGGCGAAGGTGTCCGCGATCGCCCGGCGGCTCTCCGCGCCGACTTCCCGCTCGTCGAGGAACGAGCCGGAGGTGTAGATCTTGATGAGGTCGGCGGGTTCCTCGGCGTTGTCGGCCTCGTGTGCGAGACAGACGTCGATCTGGTCCATCAGGGCCTCGTGGGTCACGGAGCCGCCGTCGACGCTTTCGGCGACGTAGCCACACATCGTACAGCCGCCGGCGCGGGCCCACCGGCAGCCGCCGGTGTTGAGGATGATCGTCAGACTCGACTTGACGCCGTCGGGGGTGTTGTCTTCGTCGAGCCAGACGCGCGTGGGCTCGTGGGGGTCGTAACTGGCCTCCTTCCGCGAGCGGATCTCCCGCATCGCCTGATTGTGGGCGTCCATGCCCTTGCCCTGCTCGTAGACCTCGGGCGTGGGTTTACTCATTATCGCTCGATAGCCGCCCGATCGGTAAAGACCCGTCGTCCCTGCGCGGGCAGAGCCGTGAGGACGTCTCTCATTGAGTACGAGTGCTCAATGAATATTCGAGTGACAGATTATGATGTAATATCGATAGAAATGATTAATATTACTATCCGTGGGCTGTCGCTACTAGTTGATGTCTGAAGACAACACGAACGGAAATAGTCCAGGAAACAAGCTAACGACTCGACGCGGTGCGCTCGCGGCCTTCGGGACCGGTGCAGCTGCGTTAATTGGTGCAAATGGTACAGCCAGTGCAGCGAGTGCCGAGATAACGATCGCAGTCGATCCTTCTCAGCCGGAAACCGGAAAAGAGACGTCGTTTACTTGCACGAGGGCGTTCGCAGAGTACGATTGGGTTATCGTCGGCCCGAGCGGCTTCGAACAGTACACCGGACGAAGGGTCTCGACCACGTTCGAAGAGGCCGGGGAGTACACGGCGTATCTCACAGTCAACCAATCCAACGGAGAATCCACGTACGTGAGCAAAAGCGGTCAGATCCAGGATCAAGAACCGAGCGACCCAGTTCCGACCGCAAACTTCGAATTCTCGCCGCAGGACCCAGTGTATAATCCCATTACGTTCGACGCGAGCGAATCTACTACTCCCTCCGGCGAAATCGAGAGCTACGATTGGTACGTCCGAAACACCTCCAGGAACTCCGAGCCTCTCTTCGACGATTCCCCGATCAGTTCCGGCGAGACGTACGAAGAAGGCCTCTCAGAGGGAGATAAGTGGCAAGTTGGACTCGAAGTCACCAATTCAGCCGGTAACACCGACCGGGACAGAATAGAGATTACGCCACAAGAAAATCCCGACGCACCGAATCCGGTGGTCAACATCTATCCGGACGAGGTTACCCCACAGAATCCGATAAAACTGGACGCAAGCGAGTCGACGACGCCCGTTGGCACCATCGAGAGCTACGATTGGTCTATCAGGAAATATGAAAACGAGAACAAGATCGGGGAACTCGAGCGGTCCGGGGAAGTCATCGAAGAAAACTGGGAGACCGACGTCCTACACACGTTCACGCTTCGCGTGGAGAATAGTGAAGGCGTGAGTGCCCAGATAAACGATAGCTTTAGACCGGAAGAATAACTCTAGCCGACGCTTCGGTGCTACTATCCGCGAGTGAACGACCAACCGGTTCGGTCCGAGTATCGAGACAGGCCGTTCTCGGATCCGACTCTTTCGAGTCACTGCAGCTCTAATTTTGCATATGTGTGCCGATTCATCTCTGTTCAGACACCGAATACGATCGTCTCGATACCGTGACTCTATGCCGCAACTCGGTTTGCCTGTTATCGATTAGGGACTATCGACCGGCAGTTTCGTCGATCAAGAGCGGTTCTCCCGAAAGGGAATATAGCTGTATAGATGATATGAATCGCAACCACTTCGGACGAAACCGTCACGACTTACGTCCGACGGTCCAACCCAGAGTCAATGCGCGAATCTTTCGAAGTCCGGGACACCGACGCTGGCGGCCGCATCGGGGAGCTTACCGTCCCCCGTGCGGACACCACCGTCGAAACCCCGGCGCTGTTGCCTGTCATCAACCCGAACTTGGACACGATCAGCCCACGCCGGCTTGCCTCGGAGTTCGGCGCGGAGATCCTCATCACGAACTCCTATATCATCCACGGCGACGACGAGCTCCGGGAACGAGCCCTCGAGGAGGGCCTACACGAGTTGCTCGATTTCCCGGGCGCGATCATGACCGACTCCGGCTCCTTCCAGCTCTCCGAATACGGCGAGATCGACGTCACGACCGAGGAAATCCTCGACTTCCAGCGCGAGATCGGCTCCGACATCGCCACGCCCGTCGACATCCCGACGCCGCCGGACGTCTCTCACGAACGCGCCGAGAGCGACCTCGAGACCACACAGGAGCGACTCGAGATCGCCGAGGCCGCCGACACGGGCGACATGCTCGTCAGCGCGCCCGTTCAGGGGTCGACCTACCCGGACCTCCGCGAGCGGGCCGGGCGCCACGCCGACGGGACCGACCTCGACGTCTTCCCCGTCGGTGCGGTCGTCCCGCTGATGAACGACTACCGGTACGACGACATGATCGACGTCGTCGCCGCCGCCAAGCGCGGGCTCGGAGCCGACGCACCCGTCCACCTCTTCGGTGCCGGCCACCCCATGATGTTCGCGCTCGCGGTCGCGATGGGCTGTGACCTCTTCGATTCGGCGGCCTACGCGCTGTACGCGCGCGACGACCGCTACCTGACGGTCCGGGGAACCCGCGCCCTCGACGACCTCGACTATCTCCCCTGTTCCTGTGCCGTCTGTACCGAGTACTCGCCCGACGATCTCCGTGCCCTCCCCGACGGCGAGCGCGAATCCGAACTCGCCGCCCACAACCTCCACGTCACCTTCGCCGAGATCAGACGGATCAAACAGGCGATCCGCGCCGGTAACCTGCTCGAGCTCGTCGAGCAACGCGCCCGCGCCCACCCGACGATGCTCGACGGCTACCGCACGCTGCTCGATCACGCCGCGCAACTCGAGCGCTCGGATCCCGTCTCGAAGGGGTCGTTCTTCTACACCTCCCACGAGAGCGCTCGCCGGCCCGAAGTCGTCCGTCACCACCAGCGCCTCGAGCGGCTGTCCGTCCCCGACTCCCTGCTGCTCACCGAGGGCAACGCACCCCGAAACGGGGAGTTCGACGACTCCTGGCGGATCGAACCACCTTTCGGCCCCTTCCCGCGGGCGCTCTCGAAGAGTTATCCGCTCACCGCCGAAGTTCCGAAGCGGACGGATCGGAGCGCGCTCGAGGCCGCGGCCGACGGCGTCGCCCGCCTCGTCGAGGCGAATCCGAACGCCGCGTTCACCCTCGCTCACGAGGGGTGGCCGGCGGACGTCCTCGAGCGCGTTCCCGGAGACGTCGCGCTCGTCGATCTCACTGCCGAGTGACCGCGGGCCGTCGCCGTCCGTCTCGTCGGTTCGACCGGAGAGTCGGACGCGGGTACCGCGTGGAAACTAATAGACCGTCGATTACGCGCCCGTCGTCGAATCGTTGCCGGCGTCTACCTCCATCGCTCCGACGATCGGCGACCCGTCGATCGTGATCGACACGTCGTCGGCACAGTCGACGGCGACGCGGAGGCCGTCGTAGGTGAACTCGAAGCGGCCGCCGCGGGACCCGCCGCGTTGGGTCGGCGCGAAGAGGGCATCGAGCGCGTCCGGGTCGACCCACTCGTAGAGCGGCGGCAAGTCCGTCGGATCCGCGTTCCGATACGTCGCGGCGGCGGTAACGACGGCAATGCTCACTGGTTCGGTGCCGCTGTCGACGGATCCGCTTGACGATTTGTTCACTCTGTACTCGAACGGACCAGTATATAAAAGGGTAGCGGCGACACCTACGATTTCGAAATTATAAGAGTCAGTATTTATCTATCCTAAATTTCGACCCCATTCTGCATCGTTTTCTCTATTCAAGTGGCGCAGCGGGGAGGATAGTCGAGCGGGAACGGCCGGTCGACGACTCACTCGTCGGCGGCGCTGGCTCCGAAGTGATCGAACGGCTGCAGATACTCCGCCTTGAGCAGTTCCTGTTCGTCGACTTCGATCCCCTGCCGTTGCAGCCGACTCACTGCCGCCGTGATCTCGTCGGTGTCGTCGGCCACGAGGTCGATTCGGAGGTTTCGGTGACCCGTCATCACCTCCCGCACCGCGACGACGCCGTCGACCGCCAGCGCGGTCGCCGCCAGTTCTCCCCGCTCGTGGATCGGAACCGTACACTGAATCACCATGTGCATCGACTTGTCGGTCCGCTCGTAATCGATGACGGGCACGTATCCCTTGATGATACCCGCGTCCTCGAGTCGGCTGATACGGTTCCGGACGGTGTTGGCCGTGACGTCGACTTCTGCGGCGATGTCCGTCGCGGTATTGTGTCGCGCATCCTGCTGGAGGAGGTGCAAGATCCCTCTGTCGACCTCGTCGAGCTCGATATCCATGGCGGACCATCGGGACCGAGCGACAAGCGCCTGCTGGTTCGGCGAGCGATGCCGCGGGCGACTCCGTCGATCGGCCGGGCGGGATCGGAACATCGAAGACCCAGGCGACAACCGGTTGCGGTATGCTCGGGCCAGCAGTACTCGGCGGCGGCGTCCTCGTCGTCCTGGTGATCGGATCGTGGCTGTTCAAACGCGTTCGCGGCGGCTCCGCGTCCGAACGGCAATCGCGAGAACGCCACAACGAGGCACAGGAGCGCGATCCCCCGGTCGATATCGGAGACGTCGAGGAGATCGCGATCACCGAGTTCACCGACCACCACTCCGGCGAGCGGCAGGCGGTCGGCAAGGTCGAAGGGTTCGTTCTCTTCGTCGAGGACGTCCCGGACGCCTGCGAGACGACGGACGTGATTCGGGTCAAGGTCCTCTCGTTCAACCGCGGACACACCTCCGCGACGGCGACCTTCCTCGAGCGGGCGTAACTCGGGTTTCCGGAGCGGTTCTCCGAGCGCGCGACCGTTTCCGAAACGGCTCCTCCGGCACGCGACCGGCCAGCGGTGAGTGCGGACGTCGCGTCGAACCCGAGCGAACGCCGCGCCCGCGCGTCGGGCGGCCGCTATCGACAACCTCTTTCGCCCGCCGCGGCCATATCGAGTATGACCGACTACTTCGAAGTTCACGAGCGCGACGGGGCCGCGCGCGTGGGCGAACTCCGCCTCTCCTCGCCGGTGACGACGCCCGCGCTCGTCGACGACGTCCTCGAGGACGCGGGCTCGCTCTGGAGCGCCGACCGCGACCTCCCCGCAGGTGACGAGTCGCAACTCACTGTACTGCCCCATCGGGCGTTCCCCGGCGGCACCGCCGAGGAAGTCCGGGAGTCGTTCGCCGTCGACGCCCCCGACGTCGAGTATCCCAGCGTCGCGGTCGTCTCGAGCGAGAGCGCCGAGAATCAGGGGACGGACGCCTACGCCGTCTCGAACGTCCAGTCCGTGATGGGCCACGGGGCGGCGCTGGTCGAGGCCGTCGTGAACGTGCGCGAGGCGATTCCCGCCGACACCGCCCTGCTGTTCTCCGGCGTCGCGACGCCGCGGAACGTCGCCCTGCTGGCCTACGCCGGCGTCGACCTGTTCGACGAGACCGCGGCCGTCGTGAAAGGCACCGAAGGCCGTTACCTCACGACCGACGAGGCGTACTTCCTCGAGGACCTCGAGGAACTCCCCTGTTCGTGCCCCGCCTGCCAGCAGCCCCGCGAGGAGTTCACCCGCGAGGACTGCGCCGACCACAACGTCAACGCCCTGGAATCCGAACTGGCGATCGTCCGCCGTCGGATCCGCGACGGTCGTCTCCGCGATTACGTCGAAGGCCAGGCCCGCCACGACCAGTGGCTCACCGCCGCCATGCGCGAACTCGATTCGCAGTGGGGGTATCTCGAGGAACGGACGCCGATTCTCCGCGACGCCCGGATCGACGCCGCGACCGCGGACACGCTCCGCCGGGTCGAGATCCAGCGCTTCGCCGACCGGGTGACGACGCGGTATCGCAACCGCTTTCAGAACCCGCTCGTGCTCGTCCCCTGTTCGGCCGCCAAGCCCTACAGCGAGTCCCAGAGCCACCGCCAGTTCCACGACGCCATCCAGTGGCGCGCCCACCTCGTCTCCATGACGAGTCCCATCGGCGTCGTCCCGCAGGAACTCGAGACGACCTACCCCGCCCAGCACTACGACACCGTCGTCACGGGCCGATGGTCGGAAGACGAGAAACGGTTCGTCAGTACGGTCCTGCAACGGTACCTCGAGCGCAACGACTATCCGGAGATCATCGCCCACGTTCCCGACGAGGGCTACCGCGACATCGTCGAGCGCGTCGAGGCGGCCCTCGATCTGGATATCACCTATACGGTCGACGAACACCCGACCGACGACGAGTCGCTCGCCAACCTCTCGAGTGCGCTGTCGGGCGAACTGAAGTACTCCAAACGCGAGCGCGAGCACAACACCGTCCGCGCGATCGCTGACTACCTGCTGGGCGACGGTGCCGGCGACGAACTCTTCGACGACATCCAGACGACCAGCCGCTATCCCAAGATTCAGGTTCGCGATCCCGATGACACCCAGCTCGCGACGATGGTTCCACAGTACGGGACGCTGTCCTTTACGCTCGCAGGCGCGCGCCGCTGGCTCGAGAGCGACGCCCCGACGAAGCGCGTCGAGATCGACGGCTTCGTTCCCCACGGGAGCGTGCTCGCGCCGGGCGTCGTCGACGCCGACGAGGACATTCGCGTCGGCGACGAGGTGATCGTCGAGGGGCCGAAGGCCTTTGCCGTCGGCCGCGCCGAGATGTTCGGTCGGGAAATGGCCGAGAGCACGCGCGGGATCGCCTGCGAGATTCGCCACGTCGACGAGAAATAAGTCGCCTCGGCACCGGCGGGGGCTACCGTTCGGCCGTATCGCGTCGGGCGTCGGACGGATCGAGGACGGTCGTTCGACAGGACGGACACCGATCGCCGTTCACGAATCCGTTGACGGACCGGCCGCACACGGGACACTGCCAGATTCTCGTATAGAGCGCACCCATCACTGTCTCGCTGTGATTCCGACGAGTCGGAAAGGTGTTTTCCCGTTTCTCGAGTCCCGAAACCGATCGAAACCGAGCGTGCGCAGTGGTGGGGAACGCTGCTACAGTCGGTAGCACAGTCCCGCATTCGGGGGTGTCGGGCCGGTCGGTCGCTCGAGTACCGTGGCTATCGCTCTCCCGAATTCACGGGCGGCCGGCGCGAGTCCGACGGACGGCGTCACCGACCCGGACATTCCTTGAGCAAGTGTTCGTGATAGACGGCCGCCGGAACACGCGCGCCACAGAGCTCACAGTCGCGGTGGTCGTCGCTCTCCTCCGTCACGACTCGACCTGCCACCCCGACCGAAATAACGGCCGCGATTCGCCGGTCGGTCCGTTCGCTTCGTTCGTCCCATTCGTCTTCCTACCCGGCCGAAAGCTGCGATTCGTCCCGGTTTCGGACCGGTCCGTTTCGCGGATTTACTATCAATTCGCGCATTTGTATTATATACTGAGACGACGTACGTAGTATCGGTGAGTTCGATGAACAGCATTTCTGCAAACACTGCACACGCCGAGGGCTACGCTCTCGAGAACGAATGGCGACCCCTCGCGATCGCGGGCGGGATCGTCGGGCTAATTGGGCTACTGGCGATGGCCGCGCCGACGGTCACCGGACTGTCGGTATCGCTCGCGCTGGGACTGCTCCTCGTCGTGGGCGGATTCGTCCACGGCGCGCACGCGTTCACCGCGCGCGGCTGGCGCGGGTCGATCTGGCAGACGGCACTCGCGATCGTCTCGGTGCTCGCCGGACTGGCCGTCCTCGCGGCACCCGCCGTCGCGCTCGTCACGTTGACGCTGGCGCTCGTAGTGTACCTGGTCGTCGACGGTCTCGTCGAACTCGCGACGGCGATGCGGATGCCCGGGTCGGCCGCCCGAACGTCGATCGCCGTCAGCGGCGTCGTCGCGATCGCCCTCGCCGGACTCCTCTGGGTCGGCTTTCCGGCGACCGCGGCCTGGGCGATCGGCCTTCTGGTCGGCGCGAACCTGCTCGTGACCGGTCTCTCGATGGTGGCCATCGCCGTAGCCGCCCGACCGATCGACGACGTGACGCCGCCCGCGACCGAACCCCGCGGCGCGTGATCTCGGGCTCGACCTCGCCGATCGAGTCAGGAGAATCGACTAGCCGCAACTATTTTAATGATTTAGGTTCGCCTAAAACGCATGGACGACGATCTGCCACGGGATCACGGCTCAGCGTGCTCCCACGTCGCCCCGTCGCTCGCCTCCCGGTACGAGACGTGCCACGAGGACCGCCAGCGAGTCGGCCACGGTCACCTCGCTCGAGGCGCATGACGGACGCCTCCCAGTACCTGCTCGTCTGCTATCTCGCCGCGGAAGACGGTGAGGAATCGGTTTCCCCGGGATACGTCGCGGACGAGCTCGACCGGTCGCCGGCGGTCGCGACGGAAACCCTCCAGCGACTCGAGGGGCAGGGCTATCTCACCTACGAACCGTACGACGGGGCGACGCTCACCGCGTCCGGACGGGAGACGGCCGCCGAGCTCTACGAGACCTACGCCGTCCTGTCGACCTTCTTTCGCGACGTCCTCGAACTCGAGGACCCGGAGCGGGAGGCGATGGCGCTCGCGGGGAGCGTCAGCTCCCTCGTCACCGAGCGGGTCGCCGAAACGCTCCTGGAGGCCGAGGACGCCGACTCCGTCGACGTCCCGGCCCGAGCGTCGACGACCGAGAACTGCTAAGCTAGTCGGATCTTCGAAAACCGTCCGAAAGCGGGATTCGAGAGAACAGTCGAACGCCGTCAGTTCGTCGCCGACTCGAGGACGAGCGTGTCGTCTTCGAGGTAGTGCTCGATGTGGTGGGTGTGTTCCTCGATGGTCTCGAGTTGCTCGCGGAGCATCTGGGCGGTCGCGTGATCGCCCAGGCCCTGTGCGAGTTCGATGTGTTCGCGGTAGCTCTCGATGATGTCGCCCATCATCTCGAGGTCGTTCGCGAGCGAGGTTCGGATGTCGTATACGTCCTCGTCCTCGGGCTCGACGGTCGCGTTCTCGGCGAGCGTCGTCATGCTCGCGTGGGGGACGCCGCCGAGGGCCTGCAGTCGTTCGGCGACCTCGTCGGCCGCCGCCTCGACGTCCTCGTAGACCTCCTGGAGGAAGACGTGAACGTCGAGGAACTCCGCACCTTCGACGTTCCAGTGGTGCTTGTGAAGCTGGTGGTAGAGAACGTACGCGTCCGCGAGGTCCCTGTTCAGTGCCTCGACGATCTGTTCCGCCTTCTCGGGCTCGAGTCGTAGCGCGTTCTCCTCGACGGTACCGGCTTCCTGTTGGACGGTCTTCTGCGTGTTCATCACAGTAGCTAGATTGGCGTCCACCCGCATATAAGTTTTCAATTCGGTTATATTTTTTCGTGCGACCTAAAACTCGGCCGTGATCGGTTCGACGACGACGGACTCATCGATCGAACGCCCGCGGCGCGATTTCGGGTCCGGCAGGAGTCGCGTTCCGTCCGACGCGGCGGTCGTGACAGCCTCCGCGAATGACGAATCGAACGGCTATTCAGCGTCCGATTCCGAGCAGCCGATATGGATCTCTCGATCGTCGATCTCGCTCCCGTGCCGGCGGGCGGGAGCGCGACCGAAGCGTACGAGAATACGGTCGAACTCGCGCAACTGGCCGACGAACTCGGCTATTCGCGGTTCTGGGCGGCCGAGCACCACGGGATGGCCGACTCGATCGCGAGCACGACCCCGGAAGTCCTGATCGCGCGCCTCGCGGCCGAAACCGACGAGATACGGGTCGGCTCCGGGACGGTCCTTCTCAACCACTACCGCCCGTTCAAGGTCGCGGAGACGTTCAGTTCCCTCGACGCGCTGGCACCGGGCCGCGTCGATCTCGGCCTCGGTCGGGCGACAGGAATTCCAGCCGCCGACCGCGCGCTGGGAACCGACCGGCAAAAGCGAAATCCCGACGCGGACCACGCCGAGAAGATCGAGGCCGTCGTGAACCACCTCTACGACGGGTTCCCGGACGATCACGCCTACGCCGACCTCCGGCTCCCCCGCTCCGAGGACGACGTTCCGGAAGTGTGGGTCCTCGGCTCGAGCCCCTCGAGCGCGGAAGTCGCCGGTGAACTGGGCCTGCGGTACTGTTTCGCCGGGTTCATCCGGCCGACCCTCGCCGAGCGCGCGTTCGAGACCTATCGCGAGAACTTCGACCCGTCGCCACTCGGCGCCGGCCCGGACGAACCGACCGGCATGCTCGCCATGAACGTCGCCTGCGCCGATACCGACGACGACGCGGCCAGGTTGCGAGCGACCGCCGAGGCGTCCTACCAGCGGATGCAACGCGGCGTCGTCGGCTCGCCCCCGTCTGTCGAGGCGGCAATCGAGGAACTCAGCGGCGTCCCGGATCCCACGCCGAACCCCCTTCCCGATGACGACTGGCCGCGTTCGATTTCGGGGAGCCCCGAGACGGTGGCCGAACTGCTCGAGCAACTTACCGACCGGGTCGGCGTCGACGACGTGATCGTACAGAACATCATCGCCGACCACGACGACGTGCTCCGCTCTCACGAACTGCTCGCGGACGGCGTCGGGATCTGTCGTAGCCACTGAAACGAGTTACACACTGATCGCAACGAAGTCATGCGATCATGTGTGGGTTGACTTTCAGTGGCTACTATAGAAAGCGACCGCATCACTCCCCGAGTACGGCGGTGAAGAACTTCCGCTCGGCCGTCCGGAGGTGCTGGTTGAACGTCGCCGGCGCGATCCCGAGGCGTTCCGCGATCTCCTCGCCGGTACTCCCCCGCGGCCAGTCGAAGTAGCCCGCGAAGAAAGCCGTCTCGATCGCCGCTCGCTGTTTCTCGGTCAGTTCCTCCTCGAGGACGGACGGCACGGACGAACCGGTGCGCTCGCTGCGTTCGGTGGTCCGCTGTGCGAGGTACGTGACGTCGTCGCGCTGGGTGTTGATGAGTTCGATCATCCGGCGGGTGTCCCGGCCCCGCGGGAGTTCGACGACGAATCGAAACTCCCCGTCGGTGATCGTCGCCGATGCGACGTGGCCGCCGTGGGTCGCGATCGTCTCGAACAACGAGACGGCCGCCGGGGCCACGAGTTCGAACTCGAGTTCGTCCCGTCTGACCGAGAGGAAGCGAACGTCGTCGATGCCGTGGGTCCGGTCGACGGCGTCGGCAAACGTTTCCTGCGAGACGTCGCGTGCAGTGCCGTAGGCGAGCAACACCTCGTCGCCGCCGACCAGTTGCTCGAACTCGATCGTACACGATTCGGTCGTCGTGAGCTCGACCAGCGGTTCGGCCATCTCGTCGATGCGGAACTCGAGTTCGACGACGGCGTCGCTGACCAGCGCGTCCTTGCGTTCGATCGCCGTGACCGCGTGCGCGACGACCTCCCCAATCCGAGCGAGGACGCCGGTTTCCGGTCCGTCGAACGCTCGGGACGACGACGAGTAGACGTTCAACACGCCGTAGACGAGGTCCTCGTAGACGATCGGGATCGCCGCCGACGCGTGGTAGTCTCTGGCACGCGCCTGCTCTCGCCACGGCTCGAAATCGGGGTTCGTCTGGATATCGTTCATGACCTGGACCTGTCCGGTCCGGATCGCCGTTCCCGACGGCCCCTGTCCGGCCTCGTCACTCTCGTCGGCGGTGACGTCGATCTCGTCGAGGTAGCCGTCCTCGATACCGGCCGCCGCCTTCGGGACGACGCGATCGCTCCCCGGGTTGACCTCGCCGATCCACGCGAACCGGTAGGCGTCGGACGCGGCGAGGCGATCGCAGACCTGCTGTTCGAGGTCCGCCCGCGTTTCGCTCGTGATCACCGCGTGGGTGATATCGTGCACGATCCGGTTGAGTCGGTTGAGCGCCTCGAGATACTCGCGTTGCTGGCGGCGCTCTCGCTCCTGTTTGGCGCGCTCGATCGCGTGGTGGATCGTCCGGATCAGCAGTTCGCTCGTCACCTCGTCTTTGACGAGGAAGTCCTGCGCACCGCGCTGGATCGCCTCGACGCCGACCTGCTGGTCGCGGACCCCGGTCAGGACGACGATCGGCGTTTCCGCGGCCGCCTCGTGGACCCTCTCGAGCGTATTGACACCCTCACTGTCGGGGAGATTCAGGTCGAGGAGAACGATGTCGGTCGGCTCGGAGTCGATCACGTCGATCCCGTTCTCGAGGCGAGTTTCGCGGGAGATCTCCGGCGTCTGCCCCGTCGCCTCACCGGGATGGACTCGCTGCGCGAGCTCTTCGGTGTCCCGAAGCATCTCCTGAATCAGGCGGGCGTCACCCGGGTTGTCCTCGATGAGGAGGATCTGGAGCGCTTCGGTGGCTGCCACGTCCCCGTCGCCGCCGGTCTGCGTGTCCGATTCGCTCATACGTTATCCGCCTCCGGCGGCAGTCGCACGACCGAAAACCAGAACTTCTCGAAGGCGCGAACGGTTTCGATGAACTCGTCGGGATCGACCGGCTTCGTGAGGTACGCGTTCGCATGAAGGTCGTACGACGTGACGACGTCTTCCTCCGCCCGCGAGCTCGTCAACACGATCACCGGAATCGATCGCAGCGACGGATCGGCCTTCAGTTCCTCGAGGACGTCCTGACCGTCCTTACCCGGCAGGTTGAGGTCCAGCAAGACGAGATCCGGCCGCGGGACGTCGGCGTACTCCCCCTGCTGGGAGAGGAACGCCAGCGCCTCCGTGCCGTTGGAGACGACGTGGAGGTCGTTCTCGATCCGCCCCGCTTTGAACGCCTCTCTGGTCAGGCGAACGTCGCCGGGGTTGTCCTCGACGAGCAGAATCTGTGCCGGCTCGGTCTGGAAAGTCTCTGGCTCACTCATTGGTCGTAACTCTGCGTCTACAGGGGTGACTCCCGATCGGCTCGACGAGGACCCGCTCGAGTTCCGCGATACCTTCCCAATACCGGATGCGAGAACGGCAGGGGCCTACTGAGAAATCGACGGCAGTCATAGTACGATTATAAAATCGGTCGATCGGTGTAAAGGTAGCGCTCAATTCGCTGATGAAACTAACTCTCAGACCAACGTAACGGTCGTGATGAGATGAACGAGCGCACGGCGATCACTCGACGAACGTCGAGAGCCGAACCGTCCGCCCGTCGCGAAGCGAGCGCCGGATTCGGCGTTCGTCCCAGCCGAGCGGCGACACGACGCTCTCGCACGCCCGGACGAGCAGCGTCGCGTAGTAGTCGGCGTCGTACGTTCGTGGCTCCTCGAGGCCGAGCCGGACGCGCTCGGGACCGCGAGCGTCGTCGTCGGTGACGACGTACTCGACGGACTGGCCGGGATGGCGATCGATCCCGCGACGCTCGTATCGCCGGAGTGCCGCCGTGGTATGGGTCCGCTGGCTGTAGTCGGCGAGCCGTTTCGAGACGCGTTTCGTGATCTCGAGATCGGCCGGCTCAACCGCACCCTCGCGAAGGTCTGTCAGTCGGCGGCCGAGCACGTCACAGACCGCCTCGGGGTCGCGTTCGCGGTCCAGCGCCTCGACGAACGCGCGCTGGCTCTCCGCGATAAACGCCGGCGTGCTCCGCTGGCGCAGCTCGATCCCGCGGAACTTGTACTCGCCGCCCGTCCGTTTGCCGAAGTACTTCGTGAGTGCGCCCGCCGACGGGGCCGCACTTCCCGGCGTGTCGCCGCCATCGGCGGCCTCGATCGAATCGCGCAGCGGGACGAAACAGACCCACTCGTAGCTGCCGTCGTGCTCGAGGGGAATCCCCACGGTATCGGAAACCTCGCCGATCACGTCCGACAGGGGGTCCGGGTCGTCGACCCGCGGCGTGACCCAGAGGCTGTCGACGATCCCGTGGACGATCCGCCAGCCCGCGTCCTCGAGGCGGCGTTTCGCCGTCAGCGCGATCTCGCGGGCGTAGGCGTTGATCGCCTCGTGGCACTCGATCCGGCCGAACTTGGCGTTTCGGTATCCCTGATAGCCGAAACAGGAGACGAGCACCCACTTGATCGCGCCCGACTCGGCGCGGAGCCGGGCGGCTTCGTCGTCGGGGAGATCCCCCTCGAGCCGCTGCTTGATCGCGGCCCGGTCCGAAATGAGGGGCTCGAGGACGGCGGGAAGGAAAGCGTCGACCCCGCAGCTGTCGTACTCGAGTTCCGGAACGCGGTGGCCACCGTCGTTACTGACCCTGCAGTCACAGCCGACCGTCTCCGGGCTCACGTCGTGTTCGCAGATGATCCGCGGGTACAGCGAGGCGAAGTCGATCTCGTGGACGTCCTCGTGGAACCCGACCTCGGGTGCGAACGTGAACCCGCCCCGATCGGCCGCGTGCAACGTCTCGACATCCGCGAATCGCTCCGGCTCCCACTTGTTCCACGGCGCGAGCACGCCCCGCTCCCGGCGGGCCAGCCGAATCTGTCGCGAGGTCAGCAGCGTGCCGATGCTCCCCCACGCGGCCTCCTGCAGCGGGCGGCCGGTCCGCTCGACCATGTATCGAATCCCCGCCAGCCCCGACTGGTGCCAGAGGAAGCTGTTCGACGCGTCGATGATCGCCCGCCCGGGAACTCGATACCGCGCCGGCGAGTGACCCACCCGCCCGTAGCTCGCGTACGTGTTCTCGCTCGCCAGCTGGGTCCATCCCGGCTGCCGGCCCAGATGAAACCCCTCGAGCCCCAGCGACTCGGCCCGGCGCTCGAGCAGCGGGACGAGATCGGCGTGGCTCACGACGAGGACGTCCGGATTCCGGCGCTCGAGACGATGGTCGAGCATCCGGAGCGTCTGCTGTTCGTCACCGTCGACGGGCTCACCACCCAGCTCCAGCGCCGAGACGTCGCCGTCGGCCAGCGCCGCGTCGTCGAGGCCGAGCCGAAGCGTTCGCAGATCGCGGTCCGGCGTGGGATCGAGCCCGCGGTCGAGACAGTACCGAAACCCCGGCGCGAGGTCCACGTCGAACAGGCGGAACGTTCCCGGAGCCCGCGTCTCGCGCTCGTGGACGCCCCGGATTTCCCGGGCCAGCGTTCGGACCTCGCCGACGCGCTCGAGGTCGGCGCGCAGGACCTGACTCCGCTCGCCCGCGTGGGCCTCGTGGAGGCTCGTCGCCCACTGCTCGCGCTCCATTGTGGCGACTTTCGGATCGGACGCGAGGCGCTCGTCCAGCTCCGAGAGCGCGTCGTCCGGCCCGGCGACGAACAGCGACGGCGCGTAGTCCGTCACGGTCGTGGACTCGGCACCGCTCTCGGTCAGTCGCCACTGTCGGACGCTCCCATCATCGAACTCGAACGCATAGGGGCTCATGGCGCCTGGTCCACTTCGTTTCGGTCGGTCTCCCGGGCCTCGAGCTCCGCCCGCAACCGCCGCAGTTCGACCTCGTGAGCGAGCAGGAGCGACAGCAACAGGGCCCGTTCCGGCTCCGGCGGATTGGCGTACCCCGCCGCGTCGGCGAACTCGCGCGCCCGGTCGAACAGCCGGTCGAAATCCGACTGGTACTCCCGGCGCAGCGCCCGTCGCATCGGCTCCCAGTCGGACTCGATCCGTCGGAGTGCGTCGCGGTAGGTCGGGTTCGTTCGCCCCATCAGCCGCTCACCTCGAGCAGGCCCCGATCGTGGGCGGCGACGACGGGATCGACCGCGTCGACGGCGCCACAGAGCTCGACCCAGTAGGGGATCGTCGTCTGCCACTGGCTGCCGTGCCAGTACCCCGCCGTCGCGCTCGCCGCGTCCGCCTCCTCGCCCGCCGGCTCGAGTCGGAGCCCTTCGCGCGTCCGAACGCAGTCGATCGCGGTGTCGGCGTACTCGGAAACCGGCCCGGAGCCGGTCGCAGCGTCATCGGCACCGCCGGCGCGCGTCACGAGGACGGGACAGTCGAGCACCCGTCCCAGTTCCGAGAGCGTCTCGAGACTCGCGGCCAACAGGTCCTCGCGCTCCCACGCCGCGAGGTCGTCGTCCCGGTAGAGAGCCGCGACGTTGGGTGCGACGAGGAGGCTCGTCGACGGGTCCGCCCGCCGAGCGACGGCTCGGACCAGCGAGTGGTGCTGGTACGCGGTGAACGCTCGCGCGATCCGCAAGTCCTCGAGTACGCGCGGGCTCGAGGCACAGTCGTACAGTGCGTGGGTCGACGCCGCCGATCGCGCGTCGATCCAGTAGGCCGATCCGTCTCCCCTCTCGCAGTCGGCCAACCGATCACAGACCAGCCGGTGGACGATCCCCGATCGCGGCGACGGGACGTTCAACAGCGTGATCCCGGACTCGAGTTCGAACTGGTGCATACACGAGGCCTCGAGCCAGCGGGGCATAAGCGACGGACGCCGGGTTCCGACAGTTCCGAAAGTCGCTCGAGCGCCGAAATAAGCGCGGAGATCGCTTCTTCGAAGGAAAGTCGCGTTTCCGATACCGATTCCGAAACCGTCCCTGCGGTCACTCCGCCGGCCGCATTCGAATCCGGATGCCGTCCGGATCCGTGATCTCGATGCCGCCGTCGATCGCGGTGACCGACGCGACACCGTCGTCGAAGCGCTCTCGGATCGCATCGATCGCGTCCGCGTCCGGAACGACGAATTCGACCCACGCCAGTCCCAGTCCGTCGCCCGGCGTCGACCGCTGGTTCCACGTGTTCACCCCGATGTGGTGGTGGTAGCCCCCCGCCGCGAAAAAGCACACGCCGGGCGCGAACGACATCGACACGTCGAATCCCAGCCGCTCCGCGTAGAACGATCGGGCCGCGTCGAGCGAGGACACCTCGAGGTGGATATGACCGAGCGTCGTTTCGTCGGGTGCCAGTTGCGAGCCGTTCGAGCCCGCCCCGTCGTCGGCCGCAGCCGCGAGCGCCTCGAGGTCGAGCGGCGCGCCGGCCGCGCGAACGGAGCCATCGTCGGTGCGCGGCCACGCGTCTCGGGGTCGGTCGCGGTAGATCTCGACGCCGTTTCCCTCGGGGTCGGTACAGTACAGCGCCTCGCTGACGCCGTGATCGGAAGCGCCGTCGAGCGTCCACTCCTCGCGAACGCGCTCGAGTGCGGCCCCCAGCGCCCCGCGGGAGGGGACCCTGAACGCGTTGTGGTAGAGTCCGGTCTCCCGCTCGTCGCGCGGCTCGGCGGTCGGATCCACGAGCAACACGAGAAGCGGTCGCTCGCCGGTGCCGAGTGTCACTCTCGTCCCGTCTCGATTCCGGACGCGGAGGCCGACGACGTCGCGATAGAAGTCGATCGTCGCCGCGGCGTCGGCGACGCGAAGCGCGCTCCGACCGGGGCGAGTCTCGTCCGGGAGCGCCGGAGATTGGCTCATACGTCAGTTACGGGCGCGAGCCTCGTAAGTGGCTCTTTTGGCTACCGGTGGCGTCGGCCGTGCTCGAGTCGCCCTTATTGCTCGCCGTCGTCCTCACCGGGCCCGTCGACGAGCCGGTAGGTCCGTCCCCGGCGTTCGCCGACGGCCTCGATCAGGTCGTAGTGAACCATCTTCGTCAAGTAGTTTCGCAGGGTCCGGTGGGTCTTCGGCTCCTCGACCCGCCGCTCGTACTCCGCGTAGAGGTCGCCGGGTTCGATCTCGCCGGCCTCGTCGATCACGTCGTACAGCACCCGCTGGTGTTCGATCAGCCCGTCGATGGTCTTCCGGCGGATCGCCGTCCGCGCGTCGGGGATCGCCGCCTCGAGCGTCTCCTCCGTGATCGACTCCGCCCCCTCCCGATCCGCGCGGCGGGCGGCCGACCGGAGGATGCCGATTCCGACGCGGGCGTCTCCCGACGCGGCGTCGGCGATCGTTCGCAGTTGCGAGTTACCGATCGACTCCGGCTCGAGCGCCTTCGACGCCCGTTCCGCCAGGATCGCGGTGAGTTCGTCGGTGCCGTAGCGGTCGAACCGGACGCGAGTCCCGGCGTGGAGCCGCGAGCGCACCCGATCGTCGAAACTCGCGAACAGCTCCACCTCGCGGTTGGCGATCAACACGGGCGAGACGTGGGGCAGCCGATGGAGGTCGTACAGCGCGGCCGTCTCCTCCAACTGGTCGACCTCGTCCAAGATGACGACGATCGGCTGGTCGTCCATCCGGGAGAGCCGTTCGAACAGTTCGTCTTTCGGCGTCGACCGGTGGACGTCGACCGCTCGGTCGACCGCCTCGAGGACGCTGTAGAGCACGCGAAACCGCGTGTACTCCTGCCAGCAGTTGACGTACGCCACCCGAACCGTCGGCTCCTGTTCGCACAGCTGGGCGAGCGTGTAGCGAGCGATGCAGGTCTTCCCGACGCCCGTCGGCCCGAACAGGAAGGCCGGATCCGGCCGTCCGCCGTACACCAGCGGCTCGAGGGTCTCCGAGAGGAGGGTCACCTCGTCGTGGCGGTGAACCACCTCGCTGGGCACGAAATCCTCGCGCAGGACGCGGCCGTCGACGATCACGTCGCACCGTTCGGTTTCGATGATAATAAACGACGCCGGGCCGTTTCCGATACTTCCGAAACATCGCCGATTTCGTATCGTGGTATTTGATTTATCAGCTTCGAATAGGACGTTTCGACTGGGATACCGGCGGCTGAGCGAGACACCCAATTCGGTATCAAGGGAAGTCGACCGGAGCGCTATCGGAACGACAGTCGCTCTCGGAACTGACCAGGAGCGAGAGCGCACGAGTCGGACGGGGGGCCGGAGCTCGATTCCACCGACCGACGCTCGATTCGATCGAACAGCCGGGTTCGCGACGGCAGTCCGTCAGGTCGACTCGTCCTCGAGTCGGTAAGCTCGGGATCTCGATTGCAACTATCGACCGCGAACGAACGCGGATCGATCGGTACCGTCCCGTCGACCACCCTTTCGAGCGGGACGCCGATGACCACCCGCCTCGCGGATAGCGACGTCGTCAGCGATGTGCCAGCGACTCGGCGCTCGAGTCGGACCAACCGTATCGCAACGACCGTCTTCGTGTGGGGTGTTCACTATCCGGTCATTCGATGTGTTCCGGTCGGGACCTCCCGCGATAATCCGGCCACCGACGAGTGGTCTTCTGAGCCCGAACTGGACAGCGGTTCTAGCGTCTCACTCCGGGGGTTCACGCGTCGGAAACGGGATTTTACGACACACGTAACTCGAGGGTCGGTACGGAAGTGAACTGAACGCCAACCGATACGCGGTGCGAGACGCTACGGACACGGGATGGCACTCGAGCAGCGGTGTTGTCGAAAACCGATCGTCGCTTCACGAGAGGACCGGGCAGAACGAACTCGAGCGACAACGGCGACGGAGTAACACGGATTTTCGACTCGCAATCGAAGTACATGATCGCCCTCCGGTGGTAGTATACTGATCGGCAGGTTGGCTGGGCCGCGGTTCCCGATCGTCGCGATGCGAGTAGTCCTTCCGGGCATCTCGACACTGGGCGCGGAATCGCGCTCACTGGTGTTCGACGTCAGCGCAACGAGATGGAGTCGAAGAGTCAGAGACGATTCCAGGCTTCCAGAAACCACGTCGAGGTCCCGAGAGTCGAGATTCCCGTCGGCGCAGCTACTCGAGCCGTGCGTGTAGCGTCCCGTTTAGCCGGGGACGACCCTCTGATAAATCAAATAAGGCTATATCAATTCCGTCTCCGGCTCGAGCGAACCCCGACCGGACGAAAGAACGAAGCTAATGGAAGATTGGCCGGGAAAACGGCTCTGAGGGCGATTGGGAGGGCTTCGAGACGACAGGAAATCAGTCGCTTCGCCGCGGCGGGTCGCGGATAGCGGCCGATACGGATCGCATACTAATGTCCGCAGTCGGTGGCTGGGTCGGTATGCGTACGCACCCAATCGGGTCGTTCGAAACCGATCTACAGCGCCGCGTCTACGAATACGTCGAGCGTAACGGGGCCGTCACGCCGGCCGAACTGGCGCGGTCGATCGAGGTCGACGGCGGTCGCGCCCACTCGAAGCCCGCCCGATCGGGAACGTACACTGAAACGGTCGCGCCCGCGCCGGACGACCTCCGGTCGTGCATCGAGACGCTGCAGACGGAGGGGTACCTGACAGAGGTCGACGGCAAACTCCGGATCGCGCTCTCGGCGACGACGACCGACCTCGCATGCGCCGACGGCACCGTCACGATCCGGCCGGCCCACGAGGAAGACCGGGACGGTATCGTCGAGACGATGCGGACGGTGGCCGACGACGGGACGTACGTCGTCGCTGCAAACGTCGCGACGGAACTCGAGCGCGAGCCGGCACTCGTCCGGGCCAACGAAGAGCGGTCGCGGGTCTTCTTCGTCGCGGAACTCGGCGAGGAACCGGCCGACGCCGAACCGGACGGCGCGGAAACGGGTGACGACCTATCGATGGCGGACCGCGATATCGTCGGCTGGGTCCACGTCGACGCACCGGAACTCCCGTCGCTCCGTCACACGGCCGAGATCACCGTCGGCGTCGACCCCGAATATCGGCGACAGGGCGTCGGGTCGTCGCTGCTCGAGTACGGGTGCGAGTGGGCGACGGACGCGGGCTATCAGAAGCTCTATCAGAACCTGCCCGCGACCAACGAAGCGGCGATCGAGTTCCTCGAGGAGAACGGCTGGCAGCGCGAGGGCGAACACGAGGGACAGTACTGTCTCGACGGCGAGTTCGTCGACGAGATCATGCTGGCGACGTGGCCCTAGAGCCGAGCGTCGACGGCGGGGTTCGGGGGTTCGTCGTCGGTGATCGCGATACGGGGAAGCGCCCTGCTCGCACTGGCGACGACGAAAACCACATCCTCCCCAGCCGATTGCAGTCCTCGCTCCCGCGGGTCGCTGCGGTCCGCATCCCTCGCACGGTGTGCCGTCGCGACTCGCTGGGAGGCCTCACTCCGTTCGGCCTCGAGCCGCTCGTCGCTCTCCAGCGCGCGCCACCGCAGCGTGGATCACACCGATTCGACTGACGGTGTCTCCCCCGGATGGACCGCGTTGTAAGCGGGACAGGGGCGAACTGCCCGCAGTCGAATAGCTCCGTCCACGTGTCGATCGAATCGGGAAGGTTTTCTTGGCAGTCGGTCGCATATCAGAGTACATGGAGGACATTTCCCTGGGCGTGCCGGAACCGATCCTCGACCAGTTACCGGACAACGACGAGAGCGCGGCGGCGGACATGCAGAAGGCGGTCGCGGGCTGGGAGACGCAGTTCAACCGCATCCTCGAGGAGGCCGACGACGAGCGCGAGGCGGCCGGGCAGGTCCTCGAGGCGATCGATCGCTTCGAGGAGCGCTACGAGACCTACGACGCGTTCGTGCCCGAGTTGCGGGCGTGGGGCCAGTCGCCGATCTACGCGATCGCGTGGCGGACGCTGTACGCGGACGTGATCGCACAGCTCCACGAACACGAGGAGCTCGGCGAGCACCTCGACCGGGAGCGAAACCAGCGGCTGGTCGAGGACGGGATTCGACTGCAGGACCTGTAGCGGCCGTCGGATCCCGTTCTGTCGACCTCCCAAAACGTCAACTTCGCGGACTGCATAGAGACGGCATGAAGTTCGCTGTATCCCGCGCCGGAACGACGCAGATCACTCTGCACGGCGGGTCCGACACGACCGCCTGCAACGAGGCGACGGCGACGCTCGCGGATACTCTCGAGTCCCTCGCGGCCGAAGGACCGATCACCGACTGGGAGATCGAGGACGCGGACGTGTACGAACACCCGACCGCACCGTTCGACCCGTACACGATCGCGCTCGAGTTCACCGTCACAGTCACCGTCGAGGCCGACGACGCCGACGAGGCGACCGAGGTGGGCGCGACCGCGATCGACGAGGCGCTCGACACTGCCGGCGTCGACTCCGTCTCGTACACGTCGTCGCCGGCGGCATCGACGGCCTGAGCGCGGTCCCGAGCGCGGATCGGGGCCGCGAATCGCGGGAATCGCCGACGCCATCGCCCGGACTTATGTCGTCCGAACACGATTGGACGGTATGGAAATCGATCTCCGATTCTTCGCTACCTTCCGTGAGGCCGTCGGCCAGAAAGAGCGAACGCGAACCGTCGACGACGACGCGACCGTCGGCGACGTTCTCACCGCCCTCGAAGCCGAGTACGACGGGCTCGCGGGACAGTTAGTCGAGAACGGGACGATCCGACCGCAGCTGAGCGTGCTGAAGAACGGCCGTAACGTGGTCCACATGGAGGGAGTCGATACGTCGCTGGAATCGGGCGACGTGGTGTCAGTATTCCCGCCAGTCGCCGGTGGATAATCGGCCACCGACGTTCGCAGCGGCGTATATGGATTACCTATAGCTTTTTGTCGGCTGAATAATACTAACGCGTATGTTGGATGCAGTCGTCGAACTGGTACTCGAGCTGGGATTCGACACGCTCCTCGATCGCAACGAGAACAGGACGCTCGTCCAGCAACTCTGTCGGTTCGTCGGCCTCGTGTTCGTTCTCGTCGCGATCGCGCTGTGGGTCGTCAGCGGTCCGCTGTACGGACTCGCTGCGGGCATCGTCGCGCTGGCGCTGCTCCTCTACGGGGCGTGATCGGACGCCGGTGTTCGTCGGAACCGATCGAGGCGACCGCCCTCGGCGGCGATTTCGAGAACGCTTTAGGCCTCGTTCGACTCGAGGCGAACGTGACGCGAACCGACGGCGACGATACGGATCCCAGCCCGGGTGCGCACGCCGACCGAGCGTCGGACGAGCCGGCGGCCGATAGCGGATCGCCAGTAGCGGACGACCGCGAGGCGATAACCTTCGATCGAGCGGGGGTCCGCGCCGGCTTTCTGACCTGTGTCCCGGTCGCGCTCGGCGTCGGCGGCTACGGCGTCGCGTTCGGGATGCTCGCCCGTCGAGCCGGGCTGAGCGTCGCCGAGGCGACGCTGATGAGTGCGACGGTTCTCGCGGGTGCCGCCCAGATCGTCGCCGTCGAACTCTGGGCGGAGCCGCTCCCGGTCGCCACGATCGTCCTCACGACGCTCGCGATCAACCTCCGGTACTCGCTGATGGGGGCTGCGTTGGGTCCCTGGCTCGAGCGGCTCTCGCCGCTCCGAAGCTACGGGAGCCTCCTGCTGATGGCCGACGAGAACTGGGCGCTGACGATGCGCGATCTCAAGTCCGGCAGCGGCCGGGGGGCGTTCCTCCTGGGAACCGGGATCGCGATCTGGTGTTTCTGGGTCGCGTCGACGATCGTCGGGGCGGCCGCCGGCGGCGCGATCGGCGATCCGGCCCAGTACGGCATCGACTTCGTCCTGGCGGCGGTGTTCGTCGCGCTCGCGGTCGACCTCTGGGAGGGGTACTCGACGCTCGTGCCGTGGCTCGTCTCCCTCGCGACCGCGGTCACCGCCGCGGAACTCTTGCCGGGGCGGTGGTACATCCTGCTCGGCGGGCTCGCGGCCGCCGCGGTGGAGGTGGTCCGCCATGGTCGGTGAGGGGGCGTTCGCGCTCGATCCGCTCGTCGTCGGCGTCATCCTCGCGATGACGCTCGTGACGGCGCTGACGAAGGTCGGCGGCCTCTGGCTCCTGCGCCGGATCGAGGTGAGCGAGCGACTCGAGGCGGGACTTTCGGTTCTGCCGGGGGCGATCGTGATCGCGATCCTCGCGCCGGAGTTGGCGACGGGCGGACCGGCGGAGTGGAGCGCGGCCGGTATCGTCGTGCTGGTCATGTGGCGAACGGAGAGCATCCTGCTGTCGCTGTGTGGCGGCGTCGGGGCCGTGGTCCTGTTCCGAGCAGTTGGGTGAACCGCCCCATTACCGGCGAACGTGACTTTATCCGTCCGGCGGTCGAATTCGACGGTATGGTAGCTCGTGTCAGTCGTTCTTTTCGTGGGATCTCCGAACGGCTCGTGGTCCGCTATCTGACGAATCTGGGCGGCGAACAGGTCGCCGAGGATACCGTCGAGGGCGACGGCTGGAGCGCGACCTTTTCGTCGGAGAAAGTCGATATCGGCCCCTCCCTCCAACTGACCGAGATCTCGATAGTGTTCGAGGGCGAGGCGGACACGCTCGATCCCCTCGTCGACAAGTTCGCACAGAAGGCGATGCGCGCAGGTGGGTAGATGGCGGGCGAGCCGATCGAGGGGCAGGTCCTCCTGCTCACCGCGGCCAAGGCGAGCGTGCCGGGGACCCGCCTGCCCGACCTGGTCGAGCGCGCCCAGGTAGCGCTCGGCCCGGCACTCGAGCGGTACCGCCGGGAGTACGAACGGCTCTACGCGGGCGAGGACGTCGAGATATTCCTCGTCGACTGGGGCCACTGGGAGGAGCTCGGCGACGAGATCGACGTGACCGACCGCGAGCTGTCGGCGATCCGCCGGGCACACGAAGAGCAGTTGCTGCGGATCGGTCGGCGGACGGACCGCGAAGACGAGTTCGAAACGGCACTCGAGATCCGGGAACCGGTGGTCATCGGCACTGATAGCGGCGGGACTTCCGAGAGCGCGACGGACGGTGACGACGGCGAGTATCCCGGGTGAGATCGAATGCGACGCGCCGCGGTGCGCTGGCACCGTCGCGGCGACGCTCCTCGCGGTCGATGGCAACTATAAAGATCGTGTTTCACCTTTGGCAAACCACTGAAACGATGGCTATCGACCAGGAAACCGAGATGACCGACGGCGAGATCGACGACTTCCTCAGTCGTCACGAGACGGGGGTGTTGTCGCTCGCGCGCACGGACGAACCCTATGCGATTCCGATCTCGTACGGCTACGACGACGACGAGCGGGAGTTCTACATGCGGATGGTATCGACGCCCGACAGCGAGAAGCGCCAGTTCCTCGAGTCAACGCCGCAAGCGCGGCTCGTCGTCTACGACGAAGTCGACTCGACCTACCGGAGCGTCATCGCCACGGGAGACCTCGAGAGCATCGAGCCCTCGGAGCTGACGCCGGAGCAGATCGCCCAGTACGGCGAGGCGAAGCGGCCGCTGTTCGAGATCTGGGCCGACGGGAAGGACGCGCTGAACATCGAACTCTACCGTCTCGCGCCGGCGACGCTCGGCGGGCGGCGAACGGAAATCGATCGCGAGGAGTGAGAAGGGGAGTCGGAGCGGCGGCCGTGGGGTGGGATTAGTTCGTCTCCTGTTCTGCGACGAAATCCGACGATCCGACCGACGCGCTGCAGACCGGGCAGCCGTGCGATAGCGTGGCCTCACGCATCGATTCGTTGACCTCGATCTCCTGCCCGCACTCCGGGCACGTGAACTCGTATCTACTCATGTCGGGTGGTGAGTCGCGTGAAACTTCAGTCGTCTACCGTATAGCTGTAGGTCCAGTATATATAGGGTTGCGGTTCGATGCCGTCGGTCTGTAGGTCCCGATACGTTCATATAGCTCGAGTCGACGCTCGTCGCCGTCCCGGGACTCGAGTCGCGGCCACCGTGAAGACGATCGGTCACTCGTGATCCAGAATCGCATCCAGCAGCTTCGTCTGGGCCGCCGCGAGGTGTTCGGTGAAGGTCGTCCCGGTAATGTCGAGTTCGGCGGCGACCTCGCCGGCGTTGGCCCGCTTGGGGTGTTCGAAGTAGCCCATCCGGTGGGCCGTTTCGAGGACCTCGGTCTGGCGGTCGGTCAACGTGCTCCGGTCGACGAAGACGAGGTTTCGGTCGTCGTGGTCCTGCTGGGACTGGAGGAGTCGCTGGACGTCGAGGGTCGCGTAGCGCTCGCGCAAGTCACCGATGATCGCCTGTAGGTCCTGCATATCCGGCGCGTGAAAGGTCAGGTGGAGCGAGGCGCCCTGCGTCCGGATATCGATGACGGGACAGTCGTGTCGCTCGATACACTCACAGGGACAACCACAGCCGAGCTCTCGCTGGAATCGGTAGACCGAACTCGAGCCGTAGGCGAAGATCGGCGAGAGATCCGCGTTGACGTCGAGCTCGTCTGGATAGGTCTCGGCCTCGAGCATGAACTCCTCGGTCACGCGCTCGGGTGTGGACGGGTTCGTGCTCCGCGAAACGGACGTGACCCGACCGTCCGTCTCGGCCGACGCTTGCGCGACGACGCAGTCGGGCGGGTCGTCGATTTTTATCTCCGCGCGAATCCCCGAAGCCATTACTCTCTGCTGGGGAGTCCGGGCCCCTAAACCCTGCGTCCGCGATGCGAACCCCGACCGAACGTCTTCGCCCGAGTGACGGCTCGAAAACCCGTGTTAGATCGTCCCACGGCCCGGGTTCGACAACCCCATATAAAGAACCCTGTATTTATTGGGACTCATTTGGAGGGGTCCCGGTCGGTACTAGAAGGTGTAACAGATGTCCGCTACGAACTCTGACGCCCGGACGCGAGGCTGGCACAGCGACGATCAGACCGACCCGCAGGCCGTTCTCACTGCGCTGGACGACGACGCCTGTCGCGCCATCCTCGAGGCGACGACCGAGGAGTCGCTGACGGCGACGGAAGTCTCCGAGCAGTGCGATATCCCGATGTCCACCGCCTACCGGAAAGTCGAACTCCTGACCGAGGCCGACCTGGTCGAAGAGCAGGTCCGGATCAACACCTCCGGGAAGCACGCGACCGAGTACCGCAAGTGCTTCGACGACGTGCTGGTCTCGATCGACGACGGCAACATCGAAATCGAGATGACCACGCCCGACGCCGACGCAGACACCGACGCCGGCGCGTCCTACGCCGTCGCCGACGACTGATCGGTCGGCGGAAGACGCGAATTCCGTCGTCAACACCGATCGGGTCGCAGTATAGCGGACGGCACGATCGGCCGTCGATCGTCTCTTCTCGCGTATCGTGGTTCCCCACCTCGCTCCGAGTTCGCCGGATCGCTCGAGCCGGCGATCACGACCGTCCGCCGATCACGCGACGACGTCGAACAGGAGCATGGCCGGCTGGGTGCCCGTCTGTGAGCCCATATCGAGGACGAACGTGGCGACTACGGCGGCGATGACAAGGATCCCGGGAAGCATGAACACCACTACCGGGAGGGCGGCGGCGATCACGGCTTTTCCGGTCGAGATGTCGTGAAACGTCGACAGTCCCTTGATCTGGAGATACAGACCGTAGAATCCGAGTGCGATGTTGACGAGCGGGAACCACCACAGCCCGTACCGGACGACCGTCGGGAACGCGTACGCCTCGAACGTCTTTGCGATACCTCGTGCACCGAAGAGATACACGACACCGTGAGCGAGTAACGCTTCGACGAGCCCCAGGATCCAGTACGCGATTCCGAATGCCAGGAAAATCACGACACCGATGGCTGCCTCGCCCGGTGCTGTAATGTTCAGCGCTGCAGTGAGCACCGCAGCCGGAAGCATGACAGCGAGGTACGAAATTAGCATGAACGCGATCGGATATCCGATCCCGTGGCTCTCGTTGTACTCCGAAAAGAACGTTCCCGGATCGTTGATCATGTACCCGTTCACGCCCTTCCACTGGTTCAGTAGGCTCATACAACTACATACGAATAGGATTATAATAATGTAACGAATATCTAGAATATCCCGTTTAGAAGAGCTTCGAAGGCTGAAAAGCCACGACCCGAACATACTGGCCGAGATATGACAATTACTAACACCAATATTTGATGTGAGGTGTCCGACGAAATGGATGGACGAACCACCGTCGCACCGCTAATTACTGTCGTCGGTCTGCGACCGTACCAGAGGAAAAATAATCGGTGGAACCGACGGCTCGAGACTACCTTCAGTCGTCGCTCGGTGCCGCCGCGCCGCCGCTGCCACTGACGCCGGTTCCGGGTCCGACCTCGATCCCGAGGTCGTCGAGTTTCTCGTCGGGAACGACGCCGTCGACCCAGCCGCGGTGCTCGTAGTACTCAGCCTTCATCTCGTCGAGTTCGCAGTACTCGCCCTCGCTGGCACCCTGGCCGCGAATGCCGTCCTCGAGGAAGCGCTCGGGCAGCGAGTCGTCGCTCCCGTCGAAGCCGTTGAGGTTGTTGTAGTAGCGCTCGAGGGTGTAGATCCGCTCGCCAGCCTCGAGGAGCTCCTCCTCGGAGACGTCGCGGCCGGTCATCCCGTTGTACTGGTTGACGTACTCTTCGATCCCCTCCGCGAAGGCGTTGAACTTGCAGATGTCGAAGGAGTCGCTGATCGCGTGGAGGTCCTGGAACTGGGCGGTGAGTTGGCCCTTCCCTTCGTACTCGTAGGGGTCGACCTTCTCGGGGACGCCGAGGATCTCCGCGGCGGGCGTGTAGCCGCGCAGGTGGCAGGCCCCGCGGTTCGACGTGGCGTAGCCGATGCCCATCCCTTTCATGCAGCGCGGGTCGTAGGCGGCGATCGTCTGGCCCTTGACCGCGAGCGAGTTCTCGTGGGCGTCCTTCTGTTCGGCGACCCGGCGCGGCCCCTCGGCCAGCAGGTCCGCGAGGTCGCCCTCGCGGTGGCCGATTTGCTCGATCAGATCGATCATCGTCTCGGTGTCGCCCCACTCGAGCTCGCCCACGTCCTCGAGCTTGCCCTCCTCGGACATCTCCATGGCCATCGCCATCATGTTGCCCGCGTCGATGGTGTCGATGCCCATGTCGTTACAGCGGTCGAGCATGACGGCGATCTCGTCGCGTTCGGTGTGGCCCGAGTTCGGCCCCAGCGCGTAGGCCGTCTCGTACTCGTAGGACTCGGTCTCGACGTTCAGCTCCTCGCCCTTGTGCATCACGTCGACTTCGACTTCCTTCTTGCAGGCGACCGGACAGGAGTGACAGGTCGGCTCGTCGACGAGGATGTTCTCGCGGACGTTCTCGCCGGAGACGCGCTCGGCGTCGATGTCGACGCCCTCCGCGTCGCGCATGCTTTCGGTCGACGTGTACTTCCCGTTCTTCGTGGGAAGCCCGTCCATCTCCTCACCGATGTTCATCAGGACGTTCGTGCCGTACAGCGAGAGGCCGCCCTCGTTGGGTGCAGTGACCTCCGACTCCGTGATGGCCTGCATCGCCTGCTGGTGGCCCTCCTTGAACGTCTCCGGATCCGCCGGCTTGGGCATCTTCGTGGTCGACTTGATGACGATCGCCTTGAGGTTCTTCGACCCCATCACACAGCCCGTGCCCCCGCGGCCCGAGGCCCGGTCGTCCTCGTTCATGATACAGGCGTACTTGACGCCGTTCTCGCCGCCGGGTCCAATCGCCATCAGCGAGAGGTTCTTGCCGTAGGATCCCTCGTGTTCCTCCTCGAGTCGATCCCGGGTGTCGTGGACGCCCTCACCCCAGAGGTGGGAGGCGTCCCGGAGTTCGACCTCGCCGTCCTCGACGTAGGCGTAGACCGGCTCGTCGGCTTCCCCCTCGAAGGTCAGGCCGTCGAAGCCGGCCCACTTGAGACGGGCCCCCGACCAGCCACCGTGGTGACTGTCGGTGATCGTCCCGGTCAGCGGCGATTTCGTACAGACGGCGATCCGGCCGCTCATCGTGACCTGCGTCCCCGACAGCGGGCCGTTCATGAACGCCAGCAAGTTGTCGGGCCCGAGCGGATCGACGTCCGGTCCCTGGTCGAAGACGTACTTCGCCCCCAGTCCTCGAGCGCCGATATACTTCTTCGCGTCCTCCTCGTCGATCGACTCGTAGGCGACCTCTCCCTCGGAGAGATCGATGCGAGCGACTCTGTCTTGAAATCCGCCGAGTTCTGTCATAGTAACCGTTCACTCTTGTATAACACCTCTATTGTGTTAGGCGTTCTCAATCAAATGTAACCATAATTCGTTACGCACATCCGAAACGAGTCGATCGACGTATCGCTCGAGGGAATCGACAGTGACGCGAGACCGATCGTCCGTCGTGCCGGAACGTATTGCGGACAGTAACCGGTAGTACTCACGTCTGAGCGGTGGGGAGTCGGTCAGATGGGGAGTGGCCTCCTCGGTGTCGGGGCGGTCACAACAGGAGCGCGACCACCGCGAGGATGATGAAGATCAACACGAAGATCCGTGCGATCTCCATCGAGATTCCGGCGACGCCGCGGGCACCGACGGCGGCGGCGACGATCGCGAGGACGAAGAAGATGATCGCCCAGTACAGGAATCCACCGCCACCGACCTGAAGCGGAGTTGCGAAGGTGAACATAGCGACGACTCCCACGACGAGACATATAAACGCCGGTCACCGTCGAACACAGTTTTCGGCTCTAAGTGGCTGCTACAGGCTTCGAGGCGTGACTGTCATCGCCCCGGGACGCTACGCGTCCCCGAAGAAGGCGCGACACAGTTTCGCCTCGGCCGTCCGCAAGTGTTCGTGGAAGGTCGGCCGCGAGACGCCCATCGACTGGGCGAGTTCCTCCCCGGTCGTCGGCCGGGGCCACTCGAAGTAGCCGCCGAGGTACGCCCGCTGTAACGCGCCGAACTGGCGCTCGGTCAGCGCCTCCTCGAGCCGGGCGGCGAACTCCTGGCGCGTTTCGCCGTCGCGTTCGCGCTGCTGGAAGGAGACGACGTCGGTCCCGTCGTAGCGGTCCTCGACGGCCTCGACGATCGAGCGGACGTTCGCCGATCGCGGAATCTCGAGGGTGAGACGGGCGCGACCGGCCTCGCTTTCGATCGCCTGGGTTCGCACGCCGCGTTCGGAGAGCCAGCCGACGAGGTCGTCATCGCTCGTCAGTTCGACGAGACACTCGTCCTCGCGCTCGACGACGATCCGGCAGTCGACGTCGGCGAGGTCGTCGGCGGCAGCTAGGATCTCGTCGGCGCTCGCGCCGGTGACGGTAAACAGCGAGGCCGTCTCGTCGTCGGTCCGATGGACCGAGCGGCGGTACTCGAGTCGGCAGTCCGCCTCGGCGGAGAGGGCGACGGGAGCGAGGGCGCGGTCGGTCACCTCGAGTTCGACCGCGACGACGGCGTCGGTCGCGAGCATGCGGCTGGTTTCGCGGGCGTTGACGCCGCTCGCGACCGCGCGGGCGAGCGCGGAGAGGATCACCGTCTCGCGGTCGTCGACGGCGCGGTCCCGGTTCATCAGCACCGTCAGGACGCCGTACTCGATGCCGTTGTACGAAAGCGGGAACGCGGCGTACGTCGTTCCGTCGACCGCGTCGACGGTCGACTCGTTCGTCGTGACCGTCTCGACGGCGGGGTGGTCGGTGTCCGTTGCGATGTGCGTGTCGTCCGGTTCGACCCCGGCGCTCGAGCGGACGTCGATCGTGCCGGTCGCGGGGTTTCGCTCGCCGATCCAGGCCCCGTCGTAGGCCTCCTCCGCGGCGATTCGCGCGCAGACCTCGGCCTCGAGCTCCGAGCGGTCAGTCGAGCCGGCGACGACGGCGGTGACGTCCTGGATCAGTCCACCGACCCGATCGAGGATGTACTCGAGTTCCTCGGTGCGGCGCTCGAGCGCGATTTCTGCCTCCTTGCGCGCGGTGATGTCGTTCTGGAAGCCGACGTAGTTGGTCACGCGGCCGTCCTCGTCCCTGACGGGGGCGATCGTCACCTCGTTCCAGAACTCGGTGCCGTCCTTGCGATAGTTCTTGAGTTCGACGGTGACCGGGCGGTCAGCATCGATCGCCGCCGCCATCTCGGCGATCGCCTCCTCGTCGGAGTCGTCGCCCTGCAGGAACCGACAGTTCCGACCGACGACCTCGTCGTACTCGTAGCCCGTCATTTCCTCGTAGGCCTCGTTGACGTACACCAGCGGGTTGTCCTCGAGATCGGGATCCGAGATGGTGATCCCGACGGGCGCCTCCTCGAGCGCGCGGTCTTTGACCAGTCGGTCGCTCGTGCCCGATAGCGAGGGGGTGTCGGTGCCCTCGCGGGCGTCGGGATCGGCACCGTTGCGGTCGAACGTGATCGTCGCCCCGTTTGCCCCCCGATGGATACGCACGCTCTCCCCGTCGTCGAAATCGACCCGTCGGGCGGTGCCGACGGTCGTTTCGTCGATCGCCGCCGCGAGCCGGTCCCAGCGCGCACCGAGTGCAGTCGCCGCGTCCCGATCGGCGTCACCGAGGTCGAACGCCGTCCGGGCGGCCTCGTTCACGTACGTGATCGCCCCGTCGGCGATCGCCACGACCGGATCGACCACGTGCTCGAGGGCCCGGACCGCCGCCGCGGCGTCACCACCGGTGCCACCACGCTCCGTGTCGACATCGTCCATAGTTCCTTCTAGAGAAGGATCCATAAGAACCGTTGTGATTGGCGACCGGGCCACTGACGGCAGCGCAGGCTAGAATGTTATATAATGCCACGGTGTATAATAACATATGTCAGTACATCGATCACCGTTCGAGCGCCTCCGGGAGAAGTTCGACGAGTCGGAGCTACGCTGTCGGTCCTGTGGCTACGTCGACACCGAGGGCGGCTGGCGAGTCACCGCCTCGGGCGGGCGCGTTCGCTATCAGTTCGTCTGCCCGTCGTGCGACGCCGTCGAAACGAGGGAGCTACGGCTCGGGTGACGGTCCCGAGCCGTGCCCGGCGACTCGAGGTCCTGCTCTCGGCCGAGGTTCCGTGACGGGAGTTACACGATCAGCGACTCGATCGTCGGGGCGATGGCCGCCGTTCTATCACGAAACCAATGATTTTCGGCACGAGAGCGCCGTATCGAGTCGAGCGGCCCGATACGGAGACGAGACGACGGTCACGGATCGGCTGTAAACGGTCGATTCAACGCGACAACGGTCGTTTTAGATGCAATAATCCCGTAACAGTCGGCCCGTTTTAGCCCCGCGACGGCGGTACGTCAGCGCGTATGGCTTCACAATCGCGAACACTCGGTGTCGCGTTCGTCGCGTTGCTGGTCGTGCTCTCGGGGGGTCCCGCCCTCGTCGGTGGCACACCGGCAGCCGCGGACGACGACGCCGGAGACATGAGCGAGACGAGCGCAACGATTGCAAACGTCCAGGTCGACACGCTGGAACTCGAGAACGCCACGATCGAGAACGCCACGATCGAGGAACTCGAGATCCAGCAACTGGCCGGGCAGGGCGGTGAAGAGCTCCTGCAGCAACTGAACGAAAGCGACGGGAATCAGACCGCGGACAACCAGTCCGAGGCGAACCAAACTGCGGACAACCAGTCGGATGGGAACCAGACCGCGGACAACCAGACCTCACAGGGCGTGCTGATTTCGAACGCCTCCTTCGAGATGCTGGCGTTCGAGAACGTCTCGATCGAAGACCTCCAGACGGGCGGCGGTATGGACGGTGCCAACGCGACCGACGGCGAGAACGAGTCGTCGGCCAATATCACTCAAGTGATCGGCGAAGGGAGCGACAACGTCACGGTCCAGAACCTGACAATCGAGTCGATGAGCACCGAGCGGATGACGATCAACGATCTGACCGTCGACGAAGACGGCGGGGGAATCCTCTCGGGAATCTCCGACTTCATCGGCGGACTGGTCGGCGGCGACGGCGGCGACGGCGGAGCCAACGCGACCGAGAACGAAAGCGCCCAGGAGATCGACGAACTGACCGTCGAACAGTTCGACGTCGACGAGATTACGGTCGAGTCGATGACCGTCGGCAGCCTCGAGACGCAGGCCGCCGGGAACCAGACGGCCGAGAACGAGACGCAGAACGAAACCGCCGGAAACGAAACGGCGACGGGCGAGAACGCAACCCAGAACGAGACCGCCGAGAACGAAACGGCGATGGCCGGCAACGCGACGCAAAACGAGACGGCGACGGGCGAGACGATCCCGTCGCTCTCTGCAGGATCGATGACGATCGAGAACGTCTCGGCGAACACCGTCACCGTCGGTGACAGCGAACCGCTCGAGGAGTCGGTCGAGCCGCCGGCAGGAAACGAGACCGCCAACGTGACCGAGAACGAAAGCGAAAACGAAACCCCGTCACTCGGCGCACTCGGCTGATCGAAGCGAAGGGGCCGGGGAGACGCGGTGGCGGTTCGATACGGCGCTAACCGCCGATTCCGCCCGGATCACTGGCTGGTATCCGGGCTCCTCTCCTCGTCGAACAGTCGATAGTACGAGAGGGCGAGGACCGTCCGCCCGTCGCGGATCTCGCCGTCGGCGACCGCGTCGGTCAGTTCGTCGAGCGACAGTTCGGTCACGCGAATGCTCTCGTTGTGATCGAGTCGCTGTTCGGCGGTCGGCCGGCAGCCGCGGGCAACGAAGAAGTGCAAGACGGAATCCGCGATTCCGTTGGCCGGTTCGACGGTCACGAGCGGCTCGAGGGCGTCGGCCTCGTGGCCGGTCTCCTCCGCGAGCTCTCGGCGCGCCGCGGCCTCGAGGTCGTCGTCCTCGGGTTCGACGCCACCGACGGGAAGTCCGCGGTTGATCCGGGAGACGGCCTGTCGCCACTCCTCGATACAGACGACGTCGCCGTCGGGGGTGAACGGGAGGATGCAGACGCTCGGCGGTTCCGAGAGGTAATCGAACTCGGCGTCGGCCCCGTCGGGCAGTCGAACGGACTCGTTAACCACGTCGAAGCCGGGACAGGAGTAGGCTACCCGGCGATCGCGAGTGTCCCAGGCGAGCGGATCAGTCGGCATACCGGCCGGTAGGGCGGTCGACGTCAAAAAAACCGCGTCACGAGGGCGGGCTCGAGTTCGGCGTACCGCGGGCCGGGTATCGCCGTGTGCGGTGGCGTCCGTCGTCGGTCCTACGCGGAGCGTTACCGTTCGCACCGGGCCCGTACTGCCTCTATAACAAACCCACAGCACGGTGAACGTCGTCACTCAGAGGGTGATCCATGGACCAGCTAACTGGCTTCCAGCGTGATCTGTTGTACGTGATCGCAGGGAAAGATCGGCCGTCGGGACAAGCGATTCTGGACGACATCAATAGTTACATCGATCAGCCGGTTACGCACGGCCGGCTGTATCCGAATCTCGACACGCTCGTCGAGAAAGAACTCGTCGAAAAGGGGCAACTCGACCGACGGACGAATTACTACGCGTTGACGCCGAAAGGTCGACGCGCATTACAGCGGCGTCAGGAGTGGGTCGACCAGTACGTCGACGTGTAATTCCTCGCCGCGTTCTCTCCGGGAGCCGCTCGCCGATAGCGCCCCGCTTCCGCGTCGCTGCTCGTGATCCGCGGCCGATCTCACCCGGCGTCCTCGAGGCGTCGCTATCGTTCTGAACGGGAGCTGAGGTCGAGATAGACTTCTAGACGTCCTCGAAGCTGATCTCCGCGAGGTCGGCCTCGAGGTCGGCGACGTGGGCGTTGAAGTCGGCGACGAACGCGGGCACGTCGTCGGCGAGCCGGCGGACTTCAGGGGCTGCGGGCGGCCCGTACTGCGAGAGCAGGTAGACGCCGTCCGAGCCGCCGACACGCAGGTAGGAGGCGAGGTCTTCCTCCCACTTCAGCTCCCAGCGGGTCCCCGAGATCGTCGTCGCGTAGGTGCCGTAGTCCCCGTCGTAGCGGTGGAGCTGGCTCGCCATCGCATTACAGACGTCGCGGATCCGCTCGACGATGCGATCCCGCTCGGCGACCAGTTCCGCCGTCGATTCGACCGCGGGGAACTCGCCGGAGACGTCCGCGAGCATCCCCTCGAACGAGCGGACGTACTCGTTGTAGGCCTCGACGAACGCCCCGTAGTCGGCCATCGCCGTCTCGAGGGCCTCGGGTTCCGGCGGCTGCTTGCTCGAGACGACGTACGTCTCCGAGCCCGATTTCGGGTCGAATCGGAGGTACTGGACGTCGCCGGCCTCGTATTTGAGCGTCCAGCTGCCGCCGTCCGTATTGAACGTCTCCTGACCGTAGTCGCCGCCCTGAAAGACGGCGAGTTCCCGCGCGATTTCGCCGGCGTGGGTTCGAACGCGGGCCGCCAGTTCGTCCCGTCGCTCGGCGACGTCGCCCATCTCCTCGACCTCCGTCTCGAGTCCGTCGGTCATTACTCGAGGAAGGGAGCGAGAGGGAGTAACGGTTGCGGATCGGCGATGCCTCTCGGGAGTCCGCTTCCGGACGGGTGACCGCCACGACCGCGGTTTCGAATCGGCGGCGAGTCCGTTCCGCTACCGGTCGGAGAACGGGTATCGGCGGGTGATTACTCGGATTCGTTGGTCGCGTTGGTTTCGTTCGTCTCGTTCATTCCGGTCTCGTTGGTCTCGTTCGTCTCGTTCGTCTCGTTCATTCCGGTCTCGTTGGTCTCGTTGGTCTCGTTATCGACCGGCTCGTCTTCGATATCTTGAC
Organism: Natrinema salinisoli; assembly: GCF_020405205.1. Classification (NCBI taxonomy): domain Archaea; kingdom Methanobacteriati; phylum Methanobacteriota; class Halobacteria; order Halobacteriales; family Natrialbaceae; genus Natrinema; species Natrinema salinisoli. The sequence goes on along the minus strand of NZ_CP084469.1, from coordinate 3,770,304 downwards.
CGTTTCCGGTTCCCTCTTCGGCTTCGGTTTCGTCGTCTTCCTCGGTGTCGTTTCCGCCATTTCCACCCGGACCACCACAGCCGGCAACGAGGGCGGTCGAAGCCGCGACACCTGTTAGCTGCACTACTCGCCGACGAGTCACCGGTTGACGATCTGTCATACAGACCTAATCGTTGTCGAGATGCATAAGCCGTCAGCCGACACTTGCGTGGTCAATGTCGTTCTCAGTTATGGACATGTACGCGTACGAGAGCGTAGAGCGGGGAATCAGTACGGTCACATCGGCCGGAGTAGTTAGGCACCACGCCCAAGAACGAGGCCGGCGAACGCGGTGGACGTGACCTCGATACCCGACGACTTCCACGACCTGTTCGAGACGGAAACGTTCGCACACGTCGCGACCCTGACCGAAGACGGGCTTCCCCACGTCACGCCGGTGTGGATCGACTACGACGAGGACGACGACCGGCTGCTGGTCAACACCGAACGCGGCCGCCAGAAAGAACGAAACGTCCAGCACAACCCCGCCGTCGGGGTCAGCATGACCGATCCCGACGATCCCTACCGGTTCCTCTCGGTGATCGGCGAGGTCGACGAGATCACGACCGACGGCGCTCGCGAACACATCGACGAACTCGCCCGGCGGTACATGGACGTCGAGGAGTATCCCAACCCGATCGAAACCGAGCGCGTCCTCTTGCGGATCCGGCCGGACCGGATTCTGTAGGGTCGACGGGAGTGAGCGGGGTGTCGGTCGATCCCTCGAGCGACCGCGACGACGGCTGGAGGCCCGTCACTCGATACTGCGCATACGTGTACGATTCTCTAGATGGTGAGCGATTAATGGACAGCGGTGTGGACGGGACCACCATGCAGACGGCATCCGACCTGCTCGTCACCTGTCTCGAGGCGGAAGACGTCGATCGAGTCTTCGGGGTTCCGGGAGAGGAGATCGAGGACCTGTTGTTCTCGTTGCGGGACTCGTCGATCCGGTTCGTTCCGACGCGCCACGAACAGGGGGCGGCGTTCATGGCCGACGTCCACGGGCGGTTGACCGGCGAGGCGGGCGTCTGCTGTTCGACGCTCGGTCCGGGCGCGACGAACCTGATGACCGGCGTCGCCGACGCGCAACTCGACAAGAGTCCGGTCGTCGCGATCACCGGCCAGGGCGACCGGGAGCGACTGCACAAGGAGAGCCACCAGGCGCTGGACGTCGTCGACGTCTTCGAGCCCATCGTGGCCTGGAACTCCCAGATCGCCGAGCCCGAGATCGTTCCCGAGATGGTCCGGAAGGCGTTCAAACTCGCCGAGTACGAGAAGCCGGGGGCGACCCACCTCGAGTTCCCCGAGGACGTCGCCGCCGTGGAGATCGATGAGGAGGCGATCGAGCGGCGGGATCCGGTTCGGCGGCCCGATCCGGACGACGAGTCGGCCGAGCGAGCCGCGGCGCTGATCGACGAGGCCGAACGGCCGATTATGCTGGCCGGGAACGGCGCGGTCCGGACCCGCGCGTCGGAGCATATTCGCGCCATCGTCGGTCGCGTCGGGCTCCCGGTCGTCGAGACGTACATGGGCAAAGGCGCGATCTCGGACCGCGAGCCGGCGTCGCTGATGACGCTCGATTCGGGGCCCGACGAGGAGGCCGCGCGTGCGATCGAGCAGGCCGATTGCGTCGTCGCGGTCGGCTACGATATCGCGGAGCACGACCCGGCGGGCTGGAACCCAGAGCTCGAGAAGACGATCGTCCACGTCGATTACGAGCCCGCCGAGGTCTATCGCCATTACAACCCGGACGTCGAGATCGTCGCGGACGTCGGCGCGGCTCTCGAGGCCATCGACGACTGCCTCGCCGAGGATGCCTGTACCCTGTGGTGTGGGGACCTCCACGATCGCCTGCTCGAGTCGGTGACGGAGCCGCCGGCAGACGACGATCCGGTAACGGTACGAAACGCGTTGCCGCTGTTGCGCGAGGCGATGGACGATTCGGACGTGCTCGTCTCGGACGTCGGCAGTCACAAGATGGCGATCGCGCAGTCGTTCCCGACGTACGAGCCAAACACCTGCGTGATCTCGAACGGGCTGGCGAGCATGGGAATCGCGGTTCCCGGCGCGCTCGCGGCCGATCTGGCGGTGGAGTCGAACGTCGTCGCCGGGACCGGTGACGGCGGGTTCCTGATGAACGCGGCGGAGCTCGAGACCGCGACGCGGCTGGACTGTAGTTTTACGACGGTCGTGTTCAACGACGACGACTACGGGCTCATTTCCGAGAAACAGGACGAAGACCGCGGCGAACACACCGGGACGGAGCTGACGAACCCCGATCTGGTGACGTTCGCCGAGAGCTTCGGGATCGACGCGTACCGACCCGAGAGCTGGGCGGCGGTCGAAGAGGCGTTCGACGAGGCCGTCCCCTCCGACGAGCTCGCGTTGATCGAGATTCGACTCGAGTGAGCCGGCTCCGCCGAGAACCCGGGCCGCGAGCGGTCGCTCTGACGCGGCCGCGACCGCCGCTCAGACCGTTCGCTGATAGGAACACTCCGGACAGTACAGCGATTGTTTCGTGACGATCACCAGGCTCTCGCCGCACTGGCAGGGCCCACCGATGGACACGTCCGCCGTCGTTCGGACGACGTGTCGAAGCGTGTTCTCGAGCTGGACGAGACGCTGTCCGTTCTCCTCGAGTTCCGCTTCGAGCTGCCGAAGCCGTCTGTGTAGCCGCTGGCGCCGTCTCGCGCCGTCCGGACGGAGTCGTCGACCCATACGTGCGTCATCACCCAGACGCTGGAAGTGTCTTCGGGTCCGACGGCGATCCGGACTGTCAGGACCGGTCACGTGTCCGCTTCAGCCTCCCGGAGGACCGATCCCACCCAGGTCCCGAGCCCCCGGTCGGACGACTGCGACGCAGCGAACACCTACGGGCGGTCTGGGTAACTATTATACGTCCCTGTGTGGTTTTCCGTCGTAGCAGCGTACACCGAAAGAAAGGCGAGGACCGATACCCCGGTCGTCGCCGGCGCTACCGTCGCGAACGATGGCGGCGGCGACGCCGTCGGCGACCCGACCTCCGTCCCGACTCTCATGCAGCACACGCCTCCGTACCGCACCGACCGCGGCCTGTTCTCGACGCGCTATCTCGAGGACGTCCTCCCCGAGACGACCGCGTGGAACGCGATCGACGCGGCCGACCTCCGTGAGACCCACGACGCCGTCAGCGCTTGCTGGGAGCGGAACGCGACGTCGAATCGGACCGACGTCGCTCGAGACGAGTCGGTCGTCCGAGGGGTCGCTCGAGCGCTGAATATGCCGGTCACGGAAGCCGACCGGGGAGAAACGGACGGCGGCTGCGAGACGGATCCGGTCGCAGTCGCTCCCGTCGGGGAATGGGATCACACGCCCGACACGCCCGGTCGAGATGCGGCCGATTGCGGGTTCCGGGTCCCCGATTACCGAATCCACGAGTTCCTGCGGGAAACGCCCGCCCGATGGGCAGTGCTCGCGAACGGACGGCGATGGCGTCTCTATCGCGCGTCGGGGACCCACCGTCCGGACGCCTACTACGAGATCGACCTTCCGGGCGTGCTGGAGCACGGCGACCGCGAGGCGTTCAAATACTTCTACTGTTTCTTTCGCCGCGAGGCGTTTCTCGACGACGCGAACGGGACGTGCTTTTGCGACGAGGTCGCCAGCGAGACCGAGACTTTCGCGGAGGAACTCGCCGCGGACCTCGAGGAAACCGCCGCCGACGCGCTCGCGGTGCTCGCCGAGGGGTTCCGTCGACACCCGGACAACGGCCTCGACGACGAGCCCGACGAGGAGACGCTCGAATTGCTGTCCCGGAGTTCCCGCGTTTACCTGTACCGGCTACTGTTCGGTTTCGCCGCCGAGCGCGAGATCGACTCGCTCGCGGGGACCACCGACCGGGACGAGCGAGCGGACGGCCTCCACTCGCTGAAACGCGAAATCGCGACGGAACTCGACGGGTCGGAGCCGGCGTACCGCCTCGATACCGACGACCTCCAGACGCGGCTCGAGGATCTGTTCGAGCGCATCGACGGGAAACGGACGCCGGACACGTCCGATACGAACGGGGCTCTCCCGACGAACAGCGGCTGGCTGTTCGACACTGCACCCGACGACGACGCGCGTCGAGAGCTGCAATTCCTCGCCACCCACGCGATCGGCGACGCCTTCCTGGCAACCGCGATCGACCGCCTGGCTCGGCGGCCGACCCCGACCGACGGCGACGCCGCGAGGGACCGACCGTTCGTCGACTACTCCTCGCTCGACGCGCGCCAGCTCGGCGATCTCTACGAGGGACTGCTCGAGCGTACGCTCACCGTCGCCGACGAGCCATCGGCACTGGAAGACGGGGGAGCGCCGAGCGGCGTCGACGCCGTCGAGGAGGTGGTGGACGCCGCCGGCGTCTCCCTGACGACGGAACGCGGCGAACGGAAGACCACGGGGTCGTACTACACGCCGGCGTCCGTCGTCGACTACATCGTCGAGCACACGCTCGAGCCCCTGGTGACCGAGATTCGCGAGGACGTCCGAGCGACCCGAAGCGACCGGGAGTTCGCCGCGGCGTTCGCCCGGAACGTGTTCGATCTGAACGTCCTCGACCCCGCGATGGGGTGTGGCCACTTCCTGACCCGTGTCGTCGAGTATCTCGCGTGCGAGGTCCTCGATGCGCAAGCGAGGCAGGCGACTCGAGCGGGGCCGTCGACGATCGAGACGTCGCGCGACATCCACTGGGCGCGCCGGCGGGTCGCCGAGCGGTGTCTGTACGGCGTCGACTGCGACCCGATCGCCGTCGAACTCGCGAGACTGTCGCTGTGGCTCCGAACGCTGCCGGCCGAGCGGCCGCCGGAGTCGCTCGGCCACCACCTGCAATCCGGGAACGCGCTCGTCGGCTGCGACCGCGAGGCGATCGACGAGCTGGTACCGGCGACCCGCGATCCGGACGGAGACGCGACCGGAACAGGATCGGAGACCGCGAGTCGAGGGGAGTTCGAGGGAGGACCCGCGGCGGTCCGGGGAGGCCAGCGCCAGCGCTATCGGCGGCTCGAGGCGATGGCGAACGTCCGAACGGCGCTCGAGTTCGGGCTGGACGGGGTGCCCGACGACGCGTTCGAACGCATGGCAGCCGCAGTGGACGATGCGGACGCGTGGGACCGGCTCGCTCGAGAAGAGTGGTTCGACGACGCCCAGCAGCGGGCCGACGACGAGGGGTACTTCCACTGGCCGCTGGAGTTCCCCGAAATACTCGACGGCTCGGGGGCGAGCGGGTCGGCCGGATTCGACGCCGTCGTCGGGAACCCGCCCTGGGTCGCGACGGCGGGCCGTACCGGCTGTAGCGCGAGTATCGACTCGCGCCTTCGGTCCTATCTCGCGGACGCGTTCGAGACGACCCGGGAGCAGTTCGACCTCTACGTCGCCTTCTACGAACAGGCCGTTCGGCAGTCGCGCGACGGCCGCGTCGGGGTCGTCGTTCCCGATTCGATCCTCGTCCGGGAACAGAACGAACCGATCCGGGAGTTCGTGCTCGGTGAGACGCCGCTCTCGCGGCTCGTCCGGATCGGAACGGCGTTTCCCGGCGTCGAAACGGGTGCCGTCGTCTGTATCAGTGCCGATACTGCGGGCGAAATACGCTGTGCCGATGCGTCTGATCGATCGAGCTTGTCGTCACTGGCGTACGATCGGATTCCCGAGCACGTCTTCGAGGAGCGGGACGCGACGCGGTTCCTGCTCTCCCTCGACGAAGCGGTGCGATCGATCATCGAAACCGTCGATCGACACCCCCCGCTCGAGGCGTTCGCCACCGTCTCGCGCGGCGAAGAGATCGGCAAACGGGACGCGTGTCTGGCGTCGAGCGGGGGGCCGGATAGCCGACCGATCGTTCCCGGGGGTGCAGTGCATCGATACGGGCTCGAGGACGACGCGATCCGCTATATCCGGCCGGAAGACGTGGCGAAACGGGAGGAGATCTATCGGAGCCCGAAGCTCGTCTTCAGGCAGACCAGCGACTCGCTCGTCGGGACCTACGACGATGCGGACCGCGCGACGATCAAGTCGGCATACACCGTCCGCGCTGACTCGGACTCGAGCGACGAGCTCAAACACCTGCTCGGGGTGTTGAACTCGCCGCTCCTGAACTGCTACCACCACTACACCCGCGCCGCGTACCGATCCGTGTTCCCGCAGATCAACCAGTCGACGTTCGACGCGTTTCCGATTGCACTCGATGAGGGGCCGGATCCGGCGCTCGTCGACGCGGTCGACGACCGGCTGGCGCTCACGAGCGAGCGATCGGGGATCTCGCCGGACGTCCTCGAGCACCTGGGCCAGTACGACGACGGCGAAGCGCTGGGCGATCTCGCCGGCTGTCACCGGGCTGCGGGGGTTGCGACGACCAAGCTCACGGCGATGACCGCGGAGTGGCCCGACCTCCGAATCGGTGCCGTCGACGTGACGACGGAGGGATCGTCGGTCGTCGTGTCGGCGACCGTTCGATACAAACCGGACGAGGCGTCACGCGAGACCGATCGGTGGGGGTACGCGGAGACCGAGCCGATTCCGGCACTCGAACTCGCACCCGTCGACGAGGAGCGACGGGCCCTCCTCGAGGCGTTCGTTCCCGCCGCCGTCGACAGGGGACGCGGGTTCGCCGACTTCAGGAAATCCGCGACGAAGACGACCTCGCCGCTCGAGCGCGTCGCCGCCATCACGCTGCCGCGGCTCGCAGACGTCGCGGACGGCCTCCGGGAGTTCGAGGAGGAGCGCGCTCGTGCCGCGGCGCTGGACGAGCGGATCGCGACGATCGACGAGCGGATCGCGGATCGCGTGTTCGACTGCTACGGAGTGACCGGTGACGAGCGAGCGCGAGTTCGCCGCGAGTTCGGCGGCGAAGAGCGGACCCGCTGAGGGTCGTCCGGGTCCGATCCGACGGCCGTCGTGCGATCGATCGTCCGCCGTTTCGGTCGGACTATCGATTCGACGCGGCCCATCGTATCAAAGAAGACACAGTTAGTGACTAAGTCGGACAGAAGGATTATTCTGCGGAGAGACTCATGAAGAGGTATGTCCGAAACGGGGTTCCTCAATAATGTATTAGTGCTGACCGTTCAGCGGAGTCGTGATACGACGTGACCGACGAGACGACGGTCGACCTGGATCGGCGAACGGTCCTCGGCGCGATCGTCGGTCTCAGCGCGACCGGGCTCGCCGGCTGTTCGGCGTTCGAACAGGGCGACGACGGCGAGACGAGCCAGCTCGACGACGAGACGGCTCGCGAGTTGGCGACGCGATTCGCCCCGACGCTGTACTTCGACAGCCGCGAACCGTGGTTCCCGACGGATCCGGAGCCGTACACCAGCGAGCGTGACGGCGAGACGATCGTCGACGGGTTCGACGCCTTCGACGGCTACCACGAGCAATACAGCGACGGCGAGCCGCCGAACCCGACGGTCCTCTACCACGCCGTCGAGTACGAGGAGTCGCCGCTCGCCGTGGTCCAGTTCTGGTGTTACTCGGCGTTCGACCAGTTCACGACCAACTTCCACTGGCACGACTGGGAAGTGTTGCACGTCTTCGTCGATACGGAGACCGACGAGCCCCAGCTGTACGTCGCCAGTTCCCACTCCCGGAAGGTCCCCAACAACGAGTTTCTGGATCCCGACCCCGAGATGGTTCCGCGAATCCTCTCGGAACTGGGCTCGCACTCGAGCGCACTGTCCGTCAACGACGTCGCCGATCGGTTTCAGCGGCTCCCCGACGGGGACCTGTTCGCGGACATCACGAACACGGCGATCGAGGGGATCGAGGACCTCGCCGACTACCCGCTGGCGTACGGCTTGCCGCGGGACGAGGGCTCGCAGCTTCCCTACGTCGTCCCGGAGTACGAGGGCGAGCCGATCTACGAACACGAGAAGTTGCCGTCCGTCACGCAGGAGTCGCTCATCTCGGGCGACATAACCGTCCGATCGCTCGACGCGCTGACGTCGCCGCCGACGGACCTCCCGACCCGCGAAACGGGACTCGTCTTCCAGCACGGCGAGCGGTCGGGCGACGCCGACATCGAGTACGAACTCGTTCCGAGCACCGAGCGCGAACACATCGCGGAGTTCACCGGGCCGCAGTTGAGCTTCGAGTTCGCCGTTCCGGACCTGGTCGAAGACGCGCTCGCCGGCCACCTCACGACGACGGGGACCCCGTGGAGCCAGCCCCGCTACGAGAACCCGGCCGCGGACATCTCGGTCCCCAACCACCGGGCCGAACTGGCCGATCGATACGACGCCATCGGCGACGCGGCCCCGATCAATACCGTCGTCAGCCGCGTCACGGACGCGGTCGCGAGCGAGGACGCTCCCGAGGACGAGGGGCTGACCACGGTCGAGTCGAGCCTCGAGTCGGTCGTCCTCCTCGAGAGCGAGCCCGAGGCGGTCCCGACGTTCGGCGGGGTTGCGGTCGCACAGGACGTGCCGGCCGGCGACCACCGGCTGACGGTCAACGGGGCCGGAAAAGCGCCGCACAGCGAGCGGGTCACCGTTTCGGACGACGGGGCGACGACGGCCGCCGGTGTCGACGGCGAGATTCCGCTGGTCGCTCGCGATCGGGCGACGAAAGTCGAACTCGGCGACGAGTCGGCGTCGACCGATCTCTCGGCGGTCGCCGTCGAGGACGACTTCGCCGGGCGGCTGTACGAGTCGCCGTCGGACGGGACCGACGCCGTCTACGTCCACGACGGCGGGGCCTACACGACCGAGGTGCGAGACGGCGACGACGCCGTCGGTGCGTATCGCGTCAACCCCGATCCGGATTCGGATTCGGGGGTTCGAATCGAGCGACCCGAGACCGGGAAGGCGTCCCTCTCGGAGTTCGTCGCGGAGATCGCCGAGGAGACGCGGGCGGCGGTCGAATCCCGGACCGATGGTGATTCCGACGATGACGACGACGATGACGACGGGTCGTCGAACGCCGTCAACGGGCTCGAGCGCGCCCTCGCGGCCGTCGCCGAGTCCGCACAGCGGGCGGCCGAGCGCGCACGCGACGAGGACCGCGGCAACGCCGACAAGCAACTCGAGGCCGTCCGGGACCGCCTCGAGCGAGTGACGACGCGACTCGCCGAGGCGGAGGGTGAGATTCCGGACTCGCTCTCGAACGCAGCGGCGAACAGACTCGAGCAGGCCGATCGGCGTTCCCAGCAGGCTCGCGACGCCGAGAAGCTCTGACGCTGGGGCGGGTTGTCGCCTCGAGACTGGACGCGGGACGTGGGTTTTCGAAGGGTGGCCGTGTCTCGAGGGGAGAGGGTCGCGTATCGATCGTCGTAGCGACGGACTACCGTACGAACCCGACCCCGAATACTTTCCGTCTGGGGACTGTTGACATGGTACTGCGAGTGAGATCAATCCTGTGACACCAACGAACGAAGACAGGGAGAAGGCGGCTGGGATCTGTAACGACTGCGGCGAACTGTTTACCGTGTGGGCGTGCCAGGACGGGACGGTGCGACCGGTCAGTCCGCACAACGCTTGTTCGTGTCCGGAGCCGGCTCCGCGGGTCGTCGACGAAGAAGAAGTCTTCGAGGGTGAAAAGGGAGGGAGAGAGAATCCCAGACGGAATGGACAGTGACTCCTCGGAGTCCGATCGTAACGTAGAGAAGCGACGACCGCTACTCTCCGGTTCGGCTCTCGCGTATCGATCATACGCTGGCATCTAACCGAGACAGGGGTGTCATTGAGGGCCGCTGTATCAGACACCATTGTACGGAGTGCGAGACCGACGAGCCCGATCGAACAGCTGATCTACGTGATTTCCGCGCCTTCGTCGTCGAATTCTATGGATGAGATATTTGTAATTAACTACGGATATTTGATATTAGATTTTCTACTATCGAAGAAAACAGGAGTCTCGTAGCAAATTTTCGCGCGCTTTCGTCGTATCAACATATTTATTTCACCGACTTCGATATAGAGGATCAGTATGATCGGGCACCGGGTCGTGTCGCTCGTCGTCATCGGAGTTATTACTGCGACGGTATTCACTTCGGGTCCCTTCGTGCCGGTGGACTTTACGAGCCGTGACAGTCCCTGTGAAGGCGGTGCGCTCTCCGACCAGGGGACTGCGGTGGTCCAGTCGTCGTCTCTTCCCGAGTCCGCGACCCTCACCCGCTCCGAGTTCGGGGCCGAGGTCTGGAAGCTATCCGTGCCCGACGCCGACGTACGTACGACCGATATTCGGGGATGCGTACGACTCACGTACGAGATCAGCATCGGTGAACTCGGAATTACGTCCCTGTCGACGACGACAGTGAGCGAGGAGTCGCCGGAACGGACCACACTGTCGATTCCGAAAACGACTGTCGACCCGGACCGCGTCACCGAAGACCAGTACGACGCGGAACTGAGTCTCACCTACCACGGCACGGAAAACGAGACCACCGTCGAACGGACGCTCGTCAGTCGAAATATCACGGTGGAGGTCGAAGAGTGAGCTACCGATCACAGTATCGCGACGCGCTCGACGAATCTACGGGCCGAGCGGGCGTCGTCGCCCGTCGCCTCGGACGGCTCGTGTTCGGGGATTACGGCGGCGGATTCGTCTTTCTGCTCACGTGTACCGCGGCGATGGTACTCTGGCGGACGACCTACTCGATCAACGACAACCTGACCGTCGCCAACGGGCTCGTCGCGCTGAGCGAGGGGCACCTCCACGTGGATACGCCGACGTACGGCGAGACGCTCGAGACGCCGGGGATGGCCGAGTACGACGGAAAGGCGTACCCCCGGAACTTCGCGCACATCGTCTTCGCGCTCCCGTTCCTCTGGGTGCTGGACGGGATCGCTGCGGTCGCGGACGTTCGCATCGCTCTCGCGGCACTGTGGAGTCTCTCGATGTTCGCTACCGTCAGCGTCGGCGGGCGACTGGTGGACCGTCGCGAACTGGGTCATCTCGTCGGCGGTGTCGTAGCTCTCGCCAGTTTCGGCGGCAGCGTGTACGTGGCGACGCCGTTGCTGGTCGATCACCTCGCGTATCTCGCGCTCCAGCTCGCGACGCTCGTCGCCGCCGCCGGATCCGCGGTCGTCGTCTATCGGCTTCTCTCGCGGATCTGTTCGGCTGATATCGGGCTCGCGGCCGGTGTCGCGGCCGGGGTCGCATCACCGGCACTGCTCTGGGCGACGATCCCGAAGCGACACGTTCTGACCGCTCTGTTCGCGTTGCTCACCCTCTTCTGTCTCTACCGAAGCCGAGAGACCGACCGGATCGCGACGTATCGGCGATACAGGGCCGCCGCCTACGTTCCGGTGGGCCTCACCGCGTGGTTGAACGCCGCCGAGGGGATCGTTCTCCTCATCGCTATCGTCGTCGCGGACTTCGTCACTGCACGGGAAAACGGGATCCGAACGCTCGCGACGGTTGCAGCGGGCTTTCTCGTCTCGTTGCTTCCGTTTTTCCTGACGAACTACCTGATCTCCGGCGGTCCGTTCACGCCGCCGCGGATGCTCGACCGGTACGGCAGCGACGCGGTCGGAGCACGGGTGACCGGAGGCGGAACGGCGGGTACGTCGGGCGGTGGGAGTACCGGAGCCGGCGGTGGCGGAATCGTCGATGCCATTCTCAGTAGTTCCATAGGGGACGCCGCAGCGCCACTCATCAGTACCATCGACAGGGCACTGCTCTTCACGCAGTTTCTCTCCCACGGCCTCGAGGCGATCCAGCGGGACCCGAGTCGACTGTACCACACGTTCGTTCGGAGCGGGTATCTCGAGTTTTCATCACCGGGTGCGACTGGGCTCGCGATCAACGTCGCCTTCCTCGAGGCGCTCCCGATCGCGGGCGCACTGGTAGCTGCACCCGTCGTCGCCATCCGGGCCGTAGTCAACAGGGTAATCGGAGGTGCGTCTCCTGCTTTTAGATCTAGACCGGTCTTTGCCGCCGACGTATTTGTCGTAATTTACGGCGTTCTGATCACGCTACTGTACATCTACCGATTACCGCTCCATGCAATGCTCACTGTCCGATACGTGTACCCATTGTTCCCGCTCGCCATCTATGCCATTGCCCGTCTTCGATGGGTGCGTGCGACAGTGTCGGAGCGACCACTGTGGCTCGCGTTTAGCTACGCTGGAACCGTTTTCATCGGCGGACAACTCATCCTTATCGCCGTCGTGATACAGAATTACACTGCCGACGAGACAATACAGGGAATCGCGCTCCTCAGCCTCGCAGTCGCGAGCGGAGCCATGCTGTGGAGTCTCTTCGCGGCGTTCGACCGACTGAATGAGTCCGTTGGTGCGATCCTGTTGGGTTTGGGGAGTGGACTCACTACCATTCTCATGGCCGTGTTTGCGTTTTTGTTTTATGGCCCCACCGACGAATTTGTGCTTCAAATAATACTATAGGACATGGGGTCTAAATTACTATAATACATAGTCAAGCGGCTGTGTCACTCTCTTATTCAAGTGTCAATTTCAGACCACACTATTCTGACACAAGGACGGTTTCACTATAACAATATCCAATCAGTATTCTTACAATTTCAACTCAATTCAGACCACCGGAAATTGATCCGTAAAGCGTGTCGAGGAGGATCTCTATCGATTCATCGACTACAGTCGGGCGTACCTAAGGAGACTCAATTCTTTAGAATGACCGCAGAAAAAATGAGATCCGCTTGTTAATTAGTCCCAGCTCTGGATAACGGTATCCTGATTGTCGAGATCTCCGATGACAGTAATGGATTCGATGGTACCACCACTGCCACTCCAACCGCTTAGATCGCCAGACCCGGGGCTAGATGTGTCGACTGTAACAGAGTTTCCAACGGACCACGCATTACGACTAGATTTGTCTACCTCCTGATCATCGGGTCCGATCCATCTCGTGTCTCCGTTATTATCCGTGGCCCGCACGTAGATGTTGTCCGCTCTATCGATCTGAACTAATTGAGCGGTGACTTCGTCACCGTTCTCGGTGAAGTCGACACCGGCAGCAGCACTTGCACTCTGGCTCTGGCCAAGATCAAGGACAAATGCAGCAATCACAGCGGCTAAAATGACTGTAATTGCCACCATGAGTATCACACCGATAACTGGTGATACTGCTCGGTCATCCTGATCTTCCGTAGATTGTCGACTCGATCTCATCAGGGTTCCCAGCTTGCGACAACCGTCTGCTCTCCTTGGTATGTCCCGACCACAGTCACTGACTCATCACTATGGGAGCAAGTTACTGAGTCACCAACACTGCTCAGAGATTCTCCGTCACAACCTCCCGAATCTTGTTGGATATCCAGGGAAGTACCGTCATCAATCCGATCACTGCTAATATAGGTGATCGTGACATCACCACTACTGGCATCAAATTCGACACCAGCAGCAGCACTTGCGCTTTGGCTTTGACCAAGATCAAGCACGAATGCTGCGATCACGGCCGCGAGAATGACCGTAATAGCGACCATAAGGATTACACCGATAACTGGCGATACTGCTCGTTCGTCTTCGCTTCCGATCAGCTTCGATCTGATTCGTTTTGCGTCCATAGTTTTGAACCACCGTACAGCACCGGCGTGAACGGTAGGAAAACTTATTTCAACCCATCTGATTGGGTCAAGTGGCGCACGGGGCCAGGGGGCCATCTGCGCGCCTGCGCTTTCCGTCCCGTTCGTCGCGGATGCTGATAGTAACCAGAAGATTTAGACCATATATAGGTATGGGATAGTGACAGTCAACATGTCATTAGAGTATCTCGAGACGCTTTCAAACATGATAATCAAGCTATCGTAGAGGGGTTACAGAACGGTCTTGAAGCGCCGCCGTATTGCGATTTACTCCGTTGGCTGGTCAGCAACTATTGCTTTTAATTCTAGGAATGATTCTGCCCTGTGAACAATCCTCAACTCATTCGCACCGACCGTGCCGTCGCCAAACACCCGTGAGAAGTCGTCTATGGGCCTACAGGAAACAGTCGAGGAAGACTCTGCTGTTGACAGATACCGCGCAAAACACTCAGTAAAGAGATTTCAACCACTGTGGCCGCAGTGAATCCAGTGTGAGCAGACACCAAAATACAGATTATCGCTGGCGCGCGCTGACATTGTAAATGGTTTTGTGCCAACATGAGCCGGCAACCGGCTTCGGTCAGGCTCTAGCAGGTACGCGCAGAAGATCGAAGCGCGCCGCACGAAACCTACCTCGGGCAGTAGCCCATGTCACCCAGTACATCGACCCGCTGCGACCTATCTTCCCCATTAATTAGCAGTAGATATAAGTCAATTCATGATAACAATGCAATCGGAAGTCGGTCTCCGAATGCAACCGCGTGGGGGCGCTTCGAAACGCCCCGGGTGTTAGTGGCACCCGAGACCTGGCTTCCAATCCCATCTGGGGATTCGAAAGCCATGACCGCCTACATCCTACCGGGATATAAACGTCCCGCACGACAGTGGAATCAACTCCATCGAACAGCTACAGCTTTGGCCCACAACGGCCGCCCGCGCCGCTCCCGGAGGTCGCGATGACCGACGATCGCGACCCTGCCGACACCGCGCCCAGCGAACAACCCGAGCCACCCGGCGAGACGCAGTACTCGACGGCCACGGCCATGGAGCGGTTCGAGGCCTCCCTCCCCGACTGTCCCACCTGCGGCCGCACCGTCTGGGTCGTCTCCGTCACCGGCCCGCTCGAGGCCACCGCCTCCCCCTGTGGCTGCACGATACCCCCCAGCTCGCTGGAGGGCGACCGTGACTAGCACCGTCCCCACCGCAGTCCCCGCCCCCGATACCGGATCGGCTGCCAGCAACCCGCACCCCGATCGAACCCCCGCCACCAGCAATGCCCGATACCCTCTGCCCGGAGTGTCTGTCCAGCCCCTGTGACGTGACCGATCGAGCGGTCACCGACGACGGACTCCGAACGACCTTCGAGTGCCAGCACTGCGGCCACGTCTGGGTCGTCGTCTTCTGATCGACGGCGCGCTCGAGTATTCGGGTGCCCTCGAGCGGTCCGTTCCCGGCGTGATCGCAGGCTCCGCCACGGGCGGATCCGGATGGACTATGTAGGAATCTGGCAGCGATAGCTGTGAACAACACTCAATCGGTCAGCTTCAAGATTGTTGAGAAAATCGCCGAACGCGAACAGGTGTCACCAGCGGAACTCCAACCACCGATCCACTACGCTATTGATACGGACGCACTCGACTCGCTCTATCAATCAAATACGTCCGATAGGAGACCTGCTAAAGTCGAATTCGAATATAAAGGCTATACGGTAGCTGTCGATAGTACGGGGGATGTGGATGTCAGAGATCAGGTGTCAGCATCGGAACCTGACAAAACGTTCGTGTGACTCACTCTGAGGGCTCAAGATACTGTCTCTATTCGTCAAATACCTCTAACATTTCTTCCAGCCACTGCTGGGCTGATTCATGTCCGTGATATCGGATGGTGTTACTTCGATGATCGAACTCCAGCCACCCTCTTGATTGCAGTTTTGGTAGATGGTTATGTTGGAGCAGAAGTGATAGTTCCTCGTGATTTATATTTGGAACTCGCGTCTCTATGTGAGCGACCAATTGATCGACCGTACTGGTCTTTTCGCTATTGTGATTCTCGAAATAGTGGATCGTCTCTCGCCGGACACTATCACACAGCGTATCCATAAGTTGGTCTATCATCGGTGCCTTATCTGGATAGCATCCCTCGAGAGTCATGTTACGTATTACCATACCGTAGCTAATAAAGGATGTGTAAATAGATAACCATGAAGAGCTCCTCTTTTTCTTGAGTCAGGTAGTACAGTTTTGGCCTGTACTTACCGCCGACTCGAGTCTGCCCACAGCCCACGCAGACAGCGTCGACAGGAATACCGAATCGACCGGCCGCCGAGCTTGCCAGCTCAGCCTCGAGGTCATGATCTCCTCGGTCGGCGTCGACGCTCATACCGGTCCCTCCCGTGCGTAACGAACTGTGCGCGTCCAGTCCGAGTACAGGTCTGCTCTATCCTCAAGCGGGGGTAAACCGCTGTCGGCACCGCTAAACGCGTTACTCATCGGCCTCACCCGTCCCAGTATCTGCGAAAGCTATATTTGTCGATATTTCTAGGAGTAGGGCATGGTGGAACACACTGAGGGAGGCCCTGTGGACGACAGAGATGGGGATTCGGAGAAGACAATGCTCGGTACAATCCTGTCGACGATCCAGCTTCTGCTGATAGCGATGGCCGTGTTCGGGATCGCAGCCTATGGCATGCTGTATTCCTTCCCCCTCCAACCGATGCTGGCTATGGTGGTGACCGGAGCGATCGGGGCCATCCTTATCGAGATTATCCGATAGACCTGCATCGTTGTCATACCGAGCGGTGACACTATTGAAATCGCTAATCTCGTTCGAAGAATGTCCGCCGTCGGCTCGAATCTCTCGATCCTCAAGCGCCTGCCGAACGTCGGTATCGGTCGCTTGATGGGCCGGATGGGCGATGGTCGTTCGACTCTCGACATCGTACAGTTCACTCGCCCGGACGAATCCGCTACGCATCGGCACTACCTCCGTGCCGACCGTGCGATGTCTCTGGATCTGGAACCGAAACGTCGACACCAGCTGCAGAGCCGCGGCTCAGTCGCGCGTAGGTATCGCAGTCGCCACAGCGGTGGGCCCGATCGTCATCGTCACCGAAAACGCGACGGAACTGGTCCGTAACGTGGGCACCGCAGTGCTTGCACGTCGAGTTGTCGACCGACGGCCACGGTGCGACCGTCATGCAGACCACCCCGCAGAGCGGCCGCTACGTGTCAGGAAGTGCGGGAAAAGGGGTTTATATGCAGTGGGCCGGCGCAGATTCGAACCACGGTCGGAGCGAAGCTCCTCCCTGATTCGAATCTGCTTGGATCCATTTCTCCCGCATTACGGACTCCTCGCTCCGCTCGTCGTCGTGAAATGCGGGAGAAAGTGGGCCGGCGCAGATTCGAACTGCGGTTACGGCCACCCGAAGGCCGAAGGATACCAAGCTACCCCACCGGCCCGCACATTCTGAGTGTACGCATCCGTTCGTTTAACGCTTCCGAAAGTCGCCGTCGGATCACCCGAGGGAGGTCCGATTCCTCGAGTCATCGACGGCCCAGAACCACCGTCAAAACCGCTCGTAGCCGTCCGTATCCAGGTAGTGGTGGGCGACGGTGATCGCTTGATCCGCGTGCAGCAGTTCGGGACCGAGCCGAAGCCGTCGGTCGGCATAGTCCTCGAGCAGCGCCGCCTCCTCGTCAGTGAAGTCCCGGTGGTCGGACAGGACGAAGGTCGACTCCGCGAGCGCGTCCGTACCGACGTCGACTACCGCGTCGCCGTCCTCGTGGAGCTGGACGATCGGGCCGTCGTCGGCGATGGCCTCGAGCGTGCCCTCGAAGCCGCGACGGTAGAGTTCGATACCGGGGCTGGGTTCCGCGGGTAGCGCGCCGATTGCATCCTCGCGGTGCTCGAGGGCCTTGCGAACCAGTGCGGCGGTGCTTCGTTCGTCGGGGTTGAGTCGCTGGAGTTCGCGCCCGTCGAAGGTGACGGTGAACTCGTCCTGGGCGATCAGGTGGACGCGGACGTCCTCCCGGATGCCGTGTGAGGTGACGAACGCGGCGGTGATCGAGCGACAGAGCGCGTCGAGGCGACCGGCCCCGCCCGCGAGGTCGTCGAGCGAAAAATCGGGCGTCGTGGGGACGTCGTGACCGATGAGTACGAACTGGCGCATACCGGTGAGAGACGGGCCGGTGGGATAGCCGCCACGGTTCGGTGCCGGGTCGGCCGCCGTTCACCGCTCAGGACCGGCTCCCGAATCGCCGCACGATCGGGGCGGTGACGAGTTCGAGTCCGGGCATACCGTCGCGATACCAGGCGAGGACGGCGACGGCGAACAGCCCGAACTGGACCCACTCGTAGGCCCCCAGGGTGTAGTAGTGGAGGATGGCATCGAGAATCCCGGCGACGGGCTCTTCGGGGGGTTGCTCGAGGACCGGCCACAGGAGGTAGGCGGCGTGGGCGAATTCACCGGAGAGGACCGCGGGCGGAATATCCGCGAGGAGGTGCGAGCCGTAGCCGACGAGGAAGCCGACGCCGATCGCTCGGTGTCGGAGCCGATCCGACACGAGGAGGACGGCCGGGGCGAGGAGGGCGACGACGAACAGCGAGTGTGCGAGGGTTCGACCGCCGGGCAGGACTCCGAAGTTCCACGCGAGGGGTTTGTCGATCAGGTCCGGGATTTGCGAACCGACGGCGAGTGCGATGGCCGGGAGGGTGGACGGCGGCCGATCGAACCGCTGGCGTATGCTGATGGTGTAGAACAAGTAGGCGACGGCGAGGTGTCCCCAGGGCCACATCCCCCGGCAGTACGCCGAAGGGATCCATAGGGGCTTCGACTCGAGCCCATGTCGACGCTGCATAGGCATGGCCAACCGTTTCCCCGATATCGGGTATGGAGTGAGTACATGGCGAAATCAGAGCCGTCGAAGCCCAGCGGGAAACGGCAGTTGTTCGCGATACTCGAGGGCCGGCCCTGCCCGGACTGCGCCGAGGGCGAACTCGAGCGAGGGCGCTACAAGAACAACAGAGCGGTCGTCTGTGACAGCTGCGAAATGCCCCAGGTACAGGTCTGGTCGGCCTCGCTCGAGTAGTCGTCGGGTCGCCGGCGACCGGGACCGGAGTCACTGTCGTCGGCCCGGTCATCGGAGACCGCGACCGCGACGCTATCGCTCGAGCGCACCGATCCACGCGTCGCCGCTGCGAACTGCACACCAGTCGTCGTGTGCATCGTAACACCGCGAGTCCATGGCCTTGCCACAGCGACACCAGTGCTGTGCGTCGCTGGGAACGAGGCGACGGCAGAGCGGACACCGGGTTTTCATGTGTGAGAATACCACACATACCAACTTAGCGCTTTTTAGCCCACTGCTTACCGGTTCGAAATCGCGACTGACAGCCGGCTCGGAGTGACGCGAAACTCCGTCTCGACGAGCTGTGGAGGGGTATCACCGGGATCGAGAGCCGGAATAGTCGTGGCCGACGATGAGGGCGAGAACGTGGATCGACAGGAGCGCGACGAACAGCGACAGGCGCTGCATCGAGTCGATACCGGCGAAGATGACGGGGAGATAGACAATGGGTAGCAGGGTCCCGAGCCAGAAGCCGGCAGCGGTGACGGAGCGGTTCAGATGTATCATGGCACTAGCGCATCGACTCGAGGTCGACGAAGGAATCGTCGTGCGCCGAGATCCAGGCAGTCATCAGTTCGTCCTCGCTGGCCCCGCAGGGAAAGATTGCACACTCGGCCGGGGCGTCGTCGGGTTCGACCGTGACGTGATCGAGTTCGACTGGCGGTTCCTCGGTGGTTGGTGAGTGGAAATCGGCGTCGGTCATGGGGTATCGGGCGACAGCGACTCGCCGTGCAGTGCTATCGGATCTGGTAGTATTGTTATCGAGTATCTAACGCAACCGTTTCCGTCGATAGCGTTCGGTTCCGGCACGATTCGAACGACTCAATCGGGCGAAAAAGAACTCAACGAGTCCTGTCGTGTACGATACCGCTACGGATCGATGCACGCGGGAATCCGGCGACGGGGACGAAGTAACGACCGATTTCGGCTGGCTGTCGACTGTCGGACGATCGACCGTCATCTCCCAGTGGCGTCCGGAACGACGTGCTATCTCGAAACTGACGGCCGGGCGCCGAGCGTGAGCTCGCGGGTGATCGTCCGACCATCCCGTCGGAGACGCATCGCGAGCGTGTCCCCGGGACTGGTCTCGAGCGCGAGATACGTCGAGAGCGCGTGGCGATCGGGGATCGGGTTACCGTCCAGTTCGAGGATCACGTCACCGCCGACGGGGATCGATTCGCCGCGTCGCTGGACCGTCTCCGAGGACGGTCGGAGGACGCCGTCGGCGGCCGAGCCGTCGGCAACGGAGACGACGAGGATGCCGGTCGCTTCGGGAAGGTCGTTGGCCTCGGCGACGATGCGATCGACCGTTCTGAGCCCGATCCCCACGTAGGAGTGATCGTACGAGCCCGATTCGATGAGCGCCGGAACGACGCGTCCGGCGAGCGCCGCCGAGATGGCGAAGGCGATGTTGTCGCCACCGCCGGAGTTGATGACACCGACGACGTTCCCCTCGAGGTCGACGAGCGGCCCGCCGCTGTTGCCGGGGTTGACCGCAGCGTCCGTCTGGATCACGTTCGGGTACGAGAACTGCCGCTGGGGTGCGTTGAGCGTCCGGTCGACGCCGCTGACGATCCCCGCGGACATCGATCCCTCGAGGCCGTAGGGGTTGCCGACCGCGGCGACCTGCTGGCCGACGACGGGGCGGCGCTCGGTCAGGGACAACGGCGTCGCCGCGTCGGGGGCGTGGTCGACCTCGAGGACGGCCAGATCGCTGTAGTAGTCGCGGCCGACGAGCGTCGTGCTCGTCCAGTCGCCGTTGATGTACTGGAGGTCGGCCGCCTCGCCGTCGGCGATGACGTGGTCGTTGGTGACGACGTGGCGGTCGTCGTAGAGAAAGCCCGAACCCTGACCGCGACCTTCGGCACCGGTATCCGGATCCTCGATGCCGAATACGCGGACCTGTGTCACCGATTCGATGATCGCATCGTAGAGGTCAGTAAACGCCGATCCCTCCGCGAGGTTCTCTCGGTCGATGGTGTACGAGGAGTCGCCCTCGATCGAGCTATCGGCCTGGGGCTCGGCACAGCCGGCGACGGCACCGGCGAGGCCGGCGCTCGCGGCGGCGAGAAAAGAGCGGCGGTCCAGTCGGGAATCCTGCATAGCCGGGGGATGGGACCCGACCCATTTGAACCTCCGGGCCGACGGCTGGCGATTTCGGCCACCGGCGGTCGTTCCCCCGAAGGGAAAACGTGTTACCCGCGGCTCCCCGAGTCACGAGACATGATCACGGAAGACGCCCGCGCGTTGCTGGCGACGGGAGCGATCTGCGACTCCTGTCTCGGGCGGCCCTTCGCCGAGCGGAGTTTCGGGCTGACCAACGCCGAGCGGGGCCGAGCGCTGCGCACGACGGTTGCGCTGGCCGACGACGACGACTTCGAGCCCACGGACCCGGCGGACTGCTGGGTCTGCGAGGGGTACTGTGGCACCTTCGACGCCATCGCCGACACGATCGTGGACGCCCTCGAGGGCGTCGACTTCGCCACCTACCAGGTCGGCTCGCGAGTCACACCGCTCGTCGAAGAGAACGAACGACTCCTCCGGGAGGACGCCGGTCTCGAGCCCGACGCCGGCGAGTCGATGAAGCGCGAGGTCAACCGCGAAGTCGGCCGACGCGTCGGCGCGGCGACCGAAACCGAGGTCGACTTCGACCGACCCGACGTGCTCGCGATCGTCGATCTCGAGGGGTTCGACCCGCTCGAGGCCCTCGAGTCAGGCACCGTCACGAGCCACGCGGTCGACGTGCAGATCAACCCCGCGTTCGTCTACGGCCGCTACCGCAAACTCGAACGCGATATCCCGCAGACGGAGTGGCCCTGCCGGGAGTGTGGCGGCAGCGGCATCCAGCTTGGCGACGACGGCGAGGTGGACTGCGAGTACTGCGGCGGCTCCGGCTACATGTACGACACCAGCGTGGAACAGGTCGTTCGACCCCACGTCGTCGAGGCCATGGACGGCGACGAGGGCACCTTCCACGGCGCGGGACGGGAAGACGTCGACGCCCGCATGCTCGAGGGCGGGCGGCCGTTCGTGCTCGAGGTGAAACGACCGCGCGAGCGCGATCCGGATCCCGACGCGCTCGAGGCGGAGATCAACGCGGCCGCCGACGGCTCCGTCGAGGTCGAGGGGCTCCGGCTCGCGACCTACGAAATGGTCGAGCGGGTCAAGGAACACGACGCGAGCAAGCAGTACCGGGCCGACGTCGAGTTCGCGGAGCCTGTCGAGGAGGACGCCCTCGAAACGGCGCTCGCCGAACTCGAGGGGACGACCGTCGATCAGTACACGCCCGAGCGGGTCGACCACCGGCGGGCGGGACTGACCCGCGAGCGAACCGTCTACGGGATCGACGGCGACCTCCGCTCGCCGACCGAGGCCGAAATCCGGATCCACGGCGAAGGCGGCCTCTACGTGAAAGAACTCATCAGCAGCGACGACGGCCGGACCGAGCCGAGTCTGGCGGGCCTGCTCGAAACCGACGCCGAGGTGACGGCACTGGACGTGACCGGCGTCGAGGGGGAGGACGAACCGTTCGAACTCGAGGAGTACTTCCTGGACGAGCCGCGTTCGACCGCGTAGCACTCTCGAGCGGTCGATCCGTCGCCTAGCGGTAGCTCGTAATATGGCATCTTATCCGAAACGGGAGCTGAAACTAGATCGATCGACTCGGTAAGGAAACGTAATTTAACGACCGATTCTGTCGATGTCGTTTGTGGCAGGTTATTTTCAATACGCTTTTTTCGGCGCTCAACGCTTGCGTACCCCGTGGTCGATGTACGAGCGGCTGAATCGGCAGACGCCGAGGCGATGCTCTGCATTCACACTGACGCGCTCCACCACTACGGGGCAGACAGCTACGACGAAGAGGAGCTGCGATACTTGGCTCCGACCGACGCCGAACCCATGGATGTACGCGAACACGTATTCGGGGAAGACCGGTACGCCGCCGTCGCCGAGGACGACGGCGAGGTGATCGGATTCGGCGGCGTGCGTCTCGGCGACGGCTCGCTCCTGGGCGTCTTCGTCGACCCCGAGTACGGCGGAACGGGAGTCGGCGCCGAGATCATCGAGAACGTCGAGTTCCACGCCCGGGAAGCTGGCCACAAGACCCTCACCGTCTTCGCCGCTCTCAACGCCGTCGGCTTCTACGAGGCCTGCGGATTCGACCGTATCGGCCGGTGCAACGCCAACGGCGCCGAGGGACCCGTTGGGACTTACGACTCGGGCAATCTCGAACTGCCCGCGATGGAGATGCGAAAGGGGCTCACCGAAAATTAATCGATCGAAACTCGGATCGGCTAGTCGGAAAGCCAGCGACGGAAACCAGCGTGAGCGATTTCCGAAGCCGTTGGGACGATCGGTCCCCGGTAGCGCATCGCTGACAGTATCGTTTTGTGATACCCTCTCGCAGTAGGACTATGTCACGTGACGACGCACGCGTTCCGTTACTGACCCAGGAGGAGCTCCCGGAGGACTATCAGTATCTCTTCGACGAAGACGTCCTCGGCGAACTGAACCTGTTCCAGTCGATTGGCCACGTTCCGCGGGCGATGCAGGCGTACATGCGCTACGGGACTGCGTTGTGGAACGCCGGCGACCTATCGACGCGCGAACGGGAACTGGCGATCCTGTCGGTCGCCAGAGCCGTCCGGGCGCGCTACGAGTGGCACCAGCACGTCGAACTGGGCCAGAAAGCGGGCATCACGATCGATGAACTGGCGGCGATCGCCCGCGACGATGACTGTCCGTTCCCGGAACGGGAGCAGGCGATTATGCGCTACGCGAGCGCCGTCGCGGCGGGCACCGTCACCGATCCGCTCTTCGAGGCGGCCGTCGAGGTCACCGACACCGAAACCGTCGTGGGACTGACGATGCTGGCCGGCCACTACCTGATGACCGCGCGCGTTCTGAGCGCCCTGGCGGTGCCGATCGACGGCGGCGAGTTCGCCGGGTGGATCCCGGAGTGACCGAGAACGCAACGATTTAGCCGTCGGCGACGGATCCTCGAGGTATGCCTTTCGGCGTCGACGAAGCCGGCAAGGGACCCGCACTCGGGTCGATGTTCGCGGCGGCTGTCCACTGCGAGGATTCCGGCGCCCTCCCGGAGGGAATCGCGGATTCGAAACGACTCGCGCCCGCCCGCCGCGAAGAACTGGCGGCGGCGCTCCACGCGGACGACGGGATCCGGGTCGGCGTCGCCGAGATCACCCCCACGCGGATCGACGACCCGGAGACGGACATGAATTCGCTGGCCGTCGCGGCCCACGCCGAGGCGATCGACGCGGCGCTCGCGGACCTCGAGAGCGACGAGCTCGAGGGCGCTCCCGTTTCCGGGCTCTGTGACGCCTGCGACACCGACGCCGATCGATTCGCTCGTCGCGTCGCCGAAGCCTGTGGGGACCGATCGTCGGACGCGCTCGCAAACGCCCTCGAGATCGACGCGCGCCACGGTGCCGACGACGACTCGCCGCTCGTCGGGGCGGCCAGCATCGTCGCCAAAGTCGAACGCGACGCACACGTCGCTACCCTGGCTGAGGAGTACGGGGAGATCGGGAGCGGTTACCCCGGCGATTCGACCACCCGCGAGTTCCTCGCCTCCTACATCGACGAACACCGCGAACTCCCGCCGTTCGCCCGAGAATCGTGGTCGACCTGCGAAGAGGCGCTCGCCGCAGCGGAGCAGACGGGGCTCGAGCAGTTTTAGCGTTCTACGAAAACGGATCGGCAGATCGGCCGACTGAATCGGCGCGGCTCAGTTCGCGATCCAGACGGCGTACACGTAGCAGCCGACCCCGGCAAAGACGAGGAGCGACGACAACGTGTCGACGGTGATCGACTTCGTAAAAACGGCGACGAACGCGAGCACGCCGCCCGCGATCAGACAGCCCGCACCGACGGTCAGCACCGATCGCGGTCCCTCGCTCCGGTCGTACAGCATCGCCCCGACGGCAATCGCGATGATGCCGAAGCCGAGTTCCACGACGGTGGCCGCCAGCGGATCGTTCGTGATCGTCGCGTAGGCCAACACGACGAAGTACCCCAGAATCAGGGCGGTGATCGCTCGAGACCGAGCCGTCGAGCCGGCGGAGACGTCCATAAATCGAGTCACTCGAGCCCGCCCCTTATAGTAGTCGTTGAAACGATTTACTCACCGCTCGCACTGGAGCGACCAGCACGAACAGTACTGGCCGCTGATTCGCGACCGGGAGTGCAATGACGTTCACCGACTACTATACCGTTCGAGGGTTTCGGCCCACTCGAGCTCGAAGCCTTCGTGGACGACGAACTCGAGGGCGTTCACGAGGTAGTGGGCGACGACGACGACCAGGAAGCTCCCGGTGACGATGAAGACGGCCGCGAGCACGAACCCCAGCGCGCCGGTGACGACGACGCCGACTGACCCCTGCATGCCGTGGCCGACGGCGAAGGCGACGGACGAACCGATCGCGAGCAGCCACGGCGAGAGACCGAAGCCCGCGGCGGGGACGCCGATCAGCGCCGCCCGGAAGAGGAACTCCTCGAAGACGGCGATGATCGGCAAGACGCCGACGAGCAGAATGACCCACTCCCCGATCGAGTCGGGAGAGAGCAGTTCCCGGAGGGCCTCGTCGTGATCGAAGCCGAGATGGGTCGCAGCCGCTGCGGCGAGTTCGTTCGCGACGTAGAGGACGATCCCCGCGGCCGTACCCCACAGCAATCCCGTCCGGAGATAGTCGACGGAGAGCTCGAGGCCCAGCGCCGACGCCGGGATGGCCGTATAGACCACTGCACCGAGCAGGACGAGCGCGAACAGGCCCTGCGAGAAGGCGACGTTCGCGAGGACCATCCCGGTCGACAGCGAGTCCGGATCGACGCCGCGATCGGCCGGCCGTCGGAGTTCTGCGTCCTCGACGGCATTGCCGCGTCTCTCGCTCGAGGCGTCGGTGTCGGCTCTCGTCCGGACCTCGTTGGCGGTATCTGGGGCGGTCGGATCCGATTCCCCGCTCGCGCTCGAGGGAGAATCAGCGGCGTCCACGCTCCGAGAAGCATCGTGATCCGTCGCGATCGAGTTCGCGTCCGAGTCGAACGGCGCGTCTTCCCGCAGGCTCGGATCGGCCGCCTCGTCGACGGAATCCCTCGTCGACGAGTCAGTTCGCGAACCGGCGTCGCCGCCGGAATCGGGTTCGGCGTCGGTAAACGCGGACTGTGTCAGATGCGATAAAACGAGCAGCAACACGAGGACGACGGCCGTGATACCGACGAACGTCGTCCACTGAGGCATTTACTGCGGGCTCGGGTTCGACCCGCCGGCGGAGCCGACGGTGCCCTGGTCGAACGCCGTGCCGGTGATCGACTTGAGCCGATCGACGAGCGAGTCCTTCTTCGGTTCGCCCATCAGGGCGACGTCGAGGACTTCGCTGATGTTCGCACAGGGGATGATCTCGATCATCTCCTCGTACTCCTCTTCGATCATCACGTCCTGTTCGTTCGCCTCGGGGATGATGACCTTCGTACAGCCGGCCTTCGCGGCGGCTTCGATCTTGTGGGTGACCCCCCCGACCGGAAGCACGTCGCCGCGCACCGAGAGCGATCCGGTCATCGCGACCGATTGATCGACCGGGATGTTTTCCAGTGCGCTGATGACGGCGGTCGCCACCGTGATGGAGGCGGAGTCGCCGTCGACGCCCTGTTGCCCGGCCTGGACGAACTGGATGTGGATGTCCTTCTCCGAGAGATCGACGTCGGAGAACTTCTTGATGATCGCGGAGACGTTCTGGACGGACTCCTCGGCCATCTCCTGAAGCTTCCCGGTGGCGATGACCTGCCCGCCGCCCTGTGCGGGGGCGATCTCGGCCATGACCGGGAGCATGATGCCCGAGTCCTCGCCCATGACGGCGAGCCCGTTGACGCGGCCTTCGACGCCGCCTTCGTTGACCTGCAGTTCGTAGTCCTTGCGGCGCTCGATGTAGTCGTCGGCGAGCTGTTGCTCGATCGAGCGCGACCGCTTCTTGGCCT
This sequence comes from Natrinema salinisoli, assembly GCF_020405205.1. Taxonomy (NCBI): domain Archaea; kingdom Methanobacteriati; phylum Methanobacteriota; class Halobacteria; order Halobacteriales; family Natrialbaceae; genus Natrinema; species Natrinema salinisoli. Next base: position 3,743,631 of record NZ_CP084469.1, on the reverse strand, counting down.
GCAGGACGTCGTCGCGGGTCGTGAACTCCCGATCCTCGGCGCGGGCGATGTCGCCCGCGACCCGGACCAGGCCACCGAGGCTGCGGAACAGCAGCGTGAGGTGGTTCTTGCGGCCCGAGCGGCGTTTCGCCTCGAGGATTACCTCTTCGACGGCGTCGTCGGTGAAGTGCGGGAGGCGGCCGTCGCGTTCGACCTCCTGGGCGATGAAGCGGGCGTACTTGCGCCGCATCTCGGGGGTGTCCTCGATGGTGTCGTCCATGTAGACCTCGTAGCCGTACCCCTTGATCCGGTTGCGGAGCGCGGGGTGCATGTTCTCCATGGCGTCGAGGTTCCCGGCGGCGACCATGATGAAGTCACAGGGGACGGGTTCGGTCTGGACCATCGCGCCCGAGGAGCGCTCGGACTGGCCCGTGATGGCGAACTCGCCCTCCTGGATGGCCGTCATCAGCTTCTGCTGAGTCCGGATGTCGAGCGTGTTGATCTCGTCGACGAACAGCACGCCCTTGTTGGACTTGTGGATCGAGCCCGGTTCGACGCGGTCGTGGCTCGGGGTCTCCATACCCCCGGACTGGAAGGGGTCGTGGCGGACGTCGCCCAGCAGCGCGCCGGCGTGGGCGCCCGTCGCGTCCTCGAAGGGGGCCACGCGCTGATCGCCGTTGTTGACGATCATGTTGGGGACCATCGCGTCCGAGCCGCGAGAGGTGTAGCGGAAGATCAGCCAGATGATCCCCGCCGCGAGGACGCCGAGCAGAATGCTGGCGGGGCTGAGGATCGCGTAGCCGATGACGACCGCGATGATGATCCACATCAGGATCGAGCGCATCTGGTTGCGCTTGCGGGCTTCTTCCTTGTGGGCGTCGATGATCTGTTCGCCCTTGCCGGCGGGGACGGTTCGGACCTTCGGCTCGTTCCCGTCGTCGGGATTGTGGTAGACTAAGACGTCCTGAAGGTCCTCCTTCGGAAGCAGTTGGCTCATCGCCTTCGCCAGCATCGACTTGCCGGTCCCCGGCGAGCCGATCATCATGACGTGGCGACGCTGCTTCGCTGCCTTGATAATGATATCTCGAGCTTCGTCCTGGCCGATGACCTGGTCGACGAGCCGATCGGGAACCTCGATGTCCTCCGTCGAGTCGATCTTGAGCCCGCCCAGGAGGTCGTCCTCGGCGATCTCCTCGTCGACTTCGACCCCCGGATCGACCTCGACCGTGCTACCGAGGTCCTCGACGGTCTCGATGTCGTCGTCCTCCTCCTCGGACGTCGGCTCGAACTCGTCGATCGGATCGTCGACGTCGTGACGACGGTCACCGTCTTCCTCAGGCGGCGACCGGTCTCCCTGACGCTCGGAGCGCTCCGCGGACTCGCCGTCCTCGGGAGCGTCCGTGACGTCTTCGGGAGGGTCGTCAACGTTCGTATCGTTACTCATAGAACTCTGTTCGGTACCTGAGTCGAAGGGATTGCGACTGATATACTTTCTCCATGCGGAGTATGGTGTCAGTTGCTGATACCGGGGCGGACAGCGGTCGACGGGGGGATTCAGGAGACACCGTTCGATTATTTAATACGTTGTTACTAGCGTCGGAATATACGGTCACCTGACCTGTCGAAATCGTGGTGTCCGAGTGTAGCAATAACTACCCCCTTGGCCGACGGATGAGCGCAGTGATCGCTCCCAACGACCGACACTCGGCGTGCCGACGTATCGGATCGCGGGAAACTCGCCACGCTTAAGCGCTGTGCCCGAACAGTTCCCGCTATGACTCGGGGGTTCTACATCGGTCGCTTTCAGCCCTTCCACAACGGTCATCGAAGTATGGTCGAGAAGATCGCCGAGGACGTCGACGAACTCGTCCTCGGAATCGGGAGCGCCGACGACTCACACACCGTCCGGAACCCGTTTACAGCGGGCGAGCGGATCATGATGATCACGAAGTCGCTCGTCGATTCCGATCTCGTAACCTACGCCGTCCCCATCGAGGACCTCGAGCGGAACTCGGTGTGGGTGAGCCACGTCCAGAGTATGAGCCCCGACTTCGACGTCGCGTACTCGAACAATCCGCTGGTCATCCAGCTCTTCCGCGAGGCCGGTATCGAGATCCGTCAGTCCCCGATGTTCAACCGCGAGGTCCTCGAGGGGTCGGAGGTTCGCGAGCGGATGATCACCGGCGGCGACTGGGAGTCGCTCGTCCCGAAGGCCGTCGTCGAAGTCGTCGAGGAGACCGACGGTCTCGAACGCATTCGGATGGTCAGCGACTCGGATTCGAACGAGAACTGACGGGCCGAGTGCCGAGCGATCGGTCCCGACGAGAGACGGCCGATGACCCGAGTCCGCGCCGTCTTTGAGCGAGCACCGCCTACGGTCGAGCATGATTACGCTCGCATCCGACTTCGGCACGCCGTATCCTGCGGCCATGAAGGGAGTCCTGTTGCAGCGGACGGACGCTCGATTGGTCGACGTCGCACACGATTTCCCCCGACAGGACGTCCGAACCGCCGCCTTCTGGCTGCGCGAGGTCTTCCCGTACTTCCCGCCTGCAACGCACCTGGTCGTCGTCGACCCCGGCGTCGGCACCGACCGGGCGGCGATCGTTCTCCGTGCGGGCGATCACGCGCTCGTCGGCCCGGACAACGGCGTCTTGCTGCCCGCAGCGCGGCGGCTCGCGGGCGGCGACGAGGATCGACTCGAGACGTACGTGATCGACGAGCGGACGCTCGGTCCCGCGGATCCGACGACGCCGGCGGACTCCCCGACGGCCTCGAGCGACGGGGAGGTCCCACGGAGCAACACCTTCCACGGACGGGACGTCTTCGCACCCGCCGCCGGTGGGGTTCACGAGACCGATATCGACGCGCTCGGCTCGCTCGAGTGGCTCGAGCCGGACGCAGTTGATGTCGACCTCGAGCTTCCGGACCCCACGTTCGAGGAGGAACGGGCGAGGGGCGAGGTGCTGGTGGTCGACGGGTTCGGGAACGCGATCACGAACGTGCCCGGTTCGTATCTCGACGGGCGAGAGCGGCTGCTGGTAAACGGCGACCCCGTTCCGGTCGGAGAGACGTTCGCGGCCGTTCCCGTCGGCGACCGACTCGCGACCGTCGGGAGCCACGGCTACGTGGAACTCGACGTCAATCAGGGGCGTGGCGACGACGCGTTCGGCCTCGAGCCCGGCGATCGGGTCGTCCTCGAGCCGGCCGGGAATGCCCGTGACTGACGGGGGACGAGTAGTTGTGAGCGGGGGCCTCACCCGGACCCATCAGCCGCTGATTGACGGGAGGTGTCGTCGCGTCGGATCGATCACGATCTCGCCGTCCGACCGGACCGTCACGGCACACTGTGAGAACGTAAAGGAGACCGAACCGTCGCCGACGCGGGGCTCGTCACCTCGCCAGTGGACGAACAGCGCGTTCAACGCGTCCGGTTCGACGCACTCCGAGAGCGCCTCGAGATCGTTCGGCTCGACCCCGAGCACCGACGAGACGGTCATGAGGAGGGCCGTACTCACCGGTTCGTAATCGCCCTCGTCACACCACGTGTGGTACGTCTCCCGATCCTCGTCGTAGTAGACCGTGCGACCGTCGGTGTCGCCGATCGCCGTCAGGGTCTTTCGCGGAGCGGGTCCGGACATAATATATTTGATTGATATGTGTTAACACTTAACATTGATGGCCGGGCGGCATGCTCACCGTTACATCGATGCGGTATCGGTCGAAAAAGTCAGATAGAGAGAACGACTGCTGCGAACAGCGACGTTATTCGGCGGCGATGACGTCGTCGATGCGGGCGATCATCGTGGCGGCTTCCGTCGCACTCTCGACGGCTTCGCGCTTGACGTCGGCAGGGTCGACGACGCCGTGCTCGAAGGGATCGTCGATCGTGACCTCGTCGCCCTTGGTGATCAGCCCGGCTCGACCGTCGGACTCGTGGGCGGACCGAAGGTCAACCAGCACGTCGATGGGATCTCGGCCGGTGTTGGCGGCGAGGGTCCGGGGGACGATGTCGACCGCGTCGGCGAAGGCCGTCACGGCGAGTTGCTTGCGGCCCTCGATACCCGCGGCTTCCTCGCGGATCTTGTCCGCGATCGCGATCTCGGTCGCGCCGGCTCCGGGGACGACTTCGCCGGACTCCAGGGCCGTCGCGACGACGTCGAGGGCGTCGCCGATGGCACGCTCGAGTTCGTCGACGATGTGTTCGGTACCGCCGCGGACGAAGACGGTGACGGTCTCGGCCGCTTGACCGCCCTCGACGAACGCGAGGTCGTCGTCGCCGTAGGTTTCGGTGTGGATCCGGTCGGCCGAGCCGAAGTCGGATTCCTCGAGGTCGTCGAGGTCGCCGACGCGGCGCGCGCCGGTCGCGGACGCGACCTGGCGGGCGTCGCTGTCGCCCAGTCCCTCGAAGACGAGGACGCCCTCGTTGGCGAGCGCGTTGGCGACGCGGTCGTGGACGTCCTCGGTGGTGAAGACGACGTCGGCCCCGCTCTCGGCGACGGTCTCGGCGTAGCCCTCGAGCTCGCCTTCCTCGGCGTCGATGGCGGCGTTGAGCTGGTCGATCGAGTCGATGGCGTACTCTGCGTCGACGTCGCCGGTTCGGACGCCGAGTTCGACGTCGAGAATGGCGATCGACGCGTCTTCGACCTCGCTGGGCATGCCGTCGTGGACGGGCTCTTCGTCGACGATGATCCCGGGAACGAGTTCGGTCGCGTTCGACGACGCACCGATCTGGGTGTGGACGGTGACGTTGTCGCGTGCGACGCCCTCGCCGGTATCGACGTGACGGATCGCTTCGACGACCGTCTCGGCCAGCGACGCGGCGGTGAGTCCGCCGGTTCCTTTACCGGTCATACAGGACTCGGCGACCTGCCGCAGGATCTCGTCGTCGACGTCGGCCTCGTTGACCTGCTCGTCGATCGCCTCGAGGGCGATCTCGGCGGCCTCGTGATACCCTTCGACGATCGTCGTCGCGTGGACGTCCTGCTCGATGAGGTCTTCGGCCTCGCCCAGCAGGTTGCCCGCCAGCACCGCCGCGGTCGTCGTCCCGTCACCGACTTCCTCTTCCTGGGAGTCGGCGACCTCGACGATCATCTGGGCCGCGGGGTGCTCGATGTCCATCTCGTTGAGAATGGTCGCGCCGTCGTTCGTGATGACGACGTCCCCGCCGGAGTCGACGAGCATCTTGTCCATTCCGCGGGGTCCGAGCGTGGTGCGTACCGACTCGGCCACGGCCTTGCCGGCCATGATGTTGGACGACTGCGCGTCCCGACCCTGCGTTCGTTGACTGTCCTCGCTCATAATGAACATGGGCTGCCCACCCATGCGTCGCTGTTGTGCCATCGTTGATCCTCACTACCTATGTCGTTAGCACTTCTATATAACCTTTTCCCTCCTACCACCGCTCCGTCTTGCGATTGCGTGTGAGAGCTACCCACAGGAAGGGGTGCCGAAGAGCCGGTAGCAAGATATAGCTCGACTCGGAACACCACGATGGGAATGCTGGAGCTGGAACACGGGTTTCGCGTCGTCGACATCTCGGCGCGGCTCCCGCCGACCGACGGCGGTGGGGAGAATCGGGGACCGCCGATTACGGCGGACCGACTCGAGCGGGAGATGCATCAGGCCGGAGTCACGAAATCGGTCGTCTTCCCGCCGTCAGATCCGGGAACCAGCTACGTCGCGCCGAACAACGGCGTCGCCAGACGCAGCGTCGACCGGCCGTTCGTGGCGTTCGCCCGGATCAACGGGACCCAGACCCCGGGCCGGAACGCGACCGGGAAGCTCCGCAACGCCGTCAGTCGCCGCACGGAACGCCACACGTCGCCGAGCGACATCGAGAAATACGCGTACGACGACCGGTTTCACGGATTCGTTCTCGATCCCGCCGTCGACGGCTACCCGGACGAGGACGTCATCGCGGCGCTCGAGGACGTCGACCTTCCAGTGATCGTTCGCGGCGGCACCGACGCACCGCCCGAGACGCTCGAGGAGACCCTTCTCGATCGAACCTTCCCCGTTATCGTCGGCCGCTTCGGCGGCCATCCGCTGAATCGGGCGCTGATGGACGAAATGATCGACCTCCTCGACGAGTACGACGACTGCTACCTCGAGACGAGCTTCGTTCGGTACCGCGAACAGCTCGAGCGCGCGCTCATGGAACACCCCGATCGCGTCTTCTTCGGCAGCGGCGCGCCCGCCTGCCACCCCAACGTCGCGGTCATGGAGATACTCACCCTCGACGTGTCGGAGGATCTGCTCCGGCGCGCGTTCTCGAAGAACGCCTGTCGGATAGTCGAGGCGCTCACCGTCCACGCGGACCGGCGAATCTGAGCTCGATCGGGTTTCACTGCGGCGGATCGCGACGCAATTCGACTCTCCCCGTCGAGACGAACACGCCCTCGCTTCCGACCGACGTGTTTGATTATCTCGGTTCTACCGGTAGCGACCACGAGCGACGGTCAGCGGCCGTTCGGAACCCGCGGCAGTGCATGCCCGCAAAATGCTATAATATCTATTATATAATGTGTCTTGATAATATATTGATTCGTACGCTTCAGGACCAATATGCTCCGAAAATACGTGTATCTAATATCAATAATACCGATAGATCGCTACATTAATCATATTTTATGAACCACGGCCGACTGCATGCTCGAAGGATTTCCACTGGTACTGTTGCTCGCCGCGGCGGTGGCCTTTATCATCCTCGCCACGGCGAAACTCGATCTACACGCGTTTCTCGCATTGCTCCTCGCCGCGTACCTGACCGGTCTCGCCGCGGGACTCGACCCCGCCGAAGTCGCGTCGCTCGTGACCGACGGGTTCGGCGGCATCCTCGGATACATCGGGATCGTGATCATCGCGGGGACGATCATCGGCACCTGCCTCGAGCGCTCGGGTGCGGCGATCGTCATCGCGGAGACGATCCTCGATTACGTCGGTGAGGAGTACACGACGCAGGTAATGGCGATCACCGGGAGTTTCGTCAGCATTCCGGTGTTCTGTGACTCCGGATTCGTCATTCTCTCGGGACTGAACCGATCGCTCGCCCAGCGCTCCGGGCTCTCGCTGTCGACGCTCGGTGTGGCGCTCGCGGGCGGTCTGTACGTTACTCACGTCTTCGTCCCGCCGACGCCCGGTCCGATCGCGGCCGCAGGGATCATCGGCGCAGACATCGGCCTCGTTATGCTCGCCGGTATCATCGTCAGTATTCCCATCGTCTTCGTCGCCGCGACGTGGGCCGACAAAGTCGCGTCGAACTATCACATCGATCCGGACCCAGAGATGACGATCGACGAGATCAAAGCCGAGTACGGAACGATGCCCTCGCGTGCGGCCTCCTTTGCGCCGCTGCTCGTCCCGATCGCGCTCATCGCACTCGGTTCGATCGCGGCCTACCCGGAAGCCGAGAATCCGGAGCTCATCACTGGGACGCTCCAGCGCTGGCTGCTGTTCGTCGGCGATCCTGCCGTCGCTCTGCTCGTCGGTGCCTTCATCGCCTTCGCGATCGTCCCTGACTTCGATAGCAGCGTCACCGACGAGTGGGTCTCCGACGGAATAACGAACGCTGCCGTCATCCTCGCCGTGACCGGCGCCGGCGGCGCGTTCGGCGAGGTCCTCTCCGCGCTGCCGCTCGAGAACTTCATCACCGACACGCTCGGCGGCCTCGGTATCGGCCTGTTCGCCGCGTTCGTCGTCGCCGCTGCGATGAAATCGGCGCTCGGTTCCTCGACGGTCGCGATCCTGACGACGGCCAGCCTCATCGCGCCGCTACTCGGTTCGCTCGGCCTGAACACCGAGATCGGCCAGGTGTTCACCGTCCTCGCGATCGGGGCCGGCAGCATGACCGTCAGCCACGCCAACGACTCCTACTTCTGGATCATCACGGAGTTCTCCGACATGGAGACTGAGACGGCCTACCAGGCCTGGACCCTCGCGACGCTGGTGCTCGGCGTCTCGAGTATCCTCTGGATCGTCGTGCTCCGAAACGTCGCCGGAGTAGTCTTCTAGCGAACGACCAGCACCCGCAGGTCGTTCAGGTTCGTCCCGGTCGGCCCCGTGACTATCAGGCCCTCCCGGGACTCGAGATACGGATAGACGTCGTTCTCGGCGAGGGCCGCACGCGCCGCATCGGGGTCCTCGACGGTCGTCCCGTCGGCCACTGCGCCGGCCGCGTCGGTCGCGCCATCGATGCCGTCGGTGTCGACCGCGGCGACCGTGATTCCGCGGTCAGTTCCGACGTCCTGACCGCTCCCGAGCTCGAGCGCCGCGCTCGTCGCGAACTCCTGGTTCGGCCCGCCCGTCCCGTCGCCCCGAACCGTCACCGTCGTCTCGCCGCCCGAGAGGACGACGGCCGGCGGTTCGACCGGCGTGCCCGTCGCCCGGCTCTCCTCCGCGATGGCGACGTGGGTCGCGGCCGCGTCGCGGGCCTCGCCGCGAACGCGCGAGGAGAGCACGAGGGTCTCGTATCCGCGCTCGACTGCCGCGTCGCGAGCCGCCTCGAGCACGGTCATCCCGTCGGCGACGACGTGATTCGAGACGGTCTCGAACGCCGGATCGTCGGCTCCCGGCGTCTCGGCGATCTCGCCGCCTACGCCTCGCTCGAGGCGATCGATGACCGCATCGGGCGCGTCGATTTCGTATCGCTCGAGGACCGCGAGCGCGTCGTCGAAGGTCGATTCGTCGGGCGCGACGGGACCGCTGGCGATCACGCTCAGATCGTTCCCCACGACGTCGCTCAGGATCAACGAGGCGACCGTCGCAGGGGCGGCGCGATGCGCCAGCCGACCGCCTTTCAGTGCCGAGAGGTGTTTGCGGACCGCGTTGATTTCGTGGATATCGGCCCCGCTCGCGAGCAGGGCGTCGGTGGTCGACTGAAGGTCCGCAAGGGACACGTCGCCCGCAGGCGCGGCCATGAGCGCGCTGCCCCCGCCCGTGATCGCCGCGAGAACGAGCGTGTCTTCCGTCGCCGCGTCAGCCGCCTCGAGTAGGGCCCGCGTGCCGTCGACGCCGCGTTCGCTCGGGACCGGGTGATCGCCCTCGCGAACGGTCACGGCCTCCGTTTCGACGGGGTCGTCCGTGACCACGATTCCGCGATCGATCCGGTCGCCGAGGACCGTTTCGAGGGCGACGGCGACGTGTGCTGCGGCGTTGCCACCGCCGAGGACGACGATCTCCTCGTACTCGGCGAGGTCGTACGTTTCGTCCGCGATGCGGAGGTGGTCGCCCTCGATCGCGACGGCGTCGCGGACGACCCGCCGCGGGTGGCCCGCTTCGATGCCGGCTTCGACGCATTCGAGCGCGACGTCGCGACCCTCGCTCGAGGCGAGGCGGTCGCGGCCTTCGATCACTGTCGATCACCCGTTTTCGGTCCCGAGAGAGCGCTGAAACCGGCGTTCGAGACTGCGGCTCGACGGTCTGATCTCGTCTCCTTCATAGACGAGCCGTCTTCCGGGAAACGCTAAAACTAGCGGATTCGAAGTGCGGGTTCTATCGCTTCCCCGCGGCGCAACGCGGACCATCGCCGTGAGCTACCGTTGGTTGCAAACTCAGTCGTGCTTGACCGACCGCTGGCACGTAAACGCCATCGCGGTATCCACCTTTTTTGCGCTTGGGTCGGCTCCGCCGACCACTCGCGTAAAAAATCTGTCTGGCGAAATCGAAGCTTTCGCTGACCTTCGCTCACGCTGTTCGCGAAGAGACCAAAAAAGCCCGCTCGCTCACTCCGTTCGCTCGCGGTCGTTCCACTCTCGCTCTCAGTCGTGCTTGAACGACCGCTGGCCCGTAAACGCCATCGCCATGCCGTGTTCGTCCGCGGCCTCGATCACGTCCTCGTCGTTGACCGAGCCGCCGGGCTGGATAACCGCCTCGATGCCCGCTTCGGCGGCCTCCTCGATGCCGTCCGGGAACGGGAAGAACGCGTCCGACGCCATCACGGCACCCTGGGAGTCCTTCCCCTCCGCGTGCTCGTCGGCCTTCATCGCGGCCAGTCGAACCGCGTCGACGCGGGAGACCTGTCCCATGCCGATGCCGACCGTCTCGGTGCCGTCCGCGAAGAGGATCCCGTTGGACTTGACGTGCTTGAGCGTCTGCCACGCGAAGACCATCGTCTCGAGTTCGTCTTCGGTCGGCTCGCGCTCGGTAACGACCTCGAGGTCGTCGACCGAGATCGACTGGAGGTCGCGCTCCTGAACCAGTCGGCCGCCGACGAGCGGCTTCTCGGTGAACCGTTCGGTGTGGTCGTCGTTCAGTTCACCGACGTCGAGCACCCGGAGGTTCTCCTTCTCGAAGAGGACCTCGAGCGCGTCGTCGGTGTAGCCGGGCGCGACGACGACCTCCTTGAACGAGTCGACGATCTGTTCGGCCGTCGCGGCGTCGCACTCGCGGTTGAGGGCGACGATACCGCCGAAGGCGCTCATCGGGTCCGTCGAGAGGGCCTTCTCGTATGCCTTGGAAAGCGAGTCGGCGGTCGCACAGCCGGCCGGGTTGGTGTGCTTGATGACCGCCGCCGCGGGCTCGTCGAACTCCTTGATCAGGTTGAGCGCGCCGTCGGCGTCGTTGTAGTTGTTGTACGACAGCGCCTTCGCGCCCTCGTTCAACTGGTCGGCGTGGACGACGCTGGCCTCGTCGCAGGTGTAGTCGGTGTAGATCGCAGCGCCCTGATGGGGATTCTCCCCGTAGCGGAGCGTGTCCGCGCGGTCGTCGGAGACCAGCCGACGGGCCGGCAGCCCGTCGTGGTCGTCGCCGTCGGTACTCGCCACGTCGGCGTCGACGGTGACGTCGCCCGCCTCGAGATCCACGTCCATCGCACCCTCCGCGAACCACTTCACGGCGCGCGGATAGGCGCGGAATTCGCACTCGTAGAGGACGCGGTCCTTCAGCGTGTCCTCGTCGTCGCCCTCGTAGACCGGGATCGGCTCCTGCGTGACGATCGGCCCAGCGTCGACCTCGCTCTCGACGACCGCGCCGTTCTCATCCGTCGCGTCCGTGACGACGTGGACCGTACAGCCCGTCACCGAGACGCCGGCCTCGAGCGCGTCGCCCCAGGCGTCCATGCCGGGGAACGACGGCAGTAGCGCGGGGTGGACGTTCAGCGTCGTCGGCGTCTCCTCGAGGAAGGTGTCCGAAAGGATCCGCATGTAGCCGTCCAGACAGACGAGATCGAACTCGTAGTTCGAGAGGGCCTCGAGCACCCGTTCCTCGTGTTCGCGGCGGCTCAGCTCGTCCGCGAGGGGAACGACCTCCGTGGGAATCCCGCGCTCGGCCGCGGCCTCGAGTACCGGCGCGTCCGCGTCGGTCGCGAGTATCACGGCGAACTCGGCTCCGCCCGGCTCTCGGTCGGCGATGTTCAACAGGTTACGCCCTCGGTTGCCGGCCATCCCGGCGATTCGCGTCATGGTCGGACTCGCGCCCGCGAGTGGCAAAGTGGTTGCGGTCTCGACCGCCGTGATATCCACAATCGTGTATTAATACGGCGCGATTCGCGAATAGTTCTGCGAAGGTATGCACGCTCGTGGCGTCGGACGCTCCGGGTTTCGATACGCTTTTGCACCGCGCTGGACAGGTTCGCACCGATGACCGAGACCGACGCCCTGTACGCCGTCTCGCCGCTGGACGGCCGGTACGACGGCCGGACCGCACCGCTGTCGCCGTACGCGAGCGAGGCCGCCCTCATGCGCGCCCGCGTTCGCGTCGAAGTCGAGTACCTCATCGCGCTGGCCGATCTCGAGGTGACCCCGCTCGAGCTCTCCCTCGAGGAACGCGAGCACCTCCGCGGGCTGTACACCAACTTCGCCGAGGAGGACGCCCGCCTGATCAAGACGCTCGAGACGGAGGGCTACGAGGAGTTCGACGCGACGAACCACGACGTGAAAGCCGTCGAGTACTTCGTCCGGCACCGGCTGCCCGACGACAGCGACGCCTCCGCCTGGATCCACTTCGGGCTGACCAGCGAGGACGTGAACAACCTCGCCCACCGACTGCTCGTCCGGGACGCGGTCGACGAGGTGCTCCTTCCGACGCTGTACGACGTGCGGGAGACGCTCGCCGAGATGGCGCGCGACTACCGCGACCTCCCGATGCTGGCCCGCACGCACGGCCAACCCGCCACGCCGACCACATTCGGTAAGGAGATGGCCGTCTACGCCGCGCGGCTCGGCAGAGCGACCGGTCGCATCCGACAGGCGACGGACGAACTCAGCGGCAAGCTCGGCGGCGCATCGGGCACCTACGCGGCCCACGTCGCCGCCTACCCCGACGTCGACTGGCAGGCGTTCGCTCGAGACTTCGTCGAAGGCCTCGGCCTGAAATTCGAACCGCTGACGACGCAGGTCAACCCCTGTGACGACCTCGCGGCGCTGTTCGACGCGTTCCGCGGGGCGAACACCGTCCTGCTCGACCTGGACCTCGACATGTGGCTCTACGTCTCCGACCGCTATCTGGGTCAGGAAGCCGTCGAAGGCGAAACCGGCTCGTCGACGATGCCCCACAAGGTCAACCCGATCGACTTCGAGAACAGCGAGGGCAACCTCTCGAAGGCGAATTCGGACCTCTCCTTCCTCGCTGACTACGTCACCACGTCCCGGCTCCAGCGGGATCTCTCGGACTCGACGGTCAAGCGCAACATCGGCGGCGCCTTCGCGCACTGCCTGATCGCCTACGGGAAGACCGCGTCGGGGCTCTCGAAGGTCGTCCCCAACGAACAGGTCATGCGCGATGACCTCGAGAACACCCCCGAAATCATCGGCGAGGCGGTCCAGACCATCCTCCGACGCGAGGGGCAGGCCGACGCCTACGAGCGCGTCAAGGCCGTGACCCGCGGGAAAGACGTCACCCTCGCGGACTTCCGCGAGATGTTCGACGACCTCGACGTCGACGAGGACGTGCGCGAGGAACTGCACGCGCTGACGCCGACGGGCTACACCGGCGTCGCGAGCGAACTGGTCGACGACCTCGAGTAGGCGACGCTGCGGTGATCGGCGACGGCGCCGACGTGTCACTACCTATTTTTGTCTCTCCCGACAACGTGACGCTGTGTCCTCGAGACGACGGACCGGCCGGGTGGGAGCGCGACTCGAACGCGGTACTCGAGCGATCGGACTCTGCCTCGTTATCGGGCTCCTGGGCTATTTCACCGGGATGGCCGCGGGAACGGGAGCGGTCGGTCACCTCTCGGTACTGGGGTACAGCACGGAAACCGTCGACGAGATCGGGCTCTCGGTGGCGTTCAACGTCGTCGGTGCCGGCGGCACGGCGCTCTCCTATCTGATTATCCGGCGCAGCGGTTTCGACCCGGCGTTCGCCGTCGATTTGCTCCGAATTCGGCGGCCGGATTGGTGGGATCTCGCCTGGGTCGTCGTCGGACTCGTCGGGGCGTTCGTCGTCCTCGTCGGCTACCAGCAGGTCGTGGACCTGATCGAACCGCTCGGGGGGAGCGAGGGGACGACCCATTCCGGGATCGAGGCCGGTCGGGAGTATCCCGCCCTGTTGCTCCTGGGGATTCCGCTCGCGCTGCTGTTGACCGGTCCCGGCGAGGAACTCCTGTTCAGGGGCGTCCTCCAGTCGCGGCTCAACGAAACGTTTCCGACGGTCGTCGCAGTCGGACTCACCGGCCTCGTCTTCGGCGCGATCCACCTGCCCGTGTACGCGGGCACCGAACCGAGCGCGGTGATCGTGAGTCTCGGGACGGTGACGACGCTGGGGTTGTATTTCGGCACGCTCTACGAACTCAGCGGCAATCTGGTCGTTCCAGCGCTGATCCACGGCTGTTTCAACGCGACCGTCTATCTCACGAACTACCTGACCTACGCCTGACCGTCGCCCGCGGTCTTCGGCGCGTGGCTCCCGAACAGCGATCCGCTCGTGTGACTTCTACGGACGCCCGTCTCGAGACGTATCGTCTCCTCGAGCGCCGCCGTCGCTCCGGCTACCGTCGAGCGCGTGGTCGTCTCGCGTTTCGTCGCGGCCGGGCGGGGCCGGCACCCGCTCCGTCTCGGAACGGGAGTCGGTCGGCTGCTCCGGCGTATCGGTTCCGTATTCGACCGGCTCCGGACGGCTCGGTGCTCGGTCAGTCATCTCTCGATCGCCGGCGTGAGTGATCGATGACGCAAGTAGCGGCTCCCCGCGCCACCGTTCGTGTCCGCCGTTGACGATCGCACCGCTGCCGACGACCCCCACCGCGATCGTCACGATGGTTCCGAGGATCGGTACCAGTTGGCTCCCGCCGACGACCAGCGCCCCGACCGCCAGCGACCGCCACAGTGACGAGGATTTGGAGCCGAACCGGCCGACGAGCCGATCGCCGGCGACGATAGTCCCGACACAGCCGCCGACCACCAGCAACGCGGCGCACCCGATCAGTCCCGGCGTGGCCACGATCAAACCGGCCGTGATCAGCGTCGCGTGCTCGAGCGACGTCCCGACGTACAGCGGCAGCGCGGAGCAGACGAGCAGGCCGAAGACGGAGACGAATCCGACTGCGAAGCTCGTATCCGGCCCGGTGACGACGTCGTCCCGAAGTCCCCGCACGGACTGCGGGACGGCGACGAGGAGAACGGCGGCGATGGTTGCGGTGACGACCATCCAGGAGAGCGCGACGCCCGCGGCCTGCGAGAGGGGAGAATCGGCGAGCGGACCGAGAGCGACCGCTGGTACAACGCCGGACGGAAGCGACGGCAAAGCGAGGATGGACTCAGCGAGGACCACGGTTTCGTCCCGAGACAGACAGCAGACTGATAAAAAGGTGCGGTTACGCCATCGAAATTCGAGCGCCGTCACCGCCGTCTCTCGATCCAGTCACCGACGCGAACGGGACGGATCGAGTACTAAAAGTCGATGGTGATACGACGAGTGCGTATGGAGTACCTCCTCTGGGTGCTCGTCGCGCTCGTGGCCTACGGACTGATGGCACCGCTGACGAGCGCCGTGACGGCGGACGTCCCGCCCGCGGTCGCGCTCTTCCTGTCGACGACGATCTTTCTCTGTCTGACGGCCGTCGTCCTCGCCGCGACGGGGACCGGCCGCCCCGCCGATGTAGTGGGCCCCGCAGCGGGAATCGTCTACGTCGCCGGGCTGTTCCTCTCCACGGGCATCCTCGCCTACTACCAGGCGCTCGAGCGCGGCCCGGTGAGCGTCGTCGTCCCGATCTACGGCCTGTTCATCGTCGGGAGTTCGGTCATCGGGATCGCGTTTCTCGGCGAGGAGTTGACGGCCACCCGCGCCGCCGGAATCCTCGTCGCAGCGCTCGCGATCTATCTCGCCGCGGGGGGTGAGGAGTGAGATGCGGCGCTACCTCGGACTGTCGCTGATCGCCTGTCTGGTGTACAGCCTCGTCGCACCGCTGCTCTCGATCGCGATGACGGAGCTGCCCAGCACGCTGGCGGTGTTCCTGTCGAACTCCGTCATGTTCGTGACCGTCGGCCTCGTGATCCGCTACCGCGGTCTGTCGGTGCGACCCTATCTCCGGCACCCCCGCACCCCGTACATCGTCGCGATGGGCGTGTTACTGACGATCGGCCTGCTGACCTACTACCGGGCGCTCGCGCTCGGCCCGGTGAGCGTCGTCGTCCCGATTTACGGGCTCTTCATCGTCGTCAGTTCGCTGGTCGGTATCGTCGCCTTCGAGGAGACCGTCACCGCCCGAAAAGTAGCCGCCATCGGTTTGAGCGTGCTGGCCATCGTACTGATGTCGGTGTAACGCTCGGGAGAACGGCTCCCGCTCGCCGGTAGCAATCAACGCTCTTTCGACTCGACCTCGCTCGCGTCCTCGTACCGAACTGACTCCAGTTGCTCCGTTTCCCGGAGAATGAACGGCCCGATCGCGAGCGTCCGCTTCATCACCGTGAGGACGCGCAGGAGGTACGCGAGCAACACGGCGAACGGGGTGAGCGTGAGCACGTAGAGGGCGCTGACGACGAGGTAGGCCGTGCTGATTCCGGACACCGTTCCGGTGACCTGCGCAGCGTCGAACTCGAGCATCATGTAGGCCGCGATCGCCAGCGCCGGCATCGCACCGTAGAGGACGCCGCGGGAGATGTTGATGATCTCCCACTGGACGTAGAGCGTTTTGAAGTGTTCGCGCGCCGGACCGAAGAACTGCAGCGCTTCGATCAGGTCGTCGAAGGCCGCCGTGGCGTCGGACGAAAGCGACTCGGCGTACTTTTCCCGGAGGGTTCGGGCGGTGAAGATCTTCCACGAGTAGTTGTAATTCAGGATGGGAAGCAGCGTCTCGAACGAACCGAAGTCGGCACCCGTCAGTTCGTCGCTGACGATCTGGCTGTGTTCGATGAGTCCTTCGGTGAACGCGGCGATTTCGTCGAACTCCTCAGAATCGGCGCCACCAGAGACCATGTCGTCGAGGCTCCGTGCTCGCGTCTCGGCCGTTTCGATGAGCGTCTGGAGAAATCGAGCGGGTTCGACCGGACTCACACCGATCGCCGCGGCGTCCTCCACCTCCTCGCGAAAGTCTGTCTCGTTCGACATCCGTTTGCGCTGTTCGCCGAGCGGGCCGATCTCTTCGGCGAGGACGAACTGCGAGATCGACAGGACGAGGGTCACGCTCGTCACGACGGCGATGACCATCGAGCCGAACAGGGACGCGATTCCACCCGTCGATATCAGTTTCCCCGGTTCGCTGGGACCGAACACGTGCAACACGAGGAGGAGGACGTACGTGGTCGCGAGAAAGACGGCAGTGACGAACCAGCGATTCGCACTGATCAGAAACCAGATCTTCACGCGCGTTTCGCCGACGCGCTCGCGCATCGTATCGTCTGGCCGCGGAACAGTCTCCGTGTCACCGCCCATAACCCCGCCGTACACCGACCCGCGGGTTAAATCGTCTGCTACCGACAATCGAACCAGTCGACCGACACGTCGGTCCGGCGATACCCCGTCGTCACTCGAGCAGTTCGGCCACCGTCGCCTCGAGCGCCCGCGCCGCCTCCCGGACGGCGTCGACGCGGACGTACTCCCGCGGCGCGTGTGCGACTGCTCCCTCGTCGTCCGCGAGGACGCCCGGTCCGAAGACGACCGTGGGTGCGTCCGCTGCGAAGTAGGAGGCCTCCGTCGCCGCCGTGAAGGGCCGTACGTCGCCGCCGGCCGCGTCCGCGAGGATATCGACGACCGCTGCGTCGGGATCGGTGTCCCAGGCCTCGAGGAACGGCGTCGGCCGGTCGGTAAAACGGAACTCGAGGCCGACGGCCTCGGGAACGGCGGCCCGCAGGTGGGCCGTCAGTGAGTCGTGGAACTCGTCGGCCGTCTCCGGCGGCACGCTCCGCCGGTCGACCGTCAGCGCGCAGTCGGCCGGCACCTGATTCGTCGCCTCGCCGCCCTCGACCACGGTCGGGGTCAGCGTCGCCGCGCCGAGCTGGGGGTGAGCCGGCGGCGCGTCCGCGCGCTCCCCGAAGGTCCGGATCGCCTCGAGGACGCCCTCGAGGGCGGCGACGGCGTTGGTCCCGGTGTCGGGTTCGGCAGCGTGAGCGTTGGCACCCGTCAGGTGGATGGTCCCCTGAAAGCGCCCCTTCGCGGCCGTACAGACGTCGAGATCGGTCGGTTCGCCGACGATCACCGCGTCCGCGTCTCGGGTGGGCGGATCGTCGCTCGAGACGAGCGCGTAGGCACCCGTCGAGAGCACTTCTTCGTCGGGCGTGATCGCGAGCGTGACGCGGCCGTCGGTCGGTTCGACCCCGAAGAACGCGGAGAGAAGGGCCGCGAGCGGTCCCTTCGCGTCGCAGGAGCCGCGACCGCGGATGACGGGTCCCCCGTCGGCTTCGGCGGCATCTTCGTCGCGCTCGTAGGGGACATGCGGCGAGACCGTGTCGATGTGGGTATTCAAAACGACGTGCGTCTCGGCCTCGCCTTTCGGGACGCCGCGGCTCGCGAGCACGTTCCCGGCGTCGTCGACGCGAGGATCGATTCCGCGGGCTTCGAGCGTCTCGCAGAGATACTCGCGCATCGATCCCACGTCCTCGTGGGAGGGGTGCTGGACGGCGGTCTCGAGGAAAGTGATCGGATCGAACGCGCTACCGACCTCGGTGTCGCCGGAGGATTCGATACCAGTCACGGCTCGACCGGGGACTCGACGGCTACCTCGCCGTCGAACTCGTGTTCGACGGGGCCGGCGAGCGTCGGCCGCCCGCGCTCGTTGAAACTCACGCGGAGATCGCCGCCCGGCGGGCTAACGGAAACCGGGTCGGCGTCGGTGAGGCCGAGGCGACGCGCCGCGACTGCGATGGCGACCGCACCGGTGCCACAGGAGTCGGTTTCGCCCTCGACGCCGCGCTCGTAGGTGCGCTGACGGAAGCCGCCCGAGCCGTCGGGACTCGCGACGCAGACGTTCGTCCCCCGGGGAAAGGCGTCGGCGTAGCGAACCGGCGGCGCGATCTCCTCGAGGTCGACGTCGTCGACGATGTCGACGAAACTCACGGCGTGGGGTACGCCGGTGTTGACGACCGAGACCTCGAGCCCCTCGATCTCTTCTCGAAGGACCGGCTCGTCGGCCAGCACCGGAACCTCCTCGGGGTCGAAGGTGAGCCCGGTCATTTCGATGACGACGTCCTCGCCGTCGCGGTCGGCGCGCAGGGTCCCCGCCTGCGTGTCGATCATCACGCTGTCGGTGCCCGTCCGCTCCATGGCCCACTCGGCGGCACAGCGAGCGCCGTTGCCGCACATGGGTGCCGTCGAGCCGTCGGGCTGGACCAGCGTCATCACGACGCGTGGCGGGTTGAATTTCTCCTCGAGGGCGAGAAAGAGGATCCCGTCGGCACCGACGCCGTCGGTTCGGTCGCACTCGCGTTCCGCGAGCACGCCCCGATCCGGAACGTGTTCGTCCGCGTGGATAATTAGGAAGTCGTTGCCGGTGCCGTGGTACTTCTGGAATGGGACAGTCATCGTGCTATCGTACTGGGTCGTTGTCTGTGTCGTTCGCTCGGGGATGGTCGTTCTTTCGGTTGCCGCGCGAGTCGCTCCGGGCTCCGCGCTCCGGCCGCGTCACGTCGTCGACGGTTTCCCGGCACCGCGAGAGCCGAACGTCGCCGTCCTCGAGGACGACGGATGCGGGTCGGGGTCGGGAGTTGTACTGGTTCGCCATCTCGTAGCCGTAGGCCCCCGCGTTACCGATCCCGAGGACATCCCCACGTTTGCTTACTGGTAGTTCGCGCTCGGTACAGAAAACGTCGCCGCTCTCGCAGATGGGGCCGGCGACGGTCTGGGAAACGATCTCGCGCTCGGCATCGCTCGAGTCGGTTCCGGTCGCGTCGGCCGTCAGGTTCCGGATCGGGTGGTACGCGTCGTACATCGCGGGCCGGATCAGCGTCGTCATCCCCGCATCGACGCCGACGACGGTCGTGTCGCGGGCGTCCTTGACGGTATTCACGTCCGTGAGGAGTACCCCCGCGTCGGCGACGAAGTAACGGCCGGGCTCGATCGTCAGTCGAGCGTCGATCTCGCCGATCGCGTCTCGAGTGGCGTCCGCGACGGACTCGAGGTCCAGCGGGTCCTCGTCCTCGCGGTAGGGGACGCCGAAGCCGCCGCCGACGTCGACGAACTCGAGGCCGCCGACCGCCCTTGCGACGTCTCTGGCAAGGTCACCCATCCGCGCGACGAACTCCCGATGGGCGTCGAGCTGGTCGCTCGAGACGCCCGAACCGACGTGGGCGTGGATCCCGACGACGTCGAAGCCGCGGTCGGCGGCGTCGGTGAGTACGTCGACCGCGCGCTCGGCCGGAACGCCGAACTTTGCAGCAGCGCCCGTCCGCACCTTCTCGTGGTGGCCGGCACCGATCCCGGGGTTGACCCGCAGACAGAGCCGGCCGTCGTAGCCCCGATCCGCGAGGCGGTCGATCGTATCCTCGGAGCCCGCGGCGACCGTCAGCCCCGGATTCTCCTCCCAGGCGTCGACGATCCAGTCGAGGTCGCCCGCGGGCGGGTTCACGGCGGTATAGTGTATTTCCGAGCCCGATGCACCCGCCTCGAGCGCGCGCTGTACTTCCCCGGCGGAGGCACACTCGAGGCCCGCGCCTTCCTCGTACAGGGTCGAGAGCACGTCGCCCAGCGCGTTCGCCTTCACCGCATACAGGATATCGGCGTCGGGAAAGGCGGCCTCGAGTCGCCGGTAGTTCTCCCGGACGCGCTCGAGGTCGAGGACGTACAGCGGCGAGCCGTACTCGTCGACGAGAGTCTGCAGTTCGGCCGCGTCCCACTCGGAGAGGCGGCGGACGGGCGGCGAAGCCCTCACGTCAGTCATTATCGTGTTCAGGTGCCCGTGAGAATTCAACGTTTGGGTTTCGGCCGTCTCTCTCGTTATCGTCGTTGGCCACAGCGGCCGGCAGGCGAGGCGTCGGACATCGCCTGCAGGCAAATACACTCTCGTCGGGGTAGAAACAAAACATTATTTTTCTGTATTGAAGAGGTGGAATCGATGCCTCCCGATCGTCTCCTCCCATCACTTCGCCGTGACCTCGTTTTCGCCGTCGTCGCGCTCGGACTCCTCACTGCTCCCTTGTGGGTCGCCCACCTGTCGGTGGGGGAACGGACGTATCAGTACGAGCGGGTCGAAGTGGTTACAAACGGAACGGACATCGAATACGAAACCGACACCGAACGATTTCCCGGCCCCATCAGCGACGAAATCGCGTGTGCCCCCGCGGCTTCCTTAGAGGTCCGTCCCTGTGCGCTCGAGCAAAAAGTGCTCGACAACGAGACCGTCCCGACGAAGGTCTACTCCAGCCATCCAGGTCCGACTCGAGCGCCAGCGCCGACCGAGGAACGCTACCGATACGTCCGCATCGACGGTGCCATCTACGAGCCGACGTACGTCGCTAACGAGTCGGCACAAGACGAATTCACTCGGTATTATCGCATCGAGCTGGCCCTGAATCAGACCGCGCCCGAACAGGCACTGGAGTCCGTGAGCCGTCGCGCGACGTCGGACACCCTGTCACCGACCGTCGTCGAAGCCGCACGAAACGGCGACGCTCGAGCGTACCGCAGGGTGGACCTTCCGGAAACGCCGGTCCGACTCGAGGACGGGGCGTACTACCGGGTGTATCTAGCCGAGTATGGTGACTCCTCGACGGTGTCGAGCGGTATCTATTTTGTACTGCGATATATCGCCCCACTAGCAGGACTCATTATAACCCTCGACGTCTCGCAGCGCGTCGAGGTGACCCACACGGGCGCGACGGACGCCGCTACCGAGTTCGACACGGAATAGTGACAGCAAGCACACGGAAAACGGACCGCAGCGATAGCCGCTACTCCCGCAGCGCGTCCTCGCGCTCGGTCGCCTCGAGCGTCTCCGTCTCCAGATCCGTCGCGACGACGGCGGGCTTGTACGCGCCGCCCTCGAAGAGGTCGTGGTCGCTGATCGAGGACTCGACGAAGCGGGTGAACGCGCGCCGGTCCGCGGGCAGTTCGCCGTAGATGACTTCCTCCTCGACGAGGTCGTAGACGGGGATGCGCGGCGTCAGGAGCGTGTTCTCGCCGACGACGCTGTTCTCGCCGACGACGAAGCCGCTGGTGACGCGACAGCCGGCACCCAGCGAGACGTTGTCCTCGACGATGACCGGCGCGTCCTCGACCGGCTCGAGCACGCCCCCGATGAGCGTGTTCGCGCCGAGTTTGACGTTGTCGCCGATCTGGGCACAGGAGCCGACAGTGTCACAGGAGTCGACCAGCGTACCGTCGCCGACGCGAGCGCCGATGTTGACGAACGCGGGACTCATCAGGATGCAATCGGAGCCGATGTTGGCGCCGCGGCGGACGACGGTGCCATCCGGCGTGTTTCGGCTCCCGCGGTCGCCGTAGCCGCTCGAGTCCGCGAGCGGCAGGACGTCGTTGTACGTGACGCCGCCGTACTCGCGGGGCTCGGTCGCGCGGAGGCCGAAGTTGAGCAGGATCCCCTGCTTGACCCACTCGTTGGCCTCCCACTCGCCGCCGGATTTCTCGGCGGCGCGGACCTCGCCGTCCTCGAGGGCGTCGAGGAATGCCTCGAGGGTCGCGTGCGCGTCCTCGCCGGCGGTTTCCGCGCTGATGTCGTCGTTCTGTTTGCGCTCCCACAGCTCGTCGATTTCGCTTTCGAGTGTACTCATTCTGCGATCACGTCCGAAAACTCGTACCAGCCCGCCTTCTGTCCGGCGATCCAGACCGCCGCGTCGACCGCGCCCGCGGCGAAGACGCCGCGGTCCTCCGCGCGATGCGTGAGCCGTACTTCCTCGTGGTTGCCCGCGAGGATGATCTCGTGTTCACCCGTAACGTCGCCCGCCCGCAGCGCGTGGACGCCGATCTCGCCGTCTTCGCGTGGCGCCTCGCCCTCGCGGCCGTGCGTGCGCTCGGTGAAGTCGCCGTTCGCTTCGATCTCCTCGAGCAGGCGGTTCGCCGTCCCGCTCGGGGCATCGCGCTTGGCGTTGTGGTGGGTCTCGACCAGTTCGACGTCGTAGCCCGGGAGGTTCTGGACGGCCTCGCCGACGACGTTGACCAGCGCCTGGACGCCGCGGGCGAAGTTCGGCGCGTGGAGGACGGCGACGTCCTCGCTCGCCGCCTCGAGGGCTTCGAACTCGTCGTCGTCGAACCCGGTCGTGCCGGTGACGAAGGCGACGCCGGCGTCGGCACAGGCCAGCGCGTAGTCGGCGGCCGACTCCGGTCCGGTGAAGTCGATCACGACGGTCGGTTCGCGATCGACGACCAGCGAGTCGAATTCGGCCGCGGGCTCGATCTCGACGCCGGCGATCGTCTCGTCGCCCGGCTCCCGGTTGACCGCGAAGACGACCTCGCAGTCCTCCCGGCCCGCCGCGGCGGCGATCACTTCCCGCCCCATGCGGCCAGTTGCGCCTGTGACACCGATCCGCGTCGTCATCGATCACCCTCCGCCGCGTCGGCGAGTTCCGTCTCGTCCCGTTCGAGGTCGGCGAGCACCGCCTCGAGGTCGTCGCGGTACTCGTCTGCCAGCCGGGAAAGCGGCGAGCGCAGTCGGGCGGGCCCGTAGCCGCGGATCTGCATGGCTTCCTTGACCGGGATCGGATTGGTCTCGACGAAGAGTTCGCGGACCAGCGGCCCGAGTTCGTGGTGGAGGTTACGCGCGCGTTCGTAGTCGCCGTCGAGCGCCGCGCCGACCATCGCACAGGTTCGCTCGGGCTCGATGTTCGCCGAGACGCTGATCGTTCCGGTGCCGCCGACGGAGACGACCGGCAGGGTGAGCGCGTCGTCGCCCGAGAGAACCGCGAAGTCCTCGTCCGCCGTGCGTTCGGCGATCTCCCCGATCTGGCCGAGATCGCCGCTCGCGGCCTTGAAGCCCGCGATGTTCTCGTGACTCGCGAGTTCGACTGCCGTGTCGGGCTCGATGTTCCGGCCCGTCCGCGAGGGCACGTTGTAGACGATCTGTGGCAGATCGACGGCGTCCGCGATCGTCCGGTAGTGTTCGATCAGCCCGCGCTGCTCGGGCTTGTTGTAGTACGGCGAGATGAGCAGGAGGCCGTCCGCACCGGCGTCGGCGGCGCGTTCGGACAACTCGAGCGCCTCGCGCGTGTTGTTCGAGCCGGTGCCCGCGATGACGGGGACGTCGTCGACGGCGTCGATGACCGCCTCGACGACCTGGACGTGTTCGTCGTGGGTCAGGGTCGCCGATTCGCCGGTCGAGCCGACGGGGACGAGGCCGTCGACGCCCGCCGCTTCGAGGCGCTGGGCGTCCGCCTGCAGTGTTTCGAAGTCGATACGTTCGTCGTCGTCGAAGGGCGTGCACATCGCCGGAAAGACGCCCGAAAGGTCGATATCTGAACTCATGGGTTTGGTATTCGTTGGGTCGTGTGTCGGTCCCCAATCGGTAGGGTGTATCGGTTCCGATCGGTGGACGAGCAGTAGTCAGCCGCGCGGTAATCGTCGCGTGCGGTCGGATCGTACCCGAAACGGGGTGCCAGCCCGCCACGAGCACACTCACACACGTTTGCGTTTCGGAAAACGAGGGCAGACGCCGCTCGCGACGGGACCACCGGTCGAGCGAGCGACGTGGCGCATACGGGACAGAGGGAACTGAACTGACTTATCCGTTGTGTCTTCGCTCGACGCGAACCACTAATTATGACAACCAGTGACGTACAATTCCACGTAATTTATCCCCAGTCGTTACTTACTACTCCCGATGACAGACTTCGGATTGAAGGTGCGGATGGCGATCGTTGGATCGATCCTGTTCGCGTTCTACATGCTCGTCGGTGGCTTCGGACTGCTCTGGCTCGGCACCGGTGCATGGCCGTTAGTGCTGCTCGGGCTGGTCGTATTGCCCGTTATTCAGTACAAGATCGGGACGTGGTCGGCGACCAGACGCGCCGAGGAGATGCCCGAAGACGGCCAGTACCAGGAAATACATCAGATGACCGACTCGCTGTGTCGGGACATGAACATCAAGAAACCCAAACTGATGGTCATGGACATGGGCGTCCCCAACGCCTTCGCGACCGGGCGGAAGGGCAATGGCGTCGTCGTCGTCTCGACGGAACTCATCCGACTCCTCCAGCGCGACGAACTCGAGGGCGTGATCGCCCACGAACTCGCCCACATCAAGAACCGCGACGTCCTCGCGATGGTCGTCGGGAGTTCCGTCGCGATGATGGTCGGCTGGGTCGCGTACATGGTCTACATCATGAGCAGCGAGCGCGGTATCGGCGGTTTCATCGTCGGGATGATCATCTCGAACATCGCACAAATGCTCGTGATGGTCTTCGTCCTCGCCATCTCGCGATACCGCGAGTACGTCGCCGACGAGGACGCCCGCCAGTACATCGGCAGCGGCGACCCGCTCGCTCGTGCCCTCGAAAAGATCTCGCAGGGATCGCAGGGACGGGAGTCACAGCTCGACGACAGTATGAGCGCGCTGTGTATCTTCAACTCGGAAAAGGGGCTCCTGCAGAAACTGTTCGCGACGCACCCGCCGACCGAAAAGCGCATCCAGAAGCTCCGGAACTGAAGACTGACCGGCGACTGACCGGCGGTCGGTGATGCGACCGAGCCGAACGCCGCGATTTTTTATGGTGGCCCCCGCCATTCTAACCCATGACGGAAATTCATCCCGGTCAGCGCGTCGCCGTCCTCGTCGACGCCCAGAACCTGTACCACACCGCACAGAGCTTGCACAGCCGGAATATCGACTACTCCGCGCTGCTCGAGAAGGCCGTTCAGGACCGCCAGCTCACGCGCGCGATTTCGTACGTGATCCGCGCGGACTCCCCCGAGGAGGAGAGCTTCTTCGATGCGCTGGTCGATATCGGCTTCGAGCCGAAGATCAAGGACATCAAGACGTTCTCCGACGGTACGAAGAAGGCCGACTGGGACGTCGGGATGAGCCTCGACGCGGTGACGCTGGCGAATCACGTCGACACGATCGTGCTCTGTACGGGCGACGGCGACTTCTCGCGGCTCTGTTCCCACCTGCGCCACGAGGGTGTCCGCGTCGAAGTGATGGCCTTCGAGTCCTCGACGGCCGAGGAGCTCATCGAAGCGGCCGATTCGTTCCTCGATCTCGGCGATCGAGGCGAGACGTTCCTGCTCTGAGCGCTCGCCGTGGAGCCGGTGCGTTCCGATCGAGATCGGGCTCGAGAAGAGAGCGGTTCGACGTCGGAGTGCAGTAGTCGCGACTCGGTGCCAACGTAGTCGCGCGACGGCCCCGCATCGAGTGTTGACGGAATCAGTTCTTTCCGTAGCTCGGCTGCCGGCGCTGCGAGAGACCGATTACCAGTGCATACCCCGTGATGAGCAGGATCGCGGCCGTCAGGAGATAGACGAACGGCCCCGTGACGAGCGTGGCCGGACCGGCGAGCGTCAGGGTGCCGAGAACGAGCAGGGCGACCCCGAGACCGATTTGCGTGACGTCCATGCGATGCCGGTAATACTGAATCAACTGTTATAACGTTCACCATCTTGTTCCGCTCAATACGCGACCACATGTCGTGTAAGTAGAATTACCGCTCCGGCGGACGAGCGACGGCAGTCCCCCGTTGCGGAGCGCCGTGGGCGTCGATCCGCGCGGCCAGGTCGAAGGGCTTTCGACCCGTCGTATCGAATCCCAGCCAATGAGCGAGTCAGCAGACGGGAGCGCGGGGTTGCCACAGCTCCGAACCATCGCGGACTACCAGTTCGGATCGGGAGCGGGCGCGGCACTGTTCCCGCCCGACGAATCGCTGACAGTCAAACGGACGACGTCGGGACGACCACAACAGGTCCACGCCGAGGCGGGCCGGATCGTCTCCTTCGGCACCGACGGCCGGTTCACCCTCGGACTCGAGGGCGGCCGTCGTCTCGATACCGCGCTCGCCCATCCCGCCTATCGCGTCGTCGTCGACGACGAGAGCGAGCCGTTCGTCCGCGAGGAAAAGAACGTCTTCACGAAGTTCGTCCTCGAGGTGGGCGACGAGATCAGGCCGGGCGACGAAGTGCTGGTCGTCCACGAGCGCGGCGAGTTGCTCGCGGTCGGGACGGCACGGCTCGACGCCGGCGCGATTCGGGACTTCGAAACGGGGATGGCGGTGAACGTCCGCGAGGGCGCACCTGCGGAAACGTAAGTCGTAGTCGCGTCGCCACCCCGGTTACGTCTCCCCTGCCGTCTCTCCCGGTCGAATCGTCCGTCGAAAACGCCAGTCGGATGTCCGGGTGTTTGACATGGACTATTAGTGACGCGAACGCGAGTGACACGCACGGATGCTACAGAAACCAGATCTGAGCGGCCAGACCGCGTTCATAACGGGGACGACGCGCGGAATCGGGAAACAACTGGCACTCGCGTTCGCCGAACAGGGCTGTAACATCGTCTCGACGGGCAAGACCGTCGACGACTCGGACTCCGATCTCGAGGGAACGATTCACGAGACGGCCGAGGAGTGCGCCGAGAAGGGCGTCGACACGCACGCGATCCAGTTGAACGTGCGCGACGAGGACAGCGTCGATGCGGCCATCGAGGAGGCGATCGACGAGATGGGAGAGATCAACATCGTCGTCAACAACGCCTCGGCAATCCAGATGGGGAACGTCGAGGACATTCCGGCCAACCGGTACGACCTCCTGAACGAGGTCAACGTGCGCGGCACCTACCTCGTCTCCCGAGGGTTCATCAATCACCTGAAAGAGACCGAGGAGGACGCCTGGATCCTGACGAACGCGCCGCCGGTCGAGATCGACCGCGCACCGGGGAAGGCGGCCTACTCCTGGTCGAAGATGGGGATGTCGTTCGTCACGCTGTCGCTGGCCCGGGAACTGGCGGACGACGATATCGGCTGTAACTCCTTCTGGCCGGTGACCGCCATCGATACGCGCGCGACCCGCTACTTCGAGATGGGGACCGAAGACGACTGGCGCACGCCGGAGATCGTCTCCGATACCGTTCTGGAGATGCTGAACCGCGACCCCGCCGAGTTCACCGGAAAGCACATTTACGACGAGGATTTCCTCCGCGAGGCCGGCGTCGAGGACTTCTCGCGGTACAACCTCACCGAGGGAGATCCGGCGCCGATGTCCGCACAGATTTTCGATCCGGACTACTCGCGGTGACGAGTCGCGTCCGAACCCGATGAGGGATCGTCGTTCTCCGCTGGCTGCCGCCAGCGACTCCCGAGCGCCGAACACATCCCACAGACGTCGGATCGTCGCTCCTCGAGGAACGACAAAGTAAAAGGTCGCCCGCGGCGACGTGCCGAGTATGTTTGGAGGAGGCGGCGGCGGACTCAACCCGCGCAAGATGGAGCAGATGATGGAACAGATGGGCATCGACGTCGAGGATATCGACGCCGAAGAGGTCATCATCCGAACCGACGAGTACGACCTCGTGTTCGACGACGCCGAGGTCACCAAGATGGACGCCCGCGGGCAGGAGACGTACCAGGTAATCGGGACGCCCGAAGAGGTCGAGGCCGGCTCCGCCGGCGGCAGCGCCGGTGGCGCTGACGACGGGAGCGATGCGAGCTCGTCGATCCCCGACGAGGACGTCGAACTCGTCGCCACGCGAGCAGGCGTGGGCGAAGACGAGGCCCGCGAGGCCCTCGAGGACAACGACGGCGATCTCGCCGCAGCAGTCGAGTCCCTCGAGTGAGCGGCAACGACACGGCGGACGACACTGACGCGGCCGAGGGCGAGAGCGGCCGCGTCCCGGTCTTGCTCGTCCGTGGCGACCGCGAATATCTCGTCGAACCCGGCGGAGAACAGGGGACCGACCTCGGCGTACTCGAGGTCCCCGAAGACGTATCGTCGGGCGACACGCTCGAGACGCATCTGGGCGACGAGTTTCAGGTGCGCCGACTGCGCGGCCCGGACCTCTTCCATCACTTCGAGCGGACCGGTGCGCCGATGGTCCCCCGCGACATCGGCTTGGTGATCGGCGAGACCGGCATCGCCCGCGGCGACCGTGTACTCGACGCCGGAACCGGAACCGGCGTGCTCGCGGCCCTGATGGCTCGCGCCGGTGCCGACGTGGTGACCTACGAGCAGGACGCTGACTTCGCCGACGTCGCCCGCGAGAACATGGCACTCGGCGGCGTTTCGGAGTCGGTCGACGTTCGAACCGGTAACGTACTCGAGCAGCTCGACGACCTCGAGCCGTCGTCGTTCGACGTCCTCACGCTCGATACGGCCGACGCGCCCGCGATGGTCGAGCACGCACTGGACCTGCTCGTCGACGGCGGGTTCGTCGCGGTCTACAGCCCGTTCATCGAGTCGACTCGGGAGGTCTCGGAAACGGCCCGCGAGATCGGCCTCTCGAACGTGACGACTCGAGAGACGATTCAACGCGAGATGCAGTTCGACGAGCGCGGCTCGCGACCGTCGACCGCTCCCGTCGGCCACACCGGGTATCTGACCATCGCGCGCAACGAGTAGCGCGGGTTCCGTTTGCTCGAGTGCATCGACGCTCAACGAGACGATCTTTCAATCAGTTCTAGCTTGGCCAGTACCTCGAGAGAGCAGTGGCCGGGAGCGGGCTCCGAGCAGCTGCGAGGAGTCCGTGACTCGGGGGAGGGCAGGCGGTTACACAGTTATGACCGCGAGCGAACCCGTAGGGTGAGCGAGCGGGCCGACGACTGACCCGGAACGAGAGCGCGGCGCTTCGCGCCGCGGAGAAGCGAGCGGCGAAGCCGCGAGCCGAGTGGAGGGGAAGGAGGAGTGCTTTTGATCGAAATTTTGCCGAGGGACGTCGCGCTGTGCGGCAGCTACGCTGCCGTCAGCGCGATAGACCGCAGAGCAAAATTTCGGTTCTAGTTGTCGTCCTCGCGCCACTTGTGCTCGCACTCGGTACAGATGAAGAAGCGCGTCTCGGATTCGTCGGCCGAGCGGATCTGTTGCATGTACCAGTGGGCGCGGTCGTTGCCGCACTCGGGACAGATGGCGTCGGTCTCGGGAAGGGAGGTCTCGCCGGAGGACTCGATGATCTCGCCGGCCTCCTGATCGTCGGTGACGGTGTACTGGGCCGCGTCGCCTTTCGGCTCCGTGTAGCCGCAGCTGCCACACTCCCAGAGGCCGTCCTCGGCTTTCATCATCGAACCGCATTCGTCGCAGAATTCCATCGTTGTCCGGGCTACGGAGGTCGAGCGACTTAAGAGACCTGTTTAGGCTCGCCGAGCGGCCGCGGGATCGAATCCCTCTCGAGGGGACTATCCCTCGCCCTCCGACTGATACGGCTCGCCGACGGCTTCCCGCGGGAGGACGTTGTGGAGTTCCGCCCGGAGGTCGTCGATCGATTCGAAGCGATCGCGCCCGCTCTGTTCGACGAGCCGCCCCAGGTTTCGCTCGCCGTCGGCGAGGAGGAGCGTGACGTCCTCGAGTTCGGTGGCAGCGTCGTCCTGCGAGATCGGGTACTCGAGTTCTTCGAAGGCGGCGTCGATTCGGCTGAGTTTGATCTCGGACATGGATGGGTGGACGCAACGGATTGGCTTGTAGCTCTGCGACGGTCAGACGTACTGTCACGACGTCCGACATTTCGGTTCGAAACTATAATCGGCCGGGATAACACAAATAGGGTCGATGCGGGAAGTCCTCGACCGGGTCGTCGCGCCGTTCGCCGTCGATCGACGGGTACTCGCGCTGGCGGGAGCCCGGATGGCGGACGGAATCGGGAACTCGTTTCTGATCATCGTCATCCCGCTGTACGTGACCAGCGGCGTCGTGAGCGGAACGGCGTTCGGGCTGGGGGAATCGATGATCATCGGGCTCATTCTCTCCCTGTTCGGCTTCCTCAACAGCAGCGTGCAGCCGTTTACCGGCCGGCTGTCGGACCGGATGGGAAAGCGAAAGCCGTTCATTCTGATCGGGCTCGCCGGCCTCGCGGCGACGAACGTCGCCTACGTGTTCGCGGAGACGTACGTTTCCTTGCTCGTCATTCGCGGGCTCCAGGGCGTCAGCGTCGCCTTCATCATTCCGGCGTCGATCGCGCTCGTGAACGAACTCGCGACGACGGGCGATCGGGGCGGGAACATGGGTGTCTACAACACGTTCCGACTGATCGGGTTCGGGGCCGGTCCGGTGGTCGCCGGCGCGGTCGTGAGTCGCGGTCCGTATCCGCTCCCGAGCGGTATAACGGTCAGCGGTTTCGATGCGGCCTTCTCGATCGCGACGATCACGGCGGCGATCAGCTACGGGATGGTGACGGTGCTCGTCTCCGATCCCGAGTCGACGGTGGCGAACGCCGGCGCCGATCTCTCGATCCCGATCCGCGATCGAGCGGGACCGAACGCCCTCGATCCCGTCTTCACGCTCGGGCTCGCGTCGCTGTTCATGGCGACCGCGATCGCGCTGTTCGCGACGATCCAGCCGCAGGTCAACGCCCGCCTCGAGCAGGGGGCGACCTGGTTCGGGCTGCAGTTCGCGGCGTTCATCATCGCGCAGGTGGCGCTGCAGACGCCGATCGGGCGTGCGTGCGACCGGTACGGCCGTCGGCCGTTCATCGTCACCGGGATGGCGTTGCTGATCCCGACGACGCTCGTGCAGGGGTTCGTGCTGTCGTCAGAGCTGATGTTTCTCGCACGGTTGTGTCAGGGCATCGCGGCGGCGATGGTGTTCGCCCCGTCGCTCGCGCTCGCCGGTGATCTTGCAGGCGCGGGCGAGTCCGGATCGAAGCTGTCGGTGCTCACGATGGCCTTCGGCTACGGGATCGCCCTCGGGCCGCTCTCCTCGGGCCTGCTGGTGAGCTACGGCTTCAGGGTCCCGTTCGTTTTCGGGACGACCCTCGCAGCCCTCGGGACGATCCTCGTCTACACGCAGATCGAGGAGACGCTCGAGACGACGTCACCGGTGCCGGTCGTGGGAGACGATTGAGAGCGTGCGGGGCTTACTACTTTGTGATCCGGCCGAGTTGACGGACGCATGCAGTTCAGGTTCGACGGAGTCCGGGACGGTTATGCTGAAGACGGAGGCCGGTCATGACGACGGACCACGGCGACGGCTCGATTCGTCCGTTCGAGGTCGCGATCGATCGGGACGACGTGTCCGATCTTCGAACGCGGCTGGAGCGGACGCGCTGGCCGGATCAACTCCCCGACGCGGGCTGGGAGTACGGGGCCGAGTTGACCCATCTACGAGAGATCTGCGAGTACTGGCGCGAGGAGTTCGACTGGGGGGCGTTCGAGGATCGACTCAACGAATTCGAGCAGTACGTGACGGGGATCGACGGCCAGCGGCTCCACTTCTATCACGTGCGCTCGCCCGAGCCGGACGCGACGCCGCTCGTCCTGAGCCACGGCTGGCCGGGCTCTGTCGCGGAGTTTCTCGACGTTCTCGGCCCGCTCGCGGATCCGGCGGCCCACGGCGGCGATCCGGCGGACGCGTTCCACGTCGTCGCCCCGTCGCTCCCGGGATTCGGCTTCTCCGGCCCGACCAGCGAGCAAGGGTACGACGTGCCGCGCGTGGCCGACACCGTTGCCCAACTGATGGACCGACTCGGCTACGATCGGTACGTTGCACAGGGCGGCGACTGGGGCGCGCTGGTCACCGCCTTGTTGGGTGCAAACTACCCCGATCGCGTCGACGCGATCCACACGAACATGCTCTTCCTGAACCCCTCCTCGCTCGAGGCCGAGGACCCGACGGACCTCCTCGACGAACAGGGGTGGGCCGACTACGAGGCGACCGCCGAGTTCCGCGACGGGGAAACCGCGTACCACGAGATTCAGGCGACGAAACCGCAGAGCCTGGCGTACGGACTCACCGACTCGCCGGCCGGGCTCGCGGGGTGGATCCTCGAGAAGTTCCGGACCTGGAGCGACTGCGACGGCGATCTCGATGCCCACTTCGATCGCGACCGGTTGCTCGACAACCTCAGCGTCTACTGGCTCACGGGGACGATCAACGCCTCGATGCGGCTCTACTACGAAACCGACGTGGGAGCGGCGACGCCGGACGCCGTCGACGTGCCCACCGGCCACGCCCGCTATCCGGCGGAGGTTTACAAGACGCCTCGCGCCTGGGCGGAGGAGATCTACGATATCCGTCACTGGAACGAAATGCCGGCGGGCGGCCACTTCGCGGCGATGGAAGTGCCGGACCTGTTCGTCGACGACTTGCGGACGTTCGTCGGTGAATTCGGCTGAGGGGGCGGCCCGCCAGCGGCCGGTTCCGCACCGGGACGCAACGCAAAAGTACCGGATCCGCATACGGTTCGACGATGACGCTCTCGGAGGAGGCCCAGGACCGGTTGGCGGACGTGGTGGAGCTACAGCCGACGAAGAATTCCGAGCTCCAGGACCGATGGGAGATGGACAGCGGCAGCGAGGTCCACCAGTACCTCGAGAACGAACTCGGCGACTACTACTTCCGGGACGACAACAGCCTGATCCGGGCGACCGCGGAGGCGGCCGACCTGGTCGACGTCGAGCCGGGGCTCGTCAGCGATCCCGACGACGACGGCGCGCCCTCGAAGATTCGGGTCCCCGAATTACAGGCGCAGATCGTCGCGGTGCTGGCCGGTCCCGACGACAAATCCGAGAGCGTCGTCTCGGTGCTGCACAAGCTCCGAGACGAGTACGACGCCGATCCCGAGGCCGAGGACGTCCGCTCGGGCCTCCAGAGCCTGCGCCGCAAGGGCGTCGTCGAGGTCGAGTACCGCACCGTCCCGACGTTCCGACTGACCGTCGAGCGCGACGACCTCGAGGTCGCCGTCTCCGACTGACTACCGAAGTTTTTCCGCGCCGGGTTCACCTGCGGCGAACCACTCGCGGAAAACGCCGATGAAAACGGCCGACGGCTCGGCCTTCGGCCCCGCCGTCGGTGAACCGCTCGCTTCGCTCGCGGATGCTTGTCGCGAGCTACTGACGCGCTATACCCCCGGTCGCCGTCGCCGCCGGCGCTCCTCGAGAATCCGCTGCACCCGTTTTCCGGGACCACCCTCGATCGGCCAGCCGCGGGTGCGCCAGGCCGGCGGCTCGGGTTCGAACTCGCCACAGGAGCCGGCACACTCGGCCGCCGTCTGGCAGCGTCCCTTCGCGGCGCAGTAGGGCACCGCCTGACTCGCGTCGCGGGCGCGCAACTCGAAGCCCCGACAGTCGGGGCGCATCGTCTCGACGAACGAGCGCCAGCCGCGTTCGTAGGCGCGCTCGGCGATCGCGAGTCGCCTGTCGGCTTTCCAGTCGGGATCGACGTATTCGAATTGCGCGGCGGAACTGTCCCTGGCTCCGCCGTCGGGCCGCTCGAGGATCCGCGTCCCCGGCTCGTCGACCGCGAGCGTGCGGGGGTGCCACGCGACGTCGGCGGTCAGGGCCGCGGGCTCGAGCGCGAGGATCCCCGCCTCTACCGGCAGGTCCTCGAAGAGGGCGGGTGCGACGCGGTCGCCGGTTTTCCGGGTCGCGACCCAGACCTCGTCGGCCAAGCCCATCGCGACGTCGTACTCGAGTTGCGAGGCGAGCGCGCGGGCCGCGCTGGCGTCGAGGTCCGGTTTGTTCTCGATCGCGACGATCCGCTCGAGCCAGTCGGGATAGGGCCATTTCCGACGGATTTCGATGCGATTGCCGTTCTTTCGGGTCTCGAGGATTCCCCGGTCGTCGGCGCGGTGGATCGCCTCGCGGACGTACCGCCATGGGTAGCCCGGATGCGGCAGGGCGTCGCGGTAGTAGCTCCACTCTGCGGGGGCGTTGCGGACGACGTGAAGGAGGTCGCCGTCGAGCCGTTCGAGGCCGAAGTTCGCGCGTCGGCGGAGGGCTTCGGGGTCGCACTCGAGGACGATGGTGTCCCAGCGGCGGCGCTTCGTGCCGAGCTGGCGGGCGACGACGATCGCGGTGTCGTCGCTCGTGGGATCGCCGGCCGGGGGCCACTCGAGTTCGGCCCACCGGCAAGTCCGGAGCTCGAACTCGAATTCGGTCTCGAGGTCCCGCGTCACTGTCCTCCGTAGGGACACGGACGATATGTGTGTGACGGTGTGGGCGTCCGTTTCCGACGGTCGCCACTGAGCGTATCGGGATCGGGTATCGGTAACAGCAAAAAATGAGTTCGGCTGTTTCAGTCGGGTTCAGACGGACGCGGACGCCGTGGCCGACTGCGACGTAGCGGTCGCACTGACTTTGGCGAACGCGTTGCCGAACATGCGGAAGATCGCGACGTTCGCGTAGAACCCGACGAACGGCACGAGTACCACGCCGATAACGGTGGCCGCCAGAATCGAATTGACGATCGTGAGGGCGAGGGCAACTCCCATCGGGAAGAGCGTCGCCAGCAGATAGTCGACGCTCAGCAGGACGGGCTTGATCGCGCCGATGTCGAACGCCGCGCCGATCGTGCCCTCGCGGGCGTAGTTAGTCAGTGCCGCGGGAACGATATAGTAGATCAGCAGCACGAGGGGAATGCTCGCGAATATCGTCACGAACCCGAGACCAGCGAGGAGACCGCCACCGTCCCCGCCGATTCCGATACCGACGCCGATCAACCCGAACACGACGACGGAATAGACGATCGTCGGAACGATCGCGTACGCCAGTCCGATCACCGTCCCGATCACTCCCTTCACGAAGAGGTCTCCCCACTCGTCGAACTCCGGTGGTTCGTCGTCTCCCGCAACCGTCTTCTCGAGCACTCGTACCCAGTATCCCATCAGGAGGAATACGGGGAACAGCAGAACGGAGAGGAATCCGAGCACGCCACCGATGAGTATTCGTCCGACCCAGTCGCCTCGAACCGGATACGACAGTCCGTCTTCTAACATATTAGTTCCACCACACGCCGAGAACTCAGTCGAGGATATAAGTTCTTGTGTCTGACAAATCATATTTTTGTTAATATAACGTTCGATACTGTTCTGATTACGGCTACCAACTGCGTATTTTACAGCAGTGTGAGGAACGGTCACGAGTCCTGATCCGAAGTCGGTTCACGGACGGGACCTGCCACGAGAGTCGTCACTGGAGGAACAACCGATGAACAGCAGCTAGCGACGGTCGTCAGAGAGAACGCGCCGCCGCTGATCGCTTCGGGAGGTATGTGAGGGGACTATTCCTCGTCTTCTTCCTCCTCGCGTTCGTCTAAGAACTCGTGGGCGTCCTCGAGGATCTCTCGGGGGCCGTCCTGCGTGACGGTGTTGATCGCCTGCTCGTAATCGCGCCACTGGAGGTCGCGATGCTCGTTGGACAGTTCCGCGCTGGCCTCGAACGACTTCGCGATGAAGAGGTGAACGGTCTTGTGGATCGTCTTGCCGTTCGCCTCGAAGACGTAGTCGTAGTCCTTGCGGAAGCCGTCGAGTAGTCTGAACTGTTCGATACCTGCCTCTTCCGTTACTTCGCGGATCGCCGTCTGTTGTAGCTCTTCATCTCCTTCGACACCGCCCTTGGGAAACTCCCAATCGCCTGGGCGGCTCTTGAGTAGAAGATACTCGCGCCGGCCCCGCGTATCGCGGAAGAGGATCGCGCCTGCGCTCGTAGCTTCGACTGCCATTAAGTGGACTAATAGATGCGACGTTAAGAGAATATCGGACTGTTCGTCCAACGTACACTGATTCCGACTCCGGTTTTCGCGCTGTCGTCGGCCAATCGGCTGCAGTCGTTTACTGACAGTGAGAGGTATCGGCGTATCTCAGCAGGCTTTTACGCGCACACCGTGGACGTATTCGACACCACCAGCCATGACCTTCGTCACCCGTCTCACGCTCCAGAGCGGCGATCGCGCCGCGCTCGATGGTATCGTCGAGGACATCAAAGCCAACGCCGAACGAAAGGGGGCAGCGCTGAAAGGGCCCCACTCTCACCCGCCGGAGAAGCTCTCCGTCCCCCAGCGCTGTCGACTCCACGCCGACGACGACCGACAGTTCTCCTCGTGGGAGTACACCGTCTTCACCCGCGAACTCGAGATTCACGGCCACGACAGCCTCGCGCGCAACATCGCCTCGCAGAGTTTCCCCGACTCGGTCCACATCGAGGCCGAAGTCGAACAGATCCACGGCGCGGGTCGCGGGAACTGAGGCCGGCTCAAGGACGCAGTTCCGATTGCGGATCTCTGTCGCGATCTCTCTTCGTCGTCTCCGAGGGCAAGCCCGTGACCACGATCGACAGTAGTATCGACGAGTTCGTCGACGCGATCGCCGGCGAGGAATAGCCACACGACGACACCGACGACCCGGGTCGGCGGTCCGTTTCACCTGAAATCAGCAGCAGGGCTTTTTACCGTTCCCGCTGAGGACAAAATATGACTGCAGACGACCTCGTTTCGTTGCGCCGAGATCTCCATCGAAAACCGGAACCGGCCTGGCGCGAATTCTACACGACCGCACGGATCGTCGACGAACTCGAGTCCCGACTCGGCGACGACCTCGCAGCCCTCCACGTCGGTCCGGACGCCATCGCGGGCGACCACCGAATGGCAGTTCCCGACGACACGGACCTCACTCACTGGTACGAACGAGCACGGAACGCGGGCGTCGACGAGGACGTGCTCGAGCGACTCGAGGGCGGCTACACGGGCGCGGTCGCCGTCCTCGAGCGCGGCGAGGGACCCACGGTCGGCCTCCGAGTCGACATCGACGCCCTGCCACGAAAGGAATCCGACGATGCCTCCCACCAGCCCGTCGCCGAGGGCTTTCGGTCCGAACACGACGGTGCGATGCACGCCTGCGGCCACGACGCCCACGCGACGATCGGGATCGGCGTGCTCGAGCGAATCGCCGAGAGCGACTTCTCGGGCACGCTGAAGGTGTTCTTCCAGCCCGCCGAGGAGGTCGTCGGCGGCGGGAAGTCGATGGCCGAGAGCGAACACATCCGGGACGTCGACGCCCTGCTCGCGGTCCACATCGGTCTCGACCACCCGACCGGCGAGATCGTTGCGGGGATCGACGGCTTTCTGGCGGTGTCGCACCTCGAGGCGGAGTTCACGGGCGAATCGGCCCACGCGGGCGGACACCCCGAACAGGGGCGAAATGCAGTTCAGGCGATGGCGACGGCCGTCCAGAACCTCTACGGAATCCCCCGCCACAACGACGGTGCGACGCGAGTCAATGCGGGCGTCGTCGAGGGCGGCAGCGCGGCGAACGTGATCCCCGACGAAGCCAGAATCGTGGCTGAGGTTCGAGGCGAGACGACCGAGCTGATGGAGTACATGAAGCGACGGACCCGTCAGGTCCTCCGGAGCGCCGCCGAGATGCACGACTGCGAGGTATCGATCGAAACCGGAGCCGAGGCACCCAGTGCGACCAGCGACGGGGAACTCGTCTCGATCGTGGCCGACGTGGCGGGCGACACCGCGGGCGTCGAACGCGTCCTCGAGCGCGACGAACTCGGCGGTAGCGAGGACGCGACGTTCCTGATGAAGGAAGTACAGGAACACGGTGGGACGGCCTGCTACGTCGGTGTCGGCACCGACCACCCGGGCGGCCACCACACCGCGACGTTCGACGTCGACGAGGCGAGCATCGGTCACGGGATCGACGTGCTGGCGGGTTCGATCGAGCGACTGGGACGGACCGCGGATTGACCGGGCGGGTTCCGGGAATCCAAACTGTGTTACTAATCGAACCGAAACCAGTGTCACGATGTCCGGTCGATTGTCGGGAGTGGATCGTCGACTCGACGTGTGCTGGCGGAGACAAGGGTCACGTCTCGAGGTGGTCCGGCCGTGAGAATAACCCGCATTCGGGCCGCACTCTGGAGTCGCATGGCACTCTCGGTGGTACTCCTCGCGCTCGCGATGGGGCTCCTCGTCGCGGTCGAAGTCGTGTTGATCGGCCTCGCCTCCGGGATGGCGGCGATCGCTCCGTACGGCCTTTTCGCGATCGCACTCGAGAGTTCCCCGCTCGCCCTGATCCCCACCGCGGCAATCTATAGTGGGCTGGTGTTCACGGCGTGGTCTGCCGTTCGCGTGATGCGAACGGAACCGAACCCCTCGGAGACGACCGAGGAAGTCGTCGCGGTAACCTATCTGCTGGTACTCGTATCGTCGCTCGTCGCAACTGGCTACCTTCTCGTTTCCGTCCTCGAGTTCCCGGTCAAAGCGGCGATACTCGTCTGCGGGATTCTCGTCGCCACCGCAGTCGTCGGCTGGCTCCTCTACGCGGCGCTCGACTGGTCGAACCGGGACGAAGCGGACCGGTCAGAAGATTGGGGCGTCGATACCGATGATGCCATAGACACCGCGGCAAGCGACGATTCCGTCGGGATCACGACCGAAATGCGCCGGGTGCTCGAGTCGGTCGGAAATCTGACGGCCAGGCCGGTGTACGGCTATCTCGGCGTCGCACTCGCAGCGATTATCGTCCTCGGATCGCTCTACACGGCCGCGACAGTCCTTCCGATCGAGTACCATCTGCCAGGTCTAGCGGCGGTCGGCAGCGTCTGCATCGTCGGGTTACACGTCGGGAGCACAGTTCGATCCGAGTTCACCGGTGAGCCCGCAGTACTCCGCCACCTCGAGCAAACCGAGCGCGTGGAGTCGCGGGCCGCGACGGACGAGCGAGAACTGACGACGCTGCGAGCGACGGTCGGTCGCCTCGCGGCACAAGCCGACGTTCCCTCGCCCGCGATTCGGCTCGCCTCGAGCGCCACCCCGCGGGCCGTCACCGCCGGCTATCGGCCCGCGACGTCGACGATCGTCGTCTCCCGCGGGCTGATCGAGACGCTCGACGATCCGGAACTCGAGGCGGTGCTGGCACATGAAGTCGCACACATCGCGAACCGGGACGCGGCCGTGATGACGTTCCTCGCCGTCCCCGCGGCCAGCGCGAGTGCAACGGTCGATCGTCACGTCGCGAACCCGGTTCTCGCCGTTCCCGCGGCCGTCGCGTACGCGGTGAGTCGCTGGTGCGTCGCGCTCGTCTCGAGCTATCGGGAGTACGTCGCCGACGACGGTGCCGTCGCGATCACGGGCGACCCCGCCGCCCTCGCGAGCGCCCTCGAGACGCTCGATCGCGACCTCGAGCGGCGGCCCGCGACCGATCTGCGCGACCACCGCTCCGCGGCGGCGTTTTCGATCGTCCCGCCGCCGTGGGAGGAGCACCGCTTCTTCGATCGGACTCGGCGGATCGTCGCTCGGAAGCTGTTCGGGACGCATCCCGATACGGAAAAACGAATCGAGCGGCTCGGGGCTGCCGTCGAGCGATCGTGATCGACCGCCCGATCAGGCGTCCGTCACGACCTCGAGGTCGAAAGCCTCGTCGGCCGGAGCCGAAGAGGGCTCGAGGTAGCCGACGGCAAAGGCCGTGTAGACGCTTCCGCCCTCGGGTGCGACGTCGAACGTGCCGACGACGTCGCCGTCGTTGTTCTCAGTTGCGGGCCGGACCTCGAGGGTGTACTCGCCGCCCGGGACCTCGGTCGTCGCCGCGTCGCCGAACTCGGCGCCCTCGAACAGCACCGTCTCGCCGTCGCCGACCGTCACGTCGACCGCTGGGGCGTCCGGCGACGCGTGGACCAGCCGCACTCGCGCGTTGTCGCCGGGATCGCTGACGTCGTCCTCGAAGACCGACGGCGCGAAGGGCTGGTTCTCGTCGGCCAGTTCGCCTAGCGCGGCGATGGTGAACTCGCCCGCCGCGATCTCGAGTTCGTCGTCGTAGACGACGGTATCGGCGTCGCCCGCCGCCGTGATCATCACCTCGTACGTGTCGGGCGCGAGCTCGAGGTAGTCGCTGACCGCGCGGTAGGGCACGTCCTCGAGGACGGGATCGCCGCCGACGTAGACGTCGACGTTCGGCGCGTCCGGGGAGAGGTGAGCGACGCGGACGTTCGCCATCGACTCGTCCGTCTCGTCCTCGGTTTCGTCGTCGTCCATCCCACCGTCGTCCATCTCTCCATCACCCATTCCGTCGCCCGACTGGTTGTTCGTCTCGTTGCCGTCGCCGCCGTTACCGCCACCCGTACAGCCGGCGAGTGCGATACCGCCCGCGGTCCCGATCACTGCGAGTGCGCGTCGTCGTGTGTGGTCTTGTGCCATCATATCCCGTTATTTGACGGACAGGAAAATCGAAATTCCCTAACGACGTAGGGGTGTAATCACGAGAATTGGTATGTTAGATTAGACTAGATCGATTCTGTAATCGTCTGGTAATCGGTTTCTCGAGGGGATTGACCGAACGCTAACCGGCCGGGAGCGGGCTCCGAGCATCGCGAGGAGTCCGCGACTCGGGGGAGGGCAGGCCCTTATCAGATCACCGACCGCGAGCGAACGGAGTGAGCGAGCGGCCTTTTTTGGTCGAGATTTTCTGCGCGAGAGGTGAACGCAGTGAACCCGAGCGGAAAAAAGGTCGGTTCTAGTACTTGGGATCCGCCCCGGTCGTCTCGTAGACCTTCTCCATCAGTTCGTCGCGGCGGTCCTGCCAGCCCGCGAGGCCCTCGGGACTCGTCGGGTAGTTTTCGTAGTGGGCGAGCAATTCGTCAGCCCGGCGCTTGGTCTTGTAGAGATTCCAGATGGTGCCCCAGTGGCCGCGGCTCTTGACCAGCGCCTCGAGTTTGAGCTTGAGTCCGATGTCCGTACTGCCGGAGTACAGCGCCTCGGCGAGCTTGTCGCCGGGCATCGCGGCGAGCAAGCCCATCAGGTCGTCGACGTCGACGGCCGTCGAGAGGATGTTGTAGACGTCCAGCGCGGCGTAACGCGCGCCGAAGTGGTCCATCACCTTCTCGTTGTACTCCCAGAGGGTCGCCTCGCCGTAGTCGCCGGTCTCGAGGGCCTCGATGGCGCGCTCGGCGGCGTACTTGCCGCCGTAGGCGGCGCCGGCGATGCCGCCGCCGGTCGTGGGGTTGACGTGGCCCGCGGCGTCGCCGATGGCCATGTAGCCCGGATGGACGGCGGAGTCGTAGGGTCGCCGGGTCGGCAGCGCAGCGCCGAGTTTGTCCTCGACCTCCGCGCCCTCGAACTCGGGGCGGTTCTCGAGGTCGCGCTTGAGGTCGTCGACGAGCTGCATCGGCTCTTCGGTCATCTGGAAGCCCAGCCCGGCGTTGATCTCGGTGTCGGTCCGCGGGAAGTACCAGAGGTAGCCCGCGGCTCGCTCGGTGGGTTTGAAGACGAGCGCGTCGTCCCATTCGACCGGCTCCTCGACGTGGACGATCTCGCGGTAGGCCGAACAGAAGTGGCTGTAGTCGACGTTCGTGTCGAAGGTCGACGCCGAGAAGTCGACGTTGTCCTGCAGGACGGAGAGCGAGCCCGCGGCGTCGATGACGATGTCGGCCTCGTAGGTCAGCGCGTCGCCCTTCCGGATGGCCTCGACGCCCGTGACGCGGCCATCGTCGGCCTGGACGACGTTTTTGACGACCGTATCGTAGTGGAACTCGACGCCGACGTCCTCGGCGCCGTCGATGATTCGGCGGCCGTACTCCCAGCGGTCGATGACGGCGAGCTCGCCCGGGACCGGAATCTCGAGGACGGTATCTTCTTGTGGAATCTCGAATCGACCGTGATCGACGCCGGTGTTGGTAAAGGCCGGCTCGAGTTTGGACTTCGGAATCGCCTCGGGGAAGGCGTCGGCACCTTTCAGCGCGTCACCACAGGCGATGTGGCCCGCCTCGTCCTCGTCTTTCCGCTCGAGGACGACGACGTCGTACCCCTCTCGGGCGATGGTCGCTGCGGCGTAGCACCCTGACGTTCCGGCGCCGACGACGACTGCGTCCGGCGACTGCGTCGTCGCGGCCGCGGTGGTAGCCGACTGCTCCTGCGTACTCATACCAACACTGTGGACACCGCGGTAAGAAAACGTTTTATGGTCGTTCGTTGCCCGGACGAAGCCGAAACCGCGCGTCAGAACGGGGCTTCGGCTAGAACGGGTAGTGAGTCGCCTGCGAGGCGACGATCAGCCACGTAATCAGGAGGGCGTTGACGAACGCACCCGTCCAGATCCGTCCGGTGCGGTGGAAGAAGTACGTCGAGACCACCGCGATGACCGGCAGCAGGCCGAGGAACTGCAGCGCGATGATCGTCTGCAACGCCGTGATCGGGATCGCGAGCGCGCCGGTGGCGAACAGGACGCCGTACTGAACGACGAGCAAGAGTGCGAACCCGCCGGTCAGGACGACCGCGTTCGTCGCCATCGCCCGTGGGAGGGACTCGGTCGTCTCCGGCGTTCGAAGCCGACCGTGCAACAGGACCTCGAGCGCGAGGAAGAAGGCGAGGAAGGCCGGCAGGTAGGTTACGAAGATCCGGGCGTGGACGGCGGACATGAGTTTCAGTCCGAGGACCCAGACGCGGAAGTCGGTCATGAACAGCGTGTCGACGACCCACAGCAGGAGGTAGAGGCCGCCGACGGTGGCGACCGCGACCGCGAGTGACTTCGCGATCGTCGCGGCGCCGTCGCCGACGTCGAGCCCGTACCGTTCGTCGAGCGGCGATCGGCCGGTGTTGCGGTGCCACAGCCCGACGAGGCCCACGATGACGAGGACGTTCGCGAGCGCCCAGAGGACGATGCCGTTCGTCTCGCCCTGTGGTGTGACCCCCGTCACCGGCATCCGCTGGCTGCCAAGGAGCATCGTCGGGTAATAGAGGACGACCGGAATCAGGGCCGCAAGCAGGGCCGAGACGTACCAGCCCCGATCGTGCTCGGTGACTGCGTCGGGCACCGACCGCGTCGCGTCGGCGAGCGGTTCCGGACGGCTCAGGACGGAGCCGGCGGGCAACAGGAAGAGGAACCCGCCGAACAGCGCGAGTGCCGTGCCGATCTTCTTCCAGTACCAGATGTGATCGTCCGGTCCCTCGTCGCCGCCATCGAGGGTCATCTGCGTCCAGCCGACGGCATCGGAGACCGCAGCTGTCGAGTGGGTCGCGCCGGGATGTGTCGTCGTCGGCGTGTACAGCGCTCTCGCGGTCCCCTCGCTGGCG
Organism: Natrinema salinisoli; assembly: GCF_020405205.1. Taxonomy (NCBI): domain Archaea; kingdom Methanobacteriati; phylum Methanobacteriota; class Halobacteria; order Halobacteriales; family Natrialbaceae; genus Natrinema; species Natrinema salinisoli. The sequence goes on along the minus strand of NZ_CP084469.1, from coordinate 3,700,428 downwards.
CTTCCGTAGACGGTTCCCTCTTCGATGTCCTCGTCGGTGCCGACGACCGACCGCAGTTTCTCGCTTTCCGGCGTTGCCGTCGCAGTCGGGGACTCCCACATCAGCCAGTGGAATTCGTCGTAGTCGGCGAAGACGACCCCGAGGTTGCGCGGGAACGTCTCGTTGCCCTCGGGCGCACCGGCCGACCCCGTCGACGAGCCCACGAGAACGATCGATTCGTAGCTGTTCGGGTGTTCAGCAGCGGCCGAGACTGCCGACCAGCCGCCCATCGAGTGCCCCTCGAGTCCGACGTTGTCCTCGTCGACGAGTTCGTGGTTCGCGAGGTACTCGAGCGCCGGCGGGCCGCCCCAGCCGTTTGCAAACGCCGGTGGATCGGAGTAGCCGTGGCCGGGTTGGTCGATTGCGAGGACGACGTGGCCCCGGCGGGCGTACTCGATCGCGAAACTCGACTGGGTTTCCTTGGAGTTGATGTAGCCGTGAATCGCGAGGACGCCGGGTGCGGGGTCGTCGGCGCTGACCCCCTCCGGAACGTAGAGATAGCCGTCGATGGTTCCCCCGTCGTCGGTTTCTATTTCGACCTGTCGAACGTCGATCTCTCCCCCCGCCGTCTGCCCCCAGTGGGCGAGCGCGCTCCCGCTGAAGACGAGCAGCAACGAGAGCGCGAACAGCCCCACCTGTTTGCGTCGCAGTGACATCGCTACGATAATCGTCAGTATTGGCGAAAAATAAAAACTCCGATGATTAATAACAATAGTCTGTGGCACAATCGGTCACGATAATCGAAGCGGAAAGTAACGACTCATCGCGGCCAGTACGCCGGTTTCCGTCGGAACAGTCACGACAGGTAGGAATAAAGAGTTTTAGTGAGGTCGTCCGTATCTGCCCGTATGACAGAGTACACCATCGAGTTCGTCGGGACGGGTGAGACGATCACCTGTACCGACAAAGAGACGATCCTGAGCCGGTGTCTCGAGGAGGGCATCGCCCAGGAGTACTCCTGCCGAGTCGGGATGTGCCTGGCGTGTTCGGCCGAGATCGTCGCGGGTGAGGTCACCCAGCCCGCCGCTCGCGGACTGACGGACGAAGAGGCCGAAAACTACGCGCTGACCTGCATGGCGCGACCCCAGTCGGACCTGAAACTCGACCGCGGGAAGTACCCGCCGAGCATCGAAGGCGACCTGACCGGAGGCGAAACCGACGGCGCGGTCGCGGACGACTGACCGCAGTCAGTCGGCGACCGCGCAGTTGTTCGGCCCGAGCTCGAGTTCGAACGCCGTCTCCTGATCGACGTCCTCGAGGCCGAGGTTCGCCGCCACGATGCGCTCGTGGTTTTCCGGTCGCGGCGGGAGGTCGCTCGTCGCGTGCTCGACGAACGCGGCCTCGTCCATCGAGAGCGCTGCGAGTCGGTCGCGGAGGTTCGCGAGCGTCGTCGCGTACGTTCCATCCGCCCGCGGTTCCGCGGCGTCGCTGTAGTGTCCCGGCGCGATAGTTGTCTCCTTTGGCTGTGCGAGGATGCGGTTCTGAATGCTCCCGTACAATCGCCGCGCAGCGTCGGCTGCGCCCTCGTCGCCGCGTTCCAGATCCGGCCGGCCGACGCCCTCGAGAAACAGCGTATCGCCGGTAAATAGGGTATCGGCGTCGTCGCCCTCGAGCCGAAGCGAGACCGATTCGGTCGTGTGGCCCGGCGTCGCCAGCGCTGTCAGCGTCGCGTCGCCGACGCGGAGTTCGTCGCCGTCCTCGAGCGTCGCGGTGTCGAACGCGAGCCCGCGATCCGTCGCGCCGGCCGGGACGACCGCTTCCGAACCGGTTCGCTCCGCGAGTGTCCGGACGCCGCTGACGTGATCGGCGTGGACGTGCGTGTCGATGGCGTACGTCAGGGCTGCGCCCCGGTCGTCTGCATCTTCGGCGTACCGGTCGGCGAACGCTCGAAGGGGATCGATCACCGCCGCCTCGCCGCCGCTGTAGACCGCGTAGGCGAGACACCCGCTGGACGGCCGGTCGTACTGGACGACGGTCGCGGGCGCGTCGACCGCGAGTTCCCGGGCGGTGTACAGCTCGGCCCACGCGTCCATCCCGCCGGCGAGGTTGGATGCGTCGATCCCCGCCTCCCGGAGGAGACCGACGGCGTGTGCGCTCGCTTCCCCGCGGCCGCAGACCGCGAGGATCGGTTCCTCGAGGTCGGCCACGAGGTCGGTAACGCGACCGGTAGCCTGCGCCTGGATGAACTTCGCGTGTGGGACCTGTACGGCGTCGACCCCGTCACCGGTGAGGTGCCAGCGGTCGAACTCGTCGCGGTTACGAACGTCGAGTACGGTCAGCTCGTCGCCCGAGCGCAGTCGCTCGGCCAGTTCCTCGGGGCCGATCGAGGGGGCCTCGTCGGTCGGCTCGTCGGCGTCGGTCCGGTCGGTCATACCGATCGATTCGCGCTCGAGTCGGGTAAAGTCGCTGCCGGGTGATCCCGTCACCAACGTTCAACACGGATCGCGTTGTCGTGCCGGTATGGACGCCGCCGACTTCCAGCAGTCGATCGAGGAATCGATGGCCACCGAACTCGAGCGCCTCGGGTCGTCGAAGCTCCTCGTCGCGCTCACTGACGCGGATCTGTCGGAGGAGACGGTCCTTCGGACCGCCGCGGCGAGCGAACTGGCCGCGACGGAGACGCTGGAGAGGTGGGCCGACGACGAGGACCACGACGGCGCTCGCGAGCTCTTCGGCGAGTATCGCGACCGGGAACGCGAACACTACGACCGGATCACGGCCATGTTCGAGGACGAGGAGATCGACTCCGAGGAGCCCGATGCGATGCACGCGGAGCTTCGATCGCTCGAGTCAACAGCGGAACGCCTCGGCGGGATCGTCGGGCGAGCGCTGGTCAGCGACCGAACGCACCTGCAACTGATAAACTTCTTCGTCAACGAGGGCGACGAACGCCGCGCTGACGTCTTCCGAGAGCTCCGGAGCGAAACCGCCGCCCAGGTCGATCGTGCGGTCGAGGTGCTCGAGGAAGTCTGTGCGGAGAACGACGACTGGGATCGTGCGCGGGCAGTCGCCGAAGACGTGATCGACATCGCGTACGAGGCGTACGCGGGTTCGCTGGACGATCTCGGCATCGATCCGAAGCCGATCTGTTGAGGCGGAGACGACCCCACCTTGTCAATCCGAACCCGACGCTACGTAGATGTCCTGTTGGCTCTCGGGACGCTGTCGCCGATAGCAGAGGAAACGGATGAAAACGGGAACCGGGACTCGAATCGCCGACGCGGGGGCGAGTCGACTATTCGACGAAGTCGATATCCTCGCCGTCCGCGGGCGCTTCGGGCTGGACGGGCTCCTCGCCGTTGGGTCGGCCGTAGATCTGGGGCGACTGGACGCCCGTGACGACGATCATCGTTCGCATGCTGCCCTCGAGGCTCTCGTCGATCGAGGTCCCCCAGATGATACGGGCGTCGGGGTCGATCCGGTCGTAGATCTCCTCGACGACGCCTTCGGCCTCCTCGATGGCCATGTCGTTGCCGCCGGTGACGTTGACGAGCGCGGAGCTCGCGCCGGAGATGTCGACGTCGAGCAGCGGCGAGCGGAGTGCCGTCTTGACGGAATCCTCGGCCTTCGCTTCGGAGTCGGCTTCACCGAGGCCAATCATCGCGACGCCGCCCCGCTCCATGACGGTTCGGACGTCAGCGAAGTCCAGGTTGACGAGGCCGGGCTTCGTGATGAGTTCCGTGATCCCTTTCACCGAGCGCATCAGCACCTCGTCGCTCACTTTGAACGCCTGTCGAACGGGCAGTTTGCCCACGGAGTCGAGCAGGCGGTCGTTGGGGACGACGATCACGGTATCCGAAACGTCGCGCAGGCGCTCGAGGCCGGCTTCCGCGTTGGTCCGGCGGACCTCGCCCTCCGCGGTGAAGGGCGTCGTGACGATCGAGATCGTCAGCGCGCCGGCCTCGCGGGCGGCCTTGGCGACGACCGGGGCGGATCCGGTTCCGGTGCCGCCGCCGAGGCCGGCCGTGACGAAGACCATGTCGGAGCCGTCGATGGCGTCGTAGATGTCCTGCTGGCTCTCGAGGGCGGCTTCCTCGCCGACCTGGGGGAGCGAGCCGGCGCCGCGGCCGCCGGTCTTCTCTTCGCCCATGAGGATCTTGGTGTCGGCCTCGATCTCCACGAGGTGCTGGACGTCGGTGTTGGCGGCGACGAGCTTCGCGCCGTGGATACCCTCCTCGTGCATGCGGTCGATCGTGTTACCGCCGGCACCGCCGCAGCCGACGACCGTAATGTCGGTCTGGAGGTCCTGAAGGACGTCTTCAAGCTCGTCGTCGGTCATGGTCCCGGTCTGTCGACCGTTCGACGGATCGCCGTCGGGGGAGCCCCCGTCCTGTGGCGAGCCGTCGTCGGGGACCGCGCCCTCCCCCTCTTCGGCCTCGTCGATTGCGTCGTCGATTATAGAGTCCATTCTTGGCCATGTCTAAAAGATGGAGCATAATTACCTTTCCCCTACACGTCAGTCGCCTGTCTGACATAGTAATATATTATTATGTGTTGGAAATAGTATACGTCGAATCCGGCGGAATACGAAGAGTAGACACATATTACTGTCGGCCGCCGGTCCGGTCAGATCGGAAATCGGTGGGTCCGTTCGGTCCGAACCCTCTCGGGACTGATCGTTTGTCCGTCGACGGTCACCGGGTCACCGTCGGCGAGCGCGCCGAACTTCGGTCCCTCGGGAACGCCAACCTGGTGTGCGAGTGCGGGGTCGAACGCGGTCTCTTCGGCGACGACGGCGTCGTCCTCGATTCGTACCGTCTCGTACTTCGTCTCGAGGAGGCCAGCCAGTTCTTCCACGATCCGCATCCGGGGGCCGCTCGAGTCGTCCCCCTCGGATTCGGTCGCACTCTCGCCGTCGTCGGGAATCGCGGCCCGCGATCCGACCCGACTCCCGCCGTTGTCGGTGGTGAAGGCGACGGTGTGGTCCTCGACGATCGCTCGAACGCGATCGGGGTCGATCCCCTGTGCCGTCCCGAGGAGGTCCGCGGGGAGGTCGACGACGGCAACCGACTCCGCGAGGCGGTCGCCGAACCGAATCCCCTCGTCGACGGCCCCCAGTTCGGATTCCACCGCGTCGACGACCGCGAGCGGGCGGTCGTCGACCTCCCGTAACCAGGTCTCGCTGACGACGCGGCAATCGACGTCCGCGAGGGTCTCCTCGAGAACCGGCCACTCGCCGTCGAGCAGTGCGATATCGGCCTCGCTGGCCTCGAACGCGCGCTCGATGACGTCGCGGTGGGCCGTCGGGTGGTCCATCGCCTCGAGCGCCCAGTCGGGCGCGACGTGGCCGACCGCCCACGACGTGTTGCGGACGATCCGCTCGAATCGCGGAGCGTAGTGGTTGCCGCCGAAGCCGACGAGCTGTCTCGAGCGGTGTGGATCGACGTCTCGAAGCTCGAGGATGGCGCGAGCGACCGCTTCCGCACCGGCGGGATCGTCCCACTGCTCGTCGCCGCTCCCGAGTTCCGCGAACAGGGAGGGACAGCCGACGTCGGTGGGGCCGTGGTGGGTCCCTTCCATTCCTACCTCGTACGCTTCGGGTGCGTACTCGTCGAAGGCCGCGAGGAGGCGGGCCAACGCGTTCGGTGCGGCGTCGGCCAGCGCGTCGGGTTCGCCCCCGAACTCTGCCGGACCGAAGTTGCCCGTGAAGTGGCCCGTCAGCAGGGCACCGGTGTCCCCGGAGTGTCGCGAGGCGAAGACGAGCAGATCGGGGTCGCAATCGAACGCATCGGCCGGGCGCTCGAGTTCGATGTGGAGGTCGTCGAACGAGCGGAGTTCGGCGCCGTCGGTCCGATAGTAGCTGCCGCCGCCGTCGGCCGCGGGCCGAGCGTCGTCGGTCCGTCGCTCCCAGTCGGCGTACTCACGGACGTGATCACAGATGTGCTCGGAGGCGCGGTCGGCGTGACTCTCGACGATCGCGAGCGTCGTCATACCACGCGCTCGGAGTTTGCGGCCGTTAACGTCGCCGGTTTCCACCAGCTGCCGCGATCCATCATTGCCGGTCGGATCTCGAGCGGAAAAAGACGCGGCAACGGCCGACCGCTGGTTTTTGAGCCGTGGAGTGGTAGCACACATCAGTACACCGAGGTGACCACGATGAGCGACGATCCGTCCGATAAAGCCGGGTCGTCGGCCGAGACGGATCGCGGTGCGACGGACGACGAGACGGTCGACTGCGGGTTCGATGTCCGCGAACTGAGCTCGCTGGTCAGCGATCACGCAGCCACGCTGTTCGATTCCGACGGCACCGTCGTCACGTGGAACGACGGGATCCGACGTCTCACGGGGTTCAGTAGGGACGAAATCGTGGGATCGCATTACCGAGAGTTCTTCCCGGCAGACGCCCGCGAGGCCGGCGTCCCGGATCGGTTTCTCGAGCGAGCGCGGTCGAAGGGACGGAGCCAGCACGACGGCTGGCGCGTCGGGAGCGATGAGCGCCGATTCTGGGTCCGCGACGTCATTGTACCGATCCGCGAAGATGGGACTGTTCAGGTCGACAACCCAATCGAAGACGACGAGCTGCGAGGCTACGCGTGGTTCGTTCACGACCGGACCGAGTCACGCGAGCGCGAACGGGAGTTACGCGAGGAGAAAGCGTTCGTCGATAGTATCCTCGCAGCGCAGCCGGACATCCTCTACGCGTTCGACACCGATCTGAACCTAATCGAGTGGAACGACCGGTTCGAGCGCGTGTTCGGTTACGACCCGGACGAACTCACTGGTATGCACCCGCTTCGGTTCATCGCATCCCCGGACCGGGAGCACATTGCTGCGGCGATCGATCGAATCCTCGAGGAGGACGAGCGCGTGACAGCCGAGGGACGGATACTCACCAGCGACGGCTCCCGGATCCCGTACGAGTTCAACAGCGCCACTATTACCGGCGACGACGGCACCGTCCACGGATTTACCGGCATCGGCCGCGACATCCGCGAGCGGACGGCTCGGGAGCGGGAACTCGAGCGTCTCGAGCGGGTCAACGCGATCATCCGGGCGATCGACGAAACGTTGGTCGCCGCGGAAACCCGCGACGAGATCGAGACGACGGTCGTCGAGGAGTTTGCGGCCGTCGACGGGTATCAGTTCGCGATCATCGGGCGCGGGGATCCGGTCGCGACGATTGACAACGATCCGTGGGAGCCCGCAACTCAGGCGGGGATCGACGCGACGGCGTCCGAGGAGGTGTTCTCGTTGTTCATCGATTCGCCGGACGATGCGTCCGGTGAGTCGCCGTTCGAAACGCGAACCGTTCAGCGATACCGGACGCTCCGCGAGAGCGCCGTCGACGAGTGGCAATCCGACGCCTGCGACCGCGGCTACGGGTCCGTCGCGGTCGTTCCGATCGTCGCGACCGATCGGCTGTTGGGCGCGCTCGTGATCGCCGCCGACGAGCCATCAGCGTTCGTCGACGGGGAGCGAGAGGCACTCCAAGAGTTCGGGGGGACTATCGGCCACGCGATCAACGCGATGGCGGTCCGCCGACTCCTCTACAGGGACACCGTCATCGAACTCGAGTTCGAGTCCACGGACCGCGGGGACGTCTGTATCGAGCTCTCCCAGGAAGCCGGCTGTGACCTCTCGATCGATCACGTGTTGCCGCTGACCGACGAGGTGTTCATTTTCTATCTCACCGTCTCCGGGATCGACTCCGACGTGATTCGAGACCTCGTGGGAGAGATCCCCGATATCACGGAACTGCGCCTCATCGACGCCGGTGGCGAGGAGAGCTACTGGGAGGCCGTCGTTCGCGACTCGACGATCACAGAGCTGCTCGGAGAGTACGGCGCACGGCTGCAGTCACAGGTCGTTCGCGACGGCGTCGCCGAGCTGACCGTCCAGGTGAGCCCGGATACGAACCTTCGCGAACTCGTCGGCGCGATCACATCCGCCTACCCCGACACCAGGCTCGTTTCGAAACGGACCGCCGATCGCCCCGTCGAAACGCGGAGCGATTTCCGGCGCAGCGTCGAGTCCGCGCTGACCGAGAAACAGCAACTGGCGCTCGAGGCGGCGTACCACGGTGGGTACTTCGAGTGGCCGACGCGGAACAGCGACGCCGGCGAGGTCGCCGATCGACTCGGGATTGCTCGGCAAACGTTCCACCAGCACCTCCGCGTCGCACAGGCGAAGGTGCTCTCCGCGTATTTCGGGACGATCGATTGACGACCACTCGGCGATACCAGAGCATGCTGGTATGCTCCTTTCACCTCCCCATCGTCACTCGCTAGTAATGAGTTCTCCTCCGAACGCCGAGATGACGACAGCTGCGCTGGACAGTCTCGCGAACCCGTGCCGGCGGTATCTGCTCGCCGCACTCCTCGAGCGCGAGGACACCTCCACCGTCGATCCTTCGCCGGAGTCGGAGCCGATGTCGATCACCGCGCTCGCCACCGAGGTCGCGACCTGGGAACACGATTGCCCGATCGTCACGAACGATCAGTTCGAACAGAGCCACGTCGGCCTGGTACACGCCCACGTCCCCCGGCTCGTCGATAGCGGCGTCGTGATCCGGAACGACGACGGAGCAGTCACGACAGTTGCGCTCGCCGACCACCCGATCCTCGAGATCGAGTGGGTGCGAACCCTCCTCGACGACCCCGCTGGCGACGCGTTTGCCGCCGACGAGGCGACCCTGAACCGGACGCTCGAGGTGCTTCGGAATCCGCGCGCGCGAACTGTCGTTACCGTACTCGCGACCCGGCGAGGAGCCGTTCCCGTGTCCGATCTCGCCGCCACAGTCGTCGCGCGAGAGGGCGGAGACGAAACCCGGCTGGTCGACGTCACCGAGGCGGCGTGTGCGTCCGTCGCCGCGACGCTCGTTCACCACCACCTCCCCGCACTGTCCGATGCGGGGCTTCTCACGTACGACGAGACGACGAGACGGGCAGGGATCGCACCCGACGCCCCGCAGTGGGAAAGCGACTGGGTAGTCGAGGGGCCGCTCGCGGATATGGCCGCTCTCGTCCGGGAGCTGCGGACGCCCGCCGCTGTCTCGTCCGATAACAGGGTGGCACCGAACGGATCGGCAACGAACCAACCGACCGCGGGGAGCGGGCCCGATGAAACGGACGCCCGAGGAAACACGTGCAGGACGATCGACGGCGTGGAGAACGTCTTCGCCCGGGGCCACGAAATCGCCGATCACGCCGAGGACGAACTGTTCGTGACGATTCCGGACGGCGATCGGATCGGCGCAACGTGTCTCGAGCGCTGGCACGCGGCGGCCGAGCGGGGTATCGACGTGTACGTCGGCTCCCGATCGCCGCGAGTTCGCGATACGATACGATCGGCGGTTCCGAAGGCGACCGTCTGCGAGCCCCAGTTCGACTGGCTCAATTTCTCGACCACGGAGGCACACCACGGACACGTCGTCTTCGCCGATCGCGAGACGGCCCTGCTCGTGGCAGCCGAAGGGACGAGATCCGACGGGGAGGGCCGCATGGTTGCGATCACCGGCGACGGACGGGAGAACCCGCTGGTCTCGCTCGTTCGCGAGCAGCTCGGTCCGCGCATCGAGCGGCTCGCGGCCGTTCGGGACGAGCGCGACGGGCAAAGCAAAACGCCGCTACCGATGTGAACTACCGACCGTCCTCCCTACCAACGGGGCCGAATCACGGAACGAGTAAATAAATGAATCCGACGTAGCCGACGACGAGGATCGCGCCGTCGAGTCGCGTGAGCCGCCGACCGTACGCCATCATCCCGACCAGAACGAGGGTGAATCCGATCATGATCGGAAGTTCGAACCTGAGCGTCGCCGGTTCGATTTCGATCGGAGTGATCAGGGCTACGATACCCAGTACGGCGAGAACGTTGTAGATGTTCGACCCGACGACGTTGCCGATAGCGAACTCGGTTTGCCCCCGGATGGCACCGACGACCGAGGCCGCCAGTTCCGGCAGCGACGTCCCGAGTGCGAGCACCGTCAGCCCGATAACGAGGTCCGGAACGCCGAGCGCCGACAGCAACCCGGTCCCGCCGGCGACCAGCCACCGCGACCCGACCACGAGCGCGATCAGCCCGCCGACGACGAGTCCGACGTCGCGCAGTGAGATGCCCGTTCCCGCGTCCGGGTCGTCGGCCATCGGCGCGGGATCGACGTTGGCGTAGTGGAGGAGAAACACCGTGAATCCAGCGAGGACGAGCAGGAAAATCACCCCCTCGAGCCGACCGATTCGGCCGTTCGCGCCCATCACGACGAGCAGAATCGCCGCGAGCACCATCGTGGGGACGTGCCGGCGCATGACCCGGTCCCCGATCGAGAGCGGTTTGATCAGCGCGGCGGCCCCGAGGACCAGCCCGATGTTCGCGATGTTCGAACCGACGACCGTTCCAAGGCCGACGTCGCTCGAGACGTTCAGCGCGCCGATCACCGAGACGAACAGTTCCGGCGCGGTCGTCGCGAACGCGATCACGGTCACCCCGACCGTCGTCGCCCGGAGACCGATCCCCAGCGCGAGCCGCCGCGCGCCCGCAACCAGTAACTCGGCACCGCCGTACAGCGCGACGATTCCGGCCACCAGCAAGAGGAGAAACAACGGCGTCCCTGAGAGCATGGAAGCGGCTACTCAGGTGGCCCCCAAAAGTGACGCGAAACGAGCGATGCGTTCAGTGGCGGCCGCTTCCGTGTCGCGGTGAAGACGGCGAGGTGCGACCGGAGGGCGCCTCGAGGGACGAACGCATGTCGATCGGACGGTCGAACACCCCACCGAAGCCAGACCCATTATATCCCCGCCGCGACGAGTGACAGGGAGACCAATGGCTATGGACGTATACGGCCTCCTCGGCAACCCGGTCGGCCACTCGCTGTCGCCGCCGATGCACGAGGCCGCCTACGACGAACTCGGACTCGAGGCGCGCTACGTGACCTTCGAGCCCGAACGGGAGGAGATCGACGACGCGATTCGCGGGGCCGACGCGCTCGGCATCGCGGGACTGAACGTGACGATCCCGTTCAAGCAGGACGCCCTCGAGATCGTCGCGCCCGAGGACCTGGCGACCCGGATCGGCGCGGTCAACACGATCGACTTCTCGGGATCGGGACCGCCGACGGGATACAACACCGACGCCGTGGGCGCGTTGCGCGCGTTTCGCGATCACGACGTCGAGATCGACGGCGCTCGAGCGGTCGTCGTCGGAGCCGGCGGTGCCGGTCGAGCGGTCGCGTTCGGCCTCGCGGACGCCGGCGCGACGGTCGCGATCGCCAACCGAACCGAGCCGAAGGCACACGACCTGGCCGACGAAGTCCCCCGCGCGACCGGTCACAGGCTCGCGGACATCGAACAGCTGGTGGCCGGTGCCGACGTGCTCGTCAACGCCACGAGCGTGGGGATGGAAGAGGACGCGACGCCGGTGCCCGCCGACGCGCTCCACGGTGATCTCGCGGTGCTCGACGCGGTCTATCGGCCCCTCGAGACGCGACTGTTGCGCGACGCCGCCGACGCGGGAGCGACGACGGTCGACGGCGCGTGGATGCTGTTGTATCAGGGCGTCGAGGCGTTCGAGATCTGGACGGACCGGGACGCACCGGTCGACGCGATGAACGAGGCGCTCCGCTCGCGGCTGTGAGCGGCCGCGAGGGGCAGAACTCCGGGCGCGCTGTCAGTATCAGGCGAATTTAAGTAATGGAACCCACTACCACGAGATAATGGCAATCTTGCAAAAGCTGAAGTCCCTGTTCGGGTTCGGCGAGTCGAACTCGGATCGCGGGGGCACTCGAGAGGTGGGGGTCACGGTCGAACGGGAAGGGTCGACGGACGACGGACCCGACGCCGCCGCGGAGTCCGATCGCGAGGAGACGACGACCGAAGGCGGGATCGCCGAACCGCCGCAATCGGCGACGGCCGGCTCGAGCTCGACAGAGTCGGCGGAGACGGAATCGGAGGATGAGGCCTCCGAACCGGCGGATGCGACCGAATCGGAGACCGAGGACGCGGCGACGTCGGCGGAGTCCGAACCATCAGCACCGGTCGAGGAGGCCGAACCCGACGACGACTCGGCCGCTGCGTCCGAGACGGACGACGCGTCCGCGGACGTCGAGAACGAGGCGGAATCCGAACCGGAACCGGAGTCGGACTCGACACCGGCCGACGACGAAGCGGCTGCTGTCGACGCGGAATCCGCGGATACCGACACCGACGCGGAATCCGCGGTCGACGAGGAAGTCGAGGCCGAATCCGAGGAATCCGATGCTGACGAGGCGGAGGCCGACGAAGACAGTCAGGAATCCGTCGACGTGATCAAAGGGATCGGCCCGGCCTACGCCGACCGACTCACAGCTGCGGACGTCGAGACCGTCGGCGACCTCGCGGCCGCCGACGCCGCCGAGCTGTCCGAGGAGACCGATATCTCCGAGAAGCGGCTGCAGGGCTGGATCGATCGCGCCGAAGTACGCTAACCCGTCGCCCGACTATCGGCCCCCGCTCTCGAGTTCGAGACACCGCCCCCGAGGGACTCTTTTCCGGACGCGTTCGGTCCAGTACCCGATCGTCGATGCCCCGAAATCGCAAGAGGATTACTCATCCGATCCCTCTCGAGGAGTATGAGCGATCCGCGTGTCGTCACGACGCTGGACTCGTTTCGCGACGCCGTCCGCGACAGCGGCGCGTCGGACGCGACGACTTCCCAGCCGACGACGCGTACCGGACTCCGGGTCCCCGTCGAAGTCCGCGTCACCGTTTCGGATCCGTTTCTCGCCTATCGGCGGGCGCGCGACGGACGCGAGGGCTCGGTCTTCCTCGAGACGACCGGCGGCCAGCCCGGCTGGGGATACTTCGGCGTCGATCCGGTCGACGGACTCACCGTCGGCTCCGATGCCGCCCTCCGCGACGCGACCGAGGACCGATCGCCGAGCCTCGCCGCACTCGAGGGGCTGCTCGCCGGCGATCGGCTCGCCCGGGGCGAGTGCGACGTCCCCTACCCCTGCGGAGCCGTCGGCTGGCTCGCCTACGATATCGCCCGCGAACTCGAGGACGTGCCCGACTCGGCGGTCGACGACCGGGAGCTGCCCCGCCTCGAGGTCGCGGTCTACGACCGGCTCGTCGCCTGGGAGGAACCAGCGGATGGAGACGTAACGCTGCGGATTACGGCCTGCCCGCGGATCGGCGGTCCCGACGCCGAGTTCGATCCCGAGAACGGCGCAGACCCGACAGACGCTGACCTCGAGACGGCCTACGATCGCGGCCGGGAGCGCGCGCTCGAACTCGCCCGCGCCGCGCTCTCCGGAAATCCAGAGATCGGCGAGCCGCCCGTCTCGCGCTCGGAAGCGACCTTCGAGAGCGACTGCGGTCGCGAGGCCTTCGCCGACCGGGTGCGCCGAGTCAAGGACTACATCCGCGACGGCGACACCTTTCAGGCGAACATCTCCCAGCGGCTGGTCGCGCCCGCCGCCGTCCACCCCGTCGCGGCCTACGACGCCCTGCGGCGGGTCAACCCCGCGCCGTACTCCTGTCTCCTCGAGTTCCGCTCGGCCGATCTGGTGAGCGCGAGTCCCGAGTTACTGCTCGAGCGCGAGGGGCCGGGCACCTCGACGTCTTCGAGCGGACCGTGTCCGCGAGAGCGCGACGGCGACTTCGTCCGAACGGAGCCGATCGCCGGTACGCGCCCCCGCGGCGAGACGCCCGAGGCGGACGCCGCGCTCGAGGAGGATCTGCTGACGGACGCGAAGGAACGGGCCGAGCACGCGATGCTGGTCGACCTCGAGCGCAACGACCTCGGGAAGGTCTGCGAGTACGGCTCCGTCGACGTCGAGGAGTACCGCCGAATCGACCGCTACTCCGAGGTCATGCATCTGGTCTCGAACGTCACCGGGCGGCTTCGGCCGGAGAAAACGCTGTCCGACGCGATCGCCGCGACGTTCCCCGGCGGGACGATCACCGGCGCGCCGAAGCCGCGGACGATGGCGATCATCGACGAACTCGAGGCGACCCGACGCGGCCCCTACACGGGAAGCGTCGGGATCTTCGGCTTCGACGGGCGCGCGACGTTGAACATCGTCATTCGGACGCTGGTCCGCCACGCCGAGGAGTACCACCTCCGCGTCGGTGCGGGGATCGTCCACGACTCCGATCTGACCCGCGAGTACGACGAGACCCTCGACAAGGCCCGCGCGCTCATTACGGCGGTCGACGACGCGCTGGGCGAGCGGGCCGAGCTGGGGCTCGAGGCGGAACACGGAGGTGAAGAGTGTGAGTGACGAGCATCGCACCCGCGAGCGAGCGAACGCGAGTGACCGCAGCAAACGGTTGCTCGTCGTCGACAATTACGATTCGTTCGTCTACAATCTCGTCCAGTACGTAGGCGAGGTCGCGGACGAGGTGATCGTCCGACGAAACGACGAGCTCGACCTCGAGGGCGTTCGCGACCTCGAGCCGACGGGGATCGTCGTCTCGCCGGGACCGGGGACGCCACGGGAAGCCGGGATCTCGATCCCGCTGTTCGCGGAAACCGAGTATCCGATTCTGGGCGTCTGTCTCGGCCATCAGGCGCTGTGTGCGGCCAACGGTGCGCCGGTCGTCCGCGCGCCGGACGTCGTCCACGGAAAGCCCTCGACGGTCAGCCACGACGGCGTGGGGTTGTTCGACGGCCTCCCCGACGCGTTTCAGGTCGGCCGCTACCACTCGCTCGCCGTCGAGCGGGCGGATCTGCCCGCCGCGCTCGAGGAGACCGCTCGAACGGCGGACGAACGCGGCGTCCTGATGGCTGTCCGCCACCGCGAGAAGCCACACATCGGCGTGCAGTTCCACCCCGAAAGCATCCTCACGCGGGCGGTACCGGACGGGGAGACCGGGGCAGCCGAGGACGGGACCGGCGACGACATTTCGCTCGAGCTGGGCAAGCGGATGATCGGGAATTTCTGTCGGTTCGCCGCTCGAGTCGACGCGTAATCGGGCCGCCCGAATCGTCGCTCGGGCGGGCCGATCGGCGGTCCGTCACCGCTCCCGATCGCTCACCGCGACCTCGTCAGGTCCGGGACCGAGCACGATGCGATAGCCCTCGTACTCGAAGCGGACGGTGACGGTCGGGTTCGACTCGAGGACCGCGGTGAGGGCCTCGGGGTCCACCGCCTCGGACAGGGGTGGCAGGCCCGTCACGCGACGGTCCTCACGGGCCGCGATACGTCTCAGTGCCGTAGCGAGTGCTGGGTACATTGTTATCCTCGACGTGTTCGACGAGCGTGCATTCGAACGTCGTCTCGCAGTCCGGACACGCGGCCGGGTCAGTCGTCGTCTCGATACGAACGTCCGTCCCACAGGTGCAGTGGATGGTGATGCTCGAGACCATGGGTCGTTCTGTCTGGCCCCGGCGCGGCGGTACGCAACCCAGCGAACGAGTCGGCGACAGGAGCGACTGGTCGGCGGAACGTCGGCACTTCTTTATTTCGTCACCGTCAACGGTGGATTGCTCCCGCTACGCGGGGGCTGTGTGTGAGCCGGAGTGTTAGCTTGGTGGCTGGACTCCGGCTCTTGCGCACTTTCGTGCGCATCCGTGCGGTACGCAATCTATCCTGAAAAACGTTAGGATGCTGAATTGTTGGTCGGAGAGGTGTCGCTCTGGGAGGCGAGACTCAGGCGATAATTCGGAACGCCCAACGGTCTATCAGACAGTCTCGGAACGCAGGGGTCCGTTGAGAAGTTTTATTCCACCCAACCACATAAGTGCGTACACCAATGACGCTTCAAGAAGCTGTTCGCGACGTCAGTGAACAGTACGATATCCCGGACAACGAGCGGCTCCGGGAGCTGGCGCGGTCGAACGCCCACCTTCGAGACTAATCGTTACTCCGTTTCAATTCCGGAACTGCCGTTTTCCGAACGCAGGAACTCCACGAACACGTCTTCGGACAGCGCTGGCTCCTGAACGAGGTTTACGTCTCCCCCTCGAATAGCCAGTTCCTCGGCGAATTCGATGCAATGTGCTTCGTGTCGTTCAGCGTATTCCTCCCACGAGACAGCAAGTTCATACTCCTCCGAGTGCCACGACGAGATAACTCCAAACCGAGCGCACCGCCATGACCGACGACCACATCTACCACGTTGACGGCGAGCTCGTCCCCGCCAGCGAGGCGACCGTTAGCGTCGACGACCGGGGCTTTCGCTACGGTGACGCGGCGTTCGAAACGATGCGCGCCTACGGCGGCACGATCTTCGCCTGGGACGAGCACGTCGAGCGCCTCGAGCGAACCTGCGAGACCCTCTCGCTCGAGCACGGCCTCGACGCGAGCGACCTCCGCGAGCGCATCGACGAGACGCTGGCGGCGAATGACCTCGCGGACGCCTACGTCCGGCTCTCGATCACCCGCGGCGTCCAGCCCGGGAAACTCACACCACAGCCCGAGGTCGATCCGACGGTCGTGATCTACGTGAAACCGCTCCCGCGGGGCGGGCTCAAGGGCGATCCCGTCTGGGACGGGCCGGCGACGGTCGGGACGGTCGAGACGCGACGGATCCCCAACGAATCGCTTCCTGCGGCGGCGAAGACGCACAACTACCTGAACGGAATCCTCGCGCGCGCGGAACTCGGCGACGAGGCTGACGAAGCGCTCATGTGCGATCTCGAGGGCGAGATCACGGAAGGCGCGACGAGCAACCTGTTTTTCGTCCGCGACGGGACCCTTCACACGCCGACCACTGACGGCCCGGTCCTGCCAGGGATTACTCGGGAAATCGTGCTCGAACTCGCACGCGAGGACGGCGTATCGGTCCGCGAGGGACGCTACGAGCCGGCCGACGTGCTCGGGGCCGACGAGGCGTTCCTCACGAACCGAACGTGGGAGCTCCGTCCGATCGCGACGCTCGACGGCCGCGATATTGGCGGCGGCTTGATCACGGAGCAGCTGTCCCGCTCGTACGACGAGCACGTCGAAGACACGTGTTACCGGTAGAAATCGGTCGTGGCGGGGTGAATTTGGATCGACGGGACGCACGCGGCTACCGCTCGCGACCCGTTTCGAGAACGCGTTCTCGATACCTCACCGGACGCAGTCGACGCCCGTAATTTCGAATCGAGCGCCGCCGCTATCGCTGTCAGTAATTCGAACGTCCCAGCCGTGTCCGTCGACGACCGCTTGCACGACTGCGAGGCCGAGTCCCGTTCCCGCACTGTTTACCGAATGTCCCTCTTCGAACACGCGGTCGTGCTCCTCGGTGGATATTCCCGGCCCGTCGTCTTCAACGTAAAACCCGTTCGGGAGGTCGCCGACCGAGACGGAGACGTCGGTTCCCGCGTGTTCGACCGCGTTGCGAAACAGGTTCCCCAGCAACTGCTTCAGCCGAACCTCGTCGGCGACGACGTGCGTCGTCGTTCCGATCTCCAACTGAGCGCCGTCCGCAGACATAACGTCCCAACAGGTATCACAGATGGCCGCAAGATCGATAAGTTCGGGGTCCGTTCGAATATCGCCGCCGTCGATGATCAGCAACGTATCTTCGAGCAACTGGCTCATTTGATCGACGGACTCCTCGCACGCGTCGAACGACTCGGGATCGCCTCGTTCCCGCGCGCGATCGAGGTAGCCATCGAGTACGTTCAACGGATTGCGGAGTTCGTGGCGCAGCGTGCTCGCGAACTGCTCGAGTCGCGCGTTTCGGTTCCGGAGCTCGGTGGTGAGCCCCTCGCTCTGACTCCGTCGCGCCAGGAGGTTAGAGATAGTTCGGAACAGCGCCTGTTTCTCGACCGGTGCGTTCACGACGGCGTTGACGAGGAGCGGAAGGTCACTCGTAACGGGGTCCGGAAGAGAAACCGTGATCGGCGTCCGTTCGCGGCGGACGAGAACGACCGGGCGAAACACCGGGAACTGCTCGTTCTTTTGGGCCTCTAACCGATCCCGGTACCGAGGAAAGAGGGCTTCATCCACGAGGTAGAGATCGCACTCCCGGAGTTCCTCGTCCGTGATCGGCGTGTGGTGCTCGGTCACCAGAGAGGCGACGGCCTCCTGATTTCCGTCGTCGGCGAACAACAGCTGTATATCGGCCATTATTCTGTCTCACTCGACCTGGGACGACCGTCCGCTCTCGCTCTGTTCCGGGAGTCCCGTCAGAACGCCGTGGTAGCCTGCCATCGACTCGCCCACCGTCAGTCCGTCCGCAGTAATCGTAAACTGGCGGGGGACGGTCTCGAAGTCTCCGACGCGCTTTTTGAGCACGCCGATGATCCGCTGGAGCTCGCCCTCGAGTTCGATGTACTGCTGGTAGACGAGATTGTCGGCAAGGTAGCTGACGTTGGCACTCGTCGGTTGCGGGAGACCGGTCACCTCGTGTCGTTGATCGATGAGCAACACCGAGACGTTCATGTTCGTCAGATATTCCGTCAGCGCGTGCAGTCGGCGTCGCAGATCGACGTCCTCAACGCCGCCCTTGATTGCGGTTTTGTAGCCCTGGATCCCATCGATGACGACGAGGTCGCTGTTCTGGTCTTCGACCTGCGTCTTGACCAGTTGCGCGAACTCCTCCGGTGATCGCGCTGACGGCACGATCGGTTCGACCGTCAGCGAGCCGTTCTCGCGCAGCCGTGTCACCGGAATGCCGAACCCTTCCGACCGATACGTGAAGGTCTCGAGCGATTCTTCGAAGAGGTAGGTGAGCGCCCCGCCGCCGTTCGCCGCAGCCGTCTGGAGGAACTCCGTGGCGATCGTCGTCTTGCCGACGCCGGAGGGCCCGCTGATGATGGTGACGGTCCCCTGCTCGAGGCCGCCGCCGAGCAGGGAATCGATCCCGTCGATACCGGACGCGAGCTGGATCGGTTCGAACGATCGAGAGTGGCGATCCGGTCGAAGGGCCGGATAGACGTCGAGGCCGGCCGAGCGAATTTCCAGGCCGTGGGTTCCGTCTCGTTGGCCGACCCCGCGGTGTTTCGAGACGGTGATTCGACGACCTTCCGACTCGTATTCGAGGGAGATCACGCCGTCGCTGAGTGACTTCAGCTGTTCGTCGAACTGCGCGTCCGGCGTCTTCGTGGCGAGGACGGTCGTGCCGCGGGATTTGAGGAAGCGAGCGAACGAGATGATGCGCTTTCGGAACTGGTACTCGTCCGATTCGAGGTACTGAAACTGCGTGATCGGATCGATGAGTGCGCGGTCGGGGTCGACCTCGTCGATGGTGTCGCGGATGTCGCCAATCAGGCTGTCGTCCTCGATGTCTTTCGGATCGACGACGTCGTATGTCTGCGACTGAGTGAAGAACTCCGATTCGGGGCCGATATCGAGGAAATTCGCGTCAGCGAGATCGATGTCGAACTGCGCCGCGTTGGTGAGCAATCCCTCACGGGATTCTTCACCGTGGATGAAGAGGACCGTTTCGTCGGTGTCGATCCCCGTCCTGAGGAACTCCATCCCAAGCGTGGTTTTTCCGGTCCCGGGGGACCCGAGAACGAGATACAGCCGCCCGTCGACGAAGCCGCCGTTGAGAAGCGAATTGAGACCCGAAATACCGCTCGAGAGCTGATCCAACGGGTCTCCTCCGATTTCCATGAATTATCTAGCAATCGAGGGAATTTGTTATTAAAAATACCGGCCATATGTCGGGTTCCAAGCGATCGAACCAGTGACCGCAACGCCCCCGATTACTGTCGCCCGACCGTCAGGTGGTAGTGCTATAGAGCAATCTCGAATCGATGCGAGGTGGCAGAATCTCTCGACCCACAGCATCCGTGCTCGAGAAAGACGCCGTGAAAATCATTCGTAATGAATGTTACTCGGCGGTGTCCGATTGTAGCGGCTCAGTCGGCGGACTCGACGGCCGACCGCGCCGGATCGCTCGCATCGGCTGGCGCCTCCAGCAGTTCTCGCTCGGTCCCCGTCAACTCGAGCGCGAACTCGCTCCCGAAGACCGAGGCCGGCGTCTGAAACCCCGTTGAAATTCGGTCCCCGCCCTTGAGCACCCGCTCGGCGGCCAGCACCGCCGACTCGGCGGTGAGCGCGTACGGGTTCGGCGTCCGGAGTCGGGCGCGGGCGCGCTGGTCGCCGCCCTCTTTACGGACTTCACCCCAGACGACGGCGCTGCCAGTCGCCAGTTCTCGTTCGTCCGGGCCGTCGAGTCGGGCGTCGATCAGGCGCTTCAACAGGCGCTCGGCGGGTCGGCTGTCGAGGAGCCACTCGAGGGAATCGACCGCCGACAGTGCTTTGCTCGCCCACGACGGCGCGGCGGCGTAGACCTCGATCGACTCGATGCCGGTGGAGTGGGCCGCCGTGACGACGTCGCCCCACGGTACCGTGACGGCGTGTTCGGGGCCGTCGCCGAAGTCGACCTCGCGGGATCGGAACGCCGTCGGCACCTGAAGGAGTCGGCCGTTGCGCCGAACGACGCCGCCGACACCGAGCTGTTCGACGAGCGTCCGAGCGGTGCCCCGCGAAAAATCGAGGCTCCCCTTGATTCCGAGGGCCAGCCGGTCCGCGTCGGGAACCTGATCGGCGAGAAACGCGGCCAGACAGTCCGACGGAACGACGTCGAAGCCGACGCCGGGAAGCAGCGTGATCCCCGCGTCGCGAGCGGCGGCGTCGTGCTGGCGAAGGCACTCGAACACCGAAAACTCGCCCGTGATATCGAGATAGTCCGTGTTCGTCTCGAGGCAGGCCTCGACGAGCGGCTCGGCCGTCTCGACGAACGGCCCCGCACAGTTCAGGACGGCGTCGAACCGTGCCAGCTTGGAGCCGAGGTCGGCAGCGTCGAGGTCGAACGTCCGCCCTTCGACGCGGAGTGCGTCGGCTTGCTCGGCGACCGCGCGGCCGTTGCGGCCGGCGACGACGGGCGAGCCGCCTCGCGCGACGGCCTCGCGTGCGATCAGCCGCCCCGTGTAGCCGTAGGAACCGTAGACGAGAAGGGAGTCCATAGGCGGCGTTGGAGGGAGAGGGGGTTAAAACTCCGTCAGACATTCGCGCCCGCTGTCGAAACGTTCAGGACGACCGGCTGGTAACGGAGGGGCAATGGACGCAGGACGGATCACGGCGCTCGCGGACGTGCCCGAGGACTCGACGGTACTGTTTCGCGTCGCCGACGACTCCGGCGAGGAACGGGAGGCGATTCTCGTCGCCGACGGCGCGGCAGCGACGGACGGCGGCGAACCATCCGGGTCGGAACCGGAGACGAGCGACGACGGCGTCGCTTGCTGGTTGAACTACTGTCAGCACCTCACCCACATCAAACTGGACAAGGGCTCGGGCGCGCCGATGCGAGACGGCGAACTCATCTGTGCGAACCACGGTGCGTACTTCGAGGCCGACACCGGCTACTGTAGCTACGGCCCCTGCGAGGGCGCCTACCTCACCGACGTCGAGATCACCGTCTCCGAGGGCGACGCCTACCTGACCGACGACGAGTACGAGTTCGTCGGGATGGGGCCGATCGAAAGCGACGATCTCGATCGGGCGTCGACCTCGAACGTGGAGTTCTAGACCGCGTCCGGCGCGACCAGATCCCGCTCCTGATCGTACTCGAGCAAGCCGGCGTCGACCAGCCGCGGGAGGTGATCGTGATACAGTGAGAGATACACCTCTCTGACTCGTTCCGCCGAGATCTCGGTCACGTTATGTCCCGTTTCGCGAACCGCGACTTCCTCGGCCGCGTCCGGGAGCGTCAGCGCCTCCCCGTAGGTGCGCATGACCGCCAGCAGTAGCCGGCGGCGCTGATCGGCGAGGAGGGCGAACGCGTCGTCGAGTGATTCGGCCGACGCGTCGGGCTCGTCCGTCTCGTCGAGCCAGTCGAGTGCCGTCTGCACGAACTCGACGCAGTCGTGCTCCGGGTGAGAGTCGGAAGTCATGTGTGGTCCCTATTCCTCGAGTCGAACGGTTGCGACTGAGAACGGAGTTGTCAGTCGCCGTCGATCGAAGCCGAGTCCGCGTTCGCTCGAGGGTTCGTATCGGGTTCTCGCCGGCAGCCTAAATATTAGTGTCGAATCTGTGCCGGAATTATCAGTCGTCGCTGACACTCCGCCCTCGATGACGATCAGACACCGTTACTCGATCGTGAACGTGGGTTCGTCGATCGACTCGCTCTTGCAGTCGGGACACCGCGAGGGGAGGTTCAAGAGGTCGTCGTAGTCGTCGAATCCACACTCTCGACACGCTGGCGGCGCGACGAGCAGTCGTTCGTCCGATCCGTCGACCGACTGGGAGACGTGTTCGACGTGGCCGACCACCGCGTGGGGCGTGAGATCGAACTGGGTGGCCAGTTCGCTGGGCGTCGCCGGCTCGGCACGAAGCGCGTCGGCGAGTTTCTGCCGCGTCGTTTCGTCGGCCTCTCGCATACGGTACGCCACGAGGGGGCGCGGTTTTACCGTTTTGCTCTTTCAGCGACCGGCTCGTCGCCTCGGAGAATCCGTCGACAGTTTCGATTTCAGTGAAAGGGCAAGTAACTTACCCCCCGCAGGTGAACACCGGGCTATGAAGGCCGTCGTCCTCGCAGGCGGGTACGCGACGCGAATGTGGCCGATTACCAAACACCGGCCCAAGATGTTCCTCCCAATCGGTGAATCGACCGTCATCGATCGCATCTTCACGGAACTCGAGGCTGACGACCGAATCGAGGAGGTCTACGTCAGCACGAACGAGCGGTTCGCCCCCGACTTCGAGGCCCACCTCGCCGACAGCGAGTTCGACAAGCCCCGGCTCTCCGTCGAGGAGACGACCGAGGAAGACGACAAGTTCGGCGTCGTCGGCGCGCTCGCACAGTTGATCGACCGCGAGAACGTCGACGAGGACCTGCTGGTCATCGCCGGCGACAACCTGATCAGTTTCGACGTGTCCGACTTCCTCGACTACTTCCAGGACCGCGATGCGCCCACCCTCGCCGCCTACGACGTCGGCTCCCGCGAGAAGGCCAAGTCCTACGGGCTCGTCGAACTCGAGGGCGACCGCGTCGTCGACTTTCAGGAAAAACCCGACGACCCCAAGAGCACGCTCGTCTCGATCGCCTGCTACGCGTTCCCCGAGGAGTCGCTCGACTTGCTGCCGACCTACCTCGAGGACGGCAACAACCCCGACGAACCGGGCTGGTTCGTCCAGTGGCTGCAGAACCGCGAGGACACGTACGCCTACACGTTCGAGGACGCGTGGTTCGACATCGGAACCCCCGAAAGTTACCTCGATGCGGTCGCCTGGCACCTCGACGGGGAATCGCTGGTCGCCGACTCGGCCACGCTCGAGGACGCCACGATCGGGGACAACGTCCACGTGATGGACGGCGCGACGCTCGAGGGCACCGACCTCGACCATACGGTCATCTTCTCGGACGCGACGGTCCGGAACGGCGATATCCGTCGCTCGATTATCGACCGAGGAACCCACATCGAGGACCTGGACCTCGCGGGGGCGCTCATCGGAGCCCACACGACGATCACGAACGGAACGGACGAGTAGCCGCGAGTTGCGGTTCGGGTTTGCCGTCGATATCACTACACACTCTTGTACGGGCCTGTAGCGGCACGTAAACAGTACATCGCAGCGATCCCGAAGCAGTCGATACAGCTATCAGTCTCCCACATGATACGTGGGGACAACGCACATGAGCAGCGAGCAGACGGTCCGGGCGGTCCTCGACCCCTACGCCGACGGCGTGCCGGTTCGGGAGCTCGCAGCGGCGTTCCACGAGCACCGACGCTGGACCGGTGACGATCCGTTGTTGCTGATCGCCGAGGCCGCTGCCTCGACCACCGGACAGAGCTTCGTCGGCGGCATCGAACCGACCGTCAGCCGGTTTCGCGACGCGTTCATCGAGACCGACCGCGTCGATTCGTTCGCGGATCTCGCTGCGCTCGAGCTCGCGGACGACGAACTGGTGGCCGTTTTCGGTGCCAAGCGAAAGCGACACGTCCTCCTCGAGATCGCCCGCGTCCTCGCCGACCGACCCGAAGACGACGATCTGGACGCGCTGATCGCGTGGGCGAGCGCCGCCGACCATTACCGGTACGACGAGGACCCGATCGGCTCGATCGCCGGCGTCGGTCCCTCGAGTTACCAGTACCTCCGCCAGCTCGCCGGCGTCGAGACGATCAGGCCGCTCCCGCAGGTCGTGGCCCTGATCGACGCCGTCGCCGACGACCTCGAGGACTCACCGCTCGACACGGCGACCGATCTGCGGACGATCGCGTCCGGCGAGTGGCTGTCGTTCCTGTCATCGTACTCGCCGCTCCAGATCGATCGCATCGCGTGGTGGACGTTCACGGACGAGGCCGATCGCGAAGCGGTGAGAGCAATACACGAGAGGGAGCCTGGGAGCGACGCGCCCCCAGGCTCTGACGGGTAGCTTCCCCTTTCTCGAGCAAAAAATCTGTCTGGCGAGAGCTTCGGTTTCGCTGACCTTCGCTCACGCTGTTCGCGAAGAAACCAAAAACCCCGCTCGTTCACTCGCGGTACACGCCCTTTACTCACTCAACTTCGTATCTGTAATCCGCAACCGCCCTCGCGTCCCGTCCCATTCCGTGTCGTACTCGAGATCGATCCGACGATCCATGTGCGGCCCGTCCACCACGAACGTCTCAAGAACCACCTTTTTTCCTCTCGGGTCAGCCTCCGGCTGACCGCTCGAGCAAAAAATCTGGACCAAAAAACTCCGCTCGCTCACTCCGTTCGCTCGCGGGACAATAACTACTCCAACTGCGCATCCGTAATCCGCAACCGCCCCCGCGTCCCGTCCCATTCCGTATCGTACTCGAGATCGATCCGACGATCCATGTGCGGCCCGTCCACCACGAACGTTTCGAACTCGCCGCCCTCACCCAGAATGTGGACGCCGTACTCGTCGTTGAGCGCCTCGAGTTCCGCGATCGCCTCCCGATCGAGCGTTCGGCCGAGCCACGACTCGTCCAGTCCGTGCGCTGCGACCTGAATGATGGTGATTTCGAACCCCGCCTCGAGCATCGCGTCGGCCAGATCGCGGGGGTTCTCCTGCCAGAGCGGGGCGAACAGGTCGCACTCGAGGCGGTCGCACATCCCCCGAATCCGGCTCGTCTGGTACTCGCTCTCGACGGCCCCCGCCGTGACGCCGGCGATACCGCCCGGGAGGTCGCGAGCGAGCTCCTCGAGCGCCGCCTCGAGGGGCTCGAGTTCGTCGTCGCCCTGCGCGCTCGAGTCGGTCGCCGCGTCGGCCGCGAAGTCGTCGGGTTCGACGTCGACCAGTTCGATCCCGATGCTCTCGGCCGCCAGCGCGGCCAGCTCCGTCGCGGGCACGTGGTACATGTACGAGTCGCCGGTCGGGTGGACGGTGACGAGGCGTTCGACCGGGAGCCCCCGCTCGAGGGCCCGGAAGAGTGCCCACGACGAGTCTTTGCCGCCCGAAAAGAGGCTCACCCACGCGCCGTCTGCGTCGCTCATGGTCGGTCGTTGCCGGGGAGGGCTAAATGGGTACCGAGTCCGAGCGGGTTCAGGGGGTGTGCTCCTCGGACGAGTCGAGGTTCGTGCCCGCGTCGGCACCGCCGTCCGTGAGCTCGGGGTCGGTCCGGTCCGCTGCTGGCTCGGAGTCGGGCGTCCCGGTCGCGTCGGCGGTGGCCTCGGGTTCGCGGTCGGCACCGGTGTCGGACGGTGCCCCGCCGTCGGCACGGTCGAGGTCGTCGCGCTGGCCGCTGAGCGAGGACGCGATCCGGGCACCGACCAGACTCACCACGATCGCGGTGATGACGAACAGCGCGAGTCGCTGGCCGGCACCCATCGCGAACCGCTCGTTCGAGAGGACCCAGAGTGTATGGGCCGGGACGATGAACGGCTCGATCGCGTCCTGTTGCTCGAGGAAGTACGCGGAGAAGCCGCGAACGACCAGACTGACGGCGACGACGATGAACGGCAGGTTGAGGAACGAGGTTCGGATCGGCTCGTCGCTGATCGCCTCGTCGAGCAGTCGACCGGCGCTGGCGGTCAGCGCGGCCATCGCGAGCCAGGGGATGCTGTCGAAGGCGAACCGGGTCGCGGGGATCACCACGCCGGGCGTCTCCCCGACGTTCGAGACGCCGAGCGCGCCCACGAACAGTCCGACGAACGTCAGTCCGGCGGCGACGACGTAGGTGACGACCGATACCTGCCCGGAGTACAGCGATTCCTGGGTCTGGTGGGCCAGTCTGGCCAGGATCTCGTCGACGTTGAAGCCCTTATAGAGCAGGAACAGGCCGATGACGGTGGTGATCGCGGCTGCGCCCGTCGCGGGCCCGACGGTGGTTGCGAGGAGCGGGAAAACGAGCAGGGTCAGCCCGATCGGGACCAGCACCGTCTGCCGGAGCTCCTCGTCCGCGAGGAACTGTTTGAGCAGGTAGTACGTCGATTCGATATCGCGGGCCTGCCGGACGACGACGCGATCGACGGAGTCGACGCGGACGCGGCTCTCGACGATCGGGATCAGCCGTTCGTCCTCCGCGCTGTCCGTTACCACGATCGCCGACTCCGGTTCGTAGTCGGCGATGAGATCGTCGAGCTGTTCGGCGACCGCCCGATCGGCCGACACCATCGACTCGTGGTCCCCCGAGACCACCGCGACGACGACCTCTTCGCTCTCGTCGCGCAGGTTCTGGGCGACCCGTAGCGACTCGAGCAGGGTATTGACGCCCGAGTCCTCCGGATCCGCGAGGCCGACGTCGGTCACGAGCGCGCGGACTGCCTCCCAGCCGACGACGGGCGAGCGGAGGCCGGTCTTGCGGCCCACGTCGTCGGTCCGGTCGAGGCAGACGACCAGCGTTGTCACGATAGGCGTTGGAATCCCTGCGACGATAAATCCACTCACTCGGAAGCGGTGGACCCTCCCCCGTCGTTCGGAACACCGCCCCACCGAGGTGGCCGAACTACGAGAACTAGTGTAAATTACGAATCAAATAGATTTATTTATTCCGGATATAGTTATTATAGTGATCCGAAATGGAGAAATAAATGCGCAGAACGTTCATGCAGGCGGTCGGCGCGGGGGGACTCGGTACCCTCGGGGCGGTCGGGAGTGCAGCGGCGACGACGACGATCGCGATCGAGGGGGGTGGACACGACATCTGGAGCGATACCGACGCGTTCCACTACTACTACGAGGAAGTCGACGGCGACTTCGACGTCACGGTCAAGATCGACGACCTCGAGAACACCGACGGATGGGCCAAGGCCGGCCTGATGGTCCGGCAGACGCTCGCGGACGACGAGGAGCACGCGATGATCCGAAAGACGCCCGGAAACGAGACCTCGGTTCAGTGGCGCTCGGACGGGGGCGACGAGGCCGAAAGTACGACGTCGGGCAGCGGCGAACACCTTCGCGAAGTCTCGGGCGGAACGATGGCGGCCGAGTGGCAACGCATCGTCCGCACGGGGGAGACGATCCGGTCGTACGGCTCCAAAGACGGTGAAAACTGGACGCTCATCGCGGAATTATCGCCATCGGCGGGAACGATCGACTTCGCCGGCAGCGCCTACGTCGGGCTCGCGGTCACGAGCCACGACGAGGGAACCCTCGCGACGGCGACGTTCTCGAACCTGTCGGGGCTGTCACCGTCCAGCAACGCCGACGTCGGCGACGTCGAGGTTCCCGGCAGCGTCACTACCAGCGACGGCGGTTCCGGCGGCAGGGACCCCGCTCCGGTCGTCTCGACGGGATCGGCCTCGAACGTCACCGCGTCGTCGGCCAGCCTCGGCGGTGCCGTCGACGAACTGGCCGCTGACGACTCGGCGACCGCATACTTCGAGTACCGCCCGCGCGGCGCGCGGTCGTGGACCGCGACCCCGTCACAGACGCTCTCCTCGACGGGATCGTTCAGCTACCAGGTCGGCGACCTCTCGAGTGACACGACCTACGAGTTCCGCGCGGTCCTCGAGGCGGACGACGGCGACGGAGACAGGGGATCGATCAATACGGTCGAGACCGCGGTCGACGAGACGGACGGATTCGTCGTCGAGGGTGCCGGTGCCGACATCTGGAACCAGTCGGACGAGGGCCACTACTACTTCACCGACGTCAGCGGCGACTTCGACGTCACCGTCGAGGTCGACGGACTCGAGGACACCGACGCGTACGCCAAGGCCGGGTTGATGCTCCGCGAATCGCTCGATCCCGAGGCGAAGAACGTCATGATCCGACGGACCCCCGGCCACGACACGTCCGTGCAGTGGCGTCCCGAGAGCGGCAGCGAGTCGACGAGCCTGACCTCCGAGGCGGGCGACGGAGAGAGCGAGATATCCGACGGAACGATCGACGCGAACTATCAGCGACTCGTCCGGAGCGGCGACACGCTCGAGGCGTACGCGTCGACGGACGGCCGGGACTGGGCGCGCATGGCGGCGCTTTCGAGCGACGCGATCGACCTCGCGGAGAGCGGCTATCTCGGGCTCGCGGTCACGAGCCACAACGCGGGGACCCTCTGTGCCGCCGAGTTCTCGGAGCTCGATGGCGTCTCCCCGACCCACAATCGGGATATCGGCGACGTCGACGTCGCCGGGAGCGTCTCCGGGGACGACGGCGCGCCCGTCGACACGAACCCGGTGGTCGCGACGGGATCGCCCGCGGACGTATCTGCGACGACGGCGACCCTCACCGGACAGCTCGACTCGCTGGGACGGGCGTCCTCGGCGATAGTCGGGTTCGAGTACCGTGCGGCCAGCGCCGGGTCGTGGACCGCAACGGACGGTCAGACCGTGTCCGACCCCGGTTCGTTCGACGCCGAGATCACCGACCTCTCGAACGAGACCGACTACGAGTTCCGCGCGGTCGTAGAGGCCAGCGACGGCGACACCGATACCGGCGCGGTCGCCACGTTTACGACCAACGGGCCGGACACGGCTCCCGTCGTCACGACCGGCGAGGCGACGGAGATCGACGCCACGTCGGCCACCCTGAACGGCCACCTCGAGCGGATCGGAACCGAGGCCTCCTCGGCGGAGATCGCGTTCGAGGTTCGTCCCGTCACCGACGACGACGAGGACGACGCCGAGTGGATGCGCTCGAACTCCGAGACGCTCGAGGAACCCGGCGAGTTCCGCGGAGACGTCGTCGGGCTCTCGGGCGAGACCGACTACGAGTATCGCGCGGTCGCCGAGGCGGACGACGGCGACACCGCCACCGGCGATATCGCGACGTTCACGACCGAGGAAGCGCTCAACGAGGGCGGGTCACACTACGACTACACCGACGGCTTCACCACGCCGGCACCGTGGCTCGAGGACGGGGACGTCGACGTCTACCGGGTGCAGGAAGCGACCCGGAGCGCGGTCGAAGGGCCGTTCCAGGCGAGCGGCCCGCGCGTGGTCGTCTTCGAGACGAGCGGCGTCATCGACCTCGGCGGCGACAGGTTGCAAGTCACCGAGGACAACTGCTGGATCGCCGGACAGACGGCCCCGTCACCGGGGATTACGTTCATAAACGGCATGCTCCAAGTCGACGCCAACAACTGCGTCGTCCAGCACGTCCGTTCGCGCATCGGCCCCGGCGCCGACGGGAACATTCAGGGCAACGACTCGTTCAACACCCAGGACGACACGACGAACAACGTCGTCGATCACGTGACGGCGTCGTGGGGGACCGACGAATGCATGTCCATCGGCTACGACACGGACAGAACCACCTACACGAACAACCTGATCTACGAGGGGCTGTACAATCCCTACGGCGACGAGTCCGACCACAACTACGGCACGCTCGTCGGTGACGGTGCTTCGAACGTTACCATGGCGGGCAACGTCTGGGCGAAGGTCCGCGGCCGCGTTCCGCGACTCAAAAGCGACACGGAGTCCGTCGCCGTCAACAACCTCGCGTACTTCTACGACTACGCAGCAGCCACCGACGGATCGGCCGTCACGAGCTTCGTCGGTAACGTCTACACCGGCCTCCTCGACACCGGAGACGCGCCGCTCGAGGGCGGATCCGCCTATCACGAGGACAACGTCACCGCCGATCCATCGCTGGACGACGACCAGTCGTTCGCCGAGACCGACTCGCTGCGTTCCCCGCCCCTGTGGCCCGACGGGCTCGAGACGATGCCCTCGAGCGAGGTCGAGAGCCACAACCTCCGATACGCCGGCGCGCGGCCGGCCGACCGGACGGTCAACGACGAGCGAATCATCCGTGAGATCACGGAGCGTGCGGGCAACGACCGACTCGACTCGCCGTACGACTACTGGCTCGGTCATCCCGACGAGATCGGTGGCTACCCCACGCTTCCCGAGAACACGCACTCGCTGTCCGTTCCCGACTCGGGCCTGCGCGAGTGGCTCGAGGGCTGGGCGCTGGCCGTCGAGGAGCCAGGAGCGAGCCCGCCCTGAGCAGCAGGGACGAATCGAAGTCGGTCCACAGCAAAACGGTGCGGCTCGTCGACGGGCCGATCGGTAACGGCTCGAACGCGTTTCGATCGCAGCCGGCGACCGCGTCGACGGGCGCTCCCGACCGATAGCGAACTGTTCTATCGGACGTTCGTGCGCTCTCGAGTCCGGCCCTCAGGTCCGGAGTCGGAACCCGCGCTCGTCGGCGACACCGGCGATACCGGCGCCGAACGCGTACGCGATGCTCTTCGCTCCCGCACCGACGCGGGCCATCAGCGGCCGCTCGGGCTCGAACTCCTCGATCCTGACCTCGTCGGTGTCGAGCCGATCCGCGAGTTCGTCCTCGATCTCCCGACGGGTGCCGAGATGATCGACCAACTCCATCTCGTGGGCCTCCTCACCGAGGTAGATCCGCGCCTCGGTGTCCCGGACGAACTCCGGCTCGAGATCGCGCCCGTCGCTGACCCGCTCGACGAAGGTGTCGTAGTAATCGTCGATCAGTCCCTGGAGGTACTCGCGTTCCTCGTCCTCGAGTTCCTTCAGCGGGGTGCCGGCGTCCTTGAAGTCGCCGGCGGCGAACCGTTCGTAGGAGAGGCCGACCTTCTCGGCGAGGTCGCTCGCGTTGACCCGCGAGCCGATGACGCCGATCGAGCCGACGATCGAGCCCTCGCGGGCCCAGAGTTCGTCACAGCCGCTGGCGATCCAGTAGCCGCCGCTGGCGCAGACGTCGGTCGCGTAGGCGACGGTCGGCCCGTCGAACCGCTCGGCCGCGAGCCGGATGTCGTCGCTGGGGACGACCTCGCCGCCGGGCGTGTTCAGCTTCACCAGCAGCGCTCGGACGTTGTCGTCCTCGTCTGCACGATCTATCTGCTCGACGACGTCGTCGGCCGGGGTCGAACCCGGGCTCGTCGGGAGCGGACCCCCGCCGCCGTCTCGACTGATCGGCCCCTCGACGGCGACCTCGGCGACGTCGTAGGTCGGAAACAGCGAATCGGCGGCGTTGCTCGCGAACCGCAGGCCGACGAGGGCGACGACGAGCGCGAGCACGACGCCCAGCAGCTCCGACAGCGTGTCCGGAACGAGGAGAAACAGGACGACGCCGATGACCGCGAACGCGAGGCCGCCGCCGACGACGACCGCGAGTCGTTCGATACCCTCACTACTGACCACGGACAGCACCTCGAGTCATATCCGTACCTGGGCCCGGTTCCCGTTAAGGGTTGCCGGTCTGAGATAAGACGCGGGCCCGCCGATTCCGGACGTTCACGGCCCCGGTCGCGTCAGGGTCGCTACGAGTCGGATCGACCGCCGCCGTCGGTCTGGGCCGATCGCGTCGGCTCGCCGTCTGCGGCCGGACTCGTCTCGGCCGACTCCGCCCCGTCGTCGGCGATCTCGGTCTCGATGTCCGGCTCGAGCGTCGGTTCGGCCTCGGCGGCTCCCTCGCCCGACCCGCCGTCGAACCACTCCCGCAGGAGGTTCACGCCGTCCTGAACGAACGGTATCGGATCGTCCGCGACTGCATAATCGAATCGGGGGTGGCAAACGAGCGATGTAGCGACCTCGCGCGCGGCGGTTCCGAACGACGGCCGGTCCACGAGCGGGTACTCCTCGGTGACCACGCTGTGAAGGTAGCTGAGTTCCCCGCGGAGGAGATGACCCCCCATCCCGACTTCGTAGGTCGGCTCCGACGTGATCGGTTCGTCCGTCGCCAACTGCCAGTAATAGTTGGGAAAGTCGGCACCCGCACGGACCGAAAACGGGAGCGACGACCAGAACCGCGGGTTGATCTCCATTAGCTTGAACTCGCCGTCGGCCGGATCGCGGAGGAACTCGACCATCGCCAGCCCGTGCCACTCGAGTTCGTCCAGCAGGGCACGCCCGGCGGCCTCGAGCTCCGGAATGTGAACCGACTCCCGGTACGCGCTGGGCCCGCCGCAGTACTTCCAGCCCCGGCGTTGACAGTGCTGAAACGTCGCGACCGGCTCGCCGCGGTCGTAGAGCGCGAAGAAGCCGAACTCCCGCGAATCGGGGATCAGCTCCTGAACGATCGGGACGTGGCCGCGTTTCTCGGCGGCCGCCTGCGGGTCCGGTCGCGTGCCAGGCTGCTGGTATTCGGTCGAGCCGATCTCCGCATCGTCGAACCGGGAGCCGAGATAGGCGGGCGCGGCCACGGTGTAGCGTGGCTTGACGATGACCTCCCGGTCCCAGTCGTCCCACTGATCGAGGAGTTCGGTTTCGGGGACGCCGACACCGGCCGCGTCGGCGGCGTCGAAGAGTTCGACGCGGTCCTGAACGCGTCGAAGGGTCTCGAACGCCGGCCACGGCGTCGCGATCTCGTCGGCGAACGCGTCTCTGCGCTTCGCGAGAACGTAGACGTCTTCCTCACGGACCGGAACGATCGTCCGTACCGCCGGCTGTTTTGCGAGCGAGAGCAAGGCATCCCCGTACGCAGCGAGTTCCGTATCCGGATCCGGCAGATGAACGAACGCATCGCGATACGTCGAGGTGGCTGCCGGAGTCGACCGCGACTCGGAACCCACGATGGTTCGGACGCCACGCGGATGCAGTGAGCGGAGACAGGCAACGGTGCTCGGCGCGTCGATTCCCGGCACGAGCACGCTCGCGTCGTCCCTCTGACGTTGCATGAGTGATACCTCGGGGC
This sequence comes from Natrinema salinisoli, assembly GCF_020405205.1. Classification (NCBI taxonomy): domain Archaea; kingdom Methanobacteriati; phylum Methanobacteriota; class Halobacteria; order Halobacteriales; family Natrialbaceae; genus Natrinema; species Natrinema salinisoli. Next base: position 3,667,531 of record NZ_CP084469.1, on the reverse strand, counting down.
CGCGTCGCATTGTTATGGATCAGCTACGCTTCGCCGCCGATCCCTCCTGCGATTACGCCCCGGTTTTGCGACGGTAGGATCCGAATAGCTACCGTTCGAGGGCCGTCTCTCTGTCCCCCGTCCATCCCGTATTCGTCCCTCTCGGAGGACGAACACGATATCGAAGGCGACCCCATCGACAGTCCAGACGTAAGTTCCCGTTACGACGATCGTTTCGCCCGCATCGACGACCCGTCTCGGGTGCGTCCGAGCGTGATCTGCTCGCCATCCCGACGCCGACACCACGTACTCGAGGACGGTGACGATGCCGGGCGGATTCGGTCGGAGCGAGTACCGCTCGCGGCGTCGATCCAGGTGCTGTCGTCGGCCGGACTCGATGCCAGTTCGTCCACTCGGGCCCGATCCGCGAAAACGTGACCGGTGAGAACAGCCGGGGGACTATTACGAGGGTGTAGCGGATGAACGGACGACTACCCACTGGGAGTCCCAGGTCCCGACCGGCAGTTCACGCTCTGCTCGAGCAGTCACATCGGGAGAGAAAGGACTACACGAACGCTCGAGAAACCCGAAAATTCGGGGAGAAAGTCGCGGTAGACGGAATCGACTTAGAGCAGTCCCGTCTTCTGAAGCTTCATCAGGTCCTCGGTCTCGAGGGTTTCGCCTTCCTTGAACTTCTGGTAGATCTCCTCGGCCTCTTCTTTGGCCTCCTCTTTCTTCTTGTCCCGCTCGGACTTGCGCTCCTCTTCTTCCTTCTTGTCCAGTTCGCGCAGGCGCTTCTGGACGCGGACGAAGTCCTCGTGGTGGCGGTCGGCCGCCTCCTGAGCCTCGACGAACTTCTCGTGCATCTCGTCGGCCTCGTCGCGGATGTCGTCGGCCTCTCGATAGGCCTCGATCATCTGGTTGTGATGTTCCTGGGCCTTGTCGGCGAGTTCCGTGACCTTCTGGTGGTGCTGGGAGGCGTCCGATCGCACTTCCTCGGCTTCCTCGACGAGCTCCTCTAAGTCCTCGTTCTGATCGAGCTTCTGCTTGCGCTCCTCGTACTCCTCACGCTTTCCCTCGATCTTCTCGATGAGCTCCTTTTCTTCCTCGCTCGAGAGGACCTCGGTCTGCTGTTTGAACTCGAGGTCTTCGATCTCCGACTCGAGCTCCTCGAGGTCCTTGCCCTCGTCGAGCTCCATGTCCGATTTGAGCTGCTCGACTTTGTCGAAGAGCTCGTTGGCTTCGGCGTTGAGCTCGTTGCGGCTCTCCTTGTGCTCCTGGACCTTCTCGTTGAGCTCGTCGCGTTTCTCGCGGTGCTCCTGGGCTTCGTCGACTTTCTCGCGAGTCTTCGCGTTGAGATCGTCGCGCTTGGAAGCGCGGTCGGAAGCCATCTGGTTCAGCTCGTTTCGCCGGTCTCGCAGTTGCCCGGCCATTTTGATGAGCTGTCCTTTCGATTTGTTTTCTAGGTCGTCCTCTGTCAGTTCGATGTTTTTCGATTCGTCTACCATGTTAGTTAATCCTCTGTGCCATACCCGCACCGGAGAACCGATCGGACGGCGGCCCGAATCCCTCGCCGACGGCTCGACGGGAGAGTCAGGGATAGCCGACTGACCGTTCGAAGCGACTGCTCACGATCTGCGAAACCTCGGTGAATAAGATTTCCTGTCATCGATCGTCGAGCGATACGCGCCCCGGTGGCGTTCTGGTGACTGATACTATTGGCGCCTATAATTTAAATGTACCGGTCACCACACCCCTGAAAACCGTTAGCAGGGGCCTCATCCTCCCATGTCGGGCTGTGACATGGTCCGGAAGGCACTTATAAATCGTATCGATTGCGAATCGTCCGATCGTCGACCGCCACCTCGAGGTCGACTCGCTCTGCGTCCCGGGGAATCCGCGCCGTTCCGGCGGGGACGGTTTCGAGCGGGTCGACGCTCACCCGTTCGGTGTCCGTCTCGTCGCCGGCCCGCCAGCCGACGATCGCCTCGAGCGTATCGCGGGTGTCGTTGCAGAGGGTGATGCCGACCGTTCCGGGGCTCGTCGGCCCGTCGAGAACGGCCTGAATAGGCTCGTAGGACTGTGCGATCGCCTCCGACGCCGGTTTCGAATCGCCGTCGATAGTGTAGACTCCCATCCCACCGCCCGGCGCGGTATCTCGGAGCGTCGACGCCGCGAAGATGCCGGATTCTCGCCGGCGAAGCGCCTCCGCGACCGTCTTGAGCGTGTCGGCCTGTGACGCCTGTGAGGATTCGGGTGTGATCCCGCCAGTGCCCGCCTGCCGTTCGAGCAGCGCCGGCTCGAGCCCGGGAATCGTCGCCGGATCGGCGTCGTCGTCGGTCAGCGAGCCGGCACCGAAGCCGCCGACGACGTCGCCGAGCGACGGATAGGTCTCGAGCAGCCAGTCGACGTCCCCGGCAGCGAGATACCGCCAGCCGGGAAAGAGATGGGCGGCGTCGGGGTCGGTTCCCGGCGGACCCGTCACCGGGACGACCGGCAGGTCGCCGGGGAAGGCGTCGGCGACGTCCGCGGCGGGATCGTGGTCGACCGACGTCCGCCACGCCCGATACCGAACGGCGAGTTTCGCGAGCAGACCGCTTCCGAGGGGCTCCGCGTACGGGTCCGTCGGCCGATCCTGTACGCCGTACATCGCGAGACTGGGATGGTGACCGTACGTCTCGGCGAGAGCGGTCGCCAGTTCCGTCCCCCGCTCGACCGGAAGCTCCGATCCGCTGGCGGGCAGGTCCTGCCAGACGAGGATCCCGGCCTCGTCGCAGGCCTCGTAGAACGATCGCGGTGGGACGTGTGCGCGCGCCCGAAGCAGCGTCGCGTTCGCGTCGACAGCCCGACGAACGTCCGCCTCGGGATCGCCGCCGGGCAACCGCGTGAATCCGCGGGCTCGGACACGCCGACCGTTGACCAGGAGACCGTCCTCCTCGCGCTCGACGTGGCGGAGTCCGACGGTTCGTTCGGCGCTATCGCCGCCGAGTTTCGCCCGCACCGTGTACCGATCCTGGGGACCGTACTCCCGAGGCCACCACAGCGAGGGCTCCCTGACCGAGAGCGTCCTCGATACCGTCACCCGTTCGCCCGCTTTGGCCGTGACTGGGACGCGTTCCATGGCGGCACCGCCGCGAAACCCCTCGGGCCGAAGCGACAGCGTCACCGCGTCGTCGATCGCCGCCCCCGCGTCGATCTCGAGCGTGACGTCGATCGCAGCACCCGCACCGTCCGCCGCCGCGTTCGCGGCCGAGGCCGTGGACGCATCCGCGCTCGCGTCCGATTCGGAATCCGTTCCCAGGCGAGGCTGGACGTCGAATCGCCGAATAAAGCTCCGCGGGCGCGACTCGACCTCGATACCCCACCGGATCCCCGGCGTTCCGAAGTGGTCCGGAACCGCGTCGGTCTCGTCGATTCCGGCGAACGACTCGGGCCGCTCGCAGACGAGTAGCAGTTCGTTCTCGGAGCAGGGGTCGAACTCGAACCGGCCCGGGACGACGGGTGAGTCGTGGGTCCCCAGCCGCGTGCCGTTCAGCCAGATCTCCGCGCGGCCGGAGACCCCGCGGAGTTCGAGCAGCGCGCGGTCGGTCTCGTCGTCCCGCGGATCCGCGACCGTCGTTCGATACGCGATCGTCCCCTCGTCACCGAATCCCGACGGTCGTTCGGGGCCCGAAACCGGGACCCACTCCTCGACGGTCGGCGGCCCGTCACCCCCGCGGTCCGTGACGATCCCCCCAGTCCACTCGTCAGTCATTACCACCGTCAGTGCGCCCGAAGTAAAAAGCCCTTCCGACGTTTCAGAACGGACTAGAACAGGTTCTCGAGCCGGTCGTCGGTAAGTTGGTCGGCGTGGTCGGTCGATTCCGACTCCGCCTCTTCCGTCGCTTCGCGAGCCCGTTCCATGAACGACTGCACTCGGTCGGATCGTTCGGCGCCGCCGAGCAGTACCAGCGCGCCGAGTCGGTCGCTATCGATCGGGAAGTCGCCGCCGCGGACCTGCATGCTCCCGGTCTCGTCCTCGAGCCAGTGGCGCGCCTTCTCGACGCCCTTGCGCGGGATCGCATCGGGCCGGCCCGCGACGACCAGCAGCGCCGAGTCGGCCGTCGTCGCCTCCGGCAGGCTCGTCCCGGTGAGCAGCGCCTGTCTCGAGACGGTCATGGCCGTGTTGATGTTCTCGCTGCTGTCATCGCTCGCGATCTCGGTCGCGTAGCCGAGCGCCGCGACGCCGCCCGCGCGGAGGGTGTTGATGACTTCGCTCGAGTCGACGACGCTTTCGCCGACGCCCTCGACGGCTTCGCCGGACGCGAAGAGAAGGCCGACCCGCTTTGCGATCTTCTCGTTGATCCTCTCGAAGGCTCCCTCGACGCTCTCGCCCTGTTCGTGCCAGGCGTCGTTGTCGATCAGCAGCGTCGAATCGGCCTCCCGGAGGAGCGTCTTCAGGGACCGACCGGCGTTGGCCTGATAGAGCGCCCCCTCGTTGCGGCCCGGCAACACGCCGAGCGCGTAGACGGGGATGTCGTAGATCTGCTGGAGGTGGTGAACGAGGACCGGCGCACCGCCGCTGCCCGTCCCGCCGCCGAGGCCGGCGACCACGAAGATCGCCTCGGCCTTCGACGTGACGCGGCCGTCGAGGCCGTCGAGGACCTGCTGGATATCCGACTGCATGACTTCCGTCCCGAGTTCGTTATCGGCGCCGACGCCGTGGCCGTTGACGCGGTCGGCACCGATCAGCTGCGTGTCGACGAACTCGAGCGACTCGAGGTCGGCCTCCGCGGAGTTAACGGCCAGCGCACCCTGCACGGCTCCGTACCCCATGTTCGCGTCGAACCGGGCGAGCCGTTCGGTGACGTTTCCGCCGGCCTGACCGACTCCGATCAGGGCTACTTTCATACCACTTACATGCGAGTGGGGCCTGTTGAACGTTCCGGTAATCTGATACGCCGCTCGGAGGGATCGGGGCCGCGTTCGGCCATCGGTACCGAGAGAAAGTGACATGCAACCGGAGGCCCGCCGGCGAAGGTCACAATACATTTCTGCCGCATTCCCCTCGTGTCCCGTATGTTCTACGAACAGCGGATGACCGTCCCCGGCTCCCCCGCCGATCTCCGGGCCGAGTACGAGGACGATCTCGCAGCGATCGTCGACGACCGCGGCGCCGCGGCCGTCGCAGCCGAAACCGACGTCGATCGGGAGACGCTCGAGTCGCTCACCGCGGGCGACTCCCCCGATCTCGCACTCGAGGACGCGGCCCGGATCCAGTCGCTCGCCGAGGGCGAGCCCGATCCGGAGACGATGGTCACGATGGCCCTCGAGCACCTGCTCCTCGGGATGTCGACGGCGGTGCTCGACGTCGACGCCGTCGAGACCGAGCTCGAGATCGATCTGGACGCGAAGGAAGTCCATCAGAAGATCGAGGGACGAGCGCCGATGTCGTTCGACGAGTTCGTCCACATCCAGTACGTGATCGCGGACGGGGCTCCCTGAGTCGGACCGGCGGTCAGCATCGCCGGATAACCGGCCATCGACCGCGGACCTCGAGAGCAGTCCGCAACCGGACCCTCCCGATCGACTATCGGTTCGGTCGACAATTCTCGGGAAGAGGACCGGAACGTAGCCTCGAGCGGTGAAATTATGTGTAACCGACCGCGAGTTTGGCCATGAACGTTGCAATTCTCGGCTGCGGGCACGTCGGTATCGAACTGGGCCGACAGCTCGCGGCTCGCGGTCACGAGCCGATCGGCGTCCGCCGGTCTGACGAGGGCATCGAGCGGATCGAGAGCGCCGGGTTCGACGGGGTTCGGGCGGACGTCACCGACCGCGAGGCGCTCGCGGCGGTTCCGGACGTCGACGCGATCGTCTTCGCCGCGAGCAGCGGCGGGCGAGGTGCCGCGGCCGCTCGAGAGGTCTACGTCGACGGATTGCGAACGGCGATCGAGGCGTTCGGTGACCGCGAGAACGCGCCCGATCGGCTGGTGTACACCTCCTCGACCGGCGTCCACGGCGACCACGACGGTGACTGGGTCGACGAGGAGACGTCGCTCGATCCTACTACCGAAAAGACCGAGGTGCTCGTCGAGGCCGAGCGGATCGCCCTCGAGCACCCCGAGCGATACGGCTTCGACGGGACCGTGGCGCGCTATGCCGGCCTGTACGGTCCGGATCGATACCGGCTCGAGCGCTACCTCGAGGGACCGGTGACGGAAGGCTATCTGAACATGGTCCACCGGGACGACGCCGCCGGCGCGGTTCGGTTCCTGCTCGAGGAGGATCTCGCTCGCGGCGAGGTCGTCCAGGTGGTCGACGACGAGCCGGTTTCGAAGTGGGAGTTCGCGGACTGGCTGGCAGACGAGTGCGACGTCGAGCGGCCGCCGAAGCGGACGAAGTCCGAGCGGCTCGCGGACGACGAGCTCTCCGAGGCGGGCCGTCGCCGGATCCTGACGAGCAAGCGCTGCTCGAACGAGAAACTGCGGGCGCTCGGCTACGAGTTCGTCTACCCCACTTTCCGTGAGGGGTATCGCGACGCGATCGACGCCTATCGCGGCCACTGACCCGATGTACACGCTACTCGCGAGGTAGTCGTTCGACTCGGTGTCCGTCGACTGTTACCGGCCACGATACCCGGACGAGTCAGCAGACTGGGGGTCCACCGGCCGTAGCGGGGGTAATCGGGGGAAATTTCTTGGTGATTCGATTTGATCTCATGGTATGAGCTATCGGCGCGCTCCGACGGGAGGTGCCTTCGTCGGGGCAACCCCGTTGGTAACCGAGTCAGTAAGCGACTCGGTCCGTTCTCTCGATCCGCTCGTTCTCTCGCTTCTCGTTCTCGTCGTCGTGGGGCTCGCTCTCGGTGGCTGGTGGCTGATTCGCTGGTTTCGTCGACCGCCGGGCGTCCGGCTCCAGCGCATGCTCGCCGGTCACGACGAAGTGACCGTCTTGATGCATCCGAACCCCGATCCCGACGCCATGTCGTGTGCGATGGGCGTCGCGGCGATCGCGGACTCCGTCGACACCGACACCACGTTGCAGTTCTCGGGCGAAATTCGCCATCAGGAGAACCGCGCGTTCCGAACGGTCCTCGATCTGGACCTCGAGTCCATCGACGCGAGCTCCCAGCTCGCCGCGGGTCCGGTGGTGCTGGTCGATCACAACACGCCGCGGGGATTCACCGGTGCCCAGACCGTCGAGCCGATCGCGGTCGTCGACCACCATCCCGGTAACGGGGCCGGGACGGAGTTCACCGACGTGCGAACGGACTACGGCGCGGCGTCGACGATCATCGTCGAGTACCTGAACGACATCGGTGCGACGATGGCCGGCGAGGACGGCTCGAGCGACTTCGAAATCTCGCCGGAGCTGGCGACCGGCCTCCTCTACGGCATCCAGTCCGATACGAACCACCTGACGAACGGGTGTTCGCGGGCCGAGTTCGACGCCTGTGCGACGCTGTTTTCCGGGATCGACGAGGACCTGCTCGATCGGATTGCCAATCCGCAGGTCAGCGACGACGTACTACAGGTCAAGGCGACGGCGATCACGCAAAAGCGGGTCGAGGGCCCCTTCGCCACCTGCGACGTCGGCGAGATCGGCAACGTCGACGCGATTCCGCAGGCCGCGGACGAACTGATGCAACTCGAGGGCGTCACGGCGGTCGTCGTCTACGGCGAACACGACGGGACGTTACATATGTCCGGGCGCTCGCGCGACGATCGGGTCCACATGGGCGAGACGCTGCGCCACGCGATCAGCGACATTCCGATGGCCAGCGCGGGCGGCCACGCGCGAATGGGCGGCGGACAGCTCTCGGTCGATCACATGAACGGAATCGGCCCCTCCGACGGGATCAGCCGCGAAGAATTCGAAGAACGGCTCTTTTCCGCGATGGCCGGCGAACGGTGATGCAGCGTCGCACCGAAGCGCCAGACTATGGCGTATGTTTGTTACGGACCCACACCTGCGCGTCTGTGCTGTGCTGACTCGCAGGCCCCCTACCGACGGCTGCCGGATGCCTAGCGGATCTCCTTCCACTCGGCCCCGCACTCCGGACAGATACGAACCGTCTTGATCTCGTCCGGGTCGTTTTCGGTCTTCAGCGGCTTCTCGCACTCGCCACAGACGAGTCGATCGTAGGTGTCCTTCTCGAGGTCGCCGGCACGGAGTGCCTTCCGGACTGATTTCATGTTCACCCTGTAGGGAGGAGGGGAAGAAAAAGACCGGTGCTTTATCCGGTCTCGGCCGCGGCCCTCGCCTCCGGGCGCCGACGTGACTCCCCCGCTGCGATTCGTAAGGGTTGACCCCCTCGACGAGACAGCCGCAGTGTGAACGAGACGGCGAGCGGACGACGACAGCACGCCGGTCGGACGGGCGTCTTCGGGACGCTGTGTGCGATGGTCTTCCTGGTGAACCTCGGCCGAGTGATCTACGCGCCGCTGCTCGAGCCGTTCCGGACGACGTTCGACGCGAGCGCCGCCGCAGTCGGACTGTTGGCGACGCTGGCCTGGCTCGGGGCCGCGGCGCTCCAGATACCGACGGGGTACCTCCTGACGCGAGTGCCCCGTCACTGGCTGATCCTCGCCTCGGGCGGGCTGTTGGCCGCCGGGTCGGCGTTCGCGGCCACCGCGGGGAGTCTCGAGGTGCTCTACGTCGGCGCGCTCTGTATGGGGATCGCGAGCAGCGCCTACTTCGTCGCGGCGAACCCGCTGGTCAGCGAACTCTACCCGTCTCGCGTCGGGCGCGCGATCGGGATCCACGGGACCTCGAGCCAGACCGCCGCGGTGGTCGCGCCGTTGCTGGTCGGCGCGTTCTTCGCGGTGACGTGGCCGATCGCGGCGTGGCGCGCGCTCTTTCTCGCGATCGCGGTGGTGGCAATCGGATCGACGGTCGCCCTCTTCGTCGCCGCGAGGCGCGCGACGCTACCGGAGGCCGGGAAACTGGATCGCGATCTCATCGGCGCGTTCCGGCGCCAGTGGCCGATCGTCGCGACGGCCGTGGCGATCGTCAGTACGGCGATGCTGGTCTGGAACGGCGTGTTCAACTTCTACGTGACATATCTCGTCGAGGTCAAGGAGTTCCCCGAGGGCTTTTCGCGATCGGTCCTGACGCTGCTCTTTCTGGCCGGCGTCCCCGCGTTCGCCGTCACCGGCTGGATCGCCGACCGGGTCCGGTTCCTGCCGCTCTTGCTGGGCATCGTCGGCGCGTTTCTCGTCTCCCTGCTCGCGCTGACCGTCGTCGAGGGGACGGTGGCGATCCTCGCCGTCACGGCGTGCATGGGCTACATCATTCACAGCATCTTCCCCGCCTCCGACACCTACGTCCTCGCGTCCGTTCCGGACGAGAACCGCGCGAGCGCCTACGCGCTGTTCAGCGGGCTAATGATGCCGATTCAGGCCACCGGGAGCGCGATCCTGGGGGCGATGGTCGACGCCGGCATCACCTTCGACGACTCCTTCCGGCTCCTCGCGGTCGGTATCGCGGTCGTCCTGCTCGTCATGCTCGCGCTCGCCGCCGCCGGTCGGCTTCCGACGGGCGCGAACGGATGAACGGGTCCATCCACCGGCCAGTCTTTCCTCCTGTGATCCCGCGCGAGCCTCCCCGACCGCGTCCCGTCTGCCGCATCCGTGGCCGTTTTACCGGTCCGCTCGAACACCCCACCGATGGAGTACGTCCAGGAGCGGATCGCCACGCTCCACGAGTTCGGCGAGGGCAACGGGGGAAGGGAAACCGATCTCGCCCGCGACGCGGTCGCCGCAGTCGCCGACGCGGCCGTCGTCGTCCCGATGACCGGCCGCGAGCTCGAGAGCCCCGCCGCCGAACGCGTCCTGGGCGAACTCGAGCGTCTTCAGCCGGCACCGGAGGCGGTCTTCGTGCCCGTTCGCGCCGAGCCGGAGCGAATCGGTCCGTTTCGGGACTGGCTCGGCTCGTTCGCGCTGCCGACTCGGGTCCTGTGGTGTAACGCACCCGGTATCGACGCGTTGCTCGCCGACGCGGGGCTGGGCGGCGAGTTCGGGAAAGGACGGGACGTCTGGCTCGCGCTCGGCCCCGCGGCCGACGCCGCCGACGCCGTCGTGGTCCACGACGCCGACGCCCGCAGCTACGAGGCCGAACACGTCCACCGCCTGCTCGCCCCGCTGACGATGGCGTTCGAGTTTTCGAAGGGGTACTACGCCCGCGTCGAACGCGACCGGCTCTACGGTCGGCTCTTCCGACTGTTCTACGAACCGCTCGTTCGCTCCCTCGCGGACGCCCACGACGCCCCGATCGTCGACTACCTCGACGCGTTCCGGTACGCGCTGGCCGGCGAGTTCGCCGCGACAGCCGACCTCGCCCGGCGGCTGCGGACGCCGCGCACGTGGGGACTCGAGGTCGGGACCCTCGGCGACGCCTACGAGGTCGCCGGCTTCGGCGGGACGGCGCAGGTCGACCTCGGCCGCCACGAACACGACCACCGGGCGGTCGCCGGCGACACCGGACTCGAGGGAATGAGCCGCGACGTCGCGGCCACGTTCTTGCGCGTTCTCGAGGAACACGGCGTCGACCCCGGGTACGAGACGCTGCCGGAGCGGTACCTGTCCGCCGGCGACGAGCTGATCGACCAGTACCGCGCCGACGCGGCGTTCAACGGGCTCGAGTACGACCCCGCCGGCGAGCGGGATCAGCTGGCCCGCTACGCCGAGTCGATCTCGCCGCCGGGTCCGGACGCCCGCCTGCCGCGGTGGACCGACGCCCCGTTCGAACCGGCCGACGTGCTCGCGGCGGCCCGGCCGTGGCGGGAGCGTCGCATCGGCTCGCGCTCGCAAGACTAATCCCCCTCTCGTCCGTTGGGGAGCGTATGGACGCGACCGCCGACGAACTGGCCGGCGTGGTCGACCTCTTCGGCGGGTTGACTCGCTCGGAACTCGAGCGGGCGCTCGCCGAGGCCGCCTACCGCGACGACGGTCAGTCCGTCGACGACGCGGCACTCGAAGGGGCGATCGACGAGGCGATCGAGACGTTCGCGCTCGTTCGGCACGATCCCGCCGACGAGGGCGCGGTTTCGACGACCGACGGCGAGCCGCTGCTGGTCGCCGGCCCGACGGCGTTTCCCGCGGTTCCGGAACACGCGGAGGACGTCCCCCACATCCTCGATATCGACCGCCGACGGGTCGACCGCGAGACGCTGGGGAAGACGGCCCGCGAGCGCGTGATCGAGACGGCCGACGAGGCCATCGCCGCGGACGACGAGGAGCGGATCCGGTCCCTGATCGACGTCAGCTACGACGTCGAGGCTTGGGCGCCGGTCGACTGCACCGACGAACGGACGCGACTGGAGGACGCACTCGAGGAATGACGGGCCCGAGACTGACGCTCGAGCCGATCGCGAACTACGAACCCACCGAGATCACCGATCAGGAGTACGACGCGGCGGTGCTCGCCCCGATCGTCGATCGCGACGGCGAGGACCACCTGCTGTTCACACGGCGTGCAGACCACCTCGGCGAACACCCCGGACAGATGAGCTTCCCCGGCGGCGGAGCCGAGCCCGAAGACGAGACGATCCTCGAAACCGCGCTCCGGGAGGCCAACGAGGAGATCGGGCTCGAGCGCAGCGAGGCCGAACTCGTCGGCCAGCTCGACGACATTCGGACGGTCACCGAGTACGCCGTGACTCCCTTCGTCGCACACGTTCCGGATCGGGAGTACGTTCGCGAGGAGAGCGAGGTCGCCGAGATCGTCGTCCTGCCGCTCTCGGGGCTGCTCGATCCGGACAATTACGAGTACGAACGCCGATCCCACCCCTACTACGGCGAGATCGTGATCCACTACTTCCACGTCAACGGCTACACCGTCTGGGGGGCGACCGGCCGGATTCTGGTGCAACTGCTCGAGCTGGCGACGGATTTCGAAGCGCCCGAGAAGGTCGAGCGGTCGGAGTTCTAGCCGATTTCGATCAGATCCGATCGAGGTCGCGTTCGAGCTCCTCGGTCGTGTATCCGACGTCGATAGCGTCGTCGGCAGCGAGTGAGAACAACTCGGTGTACGGTATGCCCTCGTGTTCAGCCGCTTTTCGCAACGTCGTCTCGTGATCCCGAAGGGCCTCGAGTCTCGTTTTCGACCGGTCCTTCGTTGTACTGCATGATGATTCGATCCCCAATAACGGTGTCTGCTCGCAGGCCGTCAAACCGAAACCGTCCCGGGAACGATCGGACAGAAAACGAAAAACAGGCGACGATGGCCGAACGCCTTACAGACCTTCGAGCGACCGTAGCTTCTGTTCGACGTCCGGTGGAGCCGCACTCGGGCCGTCGCGCACGCGGTGGTCGGGGATCAGAATGGGCGCGGGATTCTCGTCGAGCGCGGTTCGGACGAGGATGATGTCGTCCTCGTCGGTGTGATCGAGTCCCGAGGTCATCCGGGCGAGCGTCTCGACGGAGACCTGATCGCCGTAAGGAATGTCCTGTACGCCCTCGAGGACCGCCCGCTGGTCGGTCGGCATGGTCATCGCGACCGTGACGTCGTCGAAGGTGATCTCCTCGAGGCCGTCGAGGTACTCGAAGATCCGATCGAGGACGACGTGGTCGTCCTCGGCATTGTCGTCGGGAATCTCGGGGAACGAGACGCTCAGGACCCGTCCGCTTGCGGCCCCGAGCTGGACGTACCGATCGAGGTACTGCGATTCCCGCGCGTAGATTCCGGCGTCCGTAACGTCCTCCATAGGAGACTGTAAGAGAGCCGGGCTTGAATAGCCGCCGGTCCGCGTTCGTTCTCTCTCGTCCCTCGAACGATCACGGTTCTCTTACGACCGAGTCCACACCCTACTGATCTGTGAAACGGCGCTATATCCTCAAGACCACTCGTCGCGACAAGGATGGACGAGGCTCGGCGGTTCATCGCCAGCGAAGCAGGTCATGACGAGGACATCCTCCAGAAGGCGGACACGGCGCTGATTGGTCTCGCAGCTCAACTACTCGATAGCGGGCAAGCAGACCGCATTGCCCTTTTGACGACTAATAAACCGGCTGATCGAGCTACCGAAACGCTGCTTTCCGAACGTGGATTCGACGATCGTATCGAGTACCGATACGTTAGTGTGAACTAGCTTGAAACGATCACAACAGCGGAATTCACCTGAGATAGGTTTCTCAGAGGGGAGTGACCCACAGATGAGGTCACGTCTACGGTTTCATTCCCATATTTTACTAATATCGAATTCGAAATTACAGGTATGGATCGGCTTCGAATTTTCGAGGTGTCTGTAGCATTGCTTCTTCTGAGTACTGTAATGGTTATCCTTCCAACACCACCGGAACGGATCCCCAATGTCGAAGAGCCATCTCTGATTGGAATCGCGATCAGGGCCGGTATTTGGTTTCTGCCGCCGCTTCTCAGTGGGCTTGTTCTCTACCAAATTAAGGAAAACCAGTTCCAATTTAATTCTCTCCTGTGCGGGAGTGTCAGCGTGGCGATTTTGCTTCTTTTTCTCTTGAATCTCTCCACAGTGTACCAGTCTGAAAATGTCGTGACGTACGACGAGCGAGGTATGTTTCTCGGCGCGGTTCTCACCCTGCTCGCGGGTTGTTATCTTGCTCTCTTCATCCTCGTCAGAAGCGCCATGATCAAGTTCGGCTGACAATCCGTTATCCCGACAGAGACAGTCCCCGTCATCCCCTCGATATCAACAGCTTCGCCATCGATAGTACGTACCCCGATGACGCAAGCCTTATGTACATATGAGTACGTCGATGTACAATAATGAACTCCGATACGGAGCTCGCTCCCGCGGTGCAGTCGATACTCGAGGCGGCACGGGAGCGCTCGGGCGGTGAGGGCGTCGTCGCGGTCGACGCCCGCTCGCTGCCGGACGCGCTGGCCGACGCCGAGGCCGACGGGCGAGTCCCAGTGATCGCGGAGGTGAAACCGACCAGTCCGACGGCCGAGGGCACTCGAGACGACGATCCGGTCGAACTGGCGCAGGCGATGGTCGACGGCGGCGCGGCGGCGATTTCCGTTCTCACCGAGCCGACCCACTTCGGCGGGTCGGCCGAGGCGCTGACCCGCATCCGCGAAGCCGTCGACGTCCCCGTCCTGCGCAAGGACTTCGTCCTCGACGAAGCGGGGATGGACGTCGTCGAGGCCGATCTGCTTCTGCTGATCGCCAGGTTCGTAGACGATCTCGAGGCGCTCGTCGCCGCCGCCCGGGAGCGCGGCTTTCAACCCCTCGTTGAGGTCCACGATCGGGACGAACTCGAGACCGCGCTCGAAGCGGGCGCAGAGATCATCGGAGTGAACAACCGGGATCTGGCGCGACTCGAGGTCGACCTCGAAACCTTCGAGTCGGTGGCTCCCGAGGCTCCGGACGACGTGACCCTGATCGCCGAGAGCGGAGTGTCGTCGCCGGCCGACGTCCGGCGGATGCGCACGGCGGGTGCAGACGCCCTCCTGGTCGGCAGCGCGATCATGGACCACGGCGCGGACGACAGCGACGTCACCGAGAACACGCGGCGACTCACGCGAGCGGAATCGGGAGACGACACGAACGACGACGACAACACCCAGACATGAGCACGGAACGCGAACGCGACGACGAGTACGAATCGGGCGGGGGCACGTTCGGCGACTACGGCGGCCAGTACGTCCCCGAGGCGCTGATGCCGGCGCTGCAGGAACTCGAGGACGCCTACGAGCGCTACGTCCTCGAGAACGAAGACGGATTCATGGACGAGTTCCGCGAGCGAATGCGGGACTTCGGCGGCCGGCCGACGCCGCTGCAGCGCGCGGATCGGCTGAGCGAGCGCTACGACCGGGAGATCTACCTCAAGCGCGAGGACCTCCTCCACGGCGGGGCCCACAAGCTCAACAACGCGCTCGGACAGGTTCTCCTGGCGAAGTACATGGGCAAAGAGCGGATCATCGCCGAGACCGGTGCCGGGCAACACGGCACCGCGACGGCGATGGCCGCGGCCCACCTCGACATGCCCTGCGAGATCTACATGGGCCGAACGGACGTCAACCGCCAGCGGCCCAACGTCTACCGAATGCGGATGAACGGGGCCGAGGTGAACCCGGTCGAGGCCGGCAGCGCGACGCTGAAGGAGGCGATCAACGAGACGATGCGCGACTGGGCGACCACCGTCGAGCGGACCCACTACGTGATCGGGTCGGTCGTCGGCCCGCACCCGTTCCCGCAGATGGTCCGGGACTTTCAGGCGGTGATCGGCGAGGAGATTCGCGACCAGATTCAGGCAAAGGCGGGACGACTGCCCGACAGCGTCGTCGCCTGCGCCGGCGGCGGCTCGAACACGATGGGCACGTTCCACGCGTTCGTCCCCGACGAGGGCGTGGATCTCTACGCCGTCGAGGCCGGCGGCTCGAGCCTCGAGATCGACGAGGAGGAAGGGATGGCCCCCAACTCCGCGACGCTCTCGACGGGGACCGACGGCGTCCTCCACGGTGCGATGACGAAGCTCCTCCAGGCGGGCGACGGCCAGATCGTCGAATCCCACAGCGTCAGCGCGGGACTCGACTACGCCGGCGTCGGCCCCGAGCTGTCGCATCTCGTCGATATCGGGCGAGTCACGCCCGCGAACGTCGACGACGACGACGCGCTCAACGGGTTCCACCGGCTCTCGCGACTCGAGGGGATCATCCCGGCCCTCGAGTCGAGTCACGCGCTGGGATATCTCGAGGAAGAATACGAGACTCTCGGCGACCTCGTCGTCGTCAACGTCTCCGGGCGCGGCGACAAGGACCTCGAGACGGTGCTCGAGGAGACCGAGAAACGCGATCTCGAGGCTGCACCCGAAATCGAGGTGTTCGACGGGTGAGCGATACGTCGACGGAATACGACAGCGACATCGAAGCGGCCATCCGCGCGAACCACCCCGCGCTCATCACGTACATCACCGCGGGCGATCCCTCGCTCGAGGACACCGAGGCGTACGTCGAGGCACTCGACCGCGGCGGCTCGGATCTGATCGAACTCGGGCTCCCGTTCTCGGAGCCGATCGCGGAGGGACAGACGATTCAGGCCGCGATCAACCGCGCGCTCGCGGCCGGGACGACCCCCGAGGGGTTCTTCGAACTGGTCGAGGACCTGGAGATCGAGGCGCCGCTGCTGGTGATGACGTACTACAACATGATCCTGCAGTATGGGGGCAGCGAGGCGCCACGCGCCTCGGAAGAGGCGAGCGGGCAGCGCCCGCGAGCCAAGCCGGACGTCAGGCCGTTCGTGGAGCGGGCCGCCGAAGCCGGGCTCTCAGGGATCATCGTCCCCGACCTGCCAGCCGAGGAGGCCGATCCGCTGCGGGACGCCTGCGACGACAACGGGCTCGACCTGATCTTCATCATCGCGCCGACGACCGAGGGCGAGCGACTGGACGCCATCATGTCCCGGGTCTCGGGCTTCGCCTACGTCCAGGCCCGCCTCGGAACGACCGGCGCGCGCGCGAACGTGTCGGGTGCGACCCACGATAGCCTCGCGCGGTTGTCGAAGTACGACGTCCCCAAAGCCGTCGGGTTCGGCGTCAGCGAGGGCGATCACGCGGCCGAGATCATCGAGGCGGGTGCCGACGGCGTCATCGTCGGCAGCGCGCTCATCGACATTATCGCGTCGAGCGACGACCCGAGCGACGCGGTCGACGCGCTCGAGGCCAAAGCGGCGGAGCTCAAACGGGGCGCACGCCGCGGCGCGGAGACCCTCACGGACGATCCGGAAGATACACCGGAACCAGAACAGCCATAACTGCAAGCTTGCTACACTCCCGCAATGACCACAGGAATTGACGCACGACTCGAGCGAATCGGTACAGACGGATCGTACGTGATCGTCCCGATGGACCACGGCATCACGATGGGTGCCGTCACGGGACTGAAAGACATCGAAGCGACGATCGACGGCGTAACGACCGGCGGGGCGGACGCGGTACTCACGCAGAAGGGGATCGCACCTCGCGTCCACGACAACAAGAACGGAAAGGGCTACATCGTTCACCTCAACGGCTCGACGACGATCGGGCCCGACGAGGAGGACAAACGGATGACCGGTACCGTCGAGGAGGCGATCCGCGTCGGTGCCGACGCCGTCTCCTTTCATATCAACGTCGGCTCGGATCACGAACCGGACCAGATCAGTCAGCTCTCGGAGGTCACCGAGCGGGCCCAGCGGTTCGGTATTCCGGTGCTCGCGATGGCCTACGCTCGCGGCCCCGGCGTCGACTCGGCGGACCCCGAAGCGCTGGGCCACGCGGTTCGACTCGCCGAAGAACTCGGCGCCGATATCGTCAAGACGGGCTATAGCGGCGACGCGGAGAGTTTCCAGCACGTCGTCGAGTCGACCCGGCTCCCGGTCGTCATCGCCGGCGGCTCGAAGGGGACCGACCGCGAGACGATCGAGATGGTGCGCGGCGTGATGGACGCCGGCGGCGCCGGCATCTCTATGGGCCGCTCGATCTTCCAGCACGAAGATCCCGAGGCCATCGCCCGAGCGGTCGCCGGCGTCGTCCACGACGACCTCTCGACCGAGGAAGCGCTGGCCGAAGCGGGACTGGCGCTCGAAGCCTAACTCTTCGCTCTTCTCCGACAGTCACACAGCGCCGACCGCGGGCCCTCCGCAGCTGCGCTGTGCTCCTCGCTTCGGCTACCGGAAGAATTTCGGCGGTCGTCTCCCTTTGCGAGTCCGTGACCGACGGCGAAGAGCTCACGCTCGCGGACGAGATCACCGCCCGGGCGCGGATTCACGCCCGCGAGGTCGTCGACGAAGACGGGTTGACCGTCGATCTCGAGGCCCTCGAGTGGGACGTCTCGGAGCGAGCGCGCCGTCGGGCGGGCTGCTGCCGATGGGACGCCGACCGCGAGGTTGCGACGATCGTCCTCGCTCGACGGGCGTACGAACGGTACGACTGGCCGACCTTCGCGGGCGTCGTCCGTCACGAACTCGTCCACGCCTGGGAGTTCCAGCGCTTTGGCGAGTCCGGACACGGCGACCGCTTTCGCGAGCGGGCGGCGGCGCTCGAGGCCCCGCGCTACTGCGAGTCGTTCGCGGAGCCGCGGTACGTGCTCCGGTGTCGCTCGGCGGACTGTGACTGGCGAGCGACGCGACACCGGGCGTCGAAGCCGGTGAAGGCTCCCGACCGGTATCGCTGCGGGGCCTGCGGTGGTTCCTACGAGGTCGAACACGCGGACAGCGGTCGAACGTGGACGACCGCGAGCGGGTACGGCGGCGCGAAGGCCGCGCTCGGCGACGACTGGTAACGAGGACGGTGGCCGAGTCAACCGCGGAAGGCTTATTCGCCTCACGATACCTGTTTCGAGTATGAGAATCGTCGATCTGATGCTGGGGAAGTCCGGCCCCGGCGAACACGGTATCGAGGGGCAGTCCTACACGCTTCCCAAGGAGACCCACGACTTCGTCTATCCGATCGCGGTTCGTCGCGAGGAGGTCGACGCCTTCGGGGACTTGCTCGAGGCGGCGGGCGACGGGCCGTCCGGCGAGACGGACCCCGAGGAGCTCCAGGCGGTCATCGACGAGGTGGGCGGCGAGGACGCGGATATCGATACCGACGCACTGGTCGAGCGGCTGCAGCGGCCCCAGAACGCGGCCGCGTCGGTGATCGAAACCTGGAGCGCGGGGCTCGAGCGGGACATCGGCGTCGTCTACGCCCGTCGCGGGACCCGTCAGGTTCTGGTCGAGTTCGTCAAACGCTGTAAGGAGCGCGACGAGGACCAGTCGGATTCGTTCGTGCTCCCAGAGAATTTCCAGGACGCGGCGGCCCTGCTCAAGCGACTCGAGGAGGGGACGGACACCCAGTATCGTGCCGTCGTGCACACGGACCTGCTGCCGGAGGAGTAAGAGGCGCCGTCGGCTAGACGATCGTTTCGAAGGCCTCGAGCGAGGCGAGTTCGTACGTCGGCTCGTGGTCGCGCGGGCCGTCGTCGCGGCCGGTATCGAGCCAGGCCGAATCGAGTCCCATCGCGTTGGCACCCGCGATATCGGCGTGGAGCGAGTCCCCGACGTGGATCGCCGCGTCCGGCGCGACATCGAGTTCTCCGAGCGCGCGTTCGAACGGCGCCGCGTTCGGTTTCGGGAGGATCCCCGCGCTCGGCTCGGTAAATACCCGAACGTCGAAGGCGTCCGCGATCCCCAGCGCCCGGAGTTTCTGCGTCTGTGTCTTCCGTCCCCCGTTCGTGATGAGCCCGACCGAGCCTCGAGTGCGGGCGTGCTCGAGTGCGGTCTTCGCCCCGGGCCGGAACCGGACGGCGGTCGGATCCTGCCGCTCGAGGTACGCAGCCGCGAGCGTCGGCGCGACGTCGGGATCGACGTCAGCCCGTCGCGCAACTTCGGTGAAGAGGTGGTCGTAGAACTCGCGGTCCGTTTCGGCGGTCGGCAGGTCGGGGACGGCAGCGCGAAGGTCCGCGGGCGTACAGAACTGCTCGCAGCCGGCGCGCTCGAAGGTCGACTCGAGGAGGGTCGCGGGGTCCTGGGTGGATTCACAGAGGGTGTAATCGAGATCGAAACAGATCGCGTCGTAGGCGGCCATCTGTCACGTCGTACGAGCGGGGGCGTTCTCAACGTTTCGCCGACTAGGTGAAATGGTCGCAGTTGCAGTCGGTGCCGCCGCGAACACTCCGAAAGCCCCGACGCTCTCGTCGGCTGCTGCTCGCTTCGATCCTCGCCTCGCTGCGCTCGGCTGCGGTTCTTGCGTCGCTTCGCCGGACGAGAGCGTCGCCCCTTTCAGTCCCACCCGACGGTGGTTCCACCGGGCGGCCGAAACCCGCCGGTTGATCGAAGTAGGTTCGACTCGAGCCGACACCGACGATTCCGTAGCAGTTATTTTTACTGACACGCCTCACGGCGTATGGAGGTCGTCAAGCGAGTGCACGTCGTGCCGCTGGGCTACGAGTTCGATCGGATCCTCGAGCCGATCCGAACCCAGCGGGCGGATCTGGTTTATCTCCTCGAGAACGAACGGACGGGCAGAAACGGGAGAAATGACGGAGAAGACGGTGGAACCGGCGAGCGGAACGCGACGGCGAGGGCCGAGTATCACGATGAGTTGCGCGAGGAACTCGAGTCGATCGTCCCGGAGGTCCGGATCCGCGAGTGTGATCTGACGGACGTCTACGCCGTCCTCGGCGACGTGACGACGATCGCCGACGTGCACGCGGAGGATCAGGTGTACGTCAACGTCTCGGGGGCCGGGACGATTCCGGCGATCGGGGCGACGATCGCGTGCATGGACGTCTCGACGGACGCCCACGCCTACTACGTCGAGCCCTCGGAGTACGCCCACGATGGAACGACCGAACCCATTTCGTTCGGCCTCGACGAGATGGAGGAGGTGCCGACCTACCCGATCGAGTCGCCGACGCGCGACCAGGTCGCGATCATGGAGTTGCTCTCCGACCCCGGCGCGTGGGAGGGGTTCCACGAGGATCGAACGGCCCCGCCGAAGAAGAAGGACCTCATCGAGTACGCGCGGGACCGCGGGCTCTCCTTCATGGCCGATCGGCGCTCGCCCGACGACCGCTCCGGCGAGGACAAGGGCGCGTTTCGAGTACTGGATACGCACGTCCTCGAGCCCCTCGCGGAGGACGGCTACGTCACGATCGAGTCGGTCGGCCGCCGGCGCGTCGTCGAGCTGACCGAGCGGGGCGAAAACGCCTACCGTGCGTTCCGGCACAAGCTCATGGAGGACGCGGGAGAGCTGCGGTAGGGCGCGGCGTCAGCAGGGAGGCGGGCGAGGGTGGCTCAGTCGGCGTCGTGGACCAGTAGGTAAAGCCTCGTCCCCAGTCGAGCGTGCTCGAGGTCGGCCTCGAGACGCTCGATGTGAGCACGAAGCGCCGCCGCGTCGAGCCCCGGGAACTCGCGGCCGGTGCGAGAGTCGAGGTGGCTGCTCGCGCGAGCGAGCAGGAAGGGCGCGGCGTCAGCGAGGTGCGAGCCCGGGAGCTCGGGGCCAGCGGCGCGGCCGCGCTCGACCGCGGCCAGGACTTCCCGGGCCGCGATGAGCGTCCGTCGCAGCGAGCGGATCTCGGCGGCGTCCGCGGGCGGCGACAGGTACCGCGTCAGCAGTTCCTCGGCCGCGACGACGTCGTCGGGATCGACGTCGAAGGCTTCCGCGAGGTGTTCGCGCTCGAGATCGACGACGTCGGTGCGGCGAGCGGCGAGACGGAGGGACCCGAGCACGGCCGCCGTTCGGCCGTACTCGAGGGCCGCCAGCTCGCCCGCGTGGTCGAACGCGGCTCGCGCGACCTCGGCCGCAGGGTCCACCCCGAGCCGGCGGGCGGCGCAGTCGATCGACAGTTCGGCGTCCGTCTCGAGGTGGCGCTGACCCATATCCGAAGGATCGATCGAACAGATATTATCAATTTCTGAGAAAGTATTTCGACTATCATTACTATCGTGAGTGTCGCAACTAACGTGATAGTAGCGATAGTCACGACGAGCACGGCCTCGGGAAGCGAGGAGGCGACCCAGAGCCACCGACTATCGGTGTGCGATCGATCGCACAGCGATTCACGATCGATGGTGGGGTTCGATCGGTACCGGAGGGCGTCATCCCGGGCGAGGGACGATCCGTCGCCCCTGTTCGATTCGCCACGTTCAAGCCCGTTCCCTTCGAGGGTCGATGCATGACGCGAGCTGTCTGGGTAAAAGCCGACGATACCGTCGGTGACTGGGACGACCGCCGGGCGCGGATCACCGCCGCGCTCGAGGCGGGTGCAGACTGGGTACTGGTCGACGAGGGAGACGTGGAGCGCGTCCGCGAACTCGGCGATATCAACGTCGCGGCGTTTCGAACCGACGGGGACGTGACCCTCGTCGACGACATCGACGACGCCGAAGCCGAGAGCGACGACGGCGAACCGGCCGCACGGGCGGACGCGGTGGTCGTCGGGAAGAACGGCGAGGGCGACGCGACGATCGACCTGCCCGAGGACTTCTCCGGATCGGCAGACCTCTCGACGCTGCGCCGCGACGGCGACTTCCAGCGCGGCGCGTACGTCCGCATCCTCGGCAAGGAGTACGAGCGCTTCGCCGAAACCGCCGCCGAGGAGGCAGACCACACGATCGTCGTCGGCGAGGACTGGACGATCATCCCCCTCGAGAACCTGATCGCCCGCATCGGCGAGGAGACGGACCTCGTCGCGGGCGTCACCAGCGCCGAGGAGGCCAAAACGGCGTTCGAGACCCTCGAGATCGGGTCCGACGCCGTCCTGCTCGACTCGGACGACCCCGACGAGATCCGCGAGACCGTCGAGGTCCGCGACGAGGCCGAACGCGAGACTCTCGATCTCGAGTACGCCGAAGTGCTCGACATCGAACGAGCGGGCAGCGCGGATCGGGTCTGCGTCGACACCGGGAATCTGCTCGAGCACGACGAGGGGATGCTCGTCGGATCGATGAGCCGCGGGCTGGTCTTCGTCCACGGCGAGACCGCCGAATCGCCGTACGTCGCCTCCCGTCCCTTCCGCGTCAACGCCGGCGCGGTCCACGCCTACGTCCGGACGCCCGACGGCGGCACGAAGTACCTCTCCGAACTCCAGAGCGGCGACGAGGTCCAGGTCGTCGACCTCGACGGCAACACGCGGGAGGCCATCGTCGGCCGGGTCAAGATCGAACAGCGACCGATGTTCCGGCTCGCGCTCGAGACCGAGAGCGGCGACCGCGTCGAGACCCTGCTCCAGAACGCCGAGACGATCAAGGTCCCCACCGCGGAGGGTCGCAAAGCGGTGACGGACGTCGAAGCCGGCGACGAGATTCTGTTGTACGCCGAGGACACGGCGCGCCACTTCGGCGAGCCCGTCGAGGAGAGTATCATCGAGAAATAGGTGCTTTCGCCGTCGTTTCGCCTCGGAACCATAGTTAATTGGTAACATACCTCGCGTTCGTTGGGCCCCTTGATCGACGGACGCTCGCGACGTCTCAGTCGCGCAAATAGTTCGCCGCCGAGACACTGATCCGGCGATCAAAGTGCAGTTTCGCTAGTCATTCAGGTCAACGTTGGCTGCGATCTATGGTGACTGGTATCGTGGCTCTATCCCGAGTATGAGCGTCACTCGAGAGAAAGTCAGCGCGGTCGAGCCACCCGAGTTCGCGGTGACGTTGCGCAACGCCGGCCTGGCAGGGGCGGGCGGTGCCGGATTCCCGACGTACGCCAAGTGGGACCGACTCGAGGAGGTCGACTCGCTGCTGGTGAACCACCAGGAGAGCGAACCGAACTACTACATGGACAAGTGGCTGGGCCGGGAGCGAACCGACGAGCTCGCGGCGCTGTTCGAGGGGCTGCTCGACCGCGCGTTCGATCGGATCGTCATCAGCGTCAAGCGGGCCAACCGCGAGGAGTGGATGGGCCCGCTCGAGGCGGCGACCGACGCGACGATCTACGAGCCGAGCGATCTCCCGATCGACGGGGACGCGACCGGGATCGTCGCCGCCTACACCGCGGACAAGTACGAGTTCGGGATGGAGACCGTGCTCATGCGGATCGTCGCGGACGTCGTGATGAAGGGGGGCGAGCTCCCGATGGATCACGGCTGGATCGTCCAGAACACGGAGACGCTCTACAACGTTTACCGGGCGCTCGTCGACGGCGAGCCGACGACCGAGAAGTTCGTCCACGTCGACGGCCGCGTCCCGACCCACCGGTTGCTCCGAGTGCCGATCGGAACGCCCGCGACGGACCTCCTCGAGGCGGCGGGTCGAACTGACGGGCTCGCGGAGAACGAGGTCATCCTCGACGGCGGGCCCGGGTGGTGTTTCGAGATCGAGCAGCCGCCGGAGCGCTTCGGCGTCCGCAAACGGACAAACTGCTTGCTCGTGATGGAGGAGTCAGTCGTCGCGGAGAACCGAATCGGCAGCGGCGGGCGGGTCAACGTCCTCGCACCGGCGGCGTGGAAGCAGTCGAGTCACGAGACGGAACCGACGGAGACGCTCGAGCCCGACCGGGTCGAAGTACCGCTGATCACGAACCCCGACTTCGAGGGCGTGGTGGTGCCCAGCGAGCCGATCGTCCGGGCCGGCGACGAGGTCGAGTCGGGCGAAATGATCGCCCAACCGGCCGACGGAATCAGCGTCGCCCAGCACGCGTCGATCACCGGGACGGTCACGGGCGTCGGCGATCGGTCGATCACGATCGAACGCGACGAGAAAACACCGACGGGCACAGCCGAGACGGACGCCGCGGATCCGCCCGATCCATACCGCATCTACTGGACGTGGTGCGCGGAGTGTGGCCGGTACCTCCCGGAACCACAGCTGAGGGCGATCAGTCCGACCGAATTCGTCTGTAGCCGCTGTCGGTGACGCCGCTATCGGCGCTGGCACCCGTCGATAGCCCCGCTACCGTAAACACGGTCGAACGTCCGTCGACCGGATCCACGCGGCCGGATTCTCGCGGTCGCAGATGACCGTCCCGTCGCTCGCGGCGTAACTCACGTACTGGTCGAACGCTCCATCGTCCGGTACAACCGTCTCGTCGCGTCGTTCGGTGTTCGTTCGCATTATGGACTCCTCCCGGTCACAGCGGGTGGCCGGTGGCTGACTGCCGTATCGGACGAGCGGGGAAAAGGGCTCCGTGGAAGCACTACTAGTGTGGTTATATCCCTCCCGAGCGGGCCGTCGTCACCGACCGCTCCGAAACCGGACTCAGGTGCGATCGCCGATCGCAGCGGAGTTCGTCCTACGAATGAGCGGGCTCTTCGTCGGATGACTCGGGCTCGAGACGCGTCGTACACCAGTGACAGAACGCGAGGTCCTCGTCGATCTCCTTCCCGCATTCGGGACAGGTCGGTCCGTCCGCGGTGTCGGTCCCGCCGGGCGGGTATCCGAGCGCGCGAAACGTCGCGTCGATCGCGGCGAACAGCGCGATAAACGAGAGGAGGAACTGCGTCATCGAGTCGGTCTCTTCGGACATCACGTCCGCGTACGCGGTGATTTCGTCGACGTTCGTTATCGGGCCGGCAGCCGCTAGCTGTTCGATCGGGAGGAAGAGGGCGCTCGCCGAGAGGAAGAGGCCGGCGAACAGGGCGGCGCGGAGCCAGTCCCGGACGAGGACGTGGCCCGCACCGGGCATGATCACCGACAGGCCGGCGGCGAGAAGCGCACGGAGCCATGTCATTGTACGTGAGGATGGTAGGGGACCCCGTCCCTTAACATTCCGATTTCGATCACTCTCGAGCGAAGCGACGGCACTGGTTCGCGAAAACGGACCGCTGTCTATCCGTCGCACGCGACGGCGGCGTCGACGGTCGTCTCGATCGTCGTCAATCCCGCCTCGACCGTAATTTCGATCGGCAGGCCTCCCGCGGCCACGGCGTCGCCGCAGGGAACGTCGGTTACGATGACCGATGCGTTCGATCCCGGATCGGCCGACGCAACGGTCCGGTCGACGCTCACGTTCTGCCCCCAGTCGCCGACTCGAGATTCGTCGACGGACGCCTCCGTTACCGTCAACTCTTCGTCAACTCGGTTCGTCACCGTGATCCTCGAGTCGTTCTCACCGCTCGCCTCCGTGTAGAAAGCGACGGGCTGTGCCGACGGATCGTCGGTGACAGCCACCTCGATCGATCGTTCGACGGCGACCGAACTCGCACCGCCGCTCGCGGCGACGAGCGAGACGATCGCGAGAGCGATCATCGCGAGCCCGATTTTCCGGGTCATCGCGGCGGCTCACCCCGTCCGATTCGGTTTCGGTGAGCGTAGCTCGTATGCACGAGCGCGGTCACGCCGAACATCGCGACGAAGATCGCCGCGAGCGCCGTCCCGCCGAGTTCGGTGAACGGGAAAATCGCGTACCGGGCGAGGACGGTCAACACCACGCCGATCCCTGCCAGTCCGAGATAGACCTGACTCCAGGGAATGTCGTCGGCCGGAACGTACTCGAGATACATCTGGAGTTCCGCCGCTTCGTCGGTCAGTTCGACGACGCCTCGAGTCTGATCGTACTCGATCGCCCCGACGTCGGCGAGCTTCGGCAGGTGTGACTGCCGGAGCGCGGTGTAGACCCGCTTTCGTTTCTTCCAGGGAAGCTCGTCAGCCGGGACGTCGTACTCCCAGGACGAGACCGAATCGACGAGCGTCCGCAGCTCGACTCGTTCCTCGTCGGTCCGCTTGAGATAGTGGAGTACCCACCGCCGCCGTCGATTGCTCAGCATGGTGAATATTTCGTCGCGTGTCAGTTCGTCAGTCCGTGAGTCTCCTCTCGAAGAGAGGTCGTCGGTCACCCCTTCATCCCCCCGTCGGTTCACTCGCCGGTCGCATTGTTAAATAATTGTAAACTATAGCGATCGAACCAGTCATCAGAAGGTTACTTCCGCGTTCTCCGTTGCGAATTCGTTACTATTGGTACCATTCGTGATTATATAAACGAAATGAATGGAAAGGTGACAGAGAGAAAGAAGACGTTACCGAGCGGTCCTCCGACTGCAATCCTCGCCAGCAGTGACGGAAGCCCACCCATAGCAAAAGTGAACAGTCCCGTTCGGATGAACGACGCGCCGACGCAACTCGACGATACGTCGCCGCGTCAGCTGGAGCGTAGAATATGGCACGAATCAGAACAGATGGTGGGACGGGGCTTCGGCGAGCGGCGGCGATCGGTATCGTCGCCCTCGTTAGTCTACTGGCGGTCGGTCACGTGCTCGGCGTTCCGATCGGACTCGGCTACGTGGAGACCGGAAGCATGGAGCCGACGATCGACGCCGGTGACGGATTCGTCGCCGTTCCATCGGCCGTCGCCGGTCCCGTCGAAAAAGGAGACGTGATCGTCTACGACGCACAGGAGATCGAGGGCGGCGGTCTGACGACCCATCGGGTCGTCGAGGAAACGGACCACGGCTACGTGACCCGCGGGGACGCGAATCCGTTCACGGATCAGGACAGCGGCGAGCCACACGTCACCGACGGACAGATCGTCGCGACGGCGCTGCAGGTGAACGGCGAGGTCGTGACGATCCCTCACCTCGGGACGGTCGCGATGACTGTCCAGGGGGGACTCGAGTCGGCCCAGTGGTGGCTCGCGTCGACGCTCGGCATCCGAGCGTTGGCAGGCAGTCAGGGACTCTCGTATCTCCTGCTCGGATTCGGGCTGCTCGTGACCGGCCTCTCGGTGGTACTGGACGGGCGTGGAACGCCCGACCGCGAACGCTCTCGATCGCACACGCGCAAAGACGCGTTCGACGCCCGACGGCTCGTCGGCGGTATGGCCCTCCTGCTCTTCACGGTCACGCTCGTGACGATGGTCGCGATGTCGGGATCGGTGGAGATCGGACTCGTGAGCGCGGAGTTCGACTCGGAGCGGCCCGACGTCGTCCCCGTCGGTGAAACGAAGACCCACTCCGCGGAACTGCGAAACGGCGGCGTGTTGCCCGTCGTGTCGATCACGGAACCGGCGAGCGACGGGATCGATGTCGACGACGACCCGAGAGTGCTCACTCGCGGCGAGCGCGTCGACGCGACCGTCTCGCTGACCGCACCGCCCGAGACGGGATACTACCTGCGCTCGTACACGGACCGCCGGTACTTCGCGGTGCTCCCACCGCCGATGATCGCCCGGCTGCACGCCGTCCACCCCTGGGTGGCGATGACCACCGTGGCGACCGTCGCTACCGGACTGTTCGTACTGCCGTTCGCGCTCCTCGCGGGCACCGGGACGATCAGGACCCGCTCGCGACAGCGCTCGAGTTCGACAGGGAGATTTCTGAGGTGACAGCTATGCACACGAGAGTTTCGACATCAGGGAGGGATCGACAGTGAACAGCGATCGGCTGCTCGTACGGGCGCGAGCCGCACTCGACGAGTGGTTCGTCGTCGCCGTGGTCGCGTTGCTCGCGCTCGCGCTCGTCGGCGGCTGGGGAGCCTACGCGTCGGCCACCGGTCCCGCCGAACAGACGGACCGGGAACGGGTCGAGGAGTGGTCGGCGACCGGGAATTTCGACCACGGCGCGACGGTACAGACGGAGAACGAGGTCTATCCCGTCGGGACGCGGCTCTCGGACCGATCGGTCTACTTCACTCGAGTGACGCCCGAACTCGAGGGGACGTTCGCGTACCGATACGACGCCGACGCCGGCGACCTGACCGCCGACATCGAGCTCGAGCGGGTGATACGAGCCGCCGACGACGAACGGGAGTACTGGGAAGTGAACGACACGATCGCAGCGACGACGGCCGAGGGCCTCGAGCCCGGCGAGGAGGCCACGACCTCGTTCGCGGTCGACGTTCCCGCGACCGTAAACGAGAGCGAGCGTATCGAGGAGACCCTCGGCGGGTCGCCCGGCTCCGTGGAGACGGCCGTCGTCGCGAACGTAACGATGGAGGGAACCGTCGAGGGCGAACCCGTCGAGCGGACCGAGCGCTACGAACTCGCGATCGCGCCGGACGGCTCCACGTACGGCGTCGACGCGCCGACGGCAGATCGGCGCACGCAGGAGCGGACGGAAACCGTCCAGACGGCGAGTTCGGCCGGGTTCGGCGGTCCGCTCGGCTCCGTCCTCCTGCTACTCGCATCGGTCTGCGGGCTCGGCGCACTCGCGATCGCCCGAGTCAGGGGGACGCTCGCGCCCTCCGAGAGGGAACTCGAGCGCCTCCGTGGCCAATACGAGCGCGAGGAGTTCGACGACTGGATCTCGCGGGGCTCGCTTCCCGCCGACATCCGCGAGCGGTCGCAGATTACGGTGTCGACGCTCGAGGACCTGGTCGATATCGCGATCGACTGCGATCGGCGCGTGCTCGAGGACGAGTCGGTTGGTGGGTATTACGTGGTCGACGGGGAGTCGCTGTACGCGTACGAGCCGGACGTGGTCGAGGAGGGCTCGAGCGGTGACGGCTCCGGAATCCATCTCTTCGAGGAGGAACGAACCGACGGTGGGGACGCTGGTACTGACGAGTCGAACGGCGACTCGTAAGCGATCGACAGCGCGCCGTAGACCGTATCGCTCGTTCTGTTTTCAACTCGAGTCACCACCGATCGTTCGGTGGGTAGTGGCGGCTCTCGGACAGCGACAGGTCCGAGCGTAATGCCCTATCCTGAATTTCCGATTCGCTAGCCGTTCGGGACTGTCTTTCAAACGACTACAGACGATCCCTGTCGGTGAACCCGTCGCGAATTGGGTCGGATACCCTCGAGGTTGCTCGAGTGTGAGGAAATAGAGTCCCCGGCTTATCACTCGACTAGTATCGCTGCAGTCAGTGGTTGAATTCGGTTAGGCGGAGTACGGAGGGCCGATACCGAACTGCAGGGCTCGTGTGTCGAACCTCCTGTCAGTGTATACACAAGGTGTGGGACGGGCATGGGCTGGAATGCATGCGTTCGGAGACGACGTCACGCTGGTGGGTGAAGACGAACGGGAGGTTCGAGCGTGCAAGCAGTGGTGAAAACTATGGAACGACGTAAATTCATGCTCGGTGTGGGATCGCTCGCCGCCGGCTCGGCGGCTACAATCGGTACTGGCGCGTTCAACTTCGCTAACGTCGAACGGGGTGTCGGGGTCGACGTTGTCGATGACAGCGACGCGTTCTTGGCACTCAATAGCACGAGTCCGTACTCTGATGGATCAGACAAGCAGCTGAAGCTGACGTTCGATGATGATGCAGGTGTTGGTGGAGACGGTCTCAACGAAAACTCAGACTACTCCTTCACCGGGGTTTTCAGCATCAGAAACCAAGGATCGCAGCCAGTTGGTGTCTGGATAGAGGATAATGGTTCGGACGATGCTATGCAGTGGTATGCTACATCGACGAACAATACTTCGGACTTCAGCACTTCAGTGGAGGGATCCGGCAATGCCTACGCGATCGGCGTCGGTGAGAGAGTCTACATCAATGTAGTCATCCTCCTTCAAGACAACACGTATGATGACCTCCCTGACACGATCAGCGTGAAGGCAGACGCGTCTGCCGGCAACTGAATTCTGATTTCCGATTCCATTTTTAAACGACGTCGCCTATTCTACGAGAGCGTAGAAATCAATCCTGCTAGGGTCTCCAAATCGTATTGCCCGGGCGCAGTCGCCTCCTCGGGATCAACGGGTGCATAGCCGATCTTCGACCCATACACAGGAGCCACAGCCCGCGTGTGACTCCCCACTTCCCCCATCGCCATCGTCGCGACGGTATCGCCGTGCGAAGTCAGTTGCTCAGTCGCGGACAACAACGCGATCGTATCGGCCTTCGACTCCGCGGTCACCGCCAGCTTCGCGACGTCCGCGTACTTGCTCGCCTCGGTCAGCGTCCGCACCATTTCGTTTCGGGGCGGGGTGCCCTCGAAGTCGTGAGCCGACGCGACGATCGACACGTCGCGCTCGCGAGCCGTTTCGAGCAGGTCGTCGGCCGCGCCCTCCAGAATCGCCTCGAGTTCGACGTCGATCGCACCGACGGCGTCGAGCGCGCTCGCCTCGGCCAGCGCCTCGAGTCGGCCGTCATCGCCGGCCTCCCCGCCCTCCCACTCGGCGCGGTTCGTCGCGAGGATCGGTAACTCGCCGTCGTAGGCCTCGAGCGCGGCCAGCGGCTCGTCGGCCAGGTCCATGCGAAACTCGATCGCATCGGCGTGTTCGCGGGCCGCGGGTTCGTCGGCGAGATCGGCCGTCGACGCTGCGAGCACGAACGTCTCGAAGTCCAGTCCCATTGCTTCCCAGTGGGAGCGAGAACGACAAAAACGGTATCGTTTCAGCGACTGCCGCAGTTACGCCATCCCGATGGTTTCCTCGGCCTCGAGGAGTTCGTGGTAGCGGTTTCGAATCGTCACTTCGGAGATGTCGGCGACGTCCGAGACGGCGGCCTGCGTGGTCTTCTCGTTGGTCAGCAGCGCAGCGGCGTACACTGCCGCCGCGGCGAGGCCGACCGGCGACTTGCCCGAGTGCACGCCCTTCTCCTTGGCATTCTGGAGGAGGCTGCGCGCGCGGTGTTCGGCCTCGTCGGAGAGCTCGAGCCCCGAGGCGAAGCGGGGGACGTAGCTCTCGGGGTCGGCGGGCTGGACCTCGAGGCCGAGTTCGCGGACCACGTAGCGGTAGGTGCGCGCGATCTCGTTCTTCTCGACGCGGGAGACGTCCGCGATCTCGTCGAGGCTCCGTGGGACGCCGGCCTGACGGGCGGCGGCGTAGACGCAGGCGGTCGAGACGCCCTCGATGGAACGGCCCGGGAGGAGGTCCTCGTCGAGCGCGCGGCGGTAGATGACCGAGGCGGTCTCGCGGACGTTCGTCGGGAGGCCGAGGGCGGATGCCATCCGGTCGATCTCGCCGAGTGCCTGTTTCAGGTTGCGCTCCTTGGAGTCGCGGGTGCGGAAACGTTCGTTCCACTTGCGCAGGCGCTGCATCTTCTCGCGCTGGCGCGAGCCGAGGGAGTTCCCGTAGGCGTCCTTGTTTCGCCAGTCGATGTTGGTCGAGAGCCCCTTGTCGTGCATCGTGTTCGTCGTGGGCGCGCCCACGCGGGACTTCTCGTTCTTCTCGGCGGCGTCGAACGCGCGCCACTCCGGCCCGCGGTCGACGGAATCTTCCTCGACGACCAGTCCGCAGTCCTCACAGACGGTTTCGCCGTGTTCGTCGTCGACGACGAGATTGCCGGCACACTCGGGGCAGGCCAGCTCCTGCTCCTCGCTTTCGGTCTCCTGTTCGTTCGTTTCGGGTTCGCTACGTCGTACTCTCGTGTTCGATGGTGCGTTAGTCATACGATGGCGATTGCTGCCCGGCCGAACCGATCGCAAAAGCCCGGACGGTTCCGTTACCTCCCACGTTCAGAGACTCGATGGTTAAGGGTTTCGGAATCTCGGTCCCATATCCTCCGAAAACGGGTAATTCGGGGGAAAGAGCATGATAGATAGAAACATTGAAGCAGCGGAGAGCGTGCCGGCTGACAGCCAGCGCGCGTTCGAAGCGGAGGCTCCAACTGTGGCCCGTTCGAACTGCCGGCATGGAACTCGCAGTCGGGAGTACGAACCCCGTCAAGATCGACGCCGTCGAGCGGACCCTCGAGCGATACGAGCCGACCGTGATCGCCGTCGACGTCGACTCCGGCGTCGACGAACAACCGCGGTCGATCGCGGAAACCGTCACCGGTGCGGAGAACCGCGCCCGACGAGCGCTCGCGGCGACCGACGCCGACTACGGCGTGGGGTTAGAGGGTGGCGTCGCTCGCCTCGAGGGGACGCCGGGGCTCTCCCTGGTCATGTGGGGTGCCGTGACGGACGGCAATCGCATGGAGCGAGGCGGCGGGCCGACGCTTCGACTTCCGGAGTCCGTCGCGAGGGAGGTCGCGGACGGTGCGGAACTGGGGCCGGTGATGGACGACCTCCTCGGAACGGAGGACGTCGCCGAGAGGGAGGGCGCTGCGGGCGCACTCACCGCCGGGTTGACCGATCGAACGCAAGCGCTCGGTGACGCAGTTGCGTCTTCGTTCGGACCGTTCGTAACGGAGTATTACGACACCGATCACTGACTGTCACTCGTAACGAGCACTTATTCTGGCGCGTCGGGTTCGCTATCGGCCATCGGATACCGTCGGCCGGAAACGATCATGAACAGATGACAGTCCCGATCCAATATATTTTAACCGTCCATACCAACGAAAGCTTTCCGTTCGGTTATTCGCTGATTACTCCCGGCCGAAATCGCAAGACAGCGGCGACTTAACCGCGCGTACCAAACCCCCTAAGGGCGTTCCTGTCGTTCGAACGTGTATGAGCACTGCAATGGCCCCCGACCTCACGAGTAAACAACAGCGGATTCTGGAGTACCTCCGGAACAACGCGGCGACGAAGACGTACTTCAAATCCCGCCTCATCGGCAAGGAACTCGGGATGACGGCGAAAGAGGTCGGCTCGAACATTACAGCGCTCCAGGACGGTGACTACGACGTCGAGATCGAAAAATGGGGTTACTCGTCGAGCACCACCTGGAAAGTCGACATTTAACTCGCGGACGACAGCCGGGCTCGTCGGCCTCGCAGTTTACTTATCGTCACGAGCGAGCACCGCCGGCACGCAGTGACGCCGAACGTTCTTTTGTCACGGGCCCTGAGTATCGCTGAATGACGGTCGTACTGTTCGACATGGACGGCGTCATCCTCGAGGGGCCCCGGACCGACCCGCAGGTGTACGCCGACGCCGCCGACGCGGCGCTCGCCGAACTCGACGCCGATCCGACGCCGCCCCAGCGTCGCGATTTCAGAACTCACGACGAGGACCGGATCCGGACCCACTGCACGGAACTCGGGATCGATCCGGCGCAGTTCTGGGAGCGCAAGGAAGCATACGCCTCGAGTAGCACCCACGATCGCCTCCGGTCGGGCGAGCGCGACTCCTACGACGATATCGACGCGATTCACGATCTCGGCGAACAGACCGCGATCGGACTCGTCACCAACAATCGCCACGAAACGGCCGAATTCGTCGCCGACTACTTCGGGTTCGACTTCGACGTCGTCCGCGGTCGCGATCCGACGTTCGACGGGTACGACCGACGCAAACCGGCTCCCTACTACATCGAGGACGCCCTCGCCGAGCTCGGCGTCACCGACGGCCTGTACGTCGGCGATTCGGCAACAGACGTCACGGCAGGAGCGGCGGCCGGCCTCGAGACGGCGTTCCTCCGACGGCCGCACAATCGCGATCAGGAGCGACCGCCGAACGCGACGCACGAGCTCGAGTCTTTGACGGAGTTACTGTCAATCGTCGACTCCGCGGAGAAATAGGATTCTACCTGCCGGTAATACCGTTTTAACTCTGATACTCGAGGAACTGATCCGCGTCCCGCGCGAGCCGTTGCGCTCGGTCGCCGAAGGAATCCGCGTGACGGACGACCAGGACAAGCACCGTCTCCGGTCGTTCGACCGCGTAGCCGTCCGCTCGAGAGAGTAGCCCGGCTTCCTCGAGCTCGCCGGCGTACTTGCTCACCGTCGGCGGCGAGACGTCCAGCGCCTCGGCGAGGTCGCCGGCGGTGGGGTCCGAACGCAGGAGGAGTTCGATGAGCATGCCCCGGGGCGTCTCTCGACGAAGGTACCCCAGCGCCCGTTTCTCGAACTCGTCGAATCGGCCGGCGGTGACGAAGCGTTTGTAATCGCCGTCGCGATAGCGCTCGATCGCCTCGAGGTCCTCGAGGCGGCGGAGGTGATGTTGGGTTTCGCCGGTCCCGAGTTGGAGGTCGTCGCGGATCTTGGAGAAGTGCGCGCCCGGCGTCGTGGAGAGATAGCCCGCGATCGCATCGCGGGCGTCGCTTTCACCCGTGTCAGCCGCCGCTGAATCCGACCGACCGACCAGCGGGGAGGCGGCACCGAGGGCGGCGAATCGGCGCAGGGTCGCTCGTTTCTCGTCGTCGACCCCATCGGGTGGTGTCATAGCTACCTACCGTCCGAAAGGGACTGACCAGTAAAACAGGTTTCGCTCCGCGTCGTTATTCGATATTACTCGAAAGGAGACTTATAATTCAATCAAAAAAGAAATGTTATGTATTTCGGTTCATCCCGTCACGGATCGAACGGATCCGCGGGCGGATGGTGCCCGGCGGGGGGTCAGTCGCTCGTGGACGGTTCGTCCTCGTCGACCGACACCTCGGTGCCGCCGTCGGCCTGACTCTGGAAGTCCTGATCCATCTCCTCGATGACCTCGTCGGGGTCGGAGATCTCCGCCGGATCCTTGCCTTCCTTGATCGCCTGGGCCTCCTGCTCCATCGCTTCGACGTCCATGTCCGCCTCCTGATCGATCTCGCCGATGATCTCGGCGATGTCGTCCAGACCGATCAGCTCCCGCGTTTCGTCGTCGAACTCGCGGCTCTCGAGTTCGGAGCCGTTCTCTTTCACGTCGCTGCCCGAGAGGTGCTTGCCGTAGCGACCGACCAGCGAGGTGAGCTCCTGGGGCATGACGAACGTCGTCGATTCGCCCTGCCCGATGTCGCCGAGCGTCTCCATGCCTTTGTCGATGATGGCGCGCTCACCCATCGATTCGGCAGAGCGAGCACGGAGGACGGTCGAGATCGAGTCACCCTGCGCTTCGAGGATCTGGCTCTGCTTTTCACCCTGTGCGCGGATGATTTCGCTCTGTTTGTCACCTTCCGCCTTCTCGACGGCGCTGCGGCGTTCACCCTGCGCCTCGAGGATCATCGCGCGGCGCTTCCGCTCGGCGGAGGTCTGTTGCTCCATCGCGCGCTGGACGTCCTTCGAGGGGTTGACCTCGCGGACCTCCACGGACTCGACTCGAATGCCCCACTCGTCGGTGGGCTCGTCGAGTTCCTCGCGGATGCGGGCGTTGATCTCCTGGCGCTTGTTCAGCGTGTCGTCGAGTTCCATGTCACCCAGCACGGCTCGCAGGGTCGTCTGGGCGAGGTTCGAGACGGCCTTCTTGTAGTCGTCGACCTGCAGGAACGCCTTCTTGGCGTCCATCACCTTGATGTAGACGACGGCGTCGGCGGTCACGGGCGAGTTGTCGCGCGTGATCGCTTCCTGTCGGGGCACGTCCAGCGTCTGGGTACGCATGTCGAACGCGTACGTGTTCGAGACGAACGGCGGGACGAAGTTGATCCCCGGCTCGAGCAGTTTGCGGTACTCCCCGAAGACGGTCAGGGCACGTTTCTCGTAGGCGTCGACGATCTCGATCGCGCTGAGGAGCGCGGCGATGACGACGACGAGGACGAGCGCACCAACGAGCAGTGCTGCGCCGCCGAGGGCTTGCATCGGGAACAATTGTACTACCATATTTCGAGCTTACGGCGGCGGGGAGAAAAGCGTTCCCTTATTTCGTCAACATATCCGATCCCGGCACTCGCTACTTCGATTTCTCGGTTTCCGTCTCGGTGTCGGTACCGTCCATCGATTCACCGCCGTCGGCGGCCTCACGATCGGGTTCGTCGGACGCAGCCTTGTCGCGTGCGAGCGCGCGATCGATCTCGTCCTCGCCGATCGCGGAGACCGACTCGACCGTGAGAACGTTCCCGCCGCCGGGATCGATGACGATCACCTCTTCTCCCTCTTCGATCGTTCCGTCGGTCGTTCGTGCGCTGTAGTAGGGCGCGAACCCCCCCTCCTCGAGCTTGACTTCGCCGCTGCGGGTCGTCACGGTCTCGGTGACGTAGCCCGTCGCGCCGGACAGCGAGTCGGAGTCCGTCGTTCGGGCCGTTCCCTTCCCGCCGTAGAAGTCGAACTCCCGGTAGACGTAGGCGGCAGCGGCACCGATCGCGAGCGTCAGCACTGCCAAGATTAACACGTTCGCTGCCGGCGGGAAGAGCACGCCGATCAACCCCGCCCCGACCAGGGCGATCCCGATGACGATGAGGTGGGCACCGGGCGAAATCGCCTCGAGTACCATTAGTACGAGACCCACCACCAGGAGCAAGAGCGGCGCGTTTCCCACGAGGGATTCGACCATACTTAGAGCTAGAGTCCCGCGCGAATTAAATGTTGTCGAGTGTGCCGGTAGTGATCCGACGGTCGACCGCCCAGCCAACGAACTTCCGCACGAACTCGCTCGAGACCCGGCGCGAAAACCTGCTTGTCGGTTCGGTGCCGATCACCTCCGGTGGTGATCGAGTCGGGCAGGAGATAGTAACTACTGAACGAAACGATCTGGGAAAATTTTTGGTTCAGGAGTCTAGAATTCCAGCAAGTTCCCTCCATGAATCTCCGGTTGCGAATCTGTGCCGTTCTCGGCGTGTTCGTTGCGGTCAGCGCCGCCTTCGTCCTCGCAGTGCTGTGGGCGTACGGCGTCCTGTTGCCGGGATTCGTCGGCGGCACGATCGTCTTTCTCCGGTACGGGACCGTCGACGTCGACCTCCTCCGGCTGCCGGTGTCCTGGGCGACGGCACTGGTGGTAGTCGTCGGCTTCCTCGCCGCACAGACGTATTACGGCTATCAGCGCGTCCTCGACGGAACTCGCGGCGACACCGGTGACGCGGACCACGCGGTCGCCCGAACGGTCCGACGGCTCGCGATGACGGCCGACGTTCCGGAGCCGACCGTTCGCGTCGTCGCGGACGAAACCGAGAGCTGTTACACCGTCGGCCGGCTCACCGACGCGACGATCGTCGTCACGACGGGACTGATCGACTCCCTCGACGCCGACGAACTCGAGGCCGTACTCGCCCACGAGATCGCCCACGTCGCCAACCGGGACGTGACGCTGATGACGGTTACGACGCTGTTCCTCGAGATCGCCGATCGTGCGTATCACGCGGCCCGGCTCGCGCGCCGGGCACTGGCCGACCCGGACGAGCTATCGAGCAGTAGTCGAATCGCGCTGTACTGGTTTCTCCCGCTCGTCGCGCTCACGTACGTCTTCGTCGCGCCGATCCTGTGGGTGTTCCCGACGATCGCCGACTGGGCGACGCGGACGCTCTCGCAGTCGCGGGAGTTCGCCGCGGACGCCGCGGCTGCCCGGATCACCGGGAAACCGATGGCGCTCGCGAGCGCGCTGGTGACCCTCGCGGAGGCGGACGCGACGCCGGAGACCGATCTCCGAACGACCAGAACGCGCGCACTGTGTATCGTCCCGACCGATCTCGTCACGGGCGACGACACGACGTCGCTGCCCGCGATCCGGCGACCGATGGACGCCTCACGCCGGCGAGAGCGGGTCACGGCCTGGCTCGAGGCCGCCACGCCGTCGACCCCCGTCGACGCCGACGATTCGTCACCGACGCACCCGGCGGTCGACGACCGCGTCCGTCGCCTGTCCGAACTGGCGGCAGAACTGGAGGGAGGACCGTGACGGGGACGCGTCGCCTCCTGTTCGTCGTCGGCTGCCTGTGCTGTCTGCTCGCGGTCGCGAGCGCGCTTCCGGCGGCCGATCCGCGGATCGACGGCCCCGGAGACCGAAACGGCGAGCCAGTCGCCGGCGACTGGGACGCAATGGAAGCGACTCCCGAGTTCGACGCGAACACGTCGGCTGACAGGGATGACCGATCCGACGGAGACTCACAACCCGACGACATCGAGATCGAGGGGCCGGTCGAACCGGGACGCGAGGTGACGGTCGACATCGGGGGAGTCTATCACTTTACGAACGTCGCCATCGCGGTAAACGGCAGGAACCGTACGCGGGTCGATAAGCTCGGCAGAGCCAACGTGACCGTCCCGTACGACGAGGAGATGACGGTTTCCGTTCCCGACGAGAACCGATCGCGAACGTTCGACGTCCGCACGGACGCGACGATCGAACCCAAAACCGGTGCGGCTCCGGCCCGCGACCTCGAGATAACGGCGACCGTCGGATCGACGAACGTCCCCGATGCGACGGTGACGCTCGACGGGGAACCCGTCGCGGAGACCGACGACAACGGCACGGCGACCGTGACGATGCCCGAGACGGCCGGACCGGTGGACCTTCACGTCGAACGCGGTCCGGTGACCGGGGATCGGACCGTCAACGTCGCCGAGCCGACGGTCAGGTTCGTCACGCCCGTGTTGTTCCCGGGATCACCCGCAGCGGTGCAGGTATCCGCCGACGGGAGACCGGTTTCGGGCGCGACAGTCTCCGTCGAGAGCGGCGGGAGGAAGTCGACCGACAGCGACGGTCGGGCGACGATGTGGCTGCCGATCAGCGACGAGGCGACCGTGACCGCCGACGTCGGTGCGGAGACCGCGACGACGAGCGTCGGGAACCTCTACCTCCGGTTGACAGCGGTCGTCGTCCTGGTCCCGGGATTCGCCATCGGCGTGGTGCTGACCTACCTTCGGCTGGCCGCCGCCAGCGAGAACCGTCGCGAGAGTTCCTCAGCCGGAATAATCCTCGCGTTCGCGGATATCTTCGAGCAGTTCGCCGACGCGCTTCGCACCCTGACCGTGACCCTCAGCGAGTTCAGCCTGCCGTCGGTATCGGCTCCGTCGTTCTCCGTGCCGCGCCTCGAGTTCGGCGGGGTCGGCGGCTTCGAGTTCCCGTCGCTCGGTCCGGCGCTCTCGTCGTTCGGACGCGCGTTCGGCACGCTCCCGTCGCTCGGCTCGCTCGCGTGGTCGTCGAACGACCGGAGCGGGTCGTCACTCGGGGATCTGTTCGGGACGAGCGACGACGACGCGAGCGACGAGCCGACGGGAGCCGAAGACGACGGCCCCCGACTGGCTGCTCGGCCCCTCGAACCCCGCGGACCGCGCGCGGAGATCCGGGCGGCGTGGCACGCGTTCCTCGATCGACTCGAGGTAGACGACCGCGAGACAGCGACGCCGGGCGAGATAGCCCGCAACGCGCTCGCCGCCGGGTTCCCGGCCGATCGCGTGGATCGGCTCGTCGCGATCGTTCGCGACGTCGAGTACGGCGGGCGCGAGCCATCGACGGACAAAGTGACCGCCGCTCGAGCCGCGGTGCGAGAACTGCGAGACCACGATCCGGACGACGAGGAGGGATCGACGTGAGCCGACGCTCGGCTCCGGGTCCGTGGCAGCGAGCGGTCGCCAGAATCGGCGCGATCGACCCCGAACGATTCGCGACGGTCGTGGTCAGTGCGGGCGCCGTTCTGGCCATCGCCGCGGTGGTACTCGGCGGCTTCGTCTCGTCTGTGCGGCTCTTCGTCGCCCCGCTCTACCTGTTCGCAGTACTCCTCCCGGTGCTCGGCGTGGTGATCGCGGCGGGCGTGTGCTGGCGAGTGTGGACCGCCGACCGATCGCGGGCTCCCCCGCTGCTCGAGGGAACACCGCCCGAGGAGGCTACCACACCGACGGAGCACGCTGCCGGCCGAGAGGCGGACCGAACGCTCACCGCCGCTGCACACGGCTGGTACCGCTGTCGGCCAAACGAGTCGATCGCGGACGTTCGTCGCCGGCTCACCGACGGTGTGGTTCGCGTGATCACTACGAAACGCGGGCTCGCGGCCGATGCAGCTCGCGACGCCGTTCGGTCGGGAACGTGGACCGACGACCCGGTCGCCGCCGCGTTCCTCGCAGACGACGTTCGCCAGCCGCTCGGCGAACGGCTGCGCGCGACCGTCGATCCCGGCGCAGCGCACGTCCGTCGCGTCCGTCGCACGCTCGCGGCGATCGAGGCGATCGACGACGGGACGGCAGACGTCGACGCCGAGGTGGACGGATGACCGGCCCGACCGCCGACCGTCTCGACGGCGGCGAGTGGGCCGTCGCGGCGACGCTCTCGCTCGCGGGGCTGGGCATCGCCGTCGGCAGCCAGCTGCTCGTCGCCGCCGCCACGCTCCCGCTGTGGTACGTCGCCGCGGCAGTCCTGGGAACCGAACCGGAAGCGATGATCCGCGTTCAGCGCCGGGTCTCGGTTTCGGACGACTCGAGCGACGGGACCGCAACGGAAGGCCCGGTATCAGGGACCCCCGGCGAGACCGTCACGGTACGAACGAGCGTCCAGAACGCCGGCTCGGACGCGATCCTCGACCTGCGCATCGTCGACGGCGTTCCCGACGCGATACCGGTGATCGCCGGCTCCCCGCGTGCGTGTGTCACCCTCGAGCCGCTCGAGGAAACGACCCTGGAGTACGAGGTCGAACTCCGGCGCGGCGAGCACGCGTTCGACGACGCCACGGTTCGAGCGCGCGATCTCACGGGAACGGTGGCCGAGACGTGGGCGGCGAGCGTCGCCGGCGACGGCGCGATCGACTCGTCGCGGATCGTCGAGACGGTTCCGCTCGGTGACGGGACGAACGACTACGCCGGCGACGTCCCGACGGACGAGGGCGGCACCGGCATCGAGTTCCACTCCGTCCGCGAGTACGAGCCCGGCGATCCGGTGAGCGCGATCGACTGGCGGCGATACGCCAACACGCGGGAGCTGGCGACCGTCGAGTACCGCGCCGAGCGATCGACGCGGATCGTCTGCGTCGTCGACGCTCGCTCGAGCCAGTTCCGTGCGGCGACGACTGCGAACGTGCCTGCCGTCGCCCGTTCGGCACAGGCCGCCGAGCGAACGTTCGAAACGCTCGTGGCCGCGGGCCACCCGACCGGAGCCATCGCCGTTCACGACAACGATCTCACGACCGTCGCCCCGGGCACGGATCCGGCGACGCGACGGGAGCTGTCCCGCCTGATGGACGAGATACGGGAGCCGTCGAACTCGATTCACCTCTCCTATTCTCGAACGGAAACCGACGTGACGGACCTCGCCGGCAGACTGCCCGGCGAAGCACAGGTGTACCTGTTTTCCTCGTTCATCGACGACGAACCGACCGAGCTCGTCGAGGGACTCCGCGCACGTGGGTACGCCGTCCGCGTCGTCTCGCCCGACGTCACCGCCGGCGCCGACGACGTCGCGACGCGGCTCGCGGCACTCGAGCGGGGAACGCGGCTCACTCGAGCCCGTACGGCCGGGGCCCGCGTCCTCGACTGGGACCGCGACGAATCGCTGGGCGTCCGCCTGCGCAATGTAACGGGGGAGGTGGGACGCCGATGAGCGCTCTCGACGACCGGGTCCCGGCGACGACGGGATGGGGGATCGCGCTCGCGGCGCTCGTCGGGACAGTCGCGCTGGCGGTTCACGATCCGATCGTCGTTCTCGGCGCTTTCGTCGGGATCGGGGTCGCGATGGCTGGGGGCCTCTTCGCGGGGACCCACCGTCGTATCGCGGCCGGAGCAACGCTCTTGCCGATCGTCGTTCTCGGCGGAATCGGCGTCGTCGGCCTCGCGGGTGGACCGGTCCGGGCTCTCACGGGCGTCACGGGGATACTCGTCGCAACTGCCGCCTGTAGCGTTGTCGTCGGCCAGCCGACGCCGTCCGCGCTCCGTCGAACGGGCGAAACGGCGCTCTGTTCGGCGGTCCTCGCCGGCGGCGTCGCGTTACTCGCGTTCGGTATCGACGGGCAGGGTGGCCCAGCGCCGATGCTCGACGCGATCCTGTGGTTCCCCGGCAAGGGCGTCTCGGGACTGCTCGTCGGACTCGTCGTCGCGATCGCCGCAGTCGCGTGTGCTCTCCTCTTCGTTCCACTGGCGGCCGTTACCGTCCCCTCGAGAGGGGAATCGGCGAGAAACGCGCTGAACGCACTCCTGCTGCCTGCGGGGATCGCGATCGCGATCGTGATCGCGATTGCCGTGTTGACGGTGCTTTCCCCGTTGATAGCGTTGTTCGGACCGCTCCTCGAACCGATCGCCGGCAGTGCCCTCGTTCGCGGCCTCCTGACGATCGCCACCGGATCGGCCGTCGCGGTGGCCGTTCTCGGGCTCGTCGTTCGCGCATCGTGGCTCGAGACGAACGGCCGAGAGAATCCCACCGTCCCGATCGTCGTCGGCTCGGTCCTCGGGGTCGTCCTCCCGTTCGCGGGGGTGACCGGCGTCGGCAGCCCCGACCCGACCGTCGTGCCGGCGCTGTTCGCCGCGACGGCGGTCGTGCTCGGCGTCGGCTGGCTGGCAGCGTGGCTCTACGAGGGTGCGGTCGTGAGAGGAACGGCCCCCCGTCCCGAACTCGTGCTCGCCGCCGGGCTCGCCGGGGGCAGCATCGTCGCCGGTGCGAGCGTCGAGACCGTCGCTCTCGAGCTCGAGACGATCCGAGCGGGGGCGGCCACGTTCGTCGCGCTCGCGGCCGCGCTGTTCACGTACGACGTCGGTCGCTACGGCCGGACGCTCGCGGTCGAGGTCGGCGCCGACGCGTCCCGCCGACCACAGGTCGTGCGACTCGGCTGGAGCGGGACGGTAGCGATCGTCGGCATCCCGATCGCGGTCGTCGGTCTCGCGGGGGCGGCGGTCCTCGCGCCCACGCTGTCGGTTCCGGCGACGGCGGGCGTGATCGTCGCCGTGACGGCGACCGTCGGCGGAACGTGGTTACTGTTCCGCTGAGGGCCGTTCCATCGCCGGCACCTCACAGTCCTCGAGCACGGCGTCGACGATTGCACGCCGAGAAACGCCGTCGACGCTCGCTTCCGGCGTCAACACGAGGCGGTGGGCGAGCGTCGGGGCGGCGATCCGCTTGATATCCTCCGGAACGACGTACTCGCGTCCCTCGAGGACGGCGTGGGCGCGACTCGCCTCGAACAGCCGCTGGACGCCCCGCGGCGAGACGCCGACGTCGACGCGACCGTCGGTCCGGGTCGTCCGACAGACGTCCGCGATGTAGTCCCGGACCGGCTCCTCGACTGCGATTCCCTCGGGGACGCGCTGGAGTTCGAGCACGCGTTCGCGGTCGACGATTCGCCCGACGGTCGGGTCGGGGCGGTCGCGGTCGGCCCGGCGATCGATCAGTTCGCGCGTGCCGTCGGCGTCGGGATAGCCGAGCGAAGTCTTCACCATGAACCGGTCGCGCTGGGCTTCGGGGAGTTCGAACGTACCCTCCTGCTCGACGGGGTTTTGCGTCGCGATGACGACGAACGGGTCCGGGAGTTCGTGGGTGTCGCCGTCGACCGTCACCTGCCCTTCCGCCATCGCCTCGAGCAGCGCGGATTGGGTCTTCGGCGGCGCGCGATTGATCTCGTCGGCGAGAACTACGTTCGCGAACACCGGACCTTCGGTGAAATGGAACTCGCCCGTTTCCTCCTCGAAGACGTACGAACCAGTGATGTCGGCCGGCATCAGATCCGGCGTGAACTGAATCCGGGAGAACTCCAGTCCGAGCGCGGTGGCGAACGACTGTGCGGTGAGCGTCTTTCCCGTTCCGGGGACGTCCTCGAGCAACACGTGTCCGCGGGCGAGCACGCCGGCGAGTACCTCCTCGAGGACGGTTCGATCGGCGACGACTGCAGAGAGGATCTCGTCGACGACGGTCTCCGCTGTCGCTGCGGCGTCGGGGACTGACATATCGATACCCGTTCCTACGGGAACTTAGATATGCTGAATTTAAGCGATATACGTGTCGAACGGTAGCGGCGGTAGCGGCGAGTAGGACGATACTGACGGTTGCCGAGACGACCTGACAGGTGCGTATCGCGACCGGAGGGCGGAACTAGTCGTCGGATTCGGCTCTGAACGCGTCGTTCGCCGGACCGCTCCGGTACACCGCGTAGAGCACCAGCACCGCGATCAGGAAGTCGAAGCCGTGTTCGACGAGGTGATGGACCGTCATCGGGACGAGTCCGAGGACCGTCCCGAAGCCGGTCACCGACCGGACGACGAGCAGGCCGAGGACGACCGTGATCAGCAGATACCGGAACGTCCGTCGTCGGGAGTACGCCACCAGTCCGGCGACGAACAGCACCGTCGTTCCCAGCACTGCGAGGGCGATTACGAGGACGAGAACGGGTGCGAGCTGCGGATCCAGCCACTCGCTCGCGACCGACATTGCGACCACCATACGATCGATACCCCTATTCGAGCCGACAGCCACCTATTCGCTTCGGTGTCTCCGGCCGGAATCGCCCTCACCGACCGTTTTCCGGCCGCGGCCGACGCTCGACTGCCCCGATGAGACCCGACTCGAGGGCTCGAAACCCGGAGAAAACGGCTACCAGACAGTTGCAGGCACGTTCGTTTTGCTCGAACGAGAGCTACCGACGGACGAAGAACCATGAGTGACACAGCAACCAACCCGGAGCGCGATACCCGAGCCGACTACAATTCCCTGAACACGGACGCGATGCAATGGGTGAGCGCCCTCGCCGCACTGATCGGTCTCTACCTCGTCGCCTCGCCGTTCCTGTTCGAGTCGACGGACGCCGCGACCTGGAACGACACGCTCGTCGGGACGGCGATCTTCCTGACCGCCGGCTACAACTTCTACCGGCTGTCGAAAGACCGGCTGGCGAGCGTCGGCGTCGCATCGCTGACCGTCCTGCTGGGGCTGTGGGCGCTCGTTTCGCCCTCCATCATCGAGATGGGGAGCAACGAGCTCGCGACCGGCACCGCGATCTCCGGCCTGCTCGTCGCCGTCCTCGCGGCGTAC
The DNA here is from genome assembly GCF_020405205.1 of Natrinema salinisoli. Taxonomy (NCBI): domain Archaea; kingdom Methanobacteriati; phylum Methanobacteriota; class Halobacteria; order Halobacteriales; family Natrialbaceae; genus Natrinema; species Natrinema salinisoli. The sequence continues at coordinate 3,622,856 of NZ_CP084469.1, read as the reverse complement.
AACGCCTACGCGAATAGCAAGGCCGACACGCCCGAACGAACGCGTGCTCGCGCCTGAGCCGCGATCGAAGTCGAAGCGATCGCCGTTTCCGACGCAGGTGACGTCTCGAACGGATTCGAGGACGGAGCGATACCGGAGTACTGCGGCGTGATCTCGGGAGAGGCATGTATCGGGTCGACCGTCGGCAGCGGCATCGCTACCGGGGTCCGAGACGCCGGTGGACAGAGCGGGTCAGACGAGAAGAACATCGAAACTGGCCGAACGGAAGCGATCGCGGCGCTCGAGTCCGACGGGATGATCTCGTCGGCTGCGACCGCGGATCGTAGACGGCAGTTCCCGGGGGTTGGGAACGGGCGAAACTCGTTATAGTCACCGACGTGCTAGCACCCGGTACGCCCGAGTACGGACTCAGCGGGAACCAATGACCGACACTCGACAACAGATCCGGACGCACGTCGGCGCGAACGCCGGCATCCACTTCAACGAACTCGTCAGGGAGTCGGACTTTGCACCGGGGCAAGTCCAGTATCACGTCCGGCGGCTCCGCGAGGATGGACGGCTCGTCCGCGAGGAATTCTACGGTCGAACGCACTACTATCCTCCGACGTACGACGAGTGGGAACGGGCCGCGCTGGCACTGTTCCGCCGAGAGACCGCCCGCGAGATCGTCGTCTACCTGATCGAACGCGAGCCGGCCGCACCCGGTGAGGTTGCCGACGCCCTCGAGATAGCCCGCAGCACGCTCGAGTACCACCTCGACCGGCTGGTCGACCACGACCTCGTCGAAAAGCGCTACGACGACCGAAATCGCGTGCGCCTCGAACTCGCCGAGCCCGAGGCGACGGGGCGACTACTGACGACGGTGACGCCGACGGTCCCCGATCGGCTCGTCGATCGGTTCACGCGACTCGTCGACGAGTTGCTGGCGGGCACGCGCGAGCCGTAGTCGGCCCGCTCGCGGAGAGTGTCGACTGATTACTTCATCCCGGGTTCGTTCTCGAGCCGATCGTAGTGGTCGTTCATCACGTCGAGCGTCGCCATCAGCGCGCCGAGGACGACGGGGCCGTAGAACAGACCCATGACGCCGAAGGCGTAGACGCCCCCGAGGACGCCGAGGATGATGACGGCGGGGTTGAGTTCGGCGTACCGATCGACGAGGACGGGGCGGAGATAGTCGTCGGAGAGACCGACGACGACGACGCTGTAGGCGAACAGCCCCGCCGCGAGCAGCGGTTCGCCGGTCAGGAAGAGGAAGATAACGGCCGGTCCCCAGATCAGGAACGAACCGATCAGCGGGACTAACGAGAGGATGACCATGATGAACGTCCAGAACGCGGCGTTCGGAACGCCCGTCGCGAGCAGCCCCAGTCCGGCGATGGTGCCCTGAATGAGCGCGATCAGGACGTGACCCGCGAGGACGGCCCACATCACCTCGTCGAGTCGCCGGTAGAAATCGTCCTGGACGTCGTCCGGGAGCGGCGTCAGCTCCCGCATCCAGGCCAGCAGATCGTCGCCGTCCTTGAGCAGGTAGTAGAGGAGAAAGATCGCGAGGCCGAGCCCGATCAGGATGTGCGTCACCGCGCTGAACCACTCGGTCGACCGCTCGAGAAACACCGACCCGACGTTCTGTGCGGCATCGAGGATCGCGGACGGCAGATCGACGCGCTGGCCGGTCCGTTCCTCCATCAACCGCTCGAGTTCGGCCAGCTCGATGGAGTCGGTGTTGATGCGCTCGAGGAGTTGCCGAGCGTCGCTGGCGACCGCCGCGATAATGACGACCAGCGGGACGACGAACCCGGCGACTGCGAGCAACACGAGCGCGAGTGCGGCGATCGCCGGCGGCACTCGGTTCTCGAGTTGCTCCTGTGCGGGATAGAGGACGTACGCGATGAGGATCGCACCGAGGACGTACTGGGAGAACGGCAAGACGAGTAACAAGGAGAGGTACGCGAAGAGGGCGACGAGGACGAGGAGAAATCCCTTGCTGAGATTCACACGATTATTTCCAGTCTCGACGGCATAAAACCACGGCCTGAACCTGTCCTCAGTCCGGACTGTCGTGCGAACCCGTGACACGGCTTCAAGGGCCTGCTTCGCAAATTTTGACCCGAATGTCGACTCAGCTCGATCCCCTTTCGGTCTCGGCCGATCTCCTGTATACCGTCAAGACCGAGGGTGACGCCGATCCGCTTCGAGAGCGTCTGGCGGCGCTCGACCGATCGCAACTAGAGCGGGCTCTCGCCAGCCGAGAGGACAAACTCTCCTTCTGGCTCAACTGTTACAACGCCTACGCGCAACTCCTGTTGGAAGAGGAGGATCCCGACCTGATCGATGGCGGACTCCTCGAGCGCTGGAAGTTCTTCGCACGCGATCGAATCCCCGTCGGCGGGGTCTGGCTGAGTCTCAACGATATCGAACACGGATTGCTCCGCAGTTCGAAGCAGCCGTGGGGCTTCGGCTACGTCCCCCGGTTGTTCCCGTCGTCGTTCGAACGGCACTTCCGCCTCGCGGAGTGTGACCCGCGGGTTCACTTCGCGCTCGGTCACGACACCGAACACAGTCCGCCGATCGCGGTCTATTCGCCGCGAGACGTCGACGAGGACCTGGACATCGCCATCGAGTGGTTCCTCGAGGAGAACGTCACGTACGACTCGGACGAAAACACCGCGACCGTCCCGCGACTCTTCCGGCAGTATCGGGGCGATTTCGGCGGAACGTACGGCATCATCGGATTCCTCCGGGAGTACAACGCCGTCCCGACCGACACCACGCCGTCGCTGGAGTACGAACGGGTCGATCGATCCGCGGAGCTCGACGTCGATCTGAACGCCGACGACGTCCGGCCGTAGCTCGCGATCGCAGTCGGACGCGGCCGCCGAGTCGCCGGTACTGGCTGTCGTCAGTCGAGTCGCCGAATCGTCGCCGTCGGTGCGCTCCGCATCACGCTCCGGGCCGCTCGTTCGGCGTTCGACCGCGAGGCGTAGCCTTCGCCGCTGTCGGCGACGATGTTCCCGTTCCAGTGGACGAGTCGCCAGCGCCACTGTCCGCCCTTGTCCTCGTAGACCTCGAACCGGCTGGTTCGACCGGACTCGCTCGATCCCTCCGCACTCGCGTCGCCCTCGACGTCCGCAGTCACCGCCGCCCCGTCCGCATCGGCGTCCTCGCCCGCACCGCCGCGGTCCGCCACCCCCTCGAGCGGCATCACTGCCGTCGCGGCGTCGACGTCCGTCGCGTCAGTTGACTCGCGATCCTCGCCGTCGTCGCCGGCAGAGTCGCGGTCCGCGACGCGAACGCTCGAGCCGTCGGCGTCGTCCCACTCGAGTTCCAGTTCCAGTTCGCCGACCGACGATTCGCCGTCGGACTCGAGTTCGGCCTCGAAGGCGGCGGTGACTCGCTCCGGGACGGCGATCCTGACGGTTCGATCCTCCCCGTTCAGGCGAACGGGCCGTCCGTCCTCGAACGCGGTGGCGAACTCGCGGAAGACGGGAGCGAGGTCCGCGCGGTCGTATCCGCGCTCGAGTTCGAATTCAGTTTCTTCCGCTTCGTCCGACGCTTCCGGTCGATCCGTATCGTCCGGCGAATCGTTCATACGGTAACGTACCGCAGGCTGTGGGTTAATATTTCGCACTACCGGGGGCGACGGCGACGCCCGTCGACCGGACACTGTCGGAGCGTTTTTGTCGACGCGCTGTCTTCGCTCGCCCGTGACTTCACGCGACTGGCGTGCCGACCGGGAGGCCGTGTTCGACCGCGACGCGTTCACGTGTCGACACTGCGGGACCGACGCCGACGGCGACGACGAATCGACCGCGCTCCGACTCTACCCCGTGGGGGACGTTCCCCTCGAGGGGGAGGTCCACGAGAGCGCGCTCGTCACCGTTTGTGCGGACTGTTTCGCGACGCTCGAAGAACCCGAGAGGACGGAGTCGATGGCCGCCGACGACCTGTTTCAACTCGTCCGCGAGACCACCCGACTGCAGGGGACGACGATCTCGGCGGTCGCCGAGTTCACGTCGCTCGCGACCTCGCTCCCGTCGACCCTCCAGTCCGCTCTCGACGACGGGACCGACGCGGACGTCGACGACACGCTCGCCGAGTACCGCCGGGACAGACGCGACATCCTGCTCGCAGTGGCCGTCGTCGACGCCCGCCTCGAGCGGCTGTCGACCCTCGACGACGACGCGTACGATCCCGAGGTTCGAACGGCGCTCGCAGCGTTCTCCGACGCAGCGGCCGACCTGCAGTCGACCCTGCGCGAGGTCGTCGCGCTGAGCGAAACCGTCGCGACCGGTCTCGAGCGCTGTCACGGCTGTTTCGACCCACTCGAGGGGGAGCGGTGTCCGACCTGCGGCCTCGAGGCCCGCGAGACGGCCGACTGGCAGGACGAGGACAGTACCCTCGCGTTCGACCGGCTGTTCGCGACGGTCAACGAACGGCTCCAGGGAGCCTCCGAGACGACCGAGACGTTGACCGATCGGACGACGGCGCTGGCGGAGCGGCTCACGGCGTGACGGTCTCCGCGCCGTGAACGGCGCGGCTTTCCGGATAGGGACAGCAGTCGGGAGCCGGCGCTCGCTCGCGACTCCGTCAGGTGTCAGCGGTCTCGCTCGAGCGAAAACTTTTGATCGTCTCCTCGGTCACGCCGTTCCGAGAGAAGACCGTGACGATGTCGTCCGGTCGAATTTCCGTGTCTCCGTGGGGGGTCAACACGGTGTCGTCCCGTTCGATCGCGATCACGAGCGTGTCGTCGGTGAACGTTTCGCGGCGGGCGGCCTCCTGCAGGCTCGTACCGGCGACCGGGGCGTCTCGATCGACCGTCACCTCGGCGACCTCGGCGTCGCCCGAGAGACTGATGAAGTCCGTCAGCATGGCCTCGCGCGTCTGGTTCCCTGGTCCGAAGGGCGAGTACGGTTGCGTCGTTTCGTTCTGGACGAGGACTTCGTCTTCGATCTCGAGCCCGAGATCCGAGAGCGAGCGGGCGATCCGGCGGAGATCCTCGGTATCGGCCCCGACCGCGAGCACGTGCAGGTTTCGGCGACCGGTCAACAGCTCTCGAACGTTGATCACGCCGGGGATTATCTGGGCTTGTGTGGCGATCGATTCGCGCTCGGAGACGGGGGCGTTACACATGAAGAGATTCGGAAGATAGCTCTCGGCCTGTTCGAAGTCGATGGCCGCGTGATAGCCGGTTATGACGCCCTGCTCCTCGAGTTGCGCGATGCGGTTTCGGATCGTTCCCGGGGAGACGTTGACGTCCTCCGCGATCGTCGGAGCCGACGTGTTCCGGGCCTCGGCCATCAGCGCGTGTATAATTCGACGATCGATCTCGTCGAGTCGATAGTCCATACGAGCCTCGTTATCGGTCGGACACTATATGCTATACCGATCCACACCGGCAGTCGCCGGCCGGCGGTCGCGGTCCCGAAACCATCGATTACGGCCCGAGACGCGGTGTCGATCCCGGCGAGTTCTTTTTGCACTCCGTCGCGAAACGGGTGACACGAATGAGCGAGACGGCGGGCGACCCGGAGCGTTCGGACGGCTACCGCGTGCTCGTGCCCCTGGCTGACCCCCGCACCGAACGACACCTAATCGAGCTCGCAAGCACGCTCGCCGCCGAACGGGACGGCATCGTCCACGCGGTCCACATCGTGCAGGTCCCCGACCAGACGCCGCTGGAGCGCGCCGGCGAACACCTCGATCGGATCGACGCCGAGTCCGCGAAACTGCTCGAGCGGGCCCGCGAACACGCCGCAGCCTACGATGCACCGATCGAAACGACGACGATAATCTCCCACCGCTCGTTCGAAGAGGTGTTCGACGCCGCCCGCGAACACGACGCCGATCAGGTGGTGATGGGCTGGGGCGGGGACCGACCGTGGGCGGCGGGTCGCGCCGAGCAACCGCTCGACGAACTCGCCCACGACCTCCCGTGTGATTTCCTCGTGCTGAAAGACCGGGGCTACGACCCCAGCCGGATCCTCCTGCCGACCGCCGGCGGCCCCGACTCCGACCTCAGCGCCGAAGTCGCGAGGGCGCTGCGCTCGGCGACGGGCGCTTCGATCGACCTGCTCCACGTCGTCGACGACGAGAGCGAACGCGACGCCGGCGAAGCGTTCCTCACGGAGTGGGCCGCCGACCACGACATCGGGGACGCCGTGCTGACCGTCGACACCTCCGGCGACGTCGAAGCCGCGATCGCCCGCGAAGCCGCCGACGAGACGCTCGTGATCATCGGCGCGACGGAACGCGGGCTGCTCTCCCGGCTCGTCCGCGGTTCGCTCGTCTACGACGTCGTCGACGACCTCGAGTGCTCCGTGCTGCTCGCCGAACGACCGACGGAGCGATCGCTCCGCGAACGGTTGTTCGGGCGCTCCGAGGAGTAGACGTGGCGGGTCGCTCGAGCCGGTACAGTTCAGTCGCGGCACCGACAGTCGTTCGCTCAGTTTTCCCGCGAAACGTAGAGCCGCCGACCGACGACGCCGATCCCGAAATAGCCGACGACGGTGATGATGAACTCGCCGAGAGCTGGAATCGCACTGATAACCGCGAGCACCAGTGCGCCCAGCCCGGCGGCTTTCCCGCCGACGCGGTCCCCGCGGCTGACGAGCGTCCCGACCCAGACGATCGCGACCGCGTGGCCGATCAGGCCGACGATCCCGACGGCGATCAACCCGGGAATCGTGACGACAAGTCCGATTATCGTGATCGCGAGGAGCAAGAACACAATCGGAACACCGATTCCGACGAGAAGGCCCCAAACGAATGCCCCGCCGGGATCGTCCCGGATTTCCGTTACGGTCTGGGTCGCGTAGGACGGACCAACGGCGACGAGCGCCCCGCCGAGCAGTCCGTTTATCAGGAAGGCGACGACGATTTGAAGACCGATGTAGGCGCCCGGTCTGAATTCGCCGCCACCACTCGAGGGCTGGGCCGAAACGATACCTGAGAGCGCGAGAATAGCCGTGGTCACCAGCGCAAACACGGCGACGGTACCACTCGTGCGATCAGACAGATAACCGACATTCATTAATTGACCGAACGCACAAACCTAATAAATCAGTTTCGGGTGCGTATTCGGCGACGACTGCAACGAATGATCGCCGGTTAGAGAGTGGTCGCGGCCTCGAGCGAGAGATCGATCGCACGGCCGACGTTGTTCTTCGCCTTTTCGGGCAGTTCGTCGTCTTCGGTGTCGGTACCCTTCTGCGTGCCTTCGACGAGGTTGCCGTCGACGGTACAGATCGCGCCGGCTCGGAGTCCCTTGCGGCGGGCCAGCGAGAAGACCGCGGCGGCTTCCATCTCGACTGACAGCATACCGGCGGCTTCCCAGTCGTCGACGTACGCGTCGGTCTCGGCGTAGTAGGCGTCGTCGGAGGCGATGGGGCCGACGTGGACGTCCTCGTCGTTGGCTTCGGCGGAGTCGACCAGCGCAGACAACACGTCGTAGTCCGGCACCGCGGGGTATTCGGCGGCCTCGTAGCGCTTGCTCGTCCCCTCGTTTTTCGCCGCGCCGGTCGCGACGATCATGTCGCCGATTTCGATCTCCGACTGGAGCGCCCCAGTCGTCCCGACGCGGATGAACGTCTCGACGCCGACGTTGGCCAGTTCTTCGATGGCGATCGCGGCGGAGGGGCAGCCGATCCCCGTCGAACAGATCGTCAGCTCCCGTCCCTCGTAGGTCGCGTTGACGACCTTGTACTCGCGGTTTTGCGCGATCGTCTCCGACTCGTCGCAGTGGTCGGCGATGCGATCGACCCGTCCGGGATCGCCCGGAATGAGCGCGATGTCTGTCAGGTCCCCGTCGTCGACCAGTAAGTGTGGCTGGGTCGCCATACCGTCGCCTTCCGCGGGCGGTGAGAAAAAAGGTTCGAGGAAGGGCCGAGGAACCACCGACGCGTTCGGCGATCCTCGACGCCACCCCACCCCGCACCGATCGGCTATGCTCGACCGTCAGGTGTCCGAAGACACCTCGACGCGCTCGGGTCGGATCGTGACCACCGCGTCGTCGGTCTCGAACTCGACGCGCCCCTCCGATCGGGCATCACCGCGGTTCGTCTCGGCGAAGAGGGCATCGAGCGCGTCCGGATCGATGTAATCGTAGAGCTGCGTGCTGGCCGCAGTGACGTCGTCTCCGTGGTAGCGGGCCAGTGCCATCGCAGCGGCGATGCTCGGCGGTTCGTCCACTCGTCGCTCGTACTGGATGCGGCGTCTGAGACCGCAGCCGTGAGCGTCGTTTACCCTTCCTTCCGTCATGTCTCTCAGTCACGGTATCGTGACCGTTCATTCCAGTTGGCAACGTCGCCGCCCATATACCTACCGTCAGACGACACCGGGTGAGAAGCACCCGACGCCAGCGTATTCCATCGGCCGCATCGATCGGTCGGCGCCGCGGTTACGACTGCCGGCTGAGAACGTCTTCGAGGCGATCAGCCGTCGGCGCGCTCCGCGCACCGTCGCGGCCGGCGGTCACTGCGCCGCACACGTTCCCGTGCGCGAGTGCGCGGTCGATATCGCGCTCCTCGAGCCACGCCGCGAGAAATCCCGCCGCGAAGGCGTCCCCCGCACCGGCGGTATCGACGGGATCGACGTCGAAGCCCCCGTGAACGGCGGTGCCGTCGGGCGTGTACGCTTCCGCGCCGTCGGCACCGCAAGTGACGATCACGATCCGATCGCGGGCCGCCCCGTCGATCCCGTCGACGCCGAACAGCGCCCTCGCCTCCCGATCGGTCACGAAGAGGATGTCCGCGAGCGCGATCGCCTCGCCGTACTCCCGATCCCCGAGCCGGCGTCCGGGATCGAAGCTGACGGGGACGTCGGCCTCGCTCGCGATCCGCGCGATCGCGGCCGCCGTGTCGGGTCGCTGGCCCGTGAGGTGAACGTGATCGACCGCCCGAATCCGGGCCGGCTCGAGGTCGTCCGGCGTCACCGCCTCGTTGACGCCGTCGTTTCCCAGCACCGCGACCTCTCCCGTTTCGTCGACGAGGAGGTATTTGACCGCCGTTTCGGCCCCCTCGATCTCTCGCAGGCCGTCGAGGGAGACGCCCGCGGCCTCGAGTTCTCGCCGCGCGAGGAGGCCGTGATCGTCGTCGCCGACGCTGCCGATCAGTTCGGCCTCGATCTCGAGGCCGGCGAGCGCCGCGGCGACGTTGGCAGCGCTCCCGCCGCCCGACTGGTGCTGCGAGCGGATCGACGCCTCGCCGTCGGGTTCGGGGAACCTGTCGACCCGAAGAGTCACGTCCCAGTTGACGTGGCCGGCGGTGAGTACCGTAACCGAATCCATTCGATGCTAGGAAGCGAACGATCCCGCGAGGCAAAAGTCTAGGTGACTGCACGGTGGGTTTCGCCGAGCGGTTTGCCACACTTCCAACTCGTCGATACCGCCGAGTGGAATCCCGGTCTCAGGCGACGGTGAACAGCAGAGTGTTGTGAACGGCCGGTCCGAGCCCGACCGCGGCGACGAACGCGAGGAGTAGTCGGGCCTGCTGTGGTTGCTCCTCCACGTACTCTCGGAACAGTCCGAGGATGACCATCGCGAGTCCGACCTTGACGAGGACGAACAGCCAGCCGGCGCCGATGTATTCCGCAGTCGGTAACGATCCGCCGGCCTCGAGGAGTAACAAGGAGAGCGGAACGTTCTCGGTGGCCGAGAGGATATCGTATCCGATCGCGGTCGTGACCCCGTCCAGCGTGTGGCCGAAGACGACGAGCACGCCCGTCGCGCCCGTCGTCGCCGCGACGTCGGTAAACCAGAGGCCCAGTGCGAGCCAGGCGATCGCGGTCACGATACCGGCGACGACGACGGCGATGACCGGCCAGAACGGCGCGAGCGTTCCGATTTCGAGGCTGAGGAAGAGCGCGAACATCGCGAAGACGGTGAAAAACGCCGTGCCGGTGATACCGACGAACCGGGAGATCGTTTCCTGGAGGCCGCCGACGTGGAGGAACACGCCGATAATCCAGACGAGTCCCGTGACCACCGCCGTGACCGCATACACCATCGGCGCGGTAAACAGCGGCTCGATGCTCGACGGAAACGTGCCCATCTTGTAGAGGACGTGAAGGGTCGCACCGAACATCATCCACGGGGCGAAGGCGATCACCGTTCGATCGGTCACCGGCGGCTCGAGCGCCCACAGGAGAGCGATGATACCGCCGAGAATAACGAGAACCGGCACCACCAGATACCACGGTGGAACGACGAACCCCTCGGGTAACACCATAGGGGGTATAGTTTACACCAGTGACTAACACTTTCCGATTATCGACGGATCGTACTGCTGAAAATTATCGTGGGGAGCGACAGTGATCGCGACGCGCGGCCCGCGTGAGATCACGCCTCCCAGGGTTCGCCGGTCGTCTCGCCGAATAATTCGCGCATGAGCGTCACGATGCTTTCCGGCGGGAACTGGCCGCGTTCGGTGACGATCGCATCGACGTACCGCGCCGGCGTCACGTCGAATGCAGGGTTCTCGACGGTCAGCGGCCCGTCCGTCTCGGAGCTGCGTTCGCCATCGTCCCCACCAGTCGGTTCGGAATCGACGATCGACGCTCGCTCCTCGTCGGTCAGCACTTCGCTCTCGTCACGCAGTTCGATCTCGACGGTGTGGCCCGTCATCGTATCGGGATGAAGTTTGATCGTCTGGGCCGCGACCATCAGCGGCACGCCGCGCTCGCGGGCGTTGACCGCCAGCCCGCTCGTCCCGATCTTGTTGATCACGCTGCCGTCCGCCGCGATGCTGTCGGCCCCGACGAGCACGTGATCCGTCCCGTCGAGGTAGCGGCGGGCCGCGTTGTCCACGATTAGCGTCACCGGGACGTCCCACTCGCGCAACTGCCGCGCCGTGATGTGGCCCTGTTTCCTGGGTCGTGTTTCCTTGACGATCGCCTCGAGGGCTTTCCCGTCCTCGAGTGCGGCCTCGATACACGAGAGGGCGTCCGTCGAGTGACAGTGGGTCATGACGACGTCGCCGTCCTGGAGCCGGTTCGCGCCGATTTCGCCGAGGGTCTCCTGGGCCCGCGCGAGATCGCGCTGGAACGCTTCGGCGCGGGCGATGGTCGACGCCCGGAGGTCGGCGACGGTGTCGCCGTCCATGCCGCGAAGCACGTACCGGAGCGCGTTGGGGAGGCTCACCGCGGTCGGCCGGGTCTCGTAGAGCGTTCTGGCGGCGGCCCGTAGCTCCCGTCGGAACGCCGCCGGAGTCTCGGCGGTGGATCGGTCGGCCTGGGTCGCCAGCGCCGCCGCGGCTGCGTCTGCAATCGTCGCCGCACCGCGAGTCCGCATCTCGGCGATGTCCTCGGCGGTGGATTCGATGGCCGGAACAACGCCGGGTTCGCCCTCGTCCATGTGGATCGGTTACATGGCAACGCTGAAAAGGATGCTGTCGGCCGTACCCGGAAACGAAATCCGGCGGCCCGACCAGTGAATCATCACGGTGATTGCCAATCAGGAGGTCACCTCGAGATCTCCAGCGACTGCGGTGTCTGACACGGTAGCCACAGGTTCGGGTGAGACCGTCCCGTGACGAAACAGGCTTCTTCGACGGCCCAACGGACGTATTCCGGGTGGGTTTGGTGGTCAGTCGAGTACCCCGCCTCACCAGTTGGCGACGACGCGGTGCATACAGCCGCCGCGTTTGAAGTACTCGCAGTGTGAGCCGACGTCGTCGGAGACGTCGTGGTCGGAATAGTTGTCGGGTGTCCACCCCTCGGCACCGGAGTAGCCGAGTGCGTCGTCCCACTCGCCGACCTCGTAGATGACGTCGAGGATGCTATCGTTGTAGCTGTGATAGTTGTGGACCTCGCCGACGGCGTTCTCGACGCCGTTCGTCCAGGTATCGCCGATAGAGTCGTGGTCGACGGCACCGCCCACCAGGTCCAACGAGTGGATCCACTCTCCGCGATCGGCCAGCCGGTTCAGTGCAGATAGTGTCATCATCGCGCCCAGCGAGTGGCCCATGACCCGGACGGTGGTCGAAGGGTTACGTTGGCGGAACCGCGCCAGCCAGTCGCCGAAGATGCGGCCGGCGCGTTCGGCCTCGTCCGTGGCGTCCCACCAGTCCAGGTCGAGCGAGTCGTATTCGTTGCCGATGACCGGGCCATCGTAGCCCGCTTCGCGAAGCGCGACTTCCGCGTTGTAAGCCTGATCCTCGGCGCTTCCGCCGATCTCCTCGAGCCAGCCGTGCGTGAAGACGAGCAGCGTCCCGTCGTTGTGGGCGAACTCGGGGAACCACTTCTGGTTGTCGCCGCCGTGCCAGCCCCACTGGTGGACGTTCGCGCCGTCGTCCGTGGACCCATCGAAGACGTCGGCGACCTTGTCGCTGTGAGCGGCCCGCAACCGGTGTTCACCGTTGTCGCCGACCGAGTCCACGTGCCACTTCTGGTTGTCGTTGCCGACCCACTCCCACTGGTGGATATTGGCTCCGTTATCGGCGGACCCGCCTGTGACGTCGAGGACCTTTCCGCTGTGTTCGGCGACGAATCTGTACTGGCCGTCGGCGACGCGCTCGAGTCGCCAGACCTGATTGTCCCCGTCGGCCCAGGCCCACTGGTGGACGTTCGCGCCGTCGTCCGGAGACGCGTTCGAGACGTCGAGGACGTTTCCGCTGTGGGCGTTCACGAACCGGTATTTCATGCCCGACCGGATACCGTTGAGCCGCCCGTAGTTCAGGTGCGGATACCCGCTCGGGGCGTCGAGGTAGTCGCCACAGCTGAGTGCTGCCGCGTTGCCGGAGAACGCCCCGATACCGGTCGCCACCGCCGTAGCAGTACCGGTGGCTTTCAGAAGTGTCCGGCGTGCGAGGTCGCGGCCCCCACCGTCTACAGTCGTGTTGTCCGTCTCTGAATCAGCGCTCGATTCCCCTGTCGATGATTGCGTGTTGTTGTCTATCATTCGGACCCCTCGACCCCTAAAGTACACTCATAATGATTAAAGTTTTGGTCGTTCATGAAAATTCATATGGGTATGTGAACACCCCGTCGGGCCGCTAACCGGGTTCGGAACCTCGTCGCCGAACGACTTCGGATCCGGGTTCGAGTCTCACAGAGAAGTCACACCGACACAGCCCGCGCGTGGAGAGCAGTGTGCTGTCGAACGTCGACGGCCCCTCATTGGAGGGGGATCTCGATCCGGTCCGGATGGGGAAGCCAACTCACAAGAAATCGGGTCGGAATCGATTCGGGTCGTCCGGACGAATCGCGCTGAACCAGCACTCCCCGGTGGTTCACGGGGAGTGGTCGATACCCGTCGCGTTACGACCAGGGGATGTACTTCTCGCGTTCCGACTCGTACCCGTTGTCGACCACGGAGACGGCGTTCGAGACGGCCTCGTCCTCGCTCCCGCCGATTCCGATTCCGGTCAGCCACGACAGGCTGTCGACGTCGCCACCGTAGAGTCCGACGCCGACGTCGATACGACCCTGATTGGACTCGTTGCTGTCGATCCACCCGTCGTTATCGGTGTAAATGTCGTCCCAGGCCGTCTTGCCGTCGACGGTGCCGATTCGTTGCCCGTCGAACTCTTTCCGCCAGTCCTGTCGCTGGGCGAAGGCAACGTACTGTCCGTCGTGGGCGGCGACGATGACGTCGTACCCGTCCCGATCGGTCAGCCACGCCTCGTTGTCTGCCCCCCCGTCGGAACCGATCGTGGGGGTGGCGATCGTAAAGAACGTGAAATCGCCGCTCGCGTCGATCGTGGCCTCGCTCTCGAGAAGGATCGCGGGCCTGTCCTTGGCTACGAGGGCCAGCTGGTACAGATCGACGGTCCCGTCCGCGACGGGCACCATCGCGGACATGTACGCTTCAGTGACGTACGACGTCGTCACGTTCACCTCGCTGGACGACGCGTCTCTCCGGGCGTTCCGCGTTACGGATCCGTCGTAAACGACCGTATCCAGACCGTCGACGACGATATTCGATCGGTCGCCGCTGTAGACGTCCTCGAGGCGTGCACCCTGTTGGTCCGACGTATCGTACTGCTCGGCCGAGACGCCGACCGTCCAGTCGTCACCGGACGTAGAGAGAGGGATGTCGACGTCGTCGGCGGCGACGGTTCCCGTCCCTCCGAGCGCTCCGAGTCCCGTGACTGCTGTCGCTGCACCCGTTATAAATTTCCGACGTGATTTCTCTTCAATCATTGCAAATAGGAGTATGCAACGGAGGGGATTAAATCATACTATGTTGGTATTATAATTTTATTTATTATAGATTATAATCATCTACCAGTCCAATGCTGGAATTCGATATTGCAGGGCTCGCAGCGGGACGAGATCTCGAACAGAGTGACGACGATTCCGGTGATCGCCTCGACGGGCGGGTCACCGGCCGTGCCGATTTTCGAGAAACCGTCGGACTAGCCTCCCGACCGCCGACCGAAACGGTTCCAGATCGACGGTCCCGTCTCCGCGATAGAGTTGCGCGTGCTCTTCGCGAACGATATCCTCGAGGACTCGCTCGTAAAGCGTCTCGAACGTGACGGGATGCCCTCGATCCTCGAGTTCAGTCGCGACCTTCTGGATCCGCCGGTCGGTCGCGTATTCGGCGGCCAGCGCCGGTGCTGCTGCGTCGACCGGAACCGACTCGTCGACGTCCCGAACGGTCGGGTGGAGTAGCTTTGCCCGTTGCCCGCGTTTGTTCCGGATTATAACACCCTCGGCCGGGCCGTCGTACCACTTCGACTGCGGGACGGTGTACGATTCCGGATCGAAATCCCGGGTGTGACGCTCCCGCTCGAAGGCGTTCACCGGTCGGAGCCCGATCCGATCGAAGATCCGTTCGACTGTATCGGGCGGGTAGAATCGGTCCGTCTCGGCGGACCAGATATCGAACCCGAGGAACGACGGCAGCCGATCCCAGTCGTAGTCGATCGCGTGCCGGTGGGTCGCCTCGCCGAAGAAGACGATGGTCTCGACGTCGTCGACGGCGCGTCGGAGCGCGTCCCGATCGAGGCGCTCCCGAACGTGACGGACGGCGTGCTGGTACGGGTCGGGAATCGCAGCCGGATCCGTATACCACCGATCCCGATCGCCGAACCGGATAAGCCCCGACTCCAGCAGTTGAAACCGAAGCTGCGCGCCGTCGATCTTCTCGAGGAGCCAGAGGTGCCCGTCATCGAAGCACTCGTCTGGCGCGTTCGCGGCGTGCGGGATGGACGGGTATTCCTTCACGTGTGATCTGAGACACACGTTCTAGTGGCTTCAACTCTCTGCTCGGGCGCTCGAGTTACGGCGGAGTTAGGGGCTCCGACAGAGTAGTGTAGTGACACACTAGGCTTTTCACGGCAACTCCCGTTTCGTAGAACATGAGCAGCGATCGAACTGACGCCGAAAGCAAGGTGTCGGGAAATCAGGCGAACATCCCGGCTCGGATTCGCCACGAGCTCGGGATCGACGACGGCGATCAGCTCCGGTGGCAGCTCGAAGACGACGGGAGCGTCCGCGTTCGGGTCGTCCAGCAGGAAACGGGAACGCTCTCCGGGTTCGATGGATACGATGGGCAGGAAACAACCGACGTCGCTGCCGAACACGACGCCTGGGGCGTCGATGTCGAGTAGATGCCACGTGTACTACTCGATACGACCGTTCTCTTTGCAGCGGCCTATCGACGAGATAGCGCTCACGACGATGCGCTTCCGATACTCCGAGGAATCGACGATGGGTCCCTTCCGGAAGCGGTCATCCTCGATTACGTACTCGCGGAAACGCTCAACGGCCTGGTCACCCATGCCGGCCACGACGCAGCCGTCGACCTCCTCAATCGCCTCGAGAGAAACGCTCGCTTCCACATCGACTCGCTCACCGCGGACGCGCTCGCGACGGGGAAAGCACTGTTCAGACAGCACGAACCGCTCTCCTTCGTCGATGCGTGTCTGATCGCGTACATGCAAACGGAGGGACTGGGCTATCTGTACGCGTTCGACGACGACTTCGATGCAGCCGCGGACGTCTATCGCCTCGACACGGCGACGAACCCGTACGATCCGAACTGATACCGAACGGTGTCTCGGATGCGGCTACGCTAAAGTAACCACTGACTCTCGAGAGCCAGTCGCCAAATCAGTAAGCGACCTTTTTGGCCGTCCGGCGACTCGAGAGGGGTATGGACCGTAGCGAACTCGCCCCCCTGATCGATCACACCGTCCTCGGCCCCGAGACGACGCCCGCCGACGTCCGCAGCGTCCTCGATGCGGCCGCGGAACACGGAATGAACGCCTGTATCCCGCCCTACGCGGTCGAAATGGCTGCCGAGCACGCTCCCGACGTAACGCTCGCGACGGTGATCGCCTTCCCGCACGGGCAGCAGGCCCCCGAGGTGAAGCGAAAGGAGGGTGTCGCGGCCTGGAAGGACAGCGCGGACGAACTCGACGTCGTCATCAACGTCGGTCGGTTGAAAGCCGGTGAGGACGACGCAGTCAGGGCCGAACTGGCGGAACTGGTCGCCGCCGTGCCGATCCCCGTGAAGGTGATCATCGAAACCGCACTCCTGACCGACGCCGAGAAGCGGCGGGCCTGCGAGGCCGCCGAAGCGGCCGACGCCGCGATGGTCAAGACGTCGACCGGATTTTCTGACGGCGGCGCCACCCTCGAGGACGTCGAACTCATGAGCGAGTACCTCCCGGTCAAGGCCAGCGGCGGGGTCGGCAGCTACGACGAGGCGATCGCGATGCTCGAGGCCGGTGCCGAACGGATCGGCGCCTCGAGCGGGGTCGACATTCTCGAGGGCGCACCCGAATAACGGAGCCTGGCTACCGCCGGTGAACTGAACGAACCACAGCGACGAGCCGCCAGCAGGTCCCATCGAAGCCGAACAGTTTTGGTCGAGCCGTCACCAACGGAGGGCATATGCTCGAGCGGGTCCGAGCGCGACTCTACGCGCTCGCGAGACGGCTCCGACGGCTGGAGCGGCGCGAACTCGATTCGTTCGGTCGGTGGCTCGAGCACACGGGGAACCTCGTCCACCTCTCGGTGCTGGTGTTCGTCCCGCTGCTGATCGCCGCGGTGACGTGGGTGGCGAACGTGGCCGGGCCGATCTCGTTCCTGCTGTTCCCGCCGCTCGCGTCCGGGACGTACACGCTCTTTGCGGATCCGGAGGGGAAGTACGCGACGCCGACGAAATTCGTCGGCGGGATGACCGTCGGGGCGCTCTGTGGCTGGCTCGCGCTCGAGCTCACGACCACGGCCGGGCTGGACGGCGGCGGCGTCAGCGCATCGGGTGCCGCCCTCGGCATTTTCTTTACCGGCGCCTGCACCTGGGCGCTCGACCTCGAGGAGCCGACGGCGTTCTCGACCGCGCTGCTCGTGCTCGTCACCGGGAACGCGCAGTTCGCGTACGTCCTCGGGATCGTCGTCTCGAGTTCGTTCGTCGCGGCCGCCTTCGTCCTCTGGCGGGATCGCTTCTACGAACAGCGCGCTCGCTTCCTCTATCAGACGACCAGCGGCGACGATCACGTGCTCGTGCCGATGGGCGACGGCGAGGAGTCGGTCGCGCGGTTCGCCGCCTCGATCGCCGGCGCGCACGACGCCGGGAAGGTGGTGCTCTTCGACGTCGTCGACGAGGACGCCGTCGGACGGGAAGACGGAGCCGACGAGGATAGTGGAGACGAAGCGACGACGCCGGCCGAACGCGCAGCCACCGACGTCGGTCGCCGTCTCGAGTCCCTCGCCTCGGATCTCGAGGCGGCGTACGACGTGCCCTGCGAGGTCGTCGTCGCGGCCGACGGTGGGGCCTCCGCCGGACTGGTCCTCCGGACCGCGCGGCAGGAAAACTGCGATCTCATCGTCACGCCGTACGGCGAGCGGGAGAGCGGCGGTCTCTCGTCGTTCATCACGGGGCTGTTCGACAGCGAGATCGACGTCATCGCCTTTCGATCGAACGGAACTTCGCGACGCCGATGGCGGGACAGCCTCGTGGCGGTTCGAGGTGCCGGCGACACCGCGCGCGCGATGCTCGATTTCGCGATTCGGGTTGCAGAGTCCGACCGGACGATCAGCGTCTGTACGTGTATCGACAGCGAGTCCCGCCGCCGGGCCGCCGAGAGTACGCTGGCGGACCTCGTTGACGCCTTTTCGGGCCGGTTCGAGACGCACGTGGTCACCGCGGCGGTCGAGGACTACCTCTCGCGGGTCGCACCGCGATACGACGTGGTCTTCGTCGGCTCGAGCACCGACCGGTCGGCCGCCTCGCGGTTCGTCTCCCCGCCGACGTTCCAGAAGCTGAGCGATCTCGAGGCGGACGTGGCGATCGTCCACCGCGGTCGCCGCCGGTAGCGGGACTCGGTGGTGAGAATGAATGCGGAAGTAACCCGTCAATCCGACCTGTACGTCTTCGAACCGGACGGAGAGGGGAGTCGGAGCGGGCGACGGTACCGAGTGTGCTGCTAGCGTGACAACAGGGAACGGCCACGCCCTCCCCAACCGATTTCTGCTCACGGGCGCGCAGCGCCCGTTCGCACGGTTCGCGGAACCTGCGGTTCCGCGCTAACGTTCGCACCTCGCGGCGCTCACTCATCCCTCGCGCAGTGTCGTTGGCCGCCCTCGTTACACTCGGACGGCCAACAGCGCGCGCCGCCATATGCCGGCTGCGTAATTCGGACTGGTACGGAGCTCTCTCAACGGATCGTGAGCGACGCAATTCCGTCCGAACGAAACCCGCTGGACGCCCTCGCGCGAGGACTCAGTCCCGCTCGAGGATCCGATCGATCAGATCGCTCTCGTCGTTGCCGAGCGCGGACCGTACGAGCAGGTGGCCCCCGAGCATGGAGGGGCTGATCACCGTGTCCGCCCCGGCTCGCTCGAGTTTCTTGACGTTTTCACGGTCGGTCGCGCCGGCGACGATGCGTGTGGACGGTGCGAGCTGGCGAGCGGTGAGGATCGCGAGTGCGTCTTCGGCGTCGTTGTTCGTCGCGACGAGGATCGCGGTCGCGCGGTCGATCTTCGCGCGGTCGAGCGGCCCCTCGTCGCTGGGATCGCCGGTGACGACCAGGATGTCCCGTTCCCCGAGCATCGTCGCGGCCTCGCGGTCGTCGGTGACGACGACGAACTCCCGGTTGCTGTCCGCGAGTTCGTCGACGATCGGTTCCGTCAGTTCGCCGTAACCGAGCACGAGGATGTGCTGGTCCAAGAGTTGGAGCTGTGATTCGTTCATCTTTCCGAGTGTTTTCGAGATTCGGTCCTGAATCGCTGGACCCACGAGCGCTCCGATGGCGATACCGAAGCTGGCGACGCCGAGGACGAGCACCGACATGGTAAACAGCATCGCCTCGGTCGAGCCGGTGTTCGGCGTCACGTCGCCGTAACCGACCGTGCTCGAGGTGATCAGCGTGAAGTAGAAGGCGTCGAGGATGCTGTTGATGCCGTCGAAATCCTCGCGGAGCGCGTAGCCGCCGATGGTACCGTACACCTGAACGCCGACGAGGGACGCACCGGCCGCGATCTGCGTCGTCGACAGCGAGAGCGGTTTCGTAAAGCGCTTGCGGGTGAGTAACAGGACCGGGATCGAGACGATCGAGAGGACGATCAACGGGAACGAGTACGGGCTCGACTGGAGGAGCCCCTGTGCCGCCGTCAGCGGAAGCAATAGCAGCGTCGCCCACCACCCGGTCCGGAGCCCGCGACGGAGTGCGAGCGCACTGCCGACCATCATGAATCCGGTGAGTGCACCGGTGAACGCGGCGGCGCTCTGGACGGCGTCGGGAACGTACTCCACGAGGGGGCCGCCGACGGCATTGGTGCCGATGTTGAAGACCGCTGTCGCGACCGAGAGCAACGCGACGAGCAAGACGAGCACGATGGCCGCCCGCGTAGTGAGCACTCGTCGCCAGTTATCCGGCAATCGCTCCTGAAGCGACCGGGCCTCGACCATACACACCGTGGGCAGTGGTGTTAGTTAAACGTCTCCGTCTCTTCCGCACGAGAGATAGCGGTCCCGTTTGGCCCCCGAAACGATCGAAATCGAGTAACGAGCGAAACTGTCCGGGGCGGATCAGCGAACCACGGTAACCGGCACGGGCGAGCGCTGGAACACGGTTTCCGAGACGTTGCCCACGAACAGTCGGTCGACCATGTCACTGCTGTGGCTCCCGATTACGATCGCGTCGTAGTCGTCGGCATGGCTGACGATCGCCCGTGCGGGACGGCCGATTTCGACGACGGTGTCGATCTCGGCGTCGTAGTCGGCAGCGATCTCGCGGGCGCGCTCGAACACCTCCGCTGCGCGGTCCTCCGCGGCCCCCTCGATGTCGTCTTCCATGGCGAGGCCCATCGCACTCCCCATCATCACCGACGGCTCGGCGACGACGGTGATGACGGTGACCGCCGCGTCGGGGTGATTCTCGAGCGCGTACGTGAGCGCGCGCTCGGACAGCACGGACCCGTCCATCGGAACGAGAACGCGATCGAGCATGGTGCCAGACACCACGGGCGAACGGATAAACCCCTCCCGAGAAGGAGTGTATACGCTCCCGAGAAGGAGTGTATACGCTCGCGCTGGACCGTCGCTGGCGGGTCGACGTCGGTCGGCGTCGATTCGGTATTCCCGCGCAGTGACCGCGTCGGTGCTGATTTAACCGTTCCGAACGACCGACCGACAATGCAATCGCTTCCCGTCGATCTACTGGTCGAGGTGTTTCTGGGCCTCTATCTCGGGCTCCTGACCGGGATCGTCCCCGCGTTCGTCGCCGGCTCGCTGGGTTTTCTCGTCCGGTACTTCAGCGGCGTCACGCTTCCCGGGTTCGGTGTCGTCGTCCTCGCGCTGTCGATTGCCAGCGTCCAGGGCGGGTTACTCGGCCTCATCGAACCGACGATCGCCCAGTCGCCGCGACTGCTGGTCGCCGTCCTCGTCGTCCTCATGCTCGCACTCTACGCTCACAATCAGGGGGACAAACTCGGCGCGGAACTCCCCCGTCGGCTCTCGCTGACGTCGCTCCGACAGCGAACCCTCTCGGCCGACGTCGTCGAACTCGTCGGCTCGGTCGGCCAGGTCACCGTCCGACCGACCGGCGAAATCCACGACATGGAGGGCTATCCGCCACTGTCGCCGGATCTCCGGCGAACCCTCAAAGCCGGCTCGTGGCGGCTTCCGGCGGACATCCCCCTCTCCGAACTCGAGTCCCGACTCGAGGAACGGCTCCGAACGGATCACGATCTCGCCGACGTCGACGTCGAGATCGACGAACAGGCGCGGGCGACCGTCATCGCGGCACCACCGTCGGGAAGCCTTTCGCGACGGGTCCCGGCGGGCCAGCGGGCCGTCTCGGTCGCAGCGCTCGTCCCGACGGGGCTCGCTCGAGGCGACGAGGTGAGCGTCCGAACCGACGAGCGCTCGATCACCGGGACGGTACTGAGCGCCCGAACGGATATCGACGACGAACACGAGACGGCCGTCTCCGAGCCGCCAGGTGACGACGTCGCGACCGACGGCGGAGAGGAAACCGACCCGCCGCTCCCCGACGCGAAATCGAACGCGTCGACCGCCGGCGGGCCGGGACGCGTGACCATCGCCGTCGCCCGCCGAGACGTCAAGTCCGTCCTCGAGGCCGAGTCCCCGCGACTCGTCGTGCGCTCCCGCGGGACGAGCCGCGAGTTCGAAGCCTTCGCGCTGGTCAAGCGCAGCGGATACGCGATCCGTCGGTTCATCGTCGGCTCGACCGGGGCCGACGAGCCCGCGCCGGCGGACGAGGTGACCCTCCTCGCAGTGCGCCGGCAAGGCAGCGAGACCGGCGGTCGTCGCCACGGCTGGGTGTTCGGCCCCGGTATCGAACGGCGACTCGAGGCCGGCGACGAGGCGTTCGTCGCGGGACCGGAGGACGCGACCGAGGCGTACGTGGAGGCGATGGCGCGATGAGCGCCGTTCCCGTCCTCGCGCAGGTCGTCACGTCCGCGACGCTGGTGGACGCGCTCGTTCAGATCGTCGGCTTCGCCGTGCTCGCGGCCGGAGCGGGGGGCGGTGTCGCATTTATTTACCGCTGGTACAGCTCGGACGAGATTCCCGAAGGCGTCGCCGTTCTGTTCGGCGTCGCGCTCGTCGCGCTCTGGTTGAACACCGAGACGGCGTTACAACAGGCTATCATCGGCGATTCACCGCTGACCGACCCGAGTACCGCGGTCTTCACAGTCAGTGCGTTCGTCGCCAGCGCGGTCGCCGCCGACGCCGGCCGGCGGCTGGGCGATTACCTCGCTCGAGACGTGTTCGTAGCCGCCACCCCGCGGACGATCACCGAGGTGAGACAGCTCGTTCGCTCGGCCGGTCGCGTCGTCACGGTCGAACTCCCGACGGAGATCGGTGACATCGACGGCTACGACACCGTCGACGAATCGGTGAAAGCCGAACTCGCGGGGCAGACGTTGCTCTTCCCCCGTCGACTCACCGTCGAGGAACTGCGCGAGCGACTGGTCGCCCGCCTCGAGCGCGACCACGGGATCGGACACGTCGACGTCGATCTCACCGCCGACGGGACGATCGACTACCTCGGAGTCGGGAGCCGACCGGCCGGGATCGGGCCGACGCTCGCGCCGGGGACCGTGGCCGTCGCCCTGACGGGCGATCCCGCGGCCGACGCCAGCCCGGGCGACGCGGTCCGGATCTGGGGCCGAGACGACGCGGACGGAACCGCTCGGCGAATCGCCGGCGGCGAACTGCGCGCGACGGCCGACGACACCGTGACGGTCGCCATCGACGCCGAGGACGTTCGCGACCTCGAGGGCGATCGACCGCACCGGCTCGTGACCCTGCCCGGCAGTCCCGACGCGGAACGAGAACTCGTCTCCCTGCTCCGTGCGGCCGACGAGACGGTGACGACGGTCAGCGTCGGCTCCGACGATTCGCTCGTCGGCGTCCCGGTCGACGCGCTGCCGGTCCTGGTGCTGGCTGTCGAACGCGCGGGCGAGGACGGTGACGAGCACCTCCCGCTGCCGGCCGACGACGTTCGACTCGCGGCGGGCGATGTCGCCTACGTTCTCGGTCGCCCGGAGGCGCTCCGGCGGGTGACGGAACGAACGCTGACCTACACGGACCGGTCTCGAGAAAGCGAGGAGTCCGTCGCCGACGAACCGGACCCCGATCGGCAGCCGGAACGACCCCAAGAGCGGTAGCTACTTGCCGTCGGCACCGATAGCGCCACGTATGCCTACGGAGTGGAAGCTGTTCGCGGACCTCGCCGAACGCGCCGGTGACAAGCACGTGACCGTCGACGCCGCAGCCGGCGACACCGTCGGTGACGCCCTCGAGGAACTCGTTTCGGGTCGTCCCGACCTCGAGGGCCGCGTCCTCGACGGGGACGGCGAGCTGCGATCCCAGATCAACGTGCTTCGAAACGGAACGAACGTCCTGGTCGAAGAGGAGGGACTGGAGACGAAACTCGAGGAGGGCGACGAGCTCGCGCTGTTCCCGCCGGTCAGCGGCGGGTGATTGCGGGTCGCGCTGGAGAGCGGTCGTGACTGCGGCCCCACGGGAAACCGTCGAATTTTTTAACTGTCCGCGATCGAAACGGGGAGCCATGCGAGCACGAACGACGCTCAGCCTCGCGGGACGGGCACTCGGAGCCGGGATCATCGGCCTCGGCACGCTCGCGGTACTCGGGGTCGTTCTCGCGGTACTCGGCGGTCTCGCGGTCGGCGGGGTCGTTCTCTACGTGGCCGGCCTCGTGATCGAGCCGGGCCTGCGGACGTTCGTCGCGGCACTGCTCGTCGGCGCGGTTCTGCTATTGCTATCGTGGGCGGCCGGCGTACGGAAGGCGATCCGTCGCAGCCGAGCACGGTTGCGCCGCGAGACGGAGCCGATCGACCCCGGCGGAACCGGACGAGTCGCGTCGTCGGCCGCCAGACTGGCTGCCCAGTTCGACCTCCCGCTGCCGGAGGTGCGACGTCACGCCGCGACCGCGCCGATCGCGTGTACGACCACTCACGGGGACGAGCCGGTGTTGATCGTCTCCGAGGGCTTGCTCGAGGCGCTCCCCGATGACGAACTCGAGGCGGTGCTCGCCCACGAACTCGCCCACGTCGCGAACGGCGACCAGCGGTTGATGACGTGGGCGATCGTGCCCTTGATCGCGTCCGAAGAGTTCTACGAGATGATGGACGATGAGGGAGACGAGTTCGATCCCCGCGACCTTCCCTGGCTGGCCCTCGGCCGGCTGCTGGTCGGCGGGTCGACGCTCGGCGTCGGGCTGTTCTCCCGCGGCAGGGAGTTCGCGGCCGACCGCGCGGCCGTCGCTGCGACCGGCGACCCGGGAGCGCTGGCCGCGGCGCTCGAGCGACTCGATTCGGCGGCGGCCGAGCGACCGCCCGAAGACCTCCGAAACCACACCCGGTCCGTCGACGCGATCTCCGTCCTCCCGACGCTGGATCCGGAACGCGACGGCGGCGGCGGCCTCTTCGCGACCCATCCGGCCACGGACCGGCGACTCGAGCGGTTGCGGCGGCTGGCGGACTAGTCCG
This sequence comes from Natrinema salinisoli, assembly GCF_020405205.1. Taxonomy (NCBI): domain Archaea; kingdom Methanobacteriati; phylum Methanobacteriota; class Halobacteria; order Halobacteriales; family Natrialbaceae; genus Natrinema; species Natrinema salinisoli. The sequence goes on along the minus strand of NZ_CP084469.1, from coordinate 3,598,427 downwards.
ACATCATTCCCCCGTGAGATCGATCCCCAGAACGAAGTCCGGTTCCTCCGAGATAGGGACTCCCGCGTAGGGCGCGTCGGTAACGTAGCGGGCGGTTTCGGGGATCAGGACCCGCGTCTCGTCGGCACCGCTCTCGGCCGCGTCTCGAGCGATCGCGGCGAACAGCGACCGGGCGGCGTCGACGTCCTCCCAGGCCGCGACGCCGTATTCGGCCCACGTCTCGGTCGTCGCCTCGTCGCTCGCAGCCGCTGCGTCGTCATCGTCGATCTCCCGGTCGTACGTTCGCGATCGGTAGGCCGTTCCGGCGAGTCCGTCCTCGCCCTCGACCGCGAACACGGCCGTCTCGTCCGCGAGTCGGTCGAAATCGTCCCGCGTGAGCTCCCGGACGGCCCACGATTCTTCGGGTGCGAGTCCGAGTCCGTTCAAGTGCTCGCGGGCGTCGCTGTGCGTCCAGTAGCGCCACGCGGCCGCGGGATCGCTCGAGACCCGGTACGGACCCTCGGCGGTCGAATCCGGTTCGGGATGGGCGAACCGAAATTCGGTGATCGGGTCGTAGCCGCTGGCCCGCGCGGCGCCGAGCGAGGCGGCGTTCCACGAGAAGACCATGACGCGACCGATCGTCGCCCCCTGCTCGCGGGCCCACTCGAACGTCGCTTCGTTCAGTCGGTGGCTCACACCCTGCCGACGATAGTCGGCCGCGACGCGCATCCCCTGAAACCAGGCCTCGTCCGGCGAGAGCATGACTCCCTGGAGGATCCCAGCAGCCTCGCCGTCGACCTCCGCGAGGAAGGTCTTCTTGCCCTGCCCGGGCTCGTCCTCGAGCCAGTCGTGGTAGATCCGCGGGATGTAGTCGCCACCGCGGTCGGGCCAGATGTCACTGGTGAAGTCGACGACGGCGTCGTAATCCTCGTGGGTCGCGCGGCGAATCTCGATAGAAGCGTCGGCGTTCGTATCGGGTGACATCGGTAGGTGACCAGTCGCACCTCACGCAGTCGCGCGGGAAAGGGCTTCGCAGAATCGACGCGGTTCATCTACTGCAGCGGATGACCGCAATCAGAGCCTCCGCCCGAAGCACCGCGAACGGCGAGTGAGACTGACGTCACTCGGGACCGACGATTTCGACTTTGATTCCGTCGGGGCCCTCGCAGTAGAGCGCGTAATAGCCGCCAGCGTACGGATGCTGGTCCTCGTATAGAACGGCGGAATCCGATCGGTCACGGATGGCTGCGGTCAGTGTATCGACCTGGTCACGAGAACCGGCGTGGAACGCGAGATGGTTCAGGCCCGGTGCCCGTCGCTGAAATGGTGGCGCGGAGTCGTCGGCCTCTTTGAGTACGATGTACGTCGGACCGTTCCGCCAGGAACGACCGCCGCTCCACTCGTTCTTCCGGTCGTAGCCGAGTTCATCCAGTAACCATGCCCAGAAGTCAACTGCCGCTTCGAGATCGGCGGTGCAGAGCTCGACGTGATGGAGGTGACCGGCACGCTCGGGATTGGCGTGGTCGTGACTCATACGCAACAAACTGGAGAGAATTATCAAGACGATATCGTTTCCGCAGCGACGGGTTCGTAGCTGTCGTTACCAAGTGAAACCCGACTCACTCCCAGGGCACCGACCGCTCCTGAATCTCGCCGGCGAGCGACGTTCCCATCGCCGCTTCGACGTCCTCGGCGTTCTCGAGCGCCCACATCAGCTTCACTTTCGCCGTTCCGGGCAGCGTGTCCTCGCCCTCGATCACGCCCGCCTCGAGGAGGTCCCGACCCGTGTCGTAGACCCGATCGCAGACGCGGCCCTCGAGACATTGGCTGGTCATGACGACCGTCGTGCCGTCCTCGATCAGCTCCTCGATGCGGGGAATCAGATCGGTGTGGACGTGGCCGAGGCCGGTGCCCTCGATGATGAGCCCCTCGCTTTCCTCGACGACGTCGAGGAACTGCGGATCCATTCCCGGCGTGAACTTCAGGAGTTCGACGTCGCTCTCGAGGTCGGGTTCGATCGAGAGCTCGACGTCGTCGCGCTCCTGATACTCCCGACGGAACTCGACCGTCTCCGTCTCGTAGTCGACCTCGCCCAGCGGCTCCGCCCCGACGGTTTCGAACGCGTCCCGCCGCGAGGTGTGGTTCTTCCGCACGCGAGTCCCCCGGTGGAGCGCGCAGACGTCGTCCGACTCGGAGGCGTGCATGCAGACTAACACCTCCGCGCAGTCGCTCTTGGCGGCCTCGACGGCCGACACGGCGTTCATCACGTTGTCCGACGACGGCCGGTCCGCCGAGCGCTGCGACCCGGTGAAGACGATCGGCACCGGCGTCTCGAGCATGAACGACAGCGCCGAGGCGGAGTATTGCATCGTGTCGGTGCCGTGCATGACGACGACGCCGTCGGCGCCGGCCGCGATCTCCTCGCGAACCGCCTCGGCGAGGTCCTGCCAGATCGGCGGCTCCATGTTCTCCGAGAGGATGTTGGCGACGACTCTGCCCCGATAGTTCGCGCGGCCCGCGAGGTCGGGAACGGCTCGCAGGACGTCCTCGGCGTCGAACTGGGCCGTCACCGCGCCGGTGCGGTAGTCGACCGTCGAGGCGATCGTGCCGCCCGTCGAAATCAGCGAAATCGTCGGCAGCTCGTCGTCGAACTCGATCTCCGAGCCCGCCTCGTCGGTCCCCGTCGAATCGGTGCCGTCGATCTCGTAGACGTCCTCCGCGAGCACGTCCACGTCGGCCCCGTCCCGATCGACGCCGACGTTGTAGCCGCCCTCGAGTTTCACCACGAGGTTGTCGTCCGTGCTCGAGGGGAGCAACACGCCTTCGTACGTCCGATCCGCGCGATCGACGCGGACGCGGTCGCCTGGGTTCATGGAAGGCCGTTGCGCGGCGGCGGACTTGAAGGCACGCTTTCCGTCCGGTGTGGATCGAGTGGGAGAACGGATACGGTGACATCGGAATCGACCGAACGCCCTGTCAGTCCCGGCCGGCGGAGGGTCGTCGAACCGGCCGGTCTTCGAGAAGACGACCACCGAGCGCCTCGAGAACGGAGTCCGTCGTCAGGAGCCGGTCTTCTCGACCTCGTACCAGGTCCCGTCCCAGCTGAGCCCGTAGCCGAGCAGCGATTTGAGCGTCAGTATGCCGAATGCGGGATAGAGGAGCGGCGCGAGGACGACGGTCCAGCTGAGGCCGTCGATCCGTCCGTCCCTGGTGTCGCGCCACGCGACGAGGGCGATCGTTCCGACGAGGATCGCCGCGGGGAGGAGAAACGCCGACTCGACGTCGAGGATGAACAACAACAGGAGTTTCGAAGTGAGGGCGAGCGTGAACAGGCACCCGAGCAGGCTCGAGCACATGCGGCCGATCGAGATGATACCGCGGCGGCCGAGCTGTCCGCGGAGGAGTTCGATGAGGGTCGCGTGGAGGACTTCGATCTGCCCGACGCGCCAGCGCTTGCGCTGGCCCCAGAGATCCCGCAGGGTGTGGGGGGCCTCCATCGTGTTCGTACACTGGCGGGCCTGTTCGACGGTCAGCCCCTCGCGATAACACGCGTGCGCGAAATCGAGGTCCTCGGTGAGCACGTCGTCGTAGCCGTCCACGCGCTCGAAGGCCTCGCGGGTGAGCACCGTCGAGGAACTCCGGCAGTTCGCGAAGCCCGAGAGTTCGACGATCTTGTAGCTGGCGTGGAAGACGATCCGCTCGCAGTAGGCGACCGTCTCGATGACGCCGGTCGGCCGCGGAATCCGCCGCCCCTGAAAGACGTCCGCGTCCTCGAGCAATGCGCCCATCCCCCGCGACAGGAACTCGGGAGTGACCCGTTCGTCGGCGTCGAAGACCGCGATGTATTCCGCGTCGGTCTCGCGCACCGCGTAGTTGATCGCCCCCGCTTTCGAGCCCGGATTCCCGTTGATCAAACACTCGACGCGCTCGTTGGCGTTCGCGAGTTCGCGGGCTCGCTTCAGCGTCGCCTCGTCGTTCGGCTCGGCGACGACGACGATCTCGAGGTTCTCGTACGTACTCTCACAGAGGCTCTCGACGCTCTCGTCCATCACCTTGTGATCGCGATACACCGGAACGATCGCGGTCAGCCGCGGGCCGTCGGTCACCGGTTCGATGGTATCCCGCGACGTCCACACCTCGCGGACCAACAACAGGCCGGTGATCGCCACGAAACCGGTGAAGACGGCCATCGACGAGATCGCCTCGAGGAACACCACCTGAACGGTCACGACGAACAGATCGACCGAGACGCGCTGGATTTCCCGCCCCTGCGCGAACCCGAACAGCAATAGGGTGAACGCACCGACGACGGTGGCGCCGTGGTCGACGGCTCGAGGGGCTGTCGAAATCATTATCGGGGGGTTGCAGGCGACAGCATATCAATATTGTCATAAGGCTGGAAAGGGGCGGAAAATACGGACTTTGCGAGCCGTCGGGGGACGGTATTAAGGTAATACCGAGAACGACGACGCGCCGTTCAGCCCGACTCTCGACGGGTGATTCCTCGGTTTCCGATAGAGGAAAGTGGCGGAACTCGTCAACAAACACAACTCATAAACCGGCGACCGTTTACATACGTGATATGCAATCCGAGCCGCAAGCGTTCGACCGGGTTCTCTCGTCGATGTGTACGGACCCTCACCCGGCGGCGCGCGACGCGGCGGAGCGGTTTCTCGCGACGAATCCCGGCGATCCCGGGAGCTACCCGACCGTCGCGGCGCTCGAGGACGACGCGATCGAGCTGTTGAGCGACGTTGCGGGTCTCGACGAGCCGGCGGGCTACATCACGAGCGGCGGCACGGAGGCCAACATTCAGGCCGTTCGAATCGCCCGCGAACGGGCCGACAGCCGGACTCCGAACGTCGTCATGCCCGAGTCCGGCCACTTCAGTTTCCAGAAGGCGGCCGACCTGCTCGGCGTCGAACTCCGGATCGTTCCCACCGACGACGACCACCGGGCCGACCTCGCGGCCGTTCGGTCCGCCGTCGACGACGACACCGCCGCGGTGATCGGCGTCGCGGGAACGACCGAGTACGGCCGCGTCGATCCGATTCAGGAACTCGGCCGGATCGCCCGGTCGGTCGACGCCACCCTCCACGTCGACGCCGCGTGGGGCGGGTTCGTCCTTCCCTTTACCGACTACGACTGGCACTTCGGCCACGCGCCCGTCGACACGATGGCCATCGACCCCCACAAGATGGGACAGGCCGCGGTTCCCGCGGGGGGACTGCTCGTCCGCTCGCCCGACCTGCTCGACGAACTCGCCGTCGACACGCCCTACCTCGAGTCGACCTCGCAGGCGACGCTGACGGGAACTCGCTCCGGCGCAGGCGTCGCGAGCGCCGTCGCCGCGATGGAGGAACTGTGGCCGGACGGCTACCGCCGACAGTACGTCCGCTCGCAGAACAACGCCGAGTGGCTCGCCGACGCCCTCGAGAAGCGGGGCTACGCGGTCGCCGATCCCACGCTGCCGCTCGTCGCGGCCGACGTGCCGCGGTCGACGTTCGACGCGCTGCGAGCCAAGGGCTGGCGGATCTCGCGAACGGCGACCGGCGAACTGCGCGTCGTCTGTATGCCACACGTCACCCGCGAGATGCTGGCCTCGTTTATCGGTGATCTGGATCGGCTCGAGGTGCGTGCGAGCGTGCCGGTCGTGAGTGACGACTAACTGATTGTATCGAAGAGGTTCAGACGCCGGTGAGACGAACCAGCAGTCTTCACTGGATCAGGGGCGTTCCCGAAAGCCGGACCGTTCGCACTAGTAGTCCGAGCGCTACGGCGGCCGAGACGGGTCGAGTCAGGCGTCGAACGGCGACGCGTGATCCGGGCCGGTGCTCGTATGGATAGTGCCGGCATCACCCTTAGATGAGCGTGAACCCAAAGATGTGTGAGATTATCAACCATGAGCAACGACAGGAATCGAGAACTCGTTACCCGTACTATCGAGGGAGTGGAAACGCTGGTCAGCACGGAATCAGGTGAGATATTCGTCGACGTTCCCGGTTCGAACTCGCGGTATATCCGCGTCGAAGAAGGTGACACGGTTCAGGAGGGAGACATCCGGTCACGAACCGCGGAAGAACTCGCATCGGAATCGCTCAGGAAATGGACGATAGAGACGATCGGACCGGAGACCGTCATCGGGACGGATCAGGAAACGGGCGAGCGGAGCGAATGGGATCGCGAATCGCTCGACCAAAAGCTCGCGATCGGAGGATTCAGCACGGATCTCACCGATTTCGAACGGGTGAAAGTGAGCGGCGCGGTGGACACGTCGACACAGAACGGACGCCCGTCGGATGTGGAATCCGTGACCGTAACCGTGTACGGGAACGATAGCCGGAGATTCACCGAAACGTATCGTCCCATCGATGCCGACGGCAGCGGCGACGAACGCCGCCTCGAACTGACGGACTCCGACGAGCGCGTCGAACGGCTCGACCCCGACCTCCGAGAGCGGTTCGATCAGGCGGTCGAACTCGCGCTCCGAAACGATGGATATGCAGTCTGATCCGTGTTTTCTCCCCTCGATCGGTCACGGACGCTACCATCGCAGCACGAGCGACGGGCGGAGCAATTGAGACGAAAAATCCCGATCGTGTGAGTGTCACCACCTGCTGCGGCGGAGCGCACAGGGGGCGCGAGTGTAGCGATCGAAACCGGCGGGTTTTACGCCCGCGAGCGCAACGTGACGAGCATGAGCCACGACGAGTTTCCGACGGACGAACCCGCCGTCGTGACCTGCGGGTTGCCCTACGCCAACGGCGACCTGCACATCGGTCACCTGCGGGGCTATATCGGTGCAGATGCGTTCAACCGCGCGCTCGAGATGCTGGGCCAGGAATCGATCTACGTCTGCGGGTCGGACATGCACGGGACGCCGGTTGCCGTCAACGCCGAACAGCAGGGCGTCGATCCGGAGGACTTCGCGCTTGACTGGCACGAACAGTACGAGGAGACGTTCCCAAAGTTCAACGTCGACTTCGACAACTACGGCCACACTCACGACGAAACCAACACCGAGCTGACCCAGGAGATCGTCCGTACGCTGGACGACGAGGGCTACATCTACGAGAAAGAGATTCAGGTCGCCTACGACCCCGAAGCCGACCAGTACCTCCCCGACCGCTACGTCGAGGGAACCTGTCCCTACTGCGGAGCAAAAGCCCGTGGCGACGAGTGCGACGAGGGCTGTCAGCGCCACCTCGAGCCGGGCGAAGTCGAGGACCCGACGAGTACGATCACGGGGAACCCAGCCGAATACCGCGAGCGGACCCACAAGTTCTTCGAGGTCTCCGAGTTCACCGACTTCCTCACCGAGTTCCTCGACGGGCTCGAAGGCACCTCGAACGCGCGCAACCAGCCGCGCCAGTGGATCGAAGACGGCCTGCAGGACTGGTGTATCACGCGGGACATGGACTGGGGAATCGACTATCCCGATGATGGCGATAGCGTTGCTCCGGAGGAGCAACGAGACGGAGGTAGCGCGGAACGGAGTTCCGTGGACAGTCAAGCGGCGAAGCCGCGAGACGACGGCGACGACCTCGTCCTCTACGTCTGGGTCGACGCCCCGATCGAGTACATCTCGAGCACGAAGCAGTACTCAGAACGCGTCGGCACGGACGAGTACGACTGGGAGCAGGTCTGGAAGGGGGACGGCGAGATCATGCACGTCATCGGCCGGGACATCATCCAGCACCACGCGATCTTCTGGCCGGCGATGCTCGAGGGCGCGGGCTACAACAAGCCCCGCGGAATCGCCGCGACCGGGTTCATAACGATCAACGGCAAGGGGCTCTCGACCAGTCGTAACCGTGCGATCTGGGCAAAAGAGTACCTGGACGAGGGGTTCCACCCCGACCTGCTGCGGTACTACCTGACGACGACGGGCGGGCTCCAGCAGGATGTCGACTTCTCCTGGGACGCCTTCCAGGAGAAAGTCAACGGCGAACTCGTCGGCACCGTGGGCAACTTCTGGTACCGCTCGCTGCTCTTCGCCTACCGCAACTTCGAGGGCACGCCGGACGCGGACGTCTCCGAGGAGGTCCGAGAACGCATCGAGGACGCCATCGCCGACGCCCGCGAGAACGTCAACGACTACTCCATGCGCGGGGTCGGTCAGGCCGCCACGGGACTCGCGCAGTACGGCAACGAGTACATCCAGCGCAACGAGCCCTGGAAACTCACCGACGAGGACCCCGAGCGAGCCGCACAGGTCATCCGCGACTGCGTCCAGATCGCCAAGGCCGTCGGCGTCCTCATCGAACCGATCACTCCCGACAAGGCACAGGCGCTGTGGGCACAGATCGGCGAGGACGGCGACGTCGCGGACGCCCGCCTCGAGCACGCACTCGAGGCCCCACCGCAGACCTTCGAGGAACCCGGCGAGCTCTTCGAGAAGATCGAGGACGAGCGGGTCGAAGAACTCACCGCAAAGCTCGAAGAGCGCGTCGAAGCGGCGTCGGACGACGACGAGGAATCCGACGGCGATGCGGCCGAAACCGAAAGCGACGACACCGACGCGAGCGAATCCGAGAGTATGACAGACACGGGCGACCTCGAGGCGCTGGCAGAGGACCGAATCAGTTTCGACGACTTCCAGGCGCTCGATATCCGCGTCGGTCGGATCGAGGCGGCCGAGGGCATCGAGGGCGCGGACGACCTCGCGCGCCTCGAGGTCGACATCGGCTTCGAGACGCGGCAGATCGTCGCCGGGATCAAGCAACTCCACGACCTCGACGAGTTGCCGGGCGAGAAGTGCGTCCTGCTCTCGAACATGGAGAAAGCGGAGCTGTTCGGCGTCGAGTCCAACGGAATGATCCTCGCGGCCGGCGAGGAGGCAGACCTGCTGACGACCCACGGCGACGCCGACGTCGGCGAGAAGGTTCGGTAACGCCGACCGGCTGGAGAGCCGACTCGAAACGGACGACTATTTTTCTCACCTCTCGAGACGTCTCTCTCGGGTGCCGGTTGCAGTACCAACCAACTATATGTCGATTGTTACCGAAGACCGACCGTGCGGACCGCGTTCGTTTCCGCCCTCACTGATCGGCCGATCTTACGACGAGCGCTGGCACCGATCGGTAGCTTCGTCGGGGTCGTGGTCGCCGGCGTCCTCGGGTTCTCGATCCTCGGGGGCGTCGGACTCGTCGAAGCGACGTTCTGGCTGGTCGATCTAACGAGCATCGAACTCCACTTCGCCGAACACGACGGACCGGAACGAGCGACCAAAGCGTACGCGGTTCTGGTGCGGTTCGGACTCGTCCTGTCGGGACTGTGGATCGGCGAAACGGTCCTCACTGCGGCGTTCGGAGGCCAGATACGAACGGAAGTAACCAGAGCAACGATGAAACAACGACTCACCGAAACCGAGGATCACGTTATCGTCTGCGGCTACGGGATGTTCGGACGCACGATCGCGAACCACCTCGTCGATGACGGGCGAGCCGTCGTTGTCGTCGAGAACGACGAGAAAACCGCCCAGCGAGTCCGAGAGGACGGACACCTGCTCGTCGAAGGTGACGCCAGACGGGAGGAGGTGCTGCGAGACGCCGGCGTCGACCGCGCGTCGAAACTCGTTGCGGGGATCGACGACTCCAATATCAACATCCAGATCGCGATCGTCAGCGGGACGGTCGACTCCTCGCCCGAAATCATCGTTCGCGTCGGCGAGGAGATGTACGAGTCGGTCGCGAAGGAGATCGGTGCCGACGAGGTCGTCATCCCCGAAGTCGTCAGCGGCCACCAGGTCATCGGGCTACTCGAGCGGCCGGCGAACTGACTCGAGCCACGCGGTACGCGCCCGTCAGATTTCGTCGACGACGTCCGAGAAGTCGTCGGTGTCGATCACTTCCATCGTCGTTCCTTCGAGGCCGTGCCGGTGGAGCGTTAGCGCGGATTTGAACGCCGCCTCGTTGTCGTCGGTCTCGAAGACGATGAGGAAGTCGTACTCGCCGAGCGCGGCGTAGGAGTCGCGGAGTTCCGCGCCGTGAGTCTCGAACTCGGTCCTGATCTCGCCCCAGAGCGTCGCGAGTTCCTGTGCGTTCTGGACGTCGCGGTCGGCGAGATCGACGAGGGTCGCGTAGGTCGGCATGTCGGACGCGAGGACCGGTCCGTGCAAAACGGTTGCCGTGGCAGACGACGGGGTCGGTCGCATTCGTATCGAGACTAGTACTCGAACGCGAGTAAGTGACTATCTTTTAGGCGATGCTGCCGGTAGGGCCCGGTATGAGAAATGCGAAGATCGTCTGTACGCTGGGGCCGGCGTCGAACGACCGGGGAACGATCCGGGAGCTCGCCGACGCCGGGATGTCCGTCGCGCGGCTGAACGCGAGCCACGGGACCCGCGAGGATCGCGCCGAGCTGATCGATCGCGTCCGGGCGGTCGACGAGGAGCGAACGGAACCCGTCGCGATCATGCTCGATACGAAGGGGCCGGAGATCCGAACTGCGCCGCTGCCCGAGGGCGAGACGGTGACGCTGGAGACGGGCTCCGAGATCCGGTTCGTCGAGGGAGAGGAGGCGACACCGGAGACGGTCGGCCTCTCGGTGTCGATCGACGCCGTCGAGCCCGGGGACCGCATCCTGCTCGACGACGGGCTGATCGAGGCGACCGTGCTGGGCCACGAGGGCGACGCGGTTCGCGCGCGCATCGACACCGGCGGCGAGCTGAGCAGCCGGAAAGGGGTCAACGTGCCCGGCGTCGAACTCGACCTCGACGTCGTCACCGAGAAGGACCGCGCGGACCTCGAGTTAGCCGCCGAGAAGGGCGTCGACTTCGTCGCGGCGAGTTTCGTCCGGGACGCCGAGGACGTCTACGAGGTCGGCGAGGTCCTCGAGGAAAACGACGCGGACATCCCGATCATCGCCAAGATCGAGCGCGCCGGCGCGGTGGAGAATTTAGACGAGATCATCGACGCCGCCTACGGCGTGATGGTCGCGCGGGGAGACCTCGGCGTGGAGTGTCCGATGGAGGACGTACCGATGATCCAGAAGCGAATCATTCGGAAGAGTCGCGAGGCCGGGCGACCGGTCATCACGGCGACGGAGATGCTCGATTCGATGGTTCACGCCCGCCGGCCGACGCGCGCGGAGGCGTCCGACGTCGCCAACGCCGTCCTCGACGGCACCGACGCGGTCATGCTGTCGGCCGAGACCGCCGTCGGCGATCACCCCATCGAAGTCGTCGACGCGATGGACAGCATCATCCGCGAGGTCGAACGCTCCGAGGAACACGCCGAATTGCTCGAGCAGCGCGTTCCGGCGTCCGGCGAGGCGCGAACGGACGCACTGGCGCGTTCGGCGCGGTTCCTGGCGCGGGACATCGGAGCGGACGCGGTCGTCGCTGCCACTGAGTCCGGTTACACGGCGCTGAAAACGGCGAAGTACCGGCCCGGCGTTCCGGTCGTCGCCTCGACGCCGAGTCAGGCGGTCCGCCGCCAGCTCGCGCTGACGTGGGGGGTGACGCCGCTGTACGCGCCCGTTTCGGATCAGGGTGCCGACGCCGTCGTCGAGAAGGCGGTTCAGGCCGCACTGGACGCCGGCGTCGCCGAGAGCGGGGACACCGTCGTCGTCCTCTGCGGGATGATGACCGATCTCGAGGGGGCCAACACGACGAACATGCTGAAGGTCCACGTCGCGGCGGACGCGCTGACGACCGGACAGGTGGTCGTCGAGGGCCGGGCGACCGGACCGGTCGTTCACGTGACCGACGGCGACCTCTCGGACGTCCCCGACGGGGCCATCCTCGCGTTGCCCGTCGACTTCGACGAGGAGTTCACCGGCGATACGAGCCGAATCGCCGGTATCGTCAACGCCGAGCGGGGAATGACCGGGTATCCGGCGATGGTCGCCCGCGAACTGGGGATTCCGATGATCAGCGACGCCGAGGTCGGCGACCTCGCGACCGGAGACGTCGTCACCGTCGACGCCGAGCGCGGCGTCGTCTACGGCGGCGATATCGAGGGACGTCCGGAACGGCCCTGAGCGATCGGAGCGACTGACCGCGACTGCGCTCCGCGCTCGGACCGCGGGTTTTTGACCACGGGGGCGTTACGACGGCATATGGCAGGCGACCGGTCCGAGAACGACGACACCGCCGACGACCGATGGAACGAGCGGTCGGCGACGGAGCCGGACGTCCGAACGGCGACCGACTCGAGCCAGACGGGATCGAGCGATGCCGAGCGGGATCGGATCCCGCTCGACCTCTCCGGCTCGAGTACTGACGACGAGTCGGCGGGCGACGAGACGAGCGAGGCGGACGAATACGCACCCGAGGCGAGTTCGACGCCGATCGAAGCCGGCGATCCCGACCTCGAGAACGCGCTGTTCGTCGCCCTCGGAGCGATCGCGATGGTGCTCGTCCTCGTCAGACTGGTCGGGATCTCGCTGTGAGGGACTCACGGGGAGCGGGTGCGAGTACGAACGTCTCGAAGGGCGACGGGCGATAAGCACCGATGCGCGTCAGACACTATATTTACGATTCGGAGCGCGCCGAGGAACATGTCGATGCCGTCCTCGAGCGGTTATCGAGTCGCGACGAGGGGATCGAGTACCTGGACGTCGCCGCCGCGGACGACCGGGACGACGCGATCCGGGAGGCGATGTTGACGGTCCGCGAGTCGGTCCGGATCGGGACGAGTCCGGACGGGATTTACGACGACGACGGCGATCCGGACTTCTCCGCGGGCGTCCTCGTGACGCAGGAGCCGACCGGCCGCCGGGGGCTTTCGGTCGGTCGGGCGGCGCTCGAGGCGCTGGACGAAGAGGTCGATTCTGGCACTGAAGAGGGCGGTTCCGACGCTGACGAGCGGTAACCGACGGCGGGTGCGATCCGTCGCGCTTTTGATTCACCAGCCCCGAGAACGGTGCAAGCGAATGGCCCGGTATCACATCGAAACGTACGGCTGTACGTCGAACCGCGGGGAGAGTCGCGAGATCGAGCGACGGCTCCGCGACGCGGGCCATTACCGGGTCGACGGCCCGGACGAGGCGGACGTCGCGATCCTCAACACCTGTACCGTCGTCGAGAAGACCGAGCGGAACATGCTCCGGCGGGCCGAGGAGCTGGCCGACGAGACGGCCGATCTCTTCATCACGGGCTGTATGGCGCTGGCACAGGGGGAGGAGTTTGCACGAGCGGACGTCGACGGGCAGGTGCTCCACTGGGACGAGGTGCCCGAGGCGGTCACCAACGGCGAGTGTCCGACGACGACCCCCGACGCCGAGCCCATCCTCGACGGCGTCGTCGGCATCCTCCCCATCGCGCGGGGCTGCATGTCCGACTGCTCGTACTGCATTACCAAGCAGGCGACCGGCAAGATCGACTCGCCGTCGATCGAGGAGAACGTCGAGAAAGCCCGCGCGCTCATCCACGCCGGCGCGAAGGAGATCAGAATCACCGGCCAGGACACCGGCGTCTACGGCTGGGACGAGGGCGAGCGCAAGCTCCACCGGCTGCTCGAGGAGATCTGCGAGATCGAGGGCGAGTTCCGGGTCCGCGTGGGGATGGCCAACCCGAAGGGCGTCCACGGCATCCGCGAGGAACTGGCCGCGGTCTTCGCCGCGAACGACGAACTCTACGACTTCCTGCACGCGCCGGTTCAGTCAGGGAGCGACGACGTGCTCGGCGACATGCGTCGCCAGCACCAGGTCGAGGAGTACGTCGAGGTCGTCGAGACCTTCGACGACGCGCTCGAGTACTGGACGCTATCGACGGACTTCATCGTCGGCTTCCCCACCGAGACCGACCGCGACCACGAACAGTCGATGGCCCTCCTGCGAGAAACCCGCCCGGAGAAGATCAACGTCACTCGCTTCTCGAAGCGGCCGGGAACCGACGCCGCCGACATGAAGGGACTCGGCGGGACGATCAAGAAGGAACGCTCGAAGGCGATGAGCGAGGTCAAGCGCGAGATCGTCCGCGAGGCCTACGCGGACATGGTCGGCGAGCGCCGCGAGGACTGCCTGGTCGTTGAGGAGGGAACCGCCGACTCCGTGAAGTGTCGTGATTCGGCGTATCGCCAGGTCATCGTCCAGAACGCGAGCGACCACGGCATCGAGCCCGGCGACTTCCTCGACCTCGAGATAACGGCCCACGAGACGATGTACGCGTTCGGCGAGCCGGTGTAGGGTCGGGACTATAGCCGTGAGCGTCGATCCTCAGTTCTCGGGAATGAGGTGAGAAAGCGAAGTAAGAGTCCATCGAACCGGTACATATGAGCAATACAGCCGATCGGCCGACCCGCTGTCCGCGGATCGAACAGGACGGAGAGATCGGGTGTGACCCTCATCGGATCATGGAGCTGCTCAGCGACGACGACGCTCGAGCGGTGTATCTGCTCGTCGAGGAGCCGGCGACGGTGCGTGACGTCTCCGACGAGCTCGACCTCCCGCAGTCGACGGCGTACAGGAAGGTCGAGCACCTGCGGGAGGCCGGCCTCATCTCACGGCTCAACGAACGCTCGCGGACCGGGACCCCCGCACACTACGTGCAGGCCATGGATCACGTGTCGGTGACCTACGACGATCCGCTCCGGATCGAGTGTGCGTGCAACGGAAACGTCCTGTATTGCGAGCCCTGACGGCCCGCAGCTCGTCGACCCGTTTTGAACCCGTCTTCAGTGAGTCTCGCAGCGGTTTTCGGTGACGAGGAATTCGAGCAAACGGTATCCGGAGACAGCTGTTACGTCGGGCTACAGGTCCGCGACGGCGGCTTCGATTTCCTCGCGAGGAAGCGGCGAGATCCAGTCGTCCGCGACGAAGGCGTACTGTACCTCGCGGTCGGCATCGAGGACGAACGCGGACCGCCAGGGGGTCGAGACGTTCGCCATGTGCGACCGCTCGGCGAGCAGGTCGAGGGACTCGCTGACCTCGCCGTCGACGTCCGCGAAGAACCGGAACTCCGGGTGGTCGAGCCAGTTGAGGAATTCGTTTTGTGCGTAGGGACCGTCGCGGCTCACGCCGAGCACCGGAACGTCCTCGAACTCGTCCCAGCCGGCGCGGACGAACTGTTTCCACCAGTTCTGTGCGATCGCGCTGAACGCGAACCCGGTACAGACGACCACGCCGCCGCGAGCGCCGAGTGCCTCGGAGAGGGGCGTCGACCGGAACGTCTCGCCGTCACAGAGGAGCGCTTCGAAGTCGGCAACGGTCTCACCTGCAGTCGGTGGCATACGCGAGGACTGTCGCGTGACTACAAAAAGCTCCGTTCCGCGGCCGATCGTACGTCCACACGGCACCGCGGATCGACACGTATCCTTTTGACGGAGCGCTCCGTACCACGTGCTATGGTAACGCTCTACCGCCTGGAAGGCTGTCCGTACTGTGAGCACGTCGTGGATCGACTCGAGGAACTCGACGTCGACTACGAGAGCGTCTGGGTCGAGGGGCTCCACTCGAAACGCGACGAAGTCAAGAAAGTTTCCGGTCAACGGCAGGTCCCGGTCATCATCGACGAGGACCGCGGCGTGACGATGGCCGAGTCCGAGCGGATCCTCGACTACCTCGATTCGACCCACGCCTGATCCGGGGGCCGTTCTGCGGTTACTCGTCGTCGAGTTGGTGCGGATCGAGCCCCGGATCGTCGACCGCGGGTGCGCCGATCGCGAGGACCACGCCCTCCTCGTCGCCGACGTTCCGGTGGCCGTGCCCGATCTCCGGTTTGGCGATCCAGAACGTCCCCGGTCCGGCGTCGATGTACTCTTCCTCGCCCGACCGCCCGAGTTTCACCGAGAACTCTCCCTCGAGGACGTAGTAGAGCTCCTCCTGTTCGGCGTGTGCGTGGTACTGGATCTCCTCGCCGGGCTCGAAGTACCAGAGTTTGAGGTTGAGCGCGTCGGTCTCCAAGAACTCGTCGAGCGCGCGGATGCGCAGATCCGGCGGCACCTCGTCGACGTCGGAGAGATCGGTGAGCGGTACGTCGTCCGTCTGGACCACTTTGTAGTCCATGCTACCGTCCATCACGATAACAGTCACCAAAAGTGTCCCGTCGTCCGGTCCGGGTTGCTAGCTGTACGAATAACGGGCCGCTCCGACCGTCTATCGGCGCTCGAGTCGGTTGCCTGTGTGACGAGTGCCGATATCGCCAGCTCCACTACGAGACGTCGAGTTCGAGACGGCCGTACGCAGGGGAGGTGTTGCGACAGCCGCCCCAGTGCGGACCGCTATTCGAACACGACGGCACTGTCTTCGTCGGGAACGACCGCACCGTCCTGAGCGGCGAAGGCGTCGTGGACGTGGTCGTACGTTGCCTCGAGTGCCTCAACGATTACCGTCGTATCGCTGAGAACGGGCATGAAGTTGGTGTCGCCTTGCCACCGCGGAACGACGTGGGTGTGCAGGTGGTCGTCGATCGAGCCACCCGCCCCGTCACCGAGGTTCAAGCCGGCGTTGAACCCGTCCGGCTCGAGGGCGACCTCGAGGGCATCGAACGTTCGCTGTTTCAAGCGGGCGTGATCGAGGAGGACATCGTCCGCGAGAGCCCCGTATTCGCCGGTGTGGGTTCGCGGGATGACCATCAGGTGTCCCGGGTTGTACGGGTAGTTGTTCAGCATGACGAACGCGTGCTCGCTTCGGGCGACGAGCAGGTTCTCTCGATCGGTCTCCTGCTCGGGCAGTTCACAGAAGACACACTCCTCGATGTCGGGGTTCTTCTCCTCGCGTCTGATCCACTCGATTCGCCACGGTGCGAACACCTGGTCCATAGTCGATGGCACTCGAGGGCGACCTAAAGCGTTTCAGTCCGTCGCGCGGGGCCGATACTCGTGGTAAGATTCCAATAAAACCATGGCACTGTAACGCATAATTCCGATATAAAGTCACGAAAACCGGATCTAAACGATATAGAACGTTTTCAGGGAGTTTCACGGAGAAGTCGCCGCCCTCTTTCGATTTTACGACTCAGCGTTCAAAATGAAGCGTGGGTTTAAGATAGGGCTACTTCAAGTAATTCAGTAATGGCAACGACTGACGACTCTGTCAACGGGATGACCGAGCACTGCGAGGACTGCGACCTGGAAACGCTCCACGAAGTCTCCGTCCAAATTAGAACCGAGAGCCTCAAAGAGGAGAACTCACAGTTCTCCCGCGAACCGTACCGCGTGAGCGAGTGCCAGCGGTGTGGAAACCGCTCGAGTCAGCGGATGAACAACGCCTGATCGCGCCGCGAGTTCGAAACACCCTCCACCGAACCGCCCTCGTTGCCCGGTCTCCCGTCCTTCTGCGTTTCTCCGCGACGCACGTATTACCGATTGGGATGCCCGATAGCGGTGTGACGTGACTAGTCCGCGGTCGTCACTTCACAGCCGTCTTCGGTGATGATGATCGTGTGCTCTTTCTGACTGACGAGCTTGCCGTCGTCTTCCTTGAGCACCGGATACCCGTGGACGATGTCGTTTCGCTTGAGCCGGCGCAGCGCCATCTCGGCCCGGTCCGTCTCGAGCCACCGCGTCGCGAAGGGAAGCGTGCGGAACTCCTCGGTAATCTGTTCGAGGGCCTCGCGGGCCTGCCGGTTCCGGACGGTCCCCTCCCGCTCGAGGGAGAAGATTTCCTCGCTCGCGCCTTCGGAGACCTTCCCGCCGCCGTCCGTCGCGAACGGCTCGATCGCGACCACGTCGCCGACCTCGAGGGTCGTCCCCTGTGAGACGGCGCGATTCGGGATGTTCGGCGCGGTGTGTTGCTCCCAGTGGCCCAGCCCGTGTCCAGTGAGGTTGACGACGGGGTTGTAGCCGTAGCCGTCGATCACCTCCTCGATCGTCGCACCGATCTCGCCGGTTCCGATGCCGGGCTCGATGATATCGATTGCCGCCTCGAGGGCCTGCTCGGACGCCTCCGCCAGTTCGGGATTCCCGGAGAGGTCGACGGTGATCGCGGTGTCGGCCAGCCAACCGTCGACGTGGACGCCGATGTCGAGATTGACCATCTCCTCGCCGAAGGTCGTCTCGTCACCGATCGACGGCGTCGCGTGAGCCGCCTCCTCGTCGATGGAGATGTTGACGGGGAACGCGGGTTGACCGCCGAGTTCCCGGATGCGCTCCTCGGCCCACTCTGCGACCTCGAGGTGGCTCGCACCGACCTCGACGCGTTCGGCCGTTTCTTCGCGTACCTGCGCGAGGATCGCCCCCGCTTCGCGGTGTTTCTCGTACTGCTCGGACTCGAGGTCCACCTCGGGTTCGGTCATGCCCCGGGGTTGGACAGGTCGATAAAAAGAGGTTCCGTCTCTCCCTCGAGGAAGCCGGTACCGGTCACGCGATCGACGGTTCCGTTATAGTAGTCGTTGAAAGTCATTGCACTCCCGCTCGAGTGCGAGCGGTGCGTAAATCGTTTCAACGACTACGATAGCTGCTCTCGACCCAGTTGCACTCGGAACAGGTCGCGACACCCTGAATGTTCGATACCGTTACGGCACACTGCGGACACTGCCGTGGACCGTACTGTGGTGGTCGAAGCATGAATCGGCCAATGCATACGTCGATAATAAAACCACTCCACGACAATCGTCGAACTCTTCGAGAGAATCGATATCGACTGCGATCGGGGCGAGCGAACAACCACCTGAGCTGACCGTTCGTAGAAGAAACGATGGACAACGACGCCCCGATCGGTGAAACGGTCCCAACGGATTATCCCGTTCGTGCGTCTCGAGTACGACTGGCGTGAGAGACGCCACCGATCAGAGCCGGACGTCACGGGCACGCGGACATCGGCTCGACCACCGTGATCGCCACCGGCGAGACGGCGAACGCGACTGCCGGTCCCGGCGGGTGGACCGTCGTCTCGAGGGTGACGGTCACGCCGTCGTTTTTTCTGCACCCCGCGTTCTATCCGGGCGCTATCGGATCGACCGGCGTCCAGTCGAAAATGCTGATCTTGCGGCAACCACACCCTTTATTTAACAGATTTTTATATAGGCTACGAGGTGCTATTCTTGCCGTATCGGGCGTTCGAACGCGCGTTTTGGCCACGTACGCACCGTTCGTGTCGACTGGGTATCGTTCAACTTTTGCCGCCCCGAGACGGAAATGGTAGACCTTTTACCCCCGTCGAAGAACCGTACAGACGAGATGAGCTACGACAAGATCGAGGTCCCCGACGAGGGGGAGCAGATCACGCTGAAAGCGGGTACCGAGGACGAGCTCGAGGTACCTGACAACCCGATTATCCCGATTATCTACGGTGACGGTGTCGGGAGCGACGTCGGTCCCGCCGCACAGAAGGTCCTGGAGGCCGCCGCGGAGGCGACCGGCCGCGACATCAATTGGATGCGAGTCTACGCCGGCGAGTCCGCTCGCGAGAAGTACGACGAGAACCTGCCACAGGAGACCGTTGAAGCGATCAAGGAACACCGCGTCGCGATCAAGGGCCCGCTGACGACCCCCGTCGGTGCCGGGTTCCGCTCGCTGAACGTCGCGCTGCGAAAGAAGCTCGACCTCTACGCGAACGTCCGACCGACCTACTACCTCGACGGCGTCCCATCCCCTGTCTCCGAGCCGGAGCAGATGGACATGGTCACCTTCCGTGAGAACACGGAAGACGTCTACGCCGGCATCGAGTGGGAGGAAGGCACCGACGAAGTCGAGGAGGTCAAGGAGTTCGTCGAGGAGGACATGGGCTTCGACAACACCATCCACGACGGCCCCGTCGGCATCGGCATCAAGCCGATCACGGAATTCGGCTCCAAGCGCCTGATCCGACGCGCCATCGACTACGCCCTCGAGCACGACCGCGACTCCGTCACGCTGGTCCACAAGGGCAACATCATGAAGTTCACCGAGGGTCAGTTCCGCGACTGGGGCTACGAGGTCGCCGAGGAGGAGTACGGTGACGAGGTCATCACCGAGGACACCCTCTGGGAGGAGCGCGACGGCGAACAGCCCGACGATGCAGTCGTCGTCAACGACCGCATCGCGGACAACATGCTCCAGCAGCTCCTGACCCGAACGGACAACTACGACGTCATCGCGACGATGAATCTCAACGGGGACTACATGTCCGACGCCGCCGGCGCACAGATCGGCGGCCTCGGCATCGCGCCCGGATCGAACTTCGGCGACGGCCTCCTGCTGGCCGAACCCGTCCACGGCTCCGCTCCCAAGTACGAGGGGCAGGACAAGGTCAACCCGACCGCCATGATCCTCTCGGGCCGCATGATGCTCGACTACATCGGCTGGGACGACGCCGCCGAGCTCGTCCGCGACGCCGTCGAGGAAACCATCTCCTCCGGCAAGGTCACCTACGACCTCGAGCGTAACCTCGAGGACGCCGAGAAGCTCGCCACCAGCGAGTACGCCGAGGAAGTCGTCAAGAACATCGAGAAACTGGCGTAAGGGCTCCGCTGGCAGCTGACTATCGATTCTTGCAGTTTTCTTCGATCACCGGATCGATCGTGATCTCGGCCACCTGTTCCCATCATAGTTAGATCCTTATGGTGCCGAATCGACTGAAAGACATGACGTCCGGATCAGAACGTCCAGACGATCCGAAACACACGGTCGATCCGGTGGCCCGGCTGCGCGCCGGTCGTGAGCCGGGTGACGACCTCGTTCCGGCTATCGCACTCGTCGTCGTCGCGGTGGTAGTCCCCCTGCTCGTCGCTGCGCGATACGAGGGTCACATCAGGCTATACATGGATACTGGGGAGTACAACGTACTCGTCGGGCTCGGCCTCACACTCGGACTGTGGCTGATCGTGGACGGCCTCGACCTCGATCGAGTCACCGTTTTCGGGACGGCGATTATGGCACCGGTACCCGCGACGATAGGGGTTGCCTTGGTGACCGCCGTCCTCGAAGTAGAGTGGCTTGACAGCTTCGTCTTCTTCGACGTCCCGTCGTATTCAGTCGCGATCATCGCTGCCGGCGCGTTGGCCGTCGGCCTGTCGTTGCTGACGGAGCAGCTCTCGATCCGGCACACCCGCCTCCCGGTTCGTCGGAAGGTAACGGCTGCGGCCGGCACAACGGCACTGTTCGGAATCGGTGTCGGGGCCGGTGTTCAGTACGCGACGCCACCGCCGGCGTCCATCGACGGCATCGATCTCGACTACAGCGGCTGGGAAGCGACGTTTCGGGTGGACCGGGAGACTGCTTCGGAAGATCTTCACATCACCGTTGTCGCTCCCGACGGGACGGCCGTGACGGAACGACTAGCGGACGCCGAACGCAACTGGACGAGAGTCAGCGTTCCCCATCCCGAACGGTCACTCCATCGCGGTCGGTTCGCGGTCTCAATCGACACGTTCTGGGGTAACACGGTCGACTCGACGTCGATCACGGTCGAGAACGGTCCCGAGCTATCGATCCGGCGCGTCGAAACCGGGACGACCTCCCGAAACGACGTCCTCGTCACCGCCACTGTTGGTAACCACGGTGACGTCGCCGGTCGGACAGAAATCGATCTCCACGGCGCGGCGAACGACCACCTCGACGAAACCACCGCCACGATCGACCCCGGCGCGACGACCACCGACACTCTCACTGTCCAACGAGATGCCGACGAAACGCAGCCCGACAGCGTCCTCGTGACGGCGAAACTCGAGGGCGCTGAAACTGACGCCGACCGGTAACGGGTCACTCTTCCCGAAGAGTAACACTCTCACCACCGGATTGTCTACCAGTTCACGATGACCGACGTCGATGTTTCCGTTGCAGATACGAAGCGACGACGCGAGGACGCCTTCGCGGTCCGACGAACGGTCTTCGTCGACGAACAGGGCGTCGACGAAGACCTCGAGTACGACGACCACGACGAAACGGCCACGCACTTCGTCGCGTACGACGGCGACGAGCCGATCGGCGCGGCTCGGCTTCGCGAGTACGAAGACGGCGTCGGCAAAGTCGAACGGGTTGCCGTCCTCGAGCCCCGGCGCGAGGAGGGTGTCGGTCGGGCACTGATGACTGCCCTCGAGGACCGCGCCGACGAGCGGGGGTTCGCGACGCTGAAACTCCACTCACAGACTCGGGCTGCCGACTTCTATCGGCGGTTGGGGTACG
The DNA here is from genome assembly GCF_020405205.1 of Natrinema salinisoli. NCBI lineage: Archaea > Methanobacteriati > Methanobacteriota > Halobacteria > Halobacteriales > Natrialbaceae > Natrinema > Natrinema salinisoli. The sequence continues at coordinate 3,576,459 of NZ_CP084469.1, read as the reverse complement.
AACGGCGGGGGGAGGAGTTCGAGGAGGCCGGGATTCCACACGTCGAAATGCGAAAGCGACTGGAGTGACGGGCAGCGATCGGTCGATCGGTCTTGTCCCAGCTTTTTGCCGTCATTCGGTCGTCTGACTGAGTTTCAAGTCGTCACGTGTGGGCGTCGGTGCTATGGAGCACGAAATTACCCTCCCGGTGAACGTCGCGGCATCCACCAGAGAGACCGTCCGGAAAGTGTCCCGAATACTCGTTCCGATCTCGATCGTGGCCGTCACCACCGGCATCGGCTTGCTCGTCTTCTTCGAACTGGTGAGCGCGTTTCTGCTGTAGCTGCTCGGGGGTGACCCTCCGAGCGACGGAGCGCTCGAGAAGCCGCCGACAGTCGAACGCCCCGAGCGACCCCGGAGACGAGCCGCTGGTCGTGATTCGAGCGCCCGTGAAGAGAAACCGCGAACGCGGGCCACCGAGTACAGCCCCTATTCCTGCCAGCTCGGGTTCTCCCGCGGCGGGCTGAAGATGTCGACCCCGCGAACCGTCTCGTCGCCGCGGTTTTCCGCGGCGTGTGGTTGCTCCCCGGGGATGGCGTAGGAGTCGCCGGGCCCACAGACGATCTCCTCCCCATCGGTGAGGAAGACCAGTTCGCCCTCGACGATGAATCCCGTCTGTTCGTGGGGATGGCTGTGTTCGTCGACCACCGCACCGGGCTCGATTTCGAAGTGCTGGACGTTCATCGAGTCGGTACCCGCCATCAGCGCCAGGTGGACGCCGTCGGCGGCCTCCGACGGTTCGAGGTCCTCGAGCGAAACGCGTTCCATATGCGGGCATCACGGGGGCGGATTACATAATTCCGCGGATACCGTCGACGGTGGTCTCCCGACCCGTCAGCGGTGTCGCTTCGATCGCGTTCGTGATTCGCAACCAATACATATTTTCTAACAGTATCGCGGCGTATGAACCCGTACGTGATACTCGGCGGTGCGATCCTGTCGGAGCTGCTCGGAACGACGGCGCTCAAACTCTCTGAGGGGTTCTCGCGGCCGCTCCCGACGCTCGGTGTCGTCGCCGGCTACGGCCTGGCGTTCTACCTCCTCTCGCTGACGCTCGAGGAGTTACCCGTCGGCGTCGTCTACGCGACGTGGGCCGCGCTCGGTATCGTCGGCGTCGCGTCGATCGGCGTGCTCGCCTTCGACGAGCAGTTGGACGGCGCGGCGGTCGTCGGCCTCGGTTTCATCCTCGCCGGCGTCTACTGTCTCAACATCCTCTCAGACGTTGCCGCTCACTGATCGTGTCAAACAGTTCGGTCGCGGTCGTTCGACTGCCCAGCGTCGACTGGCGGTCGCCGCTCATAGAGTCAACCAGAGCGTCAGGATCGCTCCGGACGCGGCGAGCGTGCAGCCGATCCCCGCGCTGCCTCTGACGAGCCGGTGAACCGACCCGGAGACCGTCTCGGCGTCGCCGCTGGTCGTCACGAACGCCGGCGCATCGCCCGCCTCGGTGATGACCCTGTTCCGGTCGTATCCGTGCGCGACCGATCGACACGAACCGACGACGTGGACCGTGTCGCCGGGCTGAATGTGGTCCTCGCGATAGCGTCGGTCGTTCGTTGACTGACCGATGTCGAGATCGTCGAACGAATCGCTGACGTGGTCCGGCGGCGATTCGTCGCCGTCGACCGCGACCGTGACGTCCCGATCGACGATGGCGGACGGGCGAGTCGGACGGACGTCCGCGGCCGCCGGGTCGACGAGCACTGGCCCGGTACCGTCGTCGACGGTGAACGTCGTGGCGTCGCTGTCGAGGGCGATCGGCACCTCCGTCCGAGAACTACCGTGGTTATTCGGTAGCCACCGCCGCTCCTGAACGGTCACCGCGTAGGCGAGACACGGCTCGTCGGAAACCGGACCGGTCAGCGGGGCGTCGACGGGACTGGCTTCGCCGGAGACCTGTACCGGTCCCTCGCGAACGAATCCGGTCTCCGAGACGGGGAGATTCGTCGCCCGGTACCAGTCGGCGTTCGCGACGGCGACCGAGAGCGAAAAGACGCCGAGGATGAACACTGCCGATCCAACGAGGAACCAGTCGGTGTCGGGTATCGATCCGAGCGCGCGGAGAAGCCCGAACCAGGCCCCGACGACGAGCAGTGCTCCGAAGAGGAGCGGCCACTCGAGTCGCAGCCGACGAGCCAAGCGCCGGCACTCGGTACCGAGCCTGACATACCGGAACAGGAAGGCGGTCGGCACGCCGACGAGCAAAACCAAAACGACGGCGACGAAACTGTACAGTGCGAGCACCTCCGTCGGCGGAACGTCGGGGACGACCATCGCTACGCAGGTATCAGTCGGACAAGTAAAATCTTCTGACAGTCGAGACGATCGGGCCGATGAGGATCGACCACTTCCGCTCCGCTTGCCGAAGGTTGAATTACCGCGAGCGGCCACTGCGAGACATGTACGCCGTCGTCGGCTGCAGCGAGTGTTCGAACCTCTGGATCATCGAGGGCCGATCGGAGACGACCCAGTGTCCCCGCTGTGGCGCGCGCAAATCCTACGAGAAGCGCAAGAAGTTCGTCGAGACCGACGACGCCGCCCACGCTCGCGACGTCCGCGCGTCGATGCTCGCGAACCGCCAGGGAGAGGGCGAGGCCTTCGCCGAACTCGACTCCTTCGCCGCCCTCGAGGACGACGTCGCCGGCGGCGTCGTCGACGACGACGAGTACCTCGAGGAGTCCGGACTGGACGTCGACGAAGTCGCAGCCGCCGGCGATCGCGATCCGCGCGGCTCGAGCCACAGCGGGAGCAAGAAGGAGATCGTGAAAGGTGCGCTCGATACCCTCGACCGGCCGACCGAGGACGAGGTCGTCGACTACGCCGGCGAACGCGGCGTCCCCGCCGACTACGTCAGGGATGCACTCGAGAAGCTCGCGCGACGCGGCGTCGTGAGCGAAAGTCGCGGGCGATACCGGCTGTTGTGAGGTAGTCGCGACGGTACCGCCACGGCTATCCCGTCCCGGCGACTCCTTTCGGTATGGCAGACACGGTCGATCTCCAAGACCCGGTCGTCGGCGCGGGACTCCTGCTCGCGGTCGGAGTCGTCGTCTACGGCGCGGTCGTCAGCGACACGATCGCCGGGATCGAGGCGACGGTCGCGGCGACGTGGGTCTTCGCGGTCACGTTCGCCGTTCTCGCGGGGATCCACGCGAACGTCGGGCAGTACGATCTCGCGCTCGGCCACGGCGGTGCCGCGGTCGGCTGGCTGTTCGTCCTGCTGGGAACGTCGGGACTGCAAGTCATCCTCGGAGTCGTCCTGCTCGTCCTGTCCGGGAGCTACATCGCGATCAGAACGGTTCGACGCCGCAGCGATAGCTCCGAAGACCGTCCAGAAGCGGAGTGAGCGATACGGTCGGCGTGACGACACACTGTTTTTCGCCCGCGAGATCGATCCGCAGCTATCGGCCCAGATCCTCGTGAGCGCTCGCGAGATGTCGCGAGGCGAGCGCAGCTAACAGCGAGAGCTCGCCCGCCAGCGCGCCGACGGCGATGATCTCGGCGAGCGCGTCGGCGTTCGATCCGGGTGGGTCACCGCCCCCTCGAAGGCCCAGAATCTCGAGCGCTTCGGCCTGCGTCGGGAGTTTCGTGCCGCCGCCGACGGTGCCGACCTCGAGGGAGGCCAGCGAGACGCTGGCGTAGAGGTCGGTAGTGCCGTCGTCGCGTTCGCGGGCGTCCATGGTGGTGATCGTGTTCGCGGCCTCGACGACCTGGGCCTCGTCCTGGCCGGTCGCGAGGAACGCTGCGCCGACGACGTTGGCTGCGTGGGCGTTGAAACCCAGACTGCCCGCTTTGGCGCTCCCGATCAGATTTTTGCGAGTGTTAGCCTCGGCGATGGCGTCGGCGGTCGTGTGGAGCCGATCCTCGACGAATTCGCCTGGGACCACCACGTCGGCGGTGACGGAGCGGCCGCGACCTTCGACGGCGTTGATCGCGGCGGGTTTCTTGTCCGAGCAGAGGTTACCCGAGAGGGCCACGAGCGAGGCCGGCGTCTCCCGCTCGACGAGTTCGCAGGCCTCGCCGGTCGCGATCGTGGCCATGTTCATCCCCATCGCGTCCTTGGTGTCGTAGGCAAAGCGCAGGTAGACGGAGTCGCCGACGACGTAGGGCTCGATATCGAGCAACTCGCCGTGGCTCGTCGTCGCTTCGGCGGCCTCCCGGAGCGCCTCGAAATTGTCCTCGACCCACTCGACGGTCTCGGCGGCCTCCGCGACGCCCGCCACCCGAAAGACCGGCGCTCGAGTCATCCCGTTTTTCGTTACGCGCGCGTCGGCCCCGCCGGCGGTGCTGATTACGCCGAGACCGCGGTTGACCGACGCCAGCAGCGCGCCCTCCGTCGTCGCGAGCGGGAGGTAGTGTTCGCCGTCGGTCGCCCCGCCGTTCACCGGAACGGGGCCGACGACGCCCATCGGCACCTGCGCCGCGCCGATCATGTTCTCGATGTTCGGATCCGCCCGCTCGGCCGGGAACGCGTAGTCCCCGATCGCCTCGAGTTCGGTCCCCGTCTCGCGTTCGACGAGCAGCCGGCGCGCGTGGGCCGCGGTGTCGTAGTCGGCGTGCTCCTCGAGTTCGTGAATGCGAAGGTCGCCGTCGCGCACCCGCTCGGCGAGGTCCTCGGCGTCTGTCATGGATGGGGGAAGAGGGCGGTGGGTCCTAACAGTTGCTGATCGTCGCGACTCGAGCGGCGACGCCTCCTCCAGCTCGTCGAACGGACCCCGCAGCGGTCACGAGACTCTCGTCACCGAGTCGTCGGTCCCGGCGCCGTACTCCGCGAAGATTTCGTAGCAGACCAGTGCGACGATCGAGCCGGTTCCGATCCCGGCGATCAGGAGGTAGCCGATCCCCTCGGCCTCGGCGGTGAACGCGAGCGCGAACGCCGCCGTCGTGATCGCGGCGAAGCGGAGTCTGCTTCGGAATCGATCCCCGTCGTCGGTGGCCGCGAGGTACAGGTGGGGGAGCGCGACGGCGATCCCGGCGACCAGGAGAAACGAGAGGAGCGGGCGGTCGCGAACCGCGACCCCGAACTGTCGATCGACGACGATGGAGCCGGCGAGGGCGAGGACGAGCAGGAGAAGCGATCCAAAGAGAATTCGGCCTTCGCGATCGATCATACCGCTCGGTCAACGGGCGGTCAAGTGAACCTTGTGCACCGAGACGGGTTGTAGGGACGTGTTACGGCTCGGGTTCGTGGTTTGGGGCACCCTACAGTCTCGAGCCGACGAAAACGAACGCACAGGGAGCGGGCGGACCAAACCGTTTTGCCGCTCGCCCGTGCGCGTTCTCCCATGACGGCGGCCGCCGACCTCCTCCTCGTCGACGCGGAGGTCCAGACGCTCACCGAATCGGGCACCGTGTACGAAGCAGTCGCGATCCGCGACGGCGAGATCGTCCGGCTCGGAGACACGGACGAGTGCGAGTTCCTCGCGGGCGTCGAGACCGACGTGATCGAGTGCGAGGGCCGCGTCGTCTTGCCCGGATTCATCGACGCGCACACGCACATGGAGCAACTGGGACAGCACCTGGTTCACGCGGACCTCTCGAGCGCCGATAGCGCGGCGGAGTGCGTACAGTCGCTCCGCGAACACGCCGCCGACGAGCCGGATCGCGGGTGGATCCTCGGGTTCGGCTACGACGACAGCGCGTGGCCCGACGCGCAGTCGTCCCCGCTGACGCGCGCACAACTCGACCGGGTCAGCGAGGATCGACCGGTCGTCGCGATGCGGGTCGATCTGCACACCGCCTCGTTGAATTCGGTCGCGCTCGAGACCCTCGCCGACGCCCTGCCCGAAGGCGACCTCAAGCAGGAGGACGGCGAGCCGACGGGCGTCGCCGTCGAAGACGCCGCCGAGGCGGTCAGGAAGCGACTCACGGCCGACCGGGAGGAGATGCGGGACGTGCTCGCGGCAGCGGGGGAGTACGCCGTCGAGCACGGCGTGACCGGCGTCCACGACAAGGTCCGCGGCTCGGTCGCCCCGCGCGTCTACCGCGAACTGGCCGCGGAGGGCGACCTCCCGCTGCGCGTGCGGATCGACTACTGGAGCGACCACCTCGAGGCCCTCGTCGAGGTCGGGCTGGGGACGAACGACGGCGACGAGCGCGTGCAGACTGGCGCGATCAAATCCTTCTCGGACGGGAGCTTCGGGAGTCGGACGGCGAAGCTCCGGGAGCCGTACGCGGATTTCGACGCCGATGGCGACACCGACGCCGACGATTCCGACGAGGCGATCGACGGATGCGGCCAGTGGGTCGTCGAACCGGACGATCTCGCTGCCCTCGTCGAGCGGGCCGACGGGGACGGATACCAGCTCTGTGTCCACGCGATCGGCGACGAGGCGATCGAGGAGACGCTGTCGGCGCTGGAATCGACCGCCGACCCCGGCGGCTCGCGCCACCGGATCGAACACGCGGAGCTGGCGACCGACGACCACCTCGAGCGAATGGCCGACGTGGGGATCGTCGCGTCGATGCAGCCGAATTTCCATCGCTGGGCCGACGACGGCGGGCTGTACGACCGGCGACTGGGCGAAGATCGGCGCAGGCGGACGAACCGGTTCCGCCGGGTGCTCGAGGCCAGCGTCCCCCTCGCCTTCGGCTCGGACTGCATGCCGCTGGACCCCCTCCTGGGAATCCATCACGCAGTGAACGCGCCGACGGAGACGCAGCAACTGTCCGTGACCGAAGCGTTACGCGCCTACACGCGAGGCGCTGCCTACGCCGGCTTCGACGACGACCGACTCGGCGCGCTCGAGCCCGGCAACCGCGGAGACCTCGTAATTCTCGAGGAGTCGCCGTGGGATCAATCGGACCGGATCGACGAGATCGAGGTTGCGACGACGATCGTCGGCGGCGAGGTCGTGTTCGACGGCCGCTCGGAGTGAGTGCCCCGGGGAGTCGATTTTTGCCGCTGGAGAGCAACGACGGGAGCATGGACGTTGGACTCATGGTCACATCGTTCGGCGACGTGAACCTCGCGGATATCGCCGTTCGAGCCGAAAGTCAGGAGTACGACGCCGTCTGGGTCGGCGAACTCTGGGGCGAGAGCGGAGTCGTGCAGGCGACCGAGATGGCTTGCCGGACCGACGAGATTGGTATCGGCACCGCGATCCTCAACGTCTATTCCCGATCGCCGGCCGTCCTCGCGATGACCGCGACCTCGCTCGAGCGTGCCTCCGACGGACGCTTTACCCTCGGCCTCGGGACGAGCACGGCCGTGGCGGTCGAGGGCCTCCACGGGATGTCGTTCGATCGGCCGGTGAGACGCGCCCACGAGACGATCGAACTCGTCCGCGAGTTCACCGCCGGAAGCGGTGATCCGGTCGACTACGAGGGGGAACTGCTCGAGGCGGCGAACTTCCCGTCCGTGGAAACCGACGTCCCGATCTATCACGCCGGGCTCGGGCCGGCCAATCGCCGCGTCGTCGGCCGGTTGTGTGATGGCTGGATCCCACACAACATTCCGTTCTCGCGGCTCGAGGACGCCTTCGACGAGGTCGCAACGGCCGCGCGGGAACGCGATCGGGAGCCGGACGAGATCACGATCGCACCGTACGTGCCGTCGGCGGTCAGCGACGACCCGACCGAGGCTCGCGAGACCCTGCGTCGACACGTCGCCTACTACGTCGGGAGCGGGGAGGGCTACCGCCGCGCCGTCGCGACGAAATTCCCGGACGAAGCCGATCGGATCGCCGAGGCGTGGCGCAACGGCGAGAAAAGCGACGCCGCGGGCGCAGTGACCGACGAGATGATCGCCGATCTCGGCGTCGCCGGAACGCCCGCGGAGGCCCGCGACCAGCTCCGGACGCTCGTGGCCGAGACGGGAATCGACCACCCGATCGTCGTCGTCCCGGAACCGGCCTCGAACGAGGTCACGGAGACGACGATCGACGCGCTCGCTCCGGAGCGGTTGTAGCGGCTGTCGCGGTGGAACCGGTGGTGTCCGGGCCAGAAACTGCCACCGAGCCTTGCGAATCCGCGGAGAGCGCTTTTTGATCGAACCGGCGAACGTCCGGACGACGGACGACCCATGAGTACGAGCTACACCGAGTTCGTCGGCGAGGTACAGCACCGAATCGAAGCCGGTCGGCGGGCCGAAGCCGTCCGAACGACGCGTGCGGTCCTCGAGACGCTCGGCGAGCGCGTCGGGGAAGGCGGTGCGACGGACATCGCCGGCCCGCTCCCGATGGAGATCGACCGATACCTGCTGGCCGCCGACCACGGGCAGACCTACGATTACGACGCGTTCGTCGATCGGGTCCTCGAGCGGCTGAACTACGACGATCTGGACCTCGACGCGTCGTACGGCCGGCCGTCCACCATCGACCGATCCGAGGCGGTCTACCGGATCAAGGCCGTCGTCGAACTCGTCAGCGAACGGGTTCCCGGCGGGGAACTCGCCCACGCGGAAGAGCAGTTGCCCGACGAGTTCGAGGAGCTGTTCGAGTTCGTCGACGTCGAGACCAAACCATGGGAGGAGGCCTGAGGACCGCCCCGTGGGGTGAGACCAGCCGATCGCAGTAGTCTCCGCTTTACGCCGGATCGGTGCCGACCGTGTCGTTGCTCGCGGTGCGTCACGGCAGCCACCAGTGAGCCGCGATTCGGGACTGCGCGAGCTCGTCCGGCGAAGAACCGCCGATCTACGCGGGGTACTAAGAACTGCGGCTCCGATCGTACGGTCATGGAATCAGTTGGCAGTGGACTCGCCGCGATCGACTGGAACGATCACCGGGCCGACGTCTCCCTCTCGCGGCCCGACAAGCGAAACGCGATGACAGTCCCGCTGATGCGGGACCTCATCGAGGCCTTCGACCGGGTCGACGCGGCCGAGGACGTCCGGGCAGCCACCTTGCTCGGCGAGGGGCCGGTCTTCTGCGCAGGGATGGACCTCGAGATGATGCGCGATCGCGTCGAACTCGATTCGGAGATCGATCGCGACGTCTTCCCCGATGTGCTCGCGGCGATCGAGGGGACCCGCCAGCCGGTCGTCGCCGGAATCAAGCGCGCGGCCCCGGCGGGCGCGTTCGAACTCACGCTCCCTGTGACTTCCGAATTATCGGTCGGGATGCGAAATACGGGCTGCTCGAGGTCGCGCTCGGCACGTTCCCCCACGGCGGCGGGACGCAGCGGCTCCCCCGACTGGTCGGGCTCTCGAACGCGAAAGAGATCGTGCTCACCGGGGAGTTCGTCGACCCCGAAGACGCCGCCGACATGGGACTGGTCCACGAGGTCGTCGACACCGGGGCGGTCGACGACCGGGCGAAAGCGTTCGCCGACGACCTCTGTGAGAACGCGCCACTGGGACTTCGAAACGGGAAACAAGCGCTCAACGCCGCGTTCGAGATGCCCCTCGAGCGGGGCCTCGAGTACGAACGCCAGTTGGGCCGCGAACTCGACGATACGCACGATTACCGCGAGGGGTTCGAGGCGCGGCTCGAGGACCGAAAGCCGGAGTTCCGCGGCGAATAAGCGGAAAACGCGGGGGCGATCGATCACCGGCGGTCGTAGACCCGAACCGCGCGATCGTGTCGCTTCGAGAGACCGTTTGGGTTGCGCCGGGTCGATCGGTCGGCGTATCGAGCGCCGACGCCGTCCCACAGCCCGCGGGCGATGTTCGTCCCCACGTCGGTCCCGTCCGACACCCAGCCCGTCGGCGTCGCGTCGCCGGACGCCAGCCGGCGAACGCCGCAGAGGCCGTCCCGGAGCGCGCTTCCGGCGGTCCGAGCGAGGACGGTCGGCCGCAATCCGTAATTCTTCGCCAGCCGGTAGGACAGCGACCGGTAAGCCGCGCCCCAGTCGGGGTCGGCTCGACCACCATCGGTGCCGACCTCACAGCGGACGGCCATCGTCGGGTTCCAGGCGACCTCGTGCTCGAATCCCGCGATGCGGTGTGCGCAGTCGCGTTCGCTCGCCTCCTCGAGGTACTCGTCGAAGCCGTCCAGCGACTCGAGGACGGACCGCTCGAACGCGACGTTGTCACCGTGAAAGTGGGTTACCGTCCGGCCCGCGACCCTCTGGGACGACTGTCGGTCCGTGCCGATCGGACTGCCGGTGACGGGTCCGGTGACGACGGCCGTCCCGTCGGCCATCGATTCGTCGATACCCCGATACCAGCCCTCGTCGACGGCGTACTCGCCGTCGAGGAAGGCGACGACGTCTCCTGTCGCGAGTTCGAAGCCGGCGTTCCGGGAGACGCTCGGGTTCCGTTCCGAGATTTCGACGAGGACGTCCACGTCGTCGCGCTCCCGGACGACGCCGGTCGTCCCGTCCGAGGAGGGGCCGTTGACGACGATGACCTCCGTCGACGACGGCGTCCGGTCGGCGATCGCATCGAGACACGACAGCAACTGCTCCCGGTCGTTGAGCGTCGACACCACTACCGAGAGCTCCATACCGCCTGATAGGAACTCCGAATAGTAAATAGATTGGTTTCAGATCAGTTCGATCAGCGAACGCGGGTGTTCCAGTACGACACCGACGCGAGGTGATCTGAAACCGAAAATTCACCGATCGCCTCGTCGAGCGCTCGGAGCGGCGACGCGAGCGCGTTGGGGATCGACCGGTACAGCCCGTATGGCAGGAGAAAGTCGTCTTCGACGTCGACGAGCGTGAGATTCGTCTTCGCGAGAAGGACCGCGACTTCGCTCTTCGAGTAGAGCCGCGATCCCATCGGAAGCGCCCAGTTGTAGACGCTCCGGGTCGAAAACCGGTTGAACGTATCGAAGACGATCTGATCGCGGGAGACCCGTCGCATCTCCTGGAGGAACGCCTCGGGATCGTCCGCGAGATGGAAGAACCGCATCGCCACGACGGTATCGAAGTGATCGTCCGGGAACGGCAATCGGCCAGCGTCGCCGCGGAGGAAATCGAGCGTTCCCTCGAGCTCGGCGTTCTGCGCTTTCCGTCGCCCTTGCTGTAACATCGCTGCCGAGATATCCAGTCCCACCACGTCCGCACCCTGATCGGCCAACATGACGGTAAATCGCCCGGTACCACAGGCGATCTCGAGGATTTTTCGGTCCTCGATCGGCATGATAGCGTCGAGGACGGCTTCTTTCTCCCGGCGGTCGATCAGCTGTCCGCCCCGGGAGAACCGCTTATCGTCGTATTCCTCGGCGATGTCGTCGGCCTGGTACCACTCCTGTCCTTTCACACTGAGCGAAGCTACTGTTGTGATGGGATAAAACGATACTGAAGTTGGATGACGAATACCGAAGCGGCGAGATGGACGTTCGAACAGTTTACGCGACGGGCACCGCCGAAAGCGGCCAGCAAATTAAGTGTGTTAATACATCATTCATATGCCTTATACAAACTACATTGTTCGTATCCACATATAGGGAAGCTTTACCACCGGCGGTTCCGCCCACGTAGGTATGAGCACGAGTACAGCCGAGGACCGCACCGCTGCCGCCGAAGAAACGCTTTCCGAGGACGAATACCGCGATCGCCTCCGCGACCTGCCGCCGAGTGCGAAACTCGTCGCGAAGGTGCTCGAAACCGATTCACCGCTCTCGCAGGGCCAACTCGCCGAGGAATCGCTGCTTCCCGATCGCACCGTTCGCTACGCGCTCAACCGACTCGAGGACGTCGGGCTCGTCGGCTCCCGGTACAGTTTCCGGGACGCTCGCAAGCAGGTGTACTTCCTCAAGCACTAACCGGGAAGACGCCGGTCACTCGGTTCCGGGGAACGTGCGGGGGGGATTAGCCGGTAACGCGGGCACTGGGGAGCCGCCGGCCGCCGATATACACTTTTTCGCTCGGTGTCATCTCGAGGTATGAACGTCGTTTCCCGGTCCGTTCCAGTCTCGACGCGCGCCCCCAGCGGTGAAACCAACGCCTATCTGCTCGGGACGGATCCAGCGATCCTCGTCGATCCGGCAGCACGGACCGACGAGCTCGATCGACTGGTTCGCGAGCGAAACGTCGCACACGTCCTCGTCACCCACACCCACCCCGATCACGTCGGTGCGGTCGACGCCTACGCCGCCGAGACCGACGCGACGGTCTGGGCTCGGTACGGGCGAGCCGACCGGTTTCGCGACGCGACGGGCCGCTCCCCCGACCGGACCTTCACATCGGGAACAACGATCCGACTCGGCGACGACCGCGTTCGGGTTCTCGACGCGCCGGGACACGCGCCGGACCACGTCGCGCTCGAGGCCGGTCGCGACGGGCCGATTCTCTGTGGCGACTGCGCCGTCCGCGAGGGCAGCGTCGTCGTCGGTGCCCCAGAAGGAGACATGCGCGCGTACGTGACGACGCTGCGACGCCTCTGGGCGAGGAACCCGCCGGCGCTCTATCCGGGACACGGCCCCGAAATCGACGCTCCCCGAGCGACCCTCGAGCGACTGCTCTCTCATCGAGCCCAGCGTGAGGAACGCGTCCGCGAGGCAGTCGACGAGGGCGCCGAGACCCTCGACGAAATCCTCGACGGGGCCTACGAAAAGGACCTGTCAGGAGTGCGCGACCTCGCGCGGGCGACGGTCGCCGCTCACCTCGAGAAGGTCGCCGTCGAGGGACGAGTGACGTGGAACGGTGACCGAGCGAGCCCGGCGGAGGGCGACTGACTTTTCCGCGTCGACAGCCTCCCCTCCGGTGTGCAATCGCTCGAAGCCGAACTCGAAGACGCACGCCAGCTCGCCGTCGACGACCTCGCGGACGCGATCGAGTCGATCGGCTTCGAGTGTACCCGCTGTGGCGCCTGCTGCAAGGACGACGAGGAAGACGATCACACCGCGACCGTCTTTCCGGACGAGGTGCGCGATCTGACGGAGAGCGACAGTTACGACGGCGACTACGACTGGCGCGACGTCGCTCGGCCGATGCCGTACGGACTCTCGGCGGGTGACGACGGGCTCGAGGGCGAGACCTTCGAGTGGGCGCTCCAGACCGACGGCTGCGGTGACTGCACCTTTTACGAAGAAGACGACTCGGGAACGGGAGCCTGCGCCGCCCACGACGACCGCCCGCTGATCTGTCGCACCTACCCGTTCAGCGTCGCGCTCGCGGGCACCAGCCAGCCGATGGGCGAAGCCGTCGACGAAGCGGGCATGGTCCGCGCCCACGAGTGCGAGGGGCTCGGTCGGGACATCTCCCGGGCCGACGCCGAGGAGTTGGCTCGAGCGCTGAAAGAACGCGCCGTTCGAGAACTCGAAGAGGCCATCGCGGTCCGAGACGAGTACGAACCCGCCGACCGCGGTCCCGGCGAGATCGTCGTTCACGACTCGGAAGGGGCAAAGCGGATCGACGGGACGCCGCTCGAGGAGTGAAAGGGGCTGGTCAGTCGATTCTCGGTTTCTGCGAGACGGTTCGGATGGTCGCGACTCGAGTGACGAACTTGGATGGCTCAAGGGACTCGACCGAGAGCGGAGTCACTGTACGGCGCGCGAAGCGCGCCTTCGGCGCGCTCGGCCTTTTTTGGTCGAGATTTTTTGACGGGGATTGAGGCTAGCGTCGAAGACGCCAGCCGATGTCCCCGTTAAAAAAGGTCGTTTTAGAAGGTCTCTTCGATGATCTCGCCGACGGCGAAGTTCGACTTGACCTCGGTGACTTCTATTTTGACGCGTTCGCCGACGTCGGCGCCGGGAACGATGATGACGTAGCCGCGCTCGACGCGAGCGATGCCGTCGCCTTGCTTGCCGATGTCTTCGATTTCGACGTAGCGCGTTTCGCCGACGTCGACCGGTGGTTGTGGCTCGGATGGCGCACTCTGTGGTTGGGTGGTCGCCGAGACGTTCTCGGCGTCGGCCTCGTCCTCGCGCGAAATGAGCGCGACGCGGTAGACCTCGCCGGGATCGATATCGCCGGTTTCGATCTCCTGGCGCGGTACCTCGATAACGTAACGATCCTCCTCTTCCGAAACGTCCGTACTGAACAGACACAGCAGTTTTTCAGATATTTCCACAGGCAGACCCTCACTTTCTTCTCTTCGTCTCATCCGTAATAGAACTACCGACAGGTCAGCGGTGGCGTTTTTCTTTCGCCGGTTCACGGTCCCGAGACGGGACTCCATTATTGCCCGCTAATGCTGGCGGTGGAACCGCGATATCGATCGATCGCTCGAACCGCCGCGATAAAGACGATCACTAGCGGGGGCATGACGAGCACCGACGCCACCGGATCCGGTGGGGTAACGAAGGCAGCGACGACGAGACCGATAGTACCGCCGATTCCGACTGCCCAGAGCGTACGCTCGGTGCTTCCCGGCGGCGTTTCCCGATCCCGAGACCCCCGGATACAGTAGACCGCGTAGACGGGAATCGCAGCGATCGGAAGGACAAACGCGAAGACCGTCCAGACAGCCGGGTTCGCGCCTCGCGAAGCCGCATCCAGCCAAACTGCATAACAGAGACTCCCGGCAATCGCGACGAGGAGAAGTACCAATATCGAAAACAGAACGAAAAGCACGGTCGAGTCACTGACGGAATCGATCATGGGAGCGAATTACTGCCGTCCAGTATAAAATTCCTCATTTCCGGGTAGAACAAAAGGTTCGGAGACAGTCGGTGACCGATCCGCGGTCGAACGGAGCTGCGGACTGCTCAGTCCGCGAGCTCGAGCGGCCGCGTCGTGACGAACCGAGAGAGGTCGAACTCCGTGCCGAGATCGGCGTCGGCGATCGACTCGTAGGGGCGGTTGACGACGATGTCACCGGCGGTGCTGTCGCCGATGCCGGGAATCGCGGTGAGTTCGTTCATCGAGGCCGCGTTGAGATCGAGCGGGTAGGGGACGCCCGTCACCGAGCGGTAGCCGTGATCGACGACGGCGACGTCGATCGTTCGGCCGAGTTGGCGCTCGCCGGGGATACCGACCAGCAGGGGATAGGTACCCAGCTGGCGGCCGAAGGTCTTGCCGTCCTGGTGGTACTCGAGGTGGACGTCCGGGAGGACGGTACCGGGCGGTGCGACGCGCTCGAGCATCGGATTGTCGATCTCCTCGCGGACCTGCTTCTTGTAGCGTTTGAACAGCTGTTTGTGTTCGTTCGCGATCTCGGCCCCCGTCTCGCTCATGTCGGTGCCGTCGAAGGCCATCACCTGCCGGATGTTGATCCGCCGGAGCATGTAGCCCTCGTCGTAGACCCGCTGGAGGAACTCGCGGTTGCGCTCGTAGGTCTCCTCGCGTTCGCCCTTGAGTCCGTGCAGGAGGTTGATTCCGGGGAGGAGCTTTGGCAGCCGTCGCGGCGCATCCTCGCCGAAGGTGGGCGCGTCCGCGGGGTCTTCCCCGGGCCGCCACCCTGCTTCTTCATTCACAATTCGGACCGCCTCGAAACACTCCTCGGCGCTGACGTTCAAGTTGTTCTCCTCCTGGACGACCGGATCGGCCGACTCGAGGCCGAACGCGGCCGTATCGCCGGGCGTGTTGTGCTCGGCGATGATCCGGATCCCCTCCCGGCTCTGCTCGGGCCAGTTCACGATCGTGATGGGATTCATGTTGTCCAGGTGGAGCGTCTCGAGGTCGGGCGCGACCTCGCGGATCCCGCTGTAGAGCTGTCGAAGTGCGTCCGGATTGGGTGCTTCGCCGTCACCGCCGTACGCGAGGATGTCGGCCTGCCGGCCGATTCGGAAGTGTTTGACGCCGAAATCGGAGAGCGCGTCGACTTCGCCGACGACCGTCGGCGGCGGCCGGAACGAGGGGTTGCCGTAGAGCGGTTCCGTGCAGAACGAACACCGATACGCACAGCCGCGGGAGGTCTCGAGTTCCGCGATGAGGTGCTCCGGGTGATTGGGATGTTGCTCGACGATGAACGCACCGTCCTGAGCCCACCGCGACACCTCGTCGATGTCGCGCATTCGGTTGTTGAAGCCCTCGAGGCCGCTCTCGACGAGGTCGAAGACGGCCGCCTCGACGTCGCCCTTGGCGACGAAATCGAAATCCAGATCCTGGCGTTCGGTCTCGGTCGCGCCGGCGTTTTCGTCCCCGACGCCGAACTTGACCGGGCCGCCCATCAGGCTGGTGCCGTTCGCGGTCCAGGCGAGCTTTCGGACTTCGTCGGGTTCGGCCGGCGTACCGCCGACGTACTTTCCGGGAACGGTCATTCCGCCGAGGTAGATCAGGAGATCCGCCTCGTCGACGTCCTGCCAGTAGTCGGGTTCGTCGCGAAGTCGGTCGATCGTGTGGTACGTAATCTGCTCGCGCGGAACGCCCGCGTCCACGAGCGCGCCTGCTGCGTACCGGGGGTACGTCGAGATGTACGGCGGCACCCCGAAGTGTGCGGGCTCGTCGACGTAGCCGTCGACGATCGTCACCGACAGCGTCTCGGGGTCAGTCATGGCTCCCGATAGCGCCTCGAGTGGTAAAACGGTAACTACACGCCGTCGGTCGCCCCTCGAGTGTGCGCGTTTCGAGATGGCGGATGCGGTAGTCCGCCATGGATCACTCGCTTCCATTAGCCTCCTCGATATCTCCGACTTCTCCATCGAGGTCTACTGAACCGAATCAACAGGAATCAGATTGGAGAGAATTCATTAATTTAATGATGTTTGAAGAGATGATATTTGATACTCGTGACAGATGAAAGTGTGACGGTCGACGAGAGGCACGACCCATCCATCCTGAGCCATCGGTTCCGTCAGGCCAAGCCGGCTGGAGACGATGACCGACCAGTAGCATAACAAAGGGAATATGAGCCGGAGGACGGAGACTCGAGTGCGGCTGTGTACGACCATCGTCGTGATACTCCTCGCGACGGTTCTCATCGGAGGAGCGACGGCAACCGTCTCCGCCGAGACCAACGGTGAGGCGCTGACTGCTGAGGCGGACGAGACACATCAACCGTTCTCGATTCAGAACAAGCCCGGCAAACCCGACAAACCTGGTAAACCCGACAAGCCTGGCAAACCCGATAAGCCCGGTAAACCCGATAAGCCTGGTAAACCCGACAAGCCTGGCAAACCCGATAAGCCCGGTAAACCCGACAAACCTGGTAAACCCGATAAGCCTGGCAAACCCGACAAACCTGGTAAACCCGATAAGCCTGGCAAACCCGATAAGCCCGGTAAACCCGACAAGCCCGGCAAACCCGACAAACCTGGTAAACCCGATAAGCCCGGTAAACCCGATAAACCCGATAAACCAGGGAAGCCAGACAAACCCGGTAAACCCGATAAACCTGGTAAACCCGACAAGCCCGGCAAACCCGACAAACCTGGTAAACCCGACAAGCCTGGCAAACCCGATAAACCAGGGAAGTCAGACAAACCCGATAAACCCGGCAAACCCGAGCAACCGGACGAGTTCAACGATTCGAACTACTCTGCTGATTCAGCCAATGGCCTCGGGTCGGGTATCTCAAGCACTGGGATCGGATCGATCTCAGACGACGACGGAGCGGCCCGGACGAGCGAGAACGGATCTGATGATACGAGCCCCGACAACGAAACCGGTTCGACTGCCGGTAAAGACTCGACGGACGGGCCGTCGCAGTGGGGACACTCTATCAGTATCGCGTTCGTGGCTCTCTTCTCAACGGCACTGACAAACAGTTCGACGGTCGGACTCTCGTCGCTTATCGTCGGTCAGTGGTCGTCTCTGCAGGGGACGATTCGGATGACGACGGCGGCGTTCGAGGAATCGGGCACGGATCAGTGGCGATACTTCGGCACGCTGTTCCAGTACAGTCGGTTCGACGATTCCGATCCGCTCGCACACGAATCCCGTCGGGAGATCTACCACAAAATCGGGACCGACCCCGGGATACACCTCTCCGAACTCGCGGACGCGACCGACGCCTCGCTGTCGACGATCCGACACCACCTCAGGATTCTCGACGAGGAAAACCTGATCAGCTCGAAGAAAATTCGCGGCAATCGCTGTTACTACCGCGGCGATACGATCGAGGACGTCGATATCGCACTCCGGATCGCGCTCGAGAAGCCCGCAACCAGGCGGCTCCTCGAGACGCTGGCTGATCGCGGCGCCACACAGACGACGACGCTCGCTGACGAACTCGATCGGCATCCGAGTACGGTAACTCACCACCTCTCGGCGCTCGAAGAAAGCGGGCTCGTGGTTCGAACTCGCGACGGATCGGCGGTCATGACCCGTCTCGAACCCGGTATCGAGCGAACCGTCGAGCAGCGGTAGCGAACGGGTCCCGCCGGCGTATCGGGTCACCGACCGCGAGTAGTCCGGCCGTGAGCGACACCGATGCCTGCAGTCGTCGTGGGTGAAGCCAATCTTGATTAGTTCGGCCCCCCAATGGCTGCGTATGCCTCCGACGGAAGAAGTCGTCTGTACTGCCGACGATTGTTTTCTCGACATCTTCGAGAACCACTACACCTACGACGTGCCGGACGAGTTCAGCGTCTCCGAACTCTCGTGTCCGGTCTGTGGCGGGACCGATTGCCTCGAGCGCGTCGAACTCTGAGCGGTGACCGTGCGACTCACTCCACAACCGATCGTGACTCGACCAGCGGTGGCCTCGTCAGACGTTTCTTTTGGCGTAGCAAAAGGGATTTCAACGGGGATATCGTAGTGATTACCACGGTTATGCCCTCAATACATTGTCAGGTCCCCGCGACCGCCGCCAGCGTCGCTCACACCGCCCGGGGTGACCACCCGTGAGCCTCTCAGACCTCGGTAAATCGGTTGGTAACGCCCTCTATCGTCAGGTCGGCCGCGCGAACGGCCGCGTCCAGAACTACCGATCGCTTCCCGTCGACATCCTCGAAAACGACACCTCCTATCGCGTCGTCTTCGACGCACCGGGAGCCGAACCGGACGACGTCCAGGTCCGCTACCTCGAGGGCAACGTCAGGATTCGCATCGACCGGTTCCGGCAGTTTCACGAGGGCTACGAGATGCGCTTCCCCGGCCGCGGGATGTCGCTGAACGGCGAGGCCGAGTTACCGACCGACGCCGTCGTCGATCCGGACGCCGGAACGGCGACGCTCAGCGAAACTGGAACGCTGAACGTCGAGATTCCGAAACGATCGTCCGTCGGGGATGCCGGCGAGACCGTAGATGGGGCCGAGACAGCCGACGAGACCGACGGGACCATCGAGTCGGAGACGGACACGGAACAGGTCGCCATCGACGACTGAGTCAGGTTCGATCGAGCGCCATTCCCTCGACGACGTCGAACGACTCGTCGCCGTCGAACCGCAGTGGATCGAAGGCGTCGATCCCCGACCCACCGAGTATTTCTTCCGCAACCCGCTGTCCGATCGCTGGCGCACGCATGAAGCCGTGGCCCTGGAACCCGGTCGCGACGTACAGTCCCGTATCGACCTGTCCGACCAGCGGGTTTCGATCGGGCGTCGCCGTACAGAGGCCGGCCCACGCCCGCTCGAGCGTGCCGTTCTCGACCGCTGGAACGCGGTGGGCGACGCGCTCGAGGAGGTCGTCGGCGAAGTCCGGGTCGGCGTCGCGATCGTACGCGTCCGGGTCGGCCTCGCGTTCTTCGGTACCGTTGCCCGCGAGGAAGCCATCGCCGTGAGGTCGCAGATAGAAGTCGCCGGTCGCGTCGTAACACATCGGCTCCGCGAGGTCGCCGCCCGCGACGAGCGCCTGCACGCGATAGGGTTTCACGGCGAGGGAGATGCCGGCGTCCGCGAGCAGTGCTTTCGTTCGTGCGCCGGCGGCCACGAGCACCGCATCGACCTCGTGGCTCTCGCCGTCCGGACGCACGACCCGTGCCGGATCGGTTTCGACGGCAACCGGCGTGTCGGTCTCGAGGGTCGCGCCGGCGCCGGTGGCTGCTGCGGCGAGACAGGCCGTGTACGCTGCGGGGTCGGTGTAGCCGGCGGCGCCGGCGATTCCCGCGACCGCGACGTCGTCGGTCCGTAACGCGGGGAAGCGATCCGCGAGCGCGTCACGGTCCAGTTCGAAGGCGACGATGTCGTTGTCCTGCATGCGACGCACTTGTTCGCGGATGGCGTCGGCCCGAGCCGCGTCGCCCTCGCGGGCGAGCCAGACGTAGGGACACTCGACGAACGGGAACGTATCGTCGCCCGAAAGCGCGCGAAACCGTTCGATCGCGTCGCCCGCGATTTCGGCGTCGAGGCCGTCGGCGAAGGCGTCGTAGCAGATGCCGGCCGCACGACCGGTCGCGTCGCTCGCCACGGAGTCGCGATCGTAGAGGGTCACGTCCGCGCCCTCGCTCGCGAGATCGTAGGCCGCTGTCGCGCCGACGGCTCCCGCACCGACGACCGCCACCTCGAGGCCCGCACCCCGTTCGGTGAACGCGTCCGCGCCGACGGCCAGCTCCGGCTCGCCGTCGCCGCTCATGAGCGATCACTCCCCCGTATGGGTTGGCAGCGTCGACTCGAGTCGTCTCCATCGCACACCCGTTCCCCCAGGTCGTCGGAATCGACTTGCATGGCCCCAACTCGGGCTGGGGTCTACTTACCTCTGGGTGGTCGCGGTACGGGTTGCCACCCGCGGCGCTCCTCGAGCGGCGCTGTCCAGCGGACGGGATCCGTACTCGTCACGGTCGAGACGGGAGGAAGGGGGGTACGACGGCAGGGCGGAACTCCATGGTTCAGTGTTGGGTCTCCCTGCCGTGGGAGGGACGTACGACGGTCGTAGCAATACCGTTGTTCCCAAATTAGTTAGGTGATCTCAGTCCTCGAGCCGTCCGACCCCTCGGTCGCTCGAGCCGGGCGGCAGAGAGTCGGGCCGCGGCCCGGCTCGTGCGGATCGGAACCCGCGTCACGTGACGTACAAGGAGTACGCGATCACGAGAAATCCCGCGAGAACCAGCAGGCTCTCGAGCAGAATGCCGGTCATCAGATCCATGCCGAGGTATTCGTACAGCATCCCTGCGAAGACCAGTCCGAGCGTGACGAGCCCGAAACCCAGCGAGAGATAGCCCAGCGCGGGCTGGCGCGTCCGGCGGTAGGCCTTGTACGCGAAGAACGTGATGACGCCGCCGACGACGAGGACGAGCGTTTTGACGACCGCGAGCGCGATCGCGGTCGGTATGGCCGCGGCGTAGAACCACATAGCTGTGCTCACTTCGATATTCAATACCTGTAGTAAGAACCTTGCCGTTCCCGAAAGGCGTGGGACGTGCCAGCTATCCCCGCAATTTGCCGTCCGGTTCGATCCGGTCTGCCCCTCGAGCGAAGGGTTTTGCGGCCGGCCTCCAAACCCCTATCCGATGACGCGACTCGTCGAACTCGAGGAAGACGGACCGCGCAAACTCGACCCGTCGGATATCGACGACGAAAAGGGAGATATCGCGGTCTGTCAGTGCGGCCTTTCGGAGTCGTTCCCGTTCTGTGACGGCAGTCATCGACAGACGAGCGACGAAGACGAGGGAACGACGTACGTCTACGAAGACGGGGAACGCCGAGCGGTCGAGCGAGTCGTGACGACTGACGACGGGGACAGAACGGACGCGACCGAATAGAGTAGGGGGAAGGACAGCGCCCGATCAGAGCGACCGCGCCGAGTTGCAGACGACGAGCGCACTGCTCGCGGCCATCGCAACGGCCGCGAACAGCGGGTTCAACAGGCCGGCGACCGCGAGGGGGATCGCGACCGCGTTGTACGCGAAGGCCCAGCCGAGGTTCTGTCGGATCCGCCGATGGGTACTCGTGGCGATGTCGAAGGCGTCTGCGACGGCCGTGAGGTCGTCGTCGACGATCACCGCGTCGGCCGCGTCGGTCGCGAGTTTCGTCCCGCCACCCATCGCGATGCCGACGTCGGCGGCGGCCAGCGCGGGCGCGTCGTTGCTCCCGTCGCCGACCATCGCGACCGTCCCGCGAGCCCGCAGCCGATCGACGGTCTCCGCCTTCGCTTCCGGTGGGACGCCGGCGAAGACCTCGTCGACGCCGTCCAGTTCCCGGAACTCGTCGGCCGCCCGGCCCTCGTCGCCGGTGAGGACGACGACGTCGCGACCCGTCGAGGGCGTCTCGAGTGCGTCCTCGAGCTCCCCGCGTGGCGAATCGCCGACGGTGATCACGCCGCGGGCTCGCCCGTCCCAGCCGACGGCGACGGGAACACGACCGGCGGTTCGAGTCTCGTCGATCCGCGACTCGAGGGCCTCGGGAACTGCGTGTCCCTGCTCGCGGAGGTACTCGGGGTGGCCGACGGTGACCCGTTCGCCGTCGACGAGTCCGCTGACGCCGCGGTCCGTTCGCTCGAACCCCTCGACGGCGCGTGCGGGTGTGCCGTCCGCGGTCGGGGGCGCCGCCGCAGCGTCTGCCACGGCCGCCGCGATCGGGTGTTCGGAGAGCGCCTCGACCGTACCGGCACGCCGGAGCACCTCGTCGGCATCCGAATCGCTTTCGTCGCCGTCGTCACTGTCGACGGTGTGGACGGCTTCGACCGCCATCGTCCCGGTCGTGAGGGTTCCCGTCTTGTCGAGCACCACGACGTCGATACTGGGCGCGTCTTCGAAGATCGTCTCCGTCGCGACGACGATTCCGCGCTCCGCCGCGGCCTGAACGCCCGCGGCGATGGCGAGCGGCGTCGCGAGTCCGAGCGCACACGGACAGGAGACGATCACGACCGTGAGTCCGATCAGCAGCGCATCCGACGCGCTCGAGCCAGTCAGGAGGAGAACGGCGGCGGTCCCGACGGCGAGGGCGACGACCAGCGGGACGAAGACCGTCGCGAGCTTGTCCGCGAGCCGCTGGACGCCGGGCCGTGCGCTCTGGATCGACCAGAGCAAGGAGACGAGCCGGTCGAGGGTGCTCTCGGCCTCGTCGCCCACCGACAGAACGATCGGGGCGTCGGTTACGACGGTCCCGCCGCGGACGAAATCGCCCGGTTCCTTCCGGGCGGGCAGGGACTCGCCCGTGACCAGCGACTCGTCGATCGCGGCGGTTCCCTCGACCACCTCGCCGTCGAGGGGGACCCGCTCGCCGGGCCGCACGAGGAGTCGGTCGCCGGGTTCGACGGCCTCGAGCGGAACCGTCTCACCGCTCTCGAGGCGGGCCTCGTCGACCTGTCGCTCGGTCAGCTCGGAGAGCAAGCCAGTTGCGCGGCGCTTGACCGCCTGCTCGTAGTGGGTCCCGGCGGTCACGACGAGGACGATCGCGACGGTGACGTCGAAGTAGAGGTGGAGTTCCCCGAGCAGCATCGCGATTACGCTGTAGGTGTACGACCCCAGCGCTGCCGTCGCGACGAGTAAATCCATGTTCGGCCGGCCCGCTCTGAGACTGACGTACGCACCGCGGAGGATCGGGTAGCCGGTATAAAACAGGATGAACGAGGCCAGCAACCAGATGTTCGCGGCGAGGAAGAGACCGTCGTAGCCGCCGAAGTCGGCCACCGGCTCGAAGCCGAAGTAGGTCGGGTACAGGAACAGCACGTACCACACCATGACCATCATGCCGAAGAACCCGCCCAGCAGGAGCGAAACGAGGCCGTCGTCCGCGTCCGTCTCGTCATCGGCGGCCCGATCGGCCGCGGTGTAGCCGTACCCGGAGACGAGGTCCGGGAGGTCCTCGGCCGCGACCCGGTCGGAGTCGTAGACGATTCGGATCGTGTCCGTCGCGTAGCTGGCCGTCGCACCGAGGACGCCGTCTTCGCCCTCGGCGGTCGCCTCGAGGAAGGCCTCACAGGTCGAGCAGTGCATTCCCTCGACCGCGAGGAACGCGTCCTCGCCCTCGAGATCCGCGAGGTCGCGGTCGTCCATCTCGTCCTGCCCGACCCGCGAGCGCACCGCCGATTCGTCGGGGACGTCGGGTGCGTCGGTCCGGTCGAGCGTTCGGGAGACCTCGAGACAGCCCCGACAGCAGAACGACCCGTCCGCGTCGGCCGCAGTGATGGGGTCGTCGGGGGTCGGGAGGTCACAGAGGTCACACGTGGCGGCGGCGTCAGTGTGGCGACTCGAGGTGGAGGTCTCGCTCGAATTGCCGGAGTCCGACGCGGGGACAGGCCGATTCGTGGGCGGCCGGGATTCGTGACTCATGTTAGAACGGTTGTGCGAACGGGAGCGGCGGGTGGGGGAGGTCGACGCCGTACAGCATCAACCCGTGCGAGAGGGGGATGTAGCCGAGGACGACGAACGAAGCCCCGAGCCCGCGGTGGAGGCGAACGCGCGTGTCCGGATCGATCGACGTCAGGACGGTACCGTAGGCGAACAGGGTCGGGATCGTCCCCAGGCCGAGCGCGGCCAGCGAGAGCGCACCGCGCGTCGGCGAGCCGAGCGCGAACGCGTAGAGGTAGGCCGGATATATGATCGGACACGGCATGAAGCCGTGGAGCGCGCCGAGCGCGACGATTCCCGGCGACGTCGCGAGCCGGTCGATCCGGCTCGAGAGCAGTCCCGACAGTCGACCGAACAGCGAGCCGACGACGGGGAGCCCGTGACCGGGAACCGCAGTTCGGCCCCGGAGGTAGTACGCCCCGCTCACGATGATCGCGATCCCGACCAGAATACCGGTCGCGCCCCTGACGGAATCGCCGACCGCGGCGACGGCCTCGCTCGAAGCGATCGTCACCGCGCCCAGCAGGCCGAAGAGGCCGCCGATGGCGGCGTAACTGGCCGTCCGACCGAGATTGAATAGCGCGTGCTGTCGGACCTCGTACCCGGTGAGCGTGTCCTCGCGGCGCTTCTCGCTCGCGGCGGCGATCCGATCGGCGTAGGCCGTCACCAGCGGCCCGCACATGCCGAGACAGTGTGCGCCGGCGAGCAGTCCCACGACGACGAGGACGAGGAGGTCCGCGTTCTCGAGGCCGGCAGCGGATAGCGGCGCGGCCTCGAGTGCGAGCGACGACGGGTTCGGAGTCGCCGCGAGTGGTACTGGAACCATCTGAGAGAAGGGGGCGCTTAACTCGCGGTGCCGTTGCCGTCACCGGGATGACCGTGTCCGTGCCCGCCCTCGACCGGCGTCGTCGCGATGTACAGCGAGGCGAAGATGATGAGCAGATTGATCCCGCTGACGATGCCGGCGAGTGCGGAGTGGGTGATCCCGTAGACGAGAACCGGAACGAACGCGAGCAATCCGACGGCCGCCGCGTGTCGCGGCGTGACGCTCTCGAGAGTCATACCCAACACTGAGAGAGTCGATATCTTAAATTCTGAGGGTATTCCCACCGAACGGGAAGTCTGACCGGTTGTAAGTGGTCCACTTGCCCTACACAGCGTATGGCTTCGGCAACGGAAAAGAGCGAGACCGATCAGGTTCGCGAGATCGGTCACGAGGAGTACGATCCGGTCGGGACGGCGATCCTGATCACGATCTACTTCCTGATACTGGTACTGTTGTGGGTGTTCATGTACTTCGTCGAGTTCCTCGGTAACGGGCCGACGGTCGTCGGAGCGGTCCTGACGGTGGTGGGACTAGCGTGAACATCCACACCTACGAAAAGGCGTGGCTGGTCGCGGCCATGGTGTTGATCGTCGGCTTCATGGCGACGATCACGTACGGCGCGGTCGGTCCCGGCATCGCGATGATCGACGACGACGGCGGGACGATCGATCCCGCCGAGATCAACGACCACGAGCGCTTCGGCGACCCCGGCGTCGAGCACGTCGGCGGCAACGAGTACGAGGTCAACGTCGTCGCACAGGCGTGGGCGTACACGCCCGAGCAGATCGAAGTCCCGGCGAACAGCGAAGTCACGTTCTACGTCACGAGCCGGGACGTGACACACAGCTTCTCCGTCGTCGGGACGAACGTCAACACGATGGTCATCCCCGGGCAGATCTCGGAGATGACCGTCCGGTTCGACGAACCGGGCGAGTACGGCATCCTCTGTAACGAATACTGCGGTGAGTACCACCACACGATGGAGGGCAAACTGAACGTCGTCCCCGAAGACGAGTTCGACCTGACCGAGCTGTCCGTCGACGCTCCCAGCGAGGTCGAGGCGGGCAACGAGACGACGATCACGGCGAACGTGAGCAACGGGATGCAAGAGGACCTCGAGACGACAGTCGCACTCGAGATCGGCGATCAGGGATCCGAGCGAGACGTCACGGTCCCCGGTGACGGCAGCGAAGCAGTCGAGTTCACGGTCGACAGCGCCGAACTCGGTGAGGGAGACCACGACTGGACGGTAACCGTCGACGACCACGAGGAGACTGGAACGCTCACGGTCGTCAACGCGACCGACGGCGGTGACGAGAGCGCCGCGAACGGAGGTGATGGCGATGCGTAACGCCTACATCGACCGGTTCCCGAACGAAGCGCGGCTGATCGAGGCGGCGTTCTGGAGTTCCTTCCTCGCGCTGGCGATCGGCGGCTCGCTCGGGCTCTTGCAGGCGCTTCACCGCACCGACTTCCTCCGCATTATGGAGTCGCCGGACTACTACACCGTCCTCACCGCTCACGGCGTGTTGCTCGCGATTACGTTCACGATCTTCTTCCTCGTGGGTATCTTCACGTGGGGCGTGACGACCAGCCTCGATCGCGGGCTCGTCGACCTCCGGTTCAGCTGGGGCTGGTACGCGATGATGGTGGTCGGAACGGTGCTGGTCGGCGTCTCGATCCTCGGTGGCGTCGTGGACGCTATTCCGATGAACGCGGACGTGCTCTTTACGTTCTACGCGCCGCTGCAACCGCATCCGGCGTTTTACGTGGGGCTCGTGCTGTTCGTCGTCGGGACGTGGCTCGCCGGTGCCGACTGGTTCCGGACGTGGTTGGCCTGGCGCAGTGACAACCCCGACGAGCGGATTCCGCTGCCGACGTTCATGGCCCTGACGACGACCCTGTTCTGGTACCTCTGTACGCTCGGGGTCGCGCTGTCGATTCTCCTCCTCCTCCTTCCGTGGTCGATGGGGATCGTCGACTCCGTCAACCCGCTGCTCACCCGGACGCTGTTCTGGTACTTCGGGCACGCGGTCGTCTACTTCTGGCTGATGCCGGCGTACATGCTGTGGTACATCATGCTGCCGAAGCTCTCCGGCGGGAAGCTGTTCAGCGACCCGCTCGCACGAGTCGTCTTCGTACTCTTCCTGCTATTGTCGACGCCGACCGGGATCCACCACCAGTACCTCGATCCCGGCATCGCTGAGGGGTACAAGTTCATCGCGATGACGAACACGATGTTCTTGCTCCTCCCGAGCCTGCTGACCGCCTTCACCGTCGTCGCCAGTATGGAACACGGTGCGCGCCAGCGCGGCGGGACGGGCTATCTCGGCTGGCTCAAAGCACTGCCCTGGCGCGACCCGGTCTTCACCGGGATGGCGCTCGCGGGACTCATGTTCGCCGCGGCCGGCTTCTCCGGCATGATCAACGCGGGGATGAACATCAACTACCTCGTCCACAACACGTGGTGGATCGTCGGTCACTTCCACCTCACCGTCGGCACCGCCGTCGCGCTGACGTTCATGGCGGCCGCCTACTGGTTCATTCCGCAGGTCACCGGCAAAGAGCTCTGGAACCGCTCGCTCGGCCTGGTCCAGGTGCTGGTCTGGTTCGTCGGCATGACGTTCATGTCGAACGCGATGCACCGCTCCGGGCTGTTCGGCGTTCCCCGTCGGACCGCGGAACCGCAGTACGAGAACTTCGCGTTCGAGCCCGCCGCCGGCAGCATGGGCGAAATCAACGCGCAGGTCGCCCTCGGCGCGACGCTGTTGACGGTGTCGCTCGCCCTGTTCCTCCTGAACATGGTCATGACGTCGCTCGGCGGTTCCAGCGACGAGATCCCGGACAACACCTACGCCGAGACGCTGTCCGGGCCGGAGGACGCCCCGGTGGTCCTCGACAACCTCAAGCTCTGGACCGCCATCGCGACCGTGCTCGTCATCTTCGCGTACACGCTCCCGCTGGCGAGCATCATCGACGCCGGCGGCCTGTTCGGTCCCGGCATCGACGGCCTCCAGCTCTCCATCGGATCCGACCCCGCGGTCGCCCTCGAGCATCTCCGGGAGGTGATGCCGTAGATGCGCATCTCGAAGGGGGCGCTGCTGGTCGTCATCGCCATCCTCGTCCCGTTCATCGTCGAGTTCCGGACGGTGCTCTCGTGGTTCGGCGTCGAGATCTCCGTCCTCGAGTCGCTCGTACTGGGCGCGGTCGTCGTCCTCGCGATCGTGATCTGGGCTGTGTGGCCGCCCAACGGTGACGCGGAGGCCGAACCGACCCGCTCGAGCTGACCCGCGGTCCGATTTTTCAGAAAGCGTTGCGTTCGCGAAGGCGGGCGACGACGTCTCGAACTCGCTGTGACGAATCGCGCGGAGCGACGAGAATTCGATCGTCGAACGCGGCGACGATCAGGTCGTCGACGTCGAGCAGGGAGACGTGTGCGTCGGGCGCGGCGACGACGTTGTTCGACGCGTCGACGGAGAGGACGTCTCCGCCGACAGATTGATTCTCCGCGTCGTCGTTATCGGTCTCGAGCACCCGTCCGATGGCGTCCCACGTCCCGAGGTCGTCCCAGGTGACTGACAGCGGCGTCACGAAGACGTCGCTCGCACGCTCCATAATCGCGTAATCTACGCTGGCGGGGTCGATAGCGTCGAACCCGCAGTCGGGATCACCGTCCTCGAGCGCGTCGACCAGCGGCGCGAGCGGGGAGTCGCGCGCTTCGCGTAACAGCGCGCCGGGCGTCCAGGCGAAGATGCCGGCGTTCCAGTACGCACCGGACTCGAGGAGCCGGGTCGCCTCCTCGCGGTCGGGTTTCTCTGTGAATCGCTCGACTGAGGCGAACTCACCACTCTCGCTGAACTCGGTTCGGTCGGGGACGATGTAGCCGTACCCCGTCGCAGGTCTCGTCGGCGCGACCCCGAGCGTGACGAGGCCGTCCGTTTCGGCCGCTATTTCGGCGGCGCGCTCGAGTCGAGCTGCGAACGCCGCGTCGTCGTCGACGTGGTGATCGCTGGGCAGACAGACCAACACCGGCTCCGTCTCGAAGCGATCGCGCAGCCGCCATGCCGCGTAGACCAGCGCCGGGCCGGTATCCTTGCCGTCGGGCTCGACCAGCACGCCCGCTTCCGGTGCGTGCTCGTGAATCTCGCCGGCGAAGGACTCGCGCGTGAGGACGTGTCGTTCGTCGGCGAACGCCGTTCGGTCCATCGTCCGCGAAAGCAGCGACCGCTCCCCGACGAGCGGGAGGAACTGTTTCGGGCGATCGCTTCGGCTCGCGGGGTAGAGTCGACTTCCGGTTCCGCCGGCGAGGACGCACGCGATGACTGGCCGCTCCATCTTACCAGGTCTCGATCCGTCCTTCCCGGACGTCCTCGGCACAGCCTTCGCAATCGGGATGACCCTGCTCGTAACAGGCCGGTCGGAACTCCTCGTCGAGCTTCGCCGCCCGCTGTTCGGCGTACCGCCGGCAGACGATCTTCGCCCGTCCCGCGTCGTCCGACGGCAGCCCGCGAGCGTTCTTCGCCACCTCGTAGGAGTCTCGCGCCTCGTCGAGTTGCTCGTCGGTCGATCTGCGGAGCTCCTCGAACTGCTCGCCCGCCTCCTGAAGCGTCGAGCGGAGGAACCGCTCGATCTGACGCCGATCCGGCATTGGCTCACCATTTGGCCGCCGGGAACATATACTGTTGGCCGTCGGTATCGATCCGTCGTCAGCGGGACTCACCCGATCGCGCCGACCGGAGAGGACGACCGCGATGGCAACGACTTTGACCGAATGGACGAACGTCCGAACATGGACATTCACGATGCACTCCGGGGGATCACCTGTCCGACGGTGACGCCGTTCGACGACGGATCGATCGACGATGCCGCTCTCGCCGACCTGCTCGATCACCTGCAAGCAGGCGGCATCGACGCCGTCTTCCCCTGTGGAACGACCGGCGAGTTCCCCGCCCTGACGGCCGACGAGCAACGACACGTCATCGAGACGACGGTCGACCACGCCGAGGTCCCCGTCGTCGCGGGGGCGGCGGCGACGAGCGTCGAGGACACGATCGCGGCCATCGACCGCGCCGCCGACGCGGGTGCCGACGCCGCCGCGATCGTCGCGCCGTATTTCACGACCGCGAACGCGCCTGCTGGCAACGAACAGTTCTTCGAAGCGGTCCTCGCAGACGCGTCGCTCCCCGTCTTGCTGTACAACATTCCGCAATGTACGGGCCAGCGGATCGAACCGGAGACCGTCGCCGCCGTCGCGGACCACGAGCGGGCGATCGGAATCAAGGACTCGAGCGGCGACCTCGAGTACTTCCTCTCCGTGCTCGGGACGACGCCCGACGAGTTCCTGTGCCTGCAGGGATACGACGCGCTGCTGGTCCCCGCGCTGCGAATGGGTGCCGACGGCGGAATCAACGCGCTATCGAACGTCGTCCCCGAGGTTCTACGGGAGGCGTTCGAACGGGCCGACGACGAACGGGGTCGAGACCTCCAGCGCGACGCCATCTCGCCGCTGTTCGAGGCCTGTACGACCCACGACTTCGCCCCGGCGACGAAGACCGCACTCACCGAACGCGGCGTTATCTCCTCCGGCGAGGTCCGGCCGCCGCTCGTCGCCGTCGACGACCCCGGTTCCGAAGCGATCGGCGACGCCCTCGAGGCCGCACTCGCGGTCGGCGAGCGGTAGTGGAACCCGCCCGTTCCGATAGCGGCGGTACTCGCCCTACTGGAACTGACTCCACGACGCCGTCATGCGGTTTCTTTCACCGCCGTTCACTTCCGCTCCGGTGGCGGTAGTTTAAATACTATCGGGCGCGAACGGACGTATGCCTCCCAGTGAAACCAAAGAGGAGGCGTGAGACAATGAGCGACGTACGACAACACGCGGACGACATCCACGAGCAGTTTTCGGATCACCTCGACGTGAGCGTCGAGGACGTCGAAGAGCGCCTGACCACGCTCGTCGACGAGTACAAAGTACCGATGGACGAGGCGCGCCGGAGCGTCACCAACCACTACCTCGAGGAGGCCGGCCTCGAGCGCGAGGACATCTCGAGCAGCGACAGCGAGAAAGCCAGCGTCGAGGACGTCGACGAACCCGAGGAGTGGATCGACCTGACGGCCAAGGTCATCGAACTCTGGGACCCCCGCAGCGACTCGGTCGCGCAGGTCGGCCTGCTCGGCGACCCGACGGGGACGATCAAGTTCACCAAGTGGGCCAAATCCGACCTTCCCGCGCTCGAGGAAGGCGGCGTCTACGAGCTTCGCAACGTCGTCACCGACGAGTACCAGGGCCGGTACTCGGTCAAGCTCAATTCGACGACGGTGATCGAGGAGCTCGACGAGGACCTCGAGGTCGGCAACGACACCAGCGAGGTCGAGGGCGCACTGGTCGACATGCAAAGCGGCAGCGGGCTGATCAAGCGCTGTCCGGAGGAGGGCTGTACCCGCGTCCTCCAGAACGGCCGCTGTAACGAGCACGGCGAGGGCGAAGGCGAGTTCGATCTCCGCATCAAGGCCGTCGTCGACGACGGCATCGACGCCCACGAGGTCATCTTCGACAAGGACGCCACCGAGGACCTGACGGGCCTGAGCCTGGAGGAAGCCAAGGACATGGCGATGGACGCGCTGGACACGACCGTCGTCGCCGACGAGATCAGAGACGACATCGTCGGCACCTACTACCGCATCGAGGGGCCGACCTTCGGTCGCTACGTTCTGGCCGACGACGTCGAAGAACTGGACGAGCCAGCGGATCCAGAGGAACTGCTGATCAAAGCGAGGTCGATGTAACATGAGCCAGTCAGAACTCACCCGCGAAGTCGCCCGCCGCGTCTTCGCTTCCGAATTCAACGATTCGACGTACGCGTTCAAAGAGAGCGACGACGAGCGAGCGCCGAACTTCGCGCTCCTCCCGACGGGCGACCGCGCGAACCGCGTGTTCGTCGTCGGCACCCTCACCGAAACCGAGGACGTCGGCGACGACAGCGAGTACTGGCGCGGCCGCGTCGTCGACCCGACGGGGACGTTCTTCGTCTACGCCGGCCAGTACCAGCCCGAGGCCGCCTCGGTGCTCCGGGACACGGAGCCGCCGGAATACGTCTCCATCGTCGGCAAACCGCGCACCTACGAGACCGACGACGGGACCGTCAACGTCTCCTTGCGACCGGAGTCGATCGCGGTCGTCGACGACGCCACCCGCGACCGCTGGGTCGTCGAAACCGCCCGGCACACGCTCGATCGCATCGAGGCCTTCGAAGAGTGGGAAGCCGAACAGGAAGCGCCCGAAAGCGGTTCGACCGCACCGACGAACGAATACGCCGAGATGGCCCGCGAACGCTACGACTCGCCCGTCGTCAACTACCGCAACGACGTGATTCAGGCGCTCGAGAGCCTCGAGACCGTCGAGGACGACACGGAAGCGACGGTCTGAGCGCAGCCACTCTCGGTTTTTTTGTTTTCAGCTCGATAGCGACTTCCTCGGTCAGACCGCGATGGCGGTATCGATCGCCGCGTGAACCGTTACTCCTCCAGAACAGCCTCGAGCATCGCGCCGATCGCGTCGAACTCGTCGTCGGTGACTTCGTGGCCCGTGTCGGGATAGCACCGCTCGTCGACCGCGGCGTCAGCCTCCTCGAAGATTCGAATCGTCTCGGCGACGCGCTCGCGATCGACGCGCGGGTCGTCCGCGCCGTAGCCCACGAGGACCGGCGTGTCCTCGAGCGAGCCGTCGATCGAGGTCGAACGGAGCTCGCCGGTCGACCCGGGGAGCAGCCCCGAGAGGACGGCGAGTCCGCCGTAGCGGGCCGGATTTCGGCGGACGAACTCCGCGGCGACGCACGCGCCCTGCGAGAAGCCGGCGATGACGGTCCGCTCCGGTGGGACGTCGATTGCTCGCGCGGCCTCGACTGCGTCGGCCACGCAGTCGACGCTCGAGGAGAGCCACGGTTCGTTGTCCGCTCGCGGTGCGGTCGACGGCCGCGGATACCAGCGGCTTCGCTCGGCCTGCGGCGCGAGGACGGCGACGCCGTGTCGAGAGACCGGTTCCATGAGGTTGATGACGCCCTGTGCCGTCGCGCCGCGACCGTGACAGGCGATCAACGCTGCGTCCGCGGCCAGTGCGGGCGCACCGGCCGTGAGGAGCGGCTGACCGGCGTGGGGTCCCGAGACGGCATCCATCGAGCGGCCCGATTCCGTCATCGGTCCTCGGTACCTGCGGGTTCCTCGTCGGTCGATCGCCCCGTCGGGACCGTCAGCGCCGGGAGCTGGCTCTCGATCAAGTCCCGATCGTCCTCGAACCAGTCGGGCAGGTACAGCGATTCGCCGGGGTCCGTTCCGGCCTCACTCGCGGCGACGCCGTCGGTCTCGGTCGCCAGTTCGAAGAGGATCCCGCCCGGCTCGCGGACGTACAGCGAGTGGAAGACGTGGCGATCCTTGACGCGGGAGACGTCGTAGCCGCGGTCGTCGAAGAGGTCTCTCCACTCGTGGAGATCGTCCTCTTCCTCGACTCGGACCGCCACGTGGTGGAGCGTTCCCGTCCCCTCGCGGCCGAACGGGGCGTCCCGATCCAGCACGTCGACGACCGTGGCCCGCGATCCGGTGGCACGATACCGGATCCGATCGCCGTCTTCGGCCTCGTGTTCGAATCCCAGCGTCTCGAGCGTCCCCGCAGTCGCGTAGGGATTGACCGACAGCGCCGCGACACCGTGGAGCCCGCGGATCGCGTGCTCCGTCGGAACGGGACCAGCGGTCCAGCGTTCGATGTCCCCCGGAACCGGCGGCCCGGCCACGAGTTCGACCTGCGTCCCCGCGGGATCCTCGAACCGCAGCACTCGCTCGTCGAATCGCTCGAGCGGCCCCTCGACCGCGACGTCGTGATCCGCGAGCCGCGTCTCCCAGTACTCGAGGGAGTCGGTCGGAACCACGAACGAGACCGACTCGAGCTGTGGTTTTCCGGCCCGGCCGGGATCGCCGTGCGGGTCCGGGAAGTGAGTCAGGACCGTCCCCGGCGTCCCGTTCGCGTCGCCGAAGTAGAGGTGGTGCTGGAGGATGTCCTCGAAGTTGACCGTCTGCGTGACGAGTCGAACGCCGAGCACACCCACGTAGAAGTCGATCGCCGTCTGTGCGTCCCCGACGATCCCCGTCACGTGGTGGAGCCCCGGCGTGTCGGACAGCATGGGCCTCGATTGGGTCTCCAGATCAATAGCCTGCGTGGTCGTCGTCACCTGTACGCTGATTCGGTCGTACGAACCCGTTCACTCGTCCGCCCGTGCGCTCGCGTCGACGGCTCCCTCGTCGACGGCACCGCTCGTCTGACGAATTGTTAAGTATCGGGAACAACGAATGTAGCTATCGATGGGGAACAAGAACAAGACCATCTCGTTTCGGGTCAACGAGGACGCGTTCGAGGCGCTCCAGGCCATCGCCGAGGAGCGCGACATCTCGCTGTCCGCCGTCTTCCGGGACTACGTCGACCAGCTCGTCGAGCACGACGGGCAGGTCGAGGTCGTCCCCGAGGCCGAACTCGAGGCCCGAACCAGCGGCGACGGCGAGGGCGACGACATCTCGTTCCCGCCGACCGTCGAAGTCCCGAAGCGCTTCATCCGCGAACACGAGCGGCTGGAACTCGAGGCCGAACACCTGAGAGAACAACTCGACGAGTACAAGGGGTACGTCAACGACCTGCAGGATCGGCTCGAGGACGAGGAAGACGAGGTCCTGTTGCTCGACGAACTGGACGAGTTAGACGACGAAGACGAATCGTACCAGCTGCGGTAGCGACCCGACGACGGCCGTTCGAGTCGGCTTTTCGAGGTAATGCAGGCCGACGATAGGCACGTATCGGGAGGGACGGAACGCCGTATCTGCACTGCCACCGGAGAACTCAAAGCACGAACAGCGCCGTCAAGATCCCGAGGCCGATCGTCCCGGTCAGCAGACCGAAGAGCAGACTTCCGCCGCCAGACCGGACGTCGTCGAACGGGCTGGGAGACAGGTGGAGCGTCCCGTCGGGCGGTTGGGCCACGGTGAGGTCCCCGCTCGCCGTCGAACGCGCACTGTCGTCTCGAGTCGCGTATCCGAGAACGCTGACCGTGTTCCCCCGCTGGAGCGTCTGTTCGGCGTATTTCCGTTTACTCGCGTCGACTACCGTCCCCGTCGCCATCGGGTCCGCAGAGAGGCCATCAGTCGCGTCGATGAACTCGGCGACCCGCGGCGGTGGCGACTCCCCGTAATCAGTTTCGACGTGCACGTCGAACGAATCGAAGGAACATCGCAATCCCGCCACGGAAACGCCGTTCGACTCGAGCACTCGAGCCGGCGTGAACGTGTCATCCGTATCGTTCCCGACGGTTCGATCGGCTATATCGACGAGGACCCTCCCGCTTTCGTCTTCGACGTAAAACGGGACGGACCGAACGCCACACGCCGCGGCCTCCCAGCTTCGCGTCTTCGGGGTGTCGTACAGTTCGTCGATTTCCCACGCGGAGAGGACCGACCCCGGATCGCCTTTGATCGGGGACGTAAACGTGCTCCCCTCGCCGTTCGGGACGACCGTCCCTCGGACTCGGACGACGTTCGACGATTGTACGTCCGCGATCTCCGATCGCGGTGTCTCGCCGACCAGCATCGCTTTCTGGCGCTGTTTCCACCCGATATAGACGGAGAGGCAGCCCGCGAGCAAGAGGAGAACGCCGATCCACATCGCGAGTTCCCTGAGGACGCTACCGACCCAGCCCCCGGCGAACGATACCGATAGCAACACGAGCGGTGATAGTTACCGAACGATGATAATTGTACTCCACCGCACCCAGCGCGGCTACAAAACGGACTTCTCACCGTGGTCTGCAGAAACGGAAGTCGAGAGGAACCGATCCGAGACCGGTCAGCGCCCACTACTCGAGGAGTCCAGTTATCGCTCGAGTTGTTGTTTCGCCCGTCGAATCTCGTCGTACTTCTCGTCCGCGCCGTCGACGCGAGCGAGTCCCTCAGCCGCCTCGAGCGTCCGAACGCCGTTGTCGAGGAAGGAGAGGACGTCGCCGGAGTAGGCGTAGACCATGTAGTCGTCGGTCATCACGTCGACGATCGCGTCCGGGCCGAGTCCCTGCGCGCGCAACTCGAGCAGGTACTGGATGAACTTCCGCTCGGGGCAGCCACAATAGGGGTTGTTGTCACAGCCGCAGTCGAGGAAGTCCTGCGTGAAATCGAGAACCCGGTCCCGCGTCGCGTCGTCGAGTTTCTCGAGGCCGTCGCCCTGGAAGAGCATGTCCAGCGTCGCGCCCTTGAACGCTCCCTTGGGGATGTTCGTCTCGAGCTGGGAGCTGAGCTGACGGTGGTTCTTGATGTAGATCTTGTCGGTGATGGCCACGCTTGTCGGGTCTACCGGCCGTGTGCCGAAAAACGTCTCGGTCGCGAGCGGGGCTCGAGTGGGGTGAGATACCACGGATCACTCACGACGGTCGAAATCGCGCGGCACGGAGTCGCACACACGATCGCAGAGTCGTAACGTATTTTAGTCCAACCGGCTGTAGAGTAACCTGTAAGCGTGTCCGGGTTGGGGTAGTGGTTATCCTTCAGCCTTGTGGAGGCTGAGACGCGGGTTCGATTCTCGCACCCGGACTTTTTCGCGACGAGTAACACGAGGAGCGGAAAAGCCGGAAGGCGAGAATCGAATCAGGGA
Source organism: Natrinema salinisoli (assembly GCF_020405205.1). Taxonomy (NCBI): domain Archaea; kingdom Methanobacteriati; phylum Methanobacteriota; class Halobacteria; order Halobacteriales; family Natrialbaceae; genus Natrinema; species Natrinema salinisoli. Next base: position 3,540,048 of record NZ_CP084469.1, on the reverse strand, counting down.
GTGGAGCGAACGCAGTGAGCGGAACGACCGTGGTTCGATTCTCGCACCCGAACGTTCTGTAGCGTCATCGCGAACGGAGTGAGTGGCGGTTCTCGAGTTACAGCGTGATCGTCTCTCCATCGTCGGGGACGAGAACGTTCTCCGTCCCCGAGCGCAATTCCTCGCGTGTGAGCAGGCAGTGGTTGATGGCTTCCATGTGAACGACGACAACCGTTGCGTCGGTGGCTTCGCGGACGGTGGAGACGTCCTCGACGCCCATCGTGATCGGCTCGCCCTGATTGAACTGTGCTTCACCGCCGTTGAGGACGACCATGTCGGGGTCGAACCGCTCGAGCGTCCGTTCGACCTGATCGTACCAGACCGTGTCGCCAGCGATGTACAGCGTCTCGTCGGCCTCGAGAACGAACCCCGAGACTGGCCCCATCTTTTCGGCTAACTCCCCGTGCCCGTGACGACCGGGCGTCCGGGAGATGGTGACGCCGTCGAACGAGACCGAATCGTCGACGGGACGCACGTCGGTGAACCCCTCGTCGGCGAACGCATCCGCCTCGGCGGGCTGACAGAACAACGGGACGGCTGCGTCGAGTTCCGCTTTCGCGGCGTCGTCGAAGTGGTCAGTATGACGGTGGGTGACGATCACTGCATCGTAGGACAGATCCACGTCGGGCATCGGGACGAGCGGATTCCGGCGATCGTTCGGTGTATTCTGTATCGACGGGTTCTCTCCGGGGGACGCAAACAGCGGATCGACGAGAAACGTCGTCTCGCCGACGGTCACGAGGAGCGTGGCGTTACGGACGAGCGTGACGCTACTATTGGAGTTCGGTGACATACGACGTATCCTTTAGCGAGGGGCAGGTTGTGGCTTGCGGTGGATCGGCCCCAATGCACCTGTTGTGTGAACTCGACCTCGTCGCCAACGAAGTGAACGCGGTTCGTTCCCGTCGATTCTCGCATCCGGGCCGGTTCTCTATTCGCCCGAACTGTTCGTCTCACCGAAGCGCAGCTTTTTATGTCTCGTTCCGCCAGTAGATGGCATGGTTCACGGGCTGGAGCCGACCGAGGAGTACGACGGCTCCATCGTCGTCCATCTCCTGGACGACACGGCGGGGAGAGAGAAAATCCGCTGCGGATCGTACGAGGAAGCGATCGCTGTCGTGAAGGAGAACTACCGCTCGGTCACGGTCGCGAAGATCGTCGACCGGGACGGAAACGTCGTATTCACGTCTTCGGACATGAATATCGACGACTGGGAGACCGAGTGGGAACACGCGAAACGTCGCCTGTCCGTCGACGTCGAGGAGTACGATTGTCCGTACGACAACGTCGCCTGTTTCGCCGACGATCACTGCATTCAGTGCCAGATCGACGCCGTCAAGGAAGCGTACTGAACTCGAGTCCCACCGGCGCCTCGAGGTACCTGTTCACTCCGCGCCCTCGAGGAACTCGGTCAGCCGTTCGACGAAGTACGCCGGTCGCTCCTCGGGGATCCAGTGGCCGGCGCGCTCGATGACCTCGCTTTCGACGTCGGTCGCGACCGCCTCCATGTCCCTGACCGGGAGTTCGCGGAAGGACGCCGCGCCGCCGAGGGCGAGGACGGGGATCTCGAGGGGGTCCTGAGCGTGGTCTTGGTTGTGCTCTGCGTCGGCATCGTAGGCGCGGTAGTACTCGAAGCCGCCCCGCAGCCCGCCGGCCTGGGAGTAACAGCGGACGTACTCCTCGCGGGCGTCGTCGTCGATCGCCGTCGGGTCGTACGCCCCTTCGCCGTAGAACCAGTCGAGATAGAGCCGCTCTCGGCCGGCGACCAGCCGTTCCGGCAGGTCGCGAACGCTGTGAAAGCGGGTGTGCCAGAGTTTCTTCTTCTGATCCTCGTTGACGCCCGGGAGTCCCGCCTCGAGAACGCAGAGGGCGCGGACATCCTCGCGGTACTGAGCGGCGTAGGCGTAGGCCGTCGGCATCCCCCAGTCGTGGCCGACGAGCGCGATCGGCTCGTCGTCGAACCCGAGGTGGGCGACGAGTTCCCGCACGTCGGTCGCGACCGTGTCCTTGTCGTACCCCGAGACTGGCGCTTCGGAGTCCCCCAATCCGCGAAGGTCCGGTGCGATGACGGTGTACTCCGCCGCGAGTTTCGGAATCACGTCTCGCCACTCGTACCAAGTCTGTGGCCAGCCGTGGAGCAACACCAGCGGGGGGCCGTCACCGGCGGTCACGTAGTGCAGTTTGACACCGTTGACGCGGGCGCGTCCGTGCTCGAGATCGTCACCTGTCATCGTACAACGGAATGAGGTGGCTAATATATCAGCCTTCGGCTGTGAACCCGCCGACATGCAGTCGGTACGATCGGCGATCCACCCCACGGATAGATATCGAGGGACAGTGTACCAGTGATCGATGACCGAGACGGACGAGACGTTCGAATGTGACGCCTGTGGCGATCGGGTGTCGCTCGACGAAGCGCGCCGAACGAAGACGATAGGCGGACTCGATCCGAGGACGTGGTAGACGCTTTGCTGTCCGGTCTGCGGATCGCGACTGAAGACCGTCTTCGTCGGCGAGTGAGGTCCCGGCGAACTGCGCGGTGGGACGCGCTCGAGCGGAACCGATGATGGCTCTTTCATGGTCTCGGGTTTAGGAGGGGCGGCCCGTACGTCGGTCTATGGCGGACGCTCGACTCGGCGGCACGCTCGAGGGGACGCGGCGGAACGCCGCGCTGGCCTGGGGTATCACGGTCGTCCTCGTCGTACTCGCGATCGATCACGGATTGACGGACTCCTACCGCTGGTTCGCGTTCACCGGGTTCGCGGTCGCGATCGTGGTGCTTCCGGTCGTCGCGTTTCGGGATCCGCTGGTGATGCCACCCTGGGAGCTGTTGGCTCTCGTTTTGCTCCCCGTCCTCAACGCCACGGTGCTCGGCGAGACGTTTCTGACGTCGATCACCGTCTACGTCGCCGTCGCCGCGGTCGCGCTGGTCGCCACCGTCGAGATCGACCGGTTCACTGCGGTCCGAATGAACCACCCGTTCGCGGTCGTGGTGGTCGTCCTGACGACCCTCGCCGTCGCCGGGGCCTGGAACGTGGCACAGTGGGTCGCCGACGTGACCGTCGGGACCGACTACCTCCTGGGCGGCCGCTCACAGGACGCGGCCAACCGCGCGTTGATGATCGAATTCGCCTACGCGGCGCTTGCGGGTCTGGGCGCGGGCATCGTTTTCGACCGCTATTTTCGATCCTACGGCGTGGAGGGGCGCGATCGACCACACGAACCCACGGCACAGGAGACATCGCCCGACGCCAAATCCGATCCCGTCCCGGCGCTGATTCGCGGTCGGTTAGACGTTCCCGACGAAACCGTTAGACGGCTCTCCCGCGTCATGCAGCTAGCCCTCGCCGCCGTCCTGCTCTACGGGATCGCTATTCGCGACATGACGACGGTCTCGAACGCCGCCATCGCGCTGGCGATCACTTTCCTTCCCGCTATCCTCGAGCGGGACTACCGGCTGCCCCTCGAGCCGGGGCTCGTCTTCTGGCTGACGGCGGCGGTATTTCTCCACGTCCTCGGCTCGGCCGGGTTGTACGGGAGTATCGGCCAGTGGGATAGCCTGACGCACACGGTTTCCGCGTCGATCGTCGCCGCCGCGGGGTACGCCGTCGTCCGGGCGATCGACCTCCACACCGACGAGATCTACGTTCCCCCGGCGATGCTGTTCGCGTTCATCCTCGTGTTCGTGCTGGCCTTCGGCGTCGTCTGGGAGCTCATGGAGTTCGCGATCGACTGGAGCGCCCAACGGCTCGGCCTCGAGGCGGTTCTCGCCCAGCACGGGCTCGACGATACGATCGTCGATCTCGTCTACAACGTCGTCGGTGCCGTGATCGCCGCGATCTGGGGCTCGTTCTACCTCACCGATCTCTCCCACCGCATCGCCGGGCGACTCGGAGAATAGCGTCGTCTCGATTCGCGCTCACAAACGATGGAGCACGGGACCGCGCTCACTCCGCCGCGTCGGTCAGTCGCTGTACCTCCTCCTCGCGGAGCGAGAGCTGCGACGCGGCGACGTTCGACTCGAGGTGCTCGGTGTCGGACGTGCCCGGGATCGGCAGGACGACGTCCGAGCGCTCGAGCAGCCACGCCAGCGCCACCTGCCGCCGCGTCGCGTCGTGATCGTCGGCGATCTCGTCGAGGAGATCGCCGTGTTCGGCCAGATCGTCGCCGTTGATCGGGGCCCACGGGATGAAGCCGATGCCCTCGTCGTCACAGATCTCGAGGACCTCTCGACTCCCGCGGTCGTTCAGATTGTACCGGTTCTGGACGGTTTCGACCTCGACCTGTTCACGGGCGCGATCGAGGAGTTCGGCGGAGACGTTACTGACCCCGACCGCGTCGACGAATCCCTCGTCTTTGAGTTCCGCGAACGTCGCGACGGAGTCCTCGAAGTCGGTGTCACTGTCCGGCCGGTGGAACTGATAGAGATCGATGGTATCGGTCTGGAGTCGGTCCAGCGACGTGAGTACCTGATTGCGGATGTAGTCCGGATCGCCGTGAGCGATCCAGTCGCCCTCGCTGTTGCGCAGCAGGCCGGCCTTGGTCGCGACCAGCACGTCGTCGGGGTCGCCGATCGCCTCGCCGATGAGTCGTTCGCTCACGGCCGGGCCGTAGGAGTCGGCCGTGTCGATGAGATCGACGCCGCAATCGACCGCGTGCCGGACGACCTCGCGCGCGGTCTCCTCGTCCTCGGGCGATCCGATGATGTCTTCCCCGGTGATCCGCATCGCACCGAACCCCAGCCGGTTGACGGTCGAATCGCCGATCTCGAACGTGCCGCTCTCGTTTGTGATCGAGTTACTGCTCACGTTTCTACTACCGAGCCACGGGCGGATAACCGTTGGCGGTTCCGAGGGACTTGCCGGAAACCGAGGGGACTCGGCTCTCGTCGCTGCCAGTCCCTACGAATCGGACAGTTCTCGAGTGCACCACCATACTGTCGCCTGGCGTGTGTCATGGTACCTACCCACAGTGAATAAATAAATACGGATCCAAGATACCGTGTGGTGGCGCTCGAACAACTCCACGCCGCACTCATCGGCGTCCTCCTGCTCATCGCGGTAGGGGTCAGCATTCCGGTTCTCGGGCGGATCGTCCGGGACGGCCTCGAGCGACGGCGCAAACGACAGGCCGGAGAACTGGAACGCTATTCCGAAGACGAGGAGTACGACCGAGCTGCCCGTACCCCCAGACCGGGCGACGATCCAACGGCGAACCGCCGTGTGACGTGTCGCGAGTGTGGGACGAAGAACGATCCCGCGTTTACGTACTGTCGTCACTGTACAACCCCTCTGTGAATCACGGGTTCGAACGAACGCGAAAACACGCGGCTCGGAACCGAAACCCAGCGGGCGATCCGTCTGACGGATCGCGAACTACTACTATTGCTCTGGAGACTTCCGCGATTCGCGACGAACGGCGTACTCGAGCCCGCCTTCCGACGTCGAATCCAGTTAGACGCCCCCGTCCAGTCGTGCCGAACACGTCGAGATCGAACGGAGCATCGATCCGCCAGTGTCGAACGCTCGCTCGTCGATCGGAGCGCCTGCACCGAGGACACTCGAGCGAACCAACGAAAGTCTGCGAATATGAGAAGCGGTAGCATTCTCCGCACCTTCCCGATAACGGTAATCGAGATGGTGACCGGTACCGTTCAGGTGCTGGCACCCGTTACGGTAACCGATGTCCGAGGACCACTCCGATCACGACCACCACCACGAGCGAGTCGACGAGGGCGTCGACGACCGCGAAACCTGGGCCCGCCGTCGTCGCGAGGGCGTCCCGACGAACGAGAACCTCCTCGTCGTCGCCTGCATGGACGAGCGGATCCCCATCGAGGACGCGCTGGGGATCGAGCTCGGCGACGCGCAGGTGTTCCGAAACGCGGGCGGAAAAGTAACGGACGACGTCATCCGCTCGGCCGCACTGACGACGAACTTCTTCGACACCGACGAGATCATCGTCATCAACCACACCGACTGTGGCATGATGAGCGCCCCCGACGACGCCGTTCGCGACGGACTCGAGGCACAGACCGGCGGTCTCGAGGACGCGGATCTCGATCCGTCGCTCCCCGAGTTGACCATCGGGGACGCCGACGTGATGGACTGGGTGAAGATGACGGACGACATAGACGAAGCCTGTGCGGCACAGGTGGAGTTCCTCCGCGAGTCGTCGTTCATCCCTGACGACGTGACCGTGACGGGATACGTCTACGAGGTCGAATCGGGCGAACTCCGCCGGCCCGGCGACCGCGTCGGCGAGGAGATCAGCGAGCGCCGAGTGTAAGCCGAAGCGGTTCCGTCGCGGTAGTCGTCGATATCGGCCCGCGATGGGCCACGTGACGGGCCACCGCAGTCACAGTCGAGCCGTCACCTGACGATCCAGTCGAACCCGCCAGCACAGGTCGTTGTACTGCCGAGTCCGCCGTCGTCGTCGAACCTGAGATCGTGTTCCTGACCGCGCTCGCCACAGGAAACCGTTTTCGACCACGTCCGCGCGTGCTCGTCGGGGCCCTGGATAATATAGACGGTGACGTCACCACGGGTCCAGCCCTCGAGCGGTTCCGTGGTGGTCTCGTTCGGGCCGACGACGAACGACTGACTGTTGACGCCCTCGTCGATCAGTGTCACGTTCCGGTAGCCGCTCGGCCAGACGAGTTCGGCGTACGTCACGCGCGTTCGCTCACCGCCGCTCGTCGTCACCTCGAAGTTGAGATAGCCGGCGGCATCTAGATCGTCGACGGTGTAGGCGGTCACGTGGTAGGTGACGTTGTGGTCGTTTTCGAGCGTGACGACCGGTTCGGGGGTTCCCGTCGTAGCGGCGACACCGACGAGTACCGCGCCGAGGAGGAGCGCACACAGGAGCAGTACGGAGCGGCGGGTGACCATAGTTCCGGTTTAGAACGTGATCGTAAAAATACGTCTCTTTCGGCGGAAGAGACCGATCGGTTCGGCCCGAGATGGTTTACTCGAAGGAGTACCGATAGGAATAATTACAGGGCGCGATGACTGCGAGTAGAGAGCGAATGCCCTCCAGACGCCAGCTCCTCGCCGGTCTCGGAGTCACGGTGGCCGGTGGAGCCAGTGCAGCAACGACGGCAGCGCCCGAGCCGGTATCGTCGTCACCGTTCGACTGGCCGATGTTCCAGTACGATCCCGCCGGAACCGGCTACAACCCCGACGCGGCCGGACCGAAAGATGACGTGCAGGTCGCCTGGGTTCACGACTCGACGGACTGGTTTCGGGGCGCGAGTGCGCCCGTTCGACTCGGGGACACCCTCTACGCCGTCGGCGACGGGTTGCTCGCACTCGAGGTCGACAGCGGCGAACGACGGTTCGGGCGGCGGGGGCCGTATACCTCGAGTCCGGCCGCCGCCCACGCACCGTCGTATCGGACGGCGACGCTCGCGGCGACATCGACCGGTGGCGTGTACGGCCTGAACGCGGACGGCGGGATCGGCGTTCCGGGACTCGATCGCGGCCTCGGGAGCCAGCGGTGGGTCGGACCGGGACCCGGTCGGGCGCGGCCGACGATCGAGCACCAGCCCGCGGTGAATCCCGTTACGGTCGATGACACGGTGTACGCGGCGGTTCACGGCACGAACGACATCGTGGCACTGGACGCGAACAGCGGATCGGAACGCTGGCGCGTTACACACCACGAAGACGACATCGTCAGCGTCTCGTTCGGGCGGCCGACGGTCCGCGACGGGACGCTGTTCGTCGCCAACTGGCCCAATCAGGTTTCCGCCTACGATCGCGAAGACGGGACGGAACGCTGGCAGCGGAAGCTCGAGGACCAGATGCAGTTGTGCACACCGGCGACGGATCAGGGGATCGTCGTCACGTCACGAAACGGCGTCGCGTTACTGGACGCCGACGACGGAGAGGCCCTCTGGCGGCGCGACCTCGACGGCAACGCGATCGACGGGACCGCCGCCGTCGCCGACGGAACGGTCTTTCTGAGCGACGGCGACGAGCGTTTCTATGCGCTCGACCTCGAGACGGGCGAGACGCTGTGGTCGGTGCCGTTCGAGCGGGAAACGACGCCGGTCGTCGCCGACGGGATGGTGTACGCCGTGGAGACGAACGAGTCACTGATCGGCCTCGACGCCGAAACCGGGACGAAACGGTTCAGATACGAGCCGCCGGAAATACCGCTGTCGCCACCGATCGTCGGGAACGGAGTCCTGTACGCGGTCAACCGAGGGCGAATCGTCGCGCTGGAGGAGTCGCGATGAGAGACGAACGGGAGCACGGATCGAGCGGTCGCCCCGAACCGATGCCGGTCGAACGCGGTGGACCGACGATCTCCAGCGCCGTCGCTGCTCGACTTCGCGCCGACCCGACGCTCTGGACGCCGTTTCTCGTCGCGGGCTGTCTCCTCTTCCTCATCGACCTCTGTCGGCAGCGCGACTCCATCCCCGCTGTCACGGGGATCGAGGAGTCGACGGTTCACGTCTCGTACGCCGTATTTCCGAGGGGAACGACCACGCTACATCGACCGCTCGGTGCTCTCGTCGACCTTCAGCAACCGCTGTTCTGGTACGCCCTCGGTCTCGAGATCGCGGCCATCGTTGCGATCGCTGTCGCCGGCTGGCTGACGATGGCGCGAGCGAGCGACGAGCCGTTCCAGCCGAATCGATTCCTCGTCTACGTCAGTAGCGTGTTTCTCCTCGACCTGCTCTTTCGAGTCGTCGATGCGATCGGGCTCGAGTACACCGGCGGAAGCCTACTGGTCGAGCTGGCGATCCTCGCACTCGTGATGGGCGCTTTCGTTCGTCTCTTTCTGGTTCCGGTGACGATGCTCCGCCAGGGCGGGATCGTTCGTCCGGTCGGCGCGAGCTGGCGGTACTCGCGGGGACACGGACTCACGCTGTTCGGGGTGATCGTCGTCGTCGGTATCGGCTCGTGGACGCTCGCACAGGTCCCGACGTTCGTCCGCGTTCCGGAACTCGGGACGGTCCTCAGCACGACGATCGCCGGGACCGTACACGCCGTCTCGCTGGTCGTTCTGTACGACCAGTGTACCGACGAGTGACGAAGAGTGTCCTCGCTCATACCGACATTTGGTCGAAGGAGTCACCGTCCTCAGGGCGGCGACCACACGCGACGACCGGCTCGAGACCGCGATGAGGGAGCCAGCCACGAACTCGTGGAGGCCCACTCTCGATCACTCACTGGGCGTCGCGGTGCCCCGAGCGAACTCCCGAACCGGCCAGTAGCCGATCGTCGGACGATCGAATTCCGCCAGCGTCAGGTGTTCAGATCTCTCTATTAGCGGCCGGAGTCGACGATTCAGATGGCAGTTGCCCCCGATCCGTCGCCACAGCGGTGTGAGAAAGTCCTGGCTCCGTCCGATCAGGCCGTCGGACCGGACGTGGTCCAGAAACCGGAACTCGCCGTCGTCTCGAAGCACTCGAGCGATCTCCGCCAGCATCGGCTCCATCGACGGCACCGAACAGAATACGCCGCATTCCACGACGTAGTCGAACGCGTCCGTCTCGTAGGGGAGCGACTCCCCGCGCCCGCTGACCAGCGCCATGTCGACGGTGCTGTCTGCGATCGTCTCGCGAGCGCGCTGCCGCATCGTCGGATCCGGCTCGAGGCCGTGGAGGGTCGCCCCGTGCTCGAGCGACGCCTCGTAGTACGGCACCATCGACCCCGTTCCCAGGCCGATCTCCAGGATCCGCCCCTCGAGCCCCGCCGCCAGATACTCCCGATGTTTCGGTGCCTGCACCCGCTCGAAGTACCACTGTACCGGATCGTACAGCGCAGCAACGACGGGATGGAACTCGATATCTCCCCCAGACATATTCCCTATCCAGACACGTTCGTAGGTATACAAATGCGTTCGGGTGCGCCGTTTTCGACCGGCTTCGTTTCTCACCCTTTCCAGCTGATTAGCGTCGTGACTCGAGCGGATTCCCGATCACAACCGGCTCTCGCCTCCCGAATTCGGGTGTCACCGAGACGATCGCAAAACTACCAGCGGTTCCGTCTCCACTACGCAGTTTCGGGTGTCGATATCGATCGCCGCGGCCGCCACTCGTGACCGATATCACGCATCAACAGCGCATTATCGAACGCGACTCCGTCGGCCGGAATTGCCGTCTCGAAAAAGCTCGCGTGGACGTCCTCGACGGCGAGGGGTTTCACGTGCCACTCGTCGGTGGCGAGCTCGATACCGTTCAACTGCGTGCCGTCCGGCGACGGACAGTAGCCGACGCCACCGCACTCGTGATACGCGGACGCGGACGAGAGGTCCGGAAAAATACTGTCTTCGGGAAACGTGTCCGTCTCGGTAGCTGAAACCGACATACTGACGCCGTCCGTCTCGTTTTCCATCCGAAGCTCGTAGCGACCGCCGCCTTCCGTGACGGTGAAGTCCGCGTGGAAGTGTCGACCGAAGGTTCGTGATCCGACGAGACTGTTCAACCGTGACGAGGTATCCCGTCGCGGCACGTACACGCCCGTCTTCGTCGCACCACCTTCGTCCCACTCGACTCCGATTCGATGGGCCGCGTTCTCGGAGGTGACCCCTACTGCTGCGGGGAGCCCACGCAATCGCATCTCCCGCAGACGGATACAGCAGATACCGCCGATGGCTCGAGGACCGTCGGGCCCCGCGACAGTGCGGGGGCGGAACTGATCGGGAAGAACCGACTCGAGCGGTTCGGGACTAATCCGGAAATTTACGAGGATGCGCCGATCGATGACCCCGCGGATCGTAGGCGGCCAGTACACGGATACCAGTAGTGTAACCGGACCAATATACCGTTCGATTACAACGGAACTCACGATAGCTGTTCAGATGTGATTCGCAGCGAGGTGGTCCGGGTGGCTTCGCTTCCCGGTCATTGGCGACGCACTGACTGCTCGAGTGGTCTCTGATCCCTCGCTGGCAGGGACCTGTCTGGTTCAAATCCGGTCGAATTCCATACGTGCGACTTGCAGTGTTGCTCACCGCAAAAGTATGCCGCCTCCCGGATTTGAACCGGGGACAGCTCGATCTTCAGTCGAGTGCTCTCCCAGTCTGAGCTAAGGCGGCTCACTTCTTCCTCCGTCCATGGTATAAAAAAGGATTTCGAATCGGGATCGTCGTTCCGCCCCGCTTACACGACCCCGCACCACGATTCGACAGTTCGAGTACATCAAGAATAACCAATAACGAAGCCAATACACGCAAATCCATGTGAGATTACCGCTGTCTGTTGGAATTATAGATATTCAAGGCACCCTTTTGCGCCCTGGGGGGTAATATCGTGTTATGGAAGCTCTTACCTCGAGTCAGGAGGTGCAAGAACTCGACGCCGACACGATCCTCGAGTTGCTGGCGAACCGACGCCGGCGGTACCTCCTCTACGCGTTACGCGGACGGGAGGACCCGATCGAACTCTCGACGTTGGCCGAAACCGTCGCGGGGTGGGAGCACGACGTCCCGCCCGACGAGGTCGCAAAAAACGAGTACAAGAGCGTCTACGTCTCGTCGGTTCAGTGTCACGTCCCGAAACTGGACGATGCGGGTGTCGTCGATCACGACGAAGACAACCACACCGTCGTCCTCGCGGACAGCTTCGAGCAACTCGAGCCGTACCTGCGAGTCGTCGTCGAAGACGAGCCCGAAAACTCGACGCTGCACGCGGCCTTGCAGACCGACTCGGGAGACGGGCTCCTCGGCCAGATTCGGGAGAACGTCGCCCGACTCAAGCAGTGACTACTCCCGATTCGGATCGGCGTAGCGGGATAGTAACTGATTATCCGACTCGAGATCTCGACTGCGGTCGTGTACCGATCACGGCTTTTCTCTCGACCCCACCCGATCGCGTCACGTGAGAGTACGCGTCCGGTCGACAGTGCCCGGCGACTCGAGTGAAGTCGACTTGTCATCGTAGCGGGTCTGTACTCGCAGTTGTTCGCGACAGCAACAGTGGGCTCGGGCGGGTTCGAACCGAAGCAAGACGGTCGCTCTCGTATTCGCTCGAGCGCTGCGACTTGCAGGGTTCGAACCGCTCTCGCATCCATTTCTCTGGCTCACTGTCGTTCGCAAGAGAAATGGGCTCGGGCGGGTTCGAACCACCGACCTCGGCCTTGTAAAGGCCGCGTCATGACCAGCTAGACCACGAGCCCGTATCCGGACCGAGACGGTCCGTCCGAATAACCTTTACTCTCTGGCGGTGGAGAAATCGTCCATGGCACTCGAGTACGTATGGAAAGGGCTTCTCGTGATTGCCGCTCTCTCCATCGTCGGCGTCGTCCTCGTTCAGGCCGGATTCGTCTCTGCACCGTGGGGCCCCGACAGCGGAGAAGTCCGCATCTCCGATGGTGGGTCCGACGGGTCTGCCAACGAAACCGACGAGCCGAAGGCCGTCGTCGACGTCGAGATCGCGGACGATCCCGCCGAACGCTACACGGGACTGAGCGACCACGATTCCCTCGAGCCCGGCGACGGGATGTTATTCGTCTACGACGAGGAACAGGACCTGACCTTCGTGATGCGAGAGATGGACTTCGACATCGATATCATCTACATCGGCGCGGACGGCGAGATCACGTCGATCCACCACGCCCGCGCACCTCGTCCGGGCGAGGACGGCGAAACCCTCCAGTACCCCGGCCGCGGGAAGTGGGTTCTCGAAGTCCCACGCGGGTACGCGAACGAGACCGGCATCGAGGTCGGCGACGAGGTCGAAATCGACCTCGAGTCGAACCAGACTACCATCACGAGCGTCTACTCGAGCGGGCTCGATCGACTCGCCGCGACGACGGATTCCGACGTGAGCCCACCGAAAGCCATCGCAGCGGGACCTCATTCGATTCGTCGGTAATCCTTATTGCCGGCGATCCCTGACCCCAGTTCAATGAGTGACGCCGACTGGGAGGAGGACGATCCGTTCGAGGAACAACGGGAGGAGATCGAGAACCCGATGAAGCGGCTGTTCCTCGAATACGGGTCGAACTACACCGGTGCTGCGGTCATCGGCGTCATCGCGAGTTTCTTCGCCCGGATCCTGGATCTGCTCCCGGCGCTCATGCTGGGGGTCGCGATCGACGCCGTGATTCGACAGGACATCGGGTACGTGGAGGCGTTCCCGATCGGCGGCGGACTCGTCGCACCCGTCGTCCCCGACGGACGGATGGCACAGTTCTGGCTGACGGTCAGCATCATCGCCGGCGCCTTTCTCTGTTCGGCGGTCTTCCACTGGACCCGAAACTGGGGGTTCAACACCTTCGCCCAGAACGTCCAACACGACATCCGGACCGACACCTACGACGAGATGCAGCGCCTCGACATGGGCTTCTTCGCCGACAAACAGACCGGCGAGATGATGTCGATCCTCTCGAACGACGTCAACCGCCTCGAGAAGTTCCTCAACGACGGGATGAACTCCCTGTTCCGGCTGCTCGTGATGGTGCTCGGCATCGGCGGGCTCTTGCTCGCGATCAACTGGCAACTGGCGCTCGTGGCGCTCCTTCCGGTACCGCTGATCGCCGTCTTCACCTACCTCTTCATCCAGACCATCCAGCCCAAGTACGCCCAGGTGCGCTCGACCGTCGGCAAGGTCAACTCCCGACTCGAGAACAACCTCGGCGGCATTCAGGTAATCAAATCCAGCACGACCGAGTCCTACGAGTCCGACCGGGTCGAAGGCGTCTCGCGGGAGTACTTCGACGCCAACTGGGGTGCGATCCGTACCCGGATCAAGTTCTTCCCCGGGCTGCGCGTGCTCGCGGGGATCGGTTTCGTCATCACCTTCCTCGTCGGCGGCCTCTGGGTCATCGAGGGGCCGCCCGGCCCGTTCTCGGGCGACCTGAGTACCGGGATGTTCGTCGTCTTCATCCTCTACACCCAGCGCTTCATCTGGCCCATGGCCCAGTTCGGGCAAATCATCAACATGTACCAGCGGGCTCGCGCCTCGAGCGCCCGCATCTTCGGCCTGATGGACGAACCCAACCGGGTCGGCGAAGAGCCCGACGCGCCGGATCTCGAGGTGACAGCGGGCCACGTCGAGTACGACGACGTCTCCTTCGGCTACGACGAGGAGACGATCCTCGAGAACATCGACTTCACCGTCGCGGGCGGCGAGACGCTCGCACTGGTCGGTCCCACCGGTGCCGGCAAGTCGACGGTTCTCAAGCTCCTCCTGCGGATGTACGACGTCGACGAGGGCGAGATCCGGGTCGACGGCCAGCGGGTCCAGGACGTGACCCTTCGGAGTCTCCGCGAGTCGCTGGGCTACGTCAGTCAGGACACGTTCCTCTTCTACGGCAGCGTCGAGGAGAACATCAAATACGGCACCTTCGACGCCGACCGCGAGGACGTGATCGAGGCGGCGAAGATGGCCGAAGCCCACAAGTTCATCGAGAACCTGCCGGAGGGGTACGACACCGAGGTCGGCGAGCGCGGCGTCAAACTCTCCGGCGGCCAGCGCCAGCGGCTCTCGATCGCCCGCGCGATCCTCAAAGACCCCGACATCCTCGTCTTGGACGAGGCGACCAGCGACGTCGACACCGAGACGGAGATGCTCATCCAGCGCTCGATCGACGAACTCGCCGAGGATCGAACCACGTTCGCCATCGCGCACCGACTCTCGACGATCAAAGACGCCGATCAGGTGCTCGTCCTCGAGGGCGGCGAGATCGTCGAGCGCGGAACCCACGACGAACTGCTCGCAAACGGCGGCCTCTACTCCCACCTCTGGGGCGTGCAAGCCGGCGAGATCGACGAGCTTCCCGAGGAGTTCATTCAACGCGCCCAGCGCCGGCAGGCGCGGACGGAAGTCGGCGACGACGACTAAATCCCGGGTCGACGACCGCCTCAGAAAGACTCCTGTTCGCGCTGTCCCTCTTGATCCGGTGCGCCCTCGTCCTGTCTGTCCTCGCCCCCCGCAGGGGGTGTGCGATCGCTGTAGTTTTTCCGACCGATCGCCTCGTCGCCGACCATGTTCATGATCGCCCCCTCGACCTCGCCGTAATCTCGATACTCGTCCTCGCCTAGCGGACCGATAAGCTCCTCGAGCGTCGTCGTGTTGCCGCTCATCTCGATCGTTTCGTCGCCGTGTTTCTCGAGGAGTTCGTCGTGACCGATCGGATACTCTTGATTCTCGAGTTTCTCCTGCAGGTCACCGAGTTCGATGCCGAGCTCGCGGCTATCGTCTGGCATACTCGGAGGTCGGTCACGCGGCGGAAACCGGTTGGCCCTGCGCACGCCACCGCCGCGGGGAACGCCGTACGCGGGCCGCAACCCCGCTCGCCACCGCGGGTTTCATGTCCGCACGCCCGGGATACTCCGCCATGGACCTCACAACCGCGACGTGGACGGACGTTCGTGACCTCGAGACGGACCTCGCGGTCGTCCCCGTCGGGAGCACGGAACAGCACGGTCCGCACGCTCCCCTGGGAACGGACGTGCTGACCGCCGAGGCGGTTGCCGACGCCGGGCTCGAGCGGGTCGACCGCGAGGTCGTTCGCGCGCCGGCGATTCCGGTCGGGATCGCCGAGGAGCACCGCCAGTTCCCCGGGACGATGTGGGTCTCCGAGGACACCTTCCGGGACTACGTCGGCGAGGCCGTCGCGAGCCTCGCCCACCACGGGTTCGACCGCGTCGTCCTCGTCAACGGCCACGGCGGTAACGTCGACGCTCTCCGAGAGATTAGCGGGCGACTCACGCGGGACGGCGACGCCTACGTCGTCCCCTTCACCTGGTTCGACAGCGTCGGCGACCACAGCGCCGACATGGGCCACGGCGGCCCCCTCGAGACGGCGCTCCTGCGCCACTGCGAGCCCGAATCGGTCCGCGAGGATCGGATCGAGGTCGCCCGAGCCGGCGCTGCCGACGGCTGGGGCGAGTGGACGAGTCACGTCAATCTGGCCTACGACGCGGCGGAGTTTACGGAAAACGGAGTCGTCGGCGATCCCGACGAGGGCGACGCCGAGCGGGGTGAGGAACTGTTCGAAATCGCGTCCGATGCGCTGGCTCGGCTGCTCGAGGCCGTCGCCGAACGCGACGTGTCACGGCCCGAGAACCGATAACGTCCGGTGGTGGCTCGTACAGCGTTCGACCGCTGACTATCGACTTGTTGGCAGCGAGACGAGATCGACCGATTACTCCTCGTCTTCGTCCTCGTCCGCAGCGTCGGCCTCGTCCGCGTCGTCGTCCGCTGCCTCCGAATCGTCTTCTGGGCCGGCGTCCTGGAGCGTTCCGCGAAGGGCCGGGATCGTCGACGTGAGCTCGCCGACCTGCTCGCCGGCTTCCGAGATGTCCGTGATGGCCTCCTCGAGATCGGCGATCTCTTCCTCGAGGTCGTCGGCGTCGTCGAAGGCGTCGGCACGCTGGCCCATGGTGAACCACTTCTTCGCGTCGCGGAGGTTCTCCTCGGCGTCACCGGCCTCGAGGGCCGAGTTGAGTCCGTTGAGGACGCCCAGCACGTTGTCGGCGTCGGTGTCCCAGATATCGTCGGCGTCGGGAAGCGCCGCCCAGGCGTCCGCGAGCGAGGATTCGACGTCCTCGCGCATCTCGTTGGCCGCTTCCCCGAACAGTTCCTCGTCGTCGCCGAGCGTCGCTTGGCTCATGTCACCGTCTTCACGGGCGTCGAGGTTAAAAGGTAGCCCGAAAGTGAAAGTGAAAATGGCCGGGAGCGAGTCGATATCCGTCGAACGGCGGCCAGATTTCGAAAGGAACGTCCTCGGTCGAGTACCGATCGTCGACCAGTCGGGAGCCGCGTCTCGCCGACAGAAGTGAGACGGTTTCAGAAGAGTCCGAGAAGGAATCCACCCCCCATGACGACGAGAACGACAGCGGAGACGAGCGGCAGATACGGCGTGTACGTTTCGACCGTCTCCTCGAAGTGGTGATAGCCCGCGATCAGGGCCATCGTGAGGCCGACGATTCCGACGACGACGGTGATCGCGTACGCGCTCATCAGTTCGAGACACCGGTTCGATCCGGCACAGAGCGCGATGATCTCGAACTCCTCTTCGTGTGCAAACCCCAGGACGAACGCGACCCAGGCGATGCTGAGTAACCCGCGGTCGGCGGCCTCCTCGAGGCCGTCGCTCGAATGGGAATGCGAGTGCGAGTGGGAATCGCCACCGACGAACGGGACGAATCCCGACAGTCGAGTCAGAACGCTCCCCTCCGAGTGGGACTCATCGTGGTCGTGATCATGATCTCGGTGCTCGTGCTCGTGGTCTCGATCCGTATGAGCGTGTGACTCGCCCGTGTGCGAGTGGCCGTGGAAATACTCCCGAATCCCGAGGGCGATGAGGGCGATCCCGGCGACGATACTGACGGGACCGCCGATCCGAACCCCGCCGAGAACGGTGAGCGGCTCGTTGACCTGCGTGAGGTCGAAGTACGACTTGGCGTAGAAGAATACGCCGACCATCGCGATGCTGCTGATCAGGTGGCCAATCCCGATGAGGAGACTCGCTGCCAACCCGTATATCCACTTGTTGGCCTGATCGAGGGCATACGCGGCGGCGATCGGCCACCCGTGACCCGGCTCGATACCGTGAATCGCTCCGAGTGCGATCGCACCGACGAGAAGCCCGGATACCTCCGTCCCGATCATGGATAATTGCGTATGCGTATATCAGAAAGCAGTCGCTATAGTGGTTGTTAATACCGAAACGGGGGAACGATCATACGAGCAATCTTGTGTCGTCACCGCGAACCCGTTCGTATGCGAACGAGTTTCAACATCCCCGACGAGATCGTCGAGGAGTTCGACCGCGTCTGGGCCGACGAAGGGATCGAGAACCGCTCGCGAGCGGTGCGAGAAGCGATGTCTGAGTACATCGAAGCGCACTCGAGGCTCGAGGAACGGGCCGGCGAAATCGTCGCGCTCGTCGGCTTCGACTATCGCCACCACGAGGTGATCGGGGAACTCCACGCCGTCCAGCACGACTATCAGGACGTGATCCAGAGCACGAGCCACACCCACCAGGGCGAGTGGTGTCTCGAGTCGCTGTTCTGCCGCGGGGACGCCGAACAGGTGCGCGAACTGACCTACCGGCTCCGGGATTTCGACGGCGTACAGCGAGTCAAAGTCATGGTCATTCGCGATCCGAGCCCGTAGCGCCGACTACCCGAGACCGGGGTCGCCGGGCCGGCTACGCTCGACCGCGAACGGACTCGAGTCGCATCAGCGGATAGCCGTCCTCCATTTCCATCCGCGTGACCACCTCGCAGCCCTCGTAATCGACGACGATCTCGACGTCGAGGAACCGGCCCGTCAGTTCGGTGTAGTCGGCCGTGGACTCGGCGAGCGCGGCCTCGAGTTCCGCGGTCCGAACGTCGACGGATACCTCGGTGCAGTGGGGCTGGTTCTCGATCGATTCCTCCATCGCCGTCTCGAGGCTGGCCGCGCTGTCGGGCGAAACGGGCGTGCCCGCGAACTGGTGGTAGAGCGAGCCGAACTTGATTCCCGCCTCGAAGCAGGCGGCTTCGGCGTCCGTGGGTACCGTGTCCGGTGACATGTGCGAGTGCTCGAGTGCGGTGGGCAAGGGGATTGCGATGCGATTGTGGATTGTGATCGGTACGCTGGTACTCGCAACGACGAGCGTTCTGCGTCCACTGGCAGCACGGAATCGCCACGCCCTCTCCGACCGATTTCGTCTCACGGGTGCGACGCACCCGTTCGCACGGTTCGCGGGACCGTCGGTCCCGCGCTATTTCCTCACTCATCCACCGGAAGACGCATCGCGTCTTCCGAGCAGTCGCTCGTTGTACTCGTGACGACCACGTACAGTTTCGAGTCGGGGCTCACCGTTGGCTCGTCACGACTCAGCGCGCGCCACAGCTAGCGGATCATCGGTCGAGAACGATCCGTGAGATGTCGGCGAGCCTCCGAGAGGCGATTGCCACCACCGCCCGTACCGACGCGGAACCGCATGGTACTTATCGGCGCTTTCCCTTCCACCGAACGAATGGCACAGTCAGTCCTGCTCACGGGGGCTGCGGGGCGGGTCGGAGAGGCCATCCTCGGTGGCCTCGCTGAGGAGCACGAGTGGCGGTTACTGGACCGAGATCCACCGACCGAGGACCAGCCGGGCGAGTTCGTCGTCGCGGACATCACCGACGAGGACGCCGTCCGCGAGGCGATGGAGGGGATCGACGTCGTGATCCACCTCGCGGGCGATCCGCGTCCCGAAGCGCCGTGGGACAGCGTCTTGACCAATAACATCGACGGCACGCAGACCGTCTTCGAGGCCGCCGTCGACGCGGGCGTCGAGAAGGTCGTCTTCGCCTCGTCGAACCACGCCGTCGGAAACTACGAGACCGACGAGCGGACGCCGGACATGTACCGCGAACACGACGAGTATCTGCTCGACGGCACCGAGCTCCCCCGACCGAGCAACCTCTACGGCGTCTCGAAGGCCGCCGGCGAGACGCTGGGCCGCTACTACCACGACGAACGCGACCTCTCGGTCGTCTGCGTCCGTATCGGCAACCTCACCGAAGGCCACCCGCCGATCGACTACGAACGCGGGCAGGCGATGTGGCTCTCCTACCGGGACTGTGCGCACCTGTTCGACCGCTGTATCCGCGCCGACTACGAGTACGAGATCGTCTACGGCATCTCCGACAACGACCGGAAATACTACTCGCTCGAGCGCGCCCGCGACGCGCTCGGGTACGACCCGCGGGACAATTCCGCGTACTACGACGGCGAGGAACGGGTCGTCGAGCCGGACGCCTGACCCGGGATACGGTCCCTACAACTCCGGGAGCCCCTCACCGAGAGCCGGCAACCGGCTCGGTAGACCACGACGTTTTGTCGCCGGCCGTCGCAACTGGTTGTATGGAGTACACGACGCTCGGATCCACCGGGATGACGGTCAGCCGGCTCTGTCTCGGCTGCATGAGCTTCGGGACCGGCAGAGAGTGGATGCTCGAGCCCGACGAAAGCAACGAACTCATCGAGCGCGCGATCGACCTCGGGATCAACTTCTTCGACACCGCAAACGTCTACTCCACGGGCGAATCCGAGGAGATTCTCGGCGACGCCCTCGCGGGCTACGACCGCGATTCGCAGGTCGTTGCCACGAAGGTCTTCGCCGAGATGGATCCCGACAATCCGAACGCGAGCGGCCTCTCCCGCAAAGCGATCGAACAGGAACTCGAGGCGAGCCTTGACCGCCTGGGGATGGACACCATCGACCTCTACCAGACCCACCGATGGGACTACGACACGCCGATCGAGGAGACCCTCCGCGCCCTCGACGACGCTGTCCGGCGCGGACAGGTGCGCTACGTCGGCACCTCCTCGATGTGGGCCCACCAGTTCGCCGAGGCGCTGCACACCAGCGACGCGCTCGGGCTCGAGCGGTTCGCGACGATGCAGAACCACTACAACGTCCTCTACCGCGAGGAGGAGCGGGAGATGTTGCCGCTGTGCGATAGGGAGGAGATCGGCGTGATTCCGTGGTCGCCCCTGGCTCGCGGGGTTGCGACTCGCCCCCACGAGGAGATCGACTCGACGACGCGCGGACAGACCGATCAGTATCTCGCACAGATGTCGTACCTCCAGGGCGGCGGCGAGGAGATCAACGAACGAATCCAGGAGCTCGCCGCCGAAAAGGGCGTCTCGATGGGACAGATCTCGCTCGCATGGCTGTTGCACAAAGAGTGGGTCGACGCCCCGATCATCGGGACGACCAGCATCGACCACCTCGAGGACGCCGTCGAAGCGCTCGAGATCGACCTCTCCGACTCGGACATGGAATACCTGGAAGAGCCGTACGAGCCGCTACCGGTCGCGGGCCACGAGTAATCGTCGGTCGTCGGCGGAACCTCCTCAGAGCAGGTCGGTTTCGGCCAGCACCTCGGCGACCCGTTCGACGTGAGCCGTATGTTCCTCGCCCTCGAGTCCCTGGTACATCGTCGTGACCGAGAGGTAGTCGGCGCCGAGGTCTCGCCAGGCCTGCGCGCGGTCGATCCACTCGTCCTCCTCGTCGGGAACGGCGTACATGCGGCCGCCGAGGCCGATCTCGTCGGGGTCGCGGCCGGCGTCCTCGGCGTACTCGTAGAGGTCCGCGAGGTGGGCCTCCGCCTCCTCGCCGGGCTGGAACTGGGGCAACCAGCCGTCGGCGATACGGGCGACGCGGCGCTTGACCGGCTCGGCCATGCCCCCCATCCAGATCGGAATCGGCTGTTGGACCGGCAGCGGTCGGATACCGGCGTCCGGAATCTCGTGGAACTCGCCATCGAACTCGACGAGGTCATCCGTCCAGAGGCGTCGCAGGACGTCGACCTGTTCCTCGATGCGCCGCCCTCGCCGCGAGAAGTCCTCGCCGAGCGCGACGTACTCGGGTTCGTTCCAGCCGACGCCGACCCCCATGCGGAACCGGCCGTCGGTAAATCGATCCAGCTGTGCGGCCTGCTTCGCGACGAGCGCGGTCTGGCGCTGCGGGAGCACCAGAATGCCAGTCATGAACGTCAGCTCGTCGGTCTGGCCGGCCAGATAGGAGTAGGTTGTCAGGGGCTCGTGGAACGTACTCTCGTAGTCGTAGGGTCCGTCCCAGTTCTCCCGGTCCGGATTCACGCCGAGGACGTGATCGTACGCCAGCACGTGTTCGTATCCCGATTCCTCGACTCGCTGGGCGTAGTCGGTTATCGTCTCCGGGTCGTGACCGATCTCGAGTTGAGGAAGTACGGTACCGATTTCCATACGTTGCCTTCGACCGGGTCGAACTTGAAAATGTAGCCGTCGCTGAAGCTACGACGATCGGACGATCGTTAGAACAGCCCTTCCACGTCCTCCTCGCGGGCCCGCCGTCTGCCGACGTGGTCACTCAACCGCTGGGAGATGATCCCGCGGTTCTCGTCCTCGCGGACGAAATCGAACAGGAGCGTGATGAATACGCTGTCGTCCTCGCCGGCCTCGAGGTCCTGCCGTGCGTACCCCCGTGCCCGAGCGACCGGCTCGTCGTCGTAGCCGAACTCCTCCGCGAGGACGACCGCCGCGATCGCCGTCGCCTCGAAGCCGAGCGACGGCAGCGTCGGATGATCGCCGTCGTGTTCGATTCGTACCGGCTTCCGGCGCTCGAGGAGTTCGGGATCCGCCGCGAGTCGAGACAGAAACGACCGAACCGGCTCGAGTCGAACGTCGCGGTAGTCGGCGGGCAGACCCGCGAGGTACTCGCCCGCGCTTTCCGCGAGCCCGACGGTCCCCTCCCAGTTGCGCTCGCGGGCGTGGAACACCGCACCGCTGTACTGGATCAGGCCGTGGAGCAATCGCTCGTCGTCGCTCCCCGACTCGAGTTCGAGCCAGCGGTTCTCCCAGGCGTCGTGAGCGGCGTGGTAGTAGCCGTCGTTGAAGATGGCAGCCCCCGCCCGGAGCCGATCGCGCATAGCCCTCGTTGGTGCTCGAGACTCGAGAACGTGACGAAAACGGTGGGTGCCGGATATCCTGCCCCAGCGGCGACCGGATCCACGGGACGCAAGTGAAACCGGCTGTCGGGAGCCGATCTCCGGCCGATTGCTGTCTGCCGGCGGTTTCGGATACGATCGGACGTCCACACGGGAGGACGCAGCGACGTCTCGTCTCGAATAATGTGCTTTCCGCGCGTGGTAAGAACGTAGTACCACATCCCGGCGGTCGAAAATCGGATCCTCTCTTTTCGGCCGCTGCTCGGCGCCGTTGCTACGCTTCGAATCCGTCCTCGAACCGAAACACACCGTTGCGCTGGACGACCTCGCCGTCGACTTCGAGTCGGGAATCCTCGCTGACGTCGGTGATCAGGTCGACGTGGACGGCCGACTCGTTGCCGGACTCGCCGTCCGGCAGACAGGCGTCGTAGGCCCGTCCGAGCGCCAGATGAACAGTATCGCCCATCTTTTCGTCGAAGAGTATGTTGTCCGTGTAGCGGTCGATCCCGCGATTCATTCCGATTCCGAGTTCTCCGAGTCGACGCGCCCCCTCGTCCGTCTCGAGGATCTCGCCGATCACGTCCTCACCCTGCTCGGCGTCGTACCCGACGACCTCGCCGTCGGCGAACTCGAGGCGCACGTTTCGGACGGATTCGCCGCGCAACGTCATCGGCACGTCGAAGGTCACCTCGCCCTCGGTCGCGTAGGGCGCGGTGAAGACCTCACCGCTCGGCAGGTTGTGGGAGTCGTAGGCGACCGAAGCGGCGCTGTTGACTGCCGTTCGGCCCCCGATCTGCATGGTGAGATCAGTGCCGTTCGAAACGAGCCGCACCTCCGACCCGTCGTCGAGCAGTTCCTTGAGTCGGGCCATCTCGTCGGCCAGCGCTTCCCAGTCCCTGAGGATGGCGTTATAGGCGAACGTCTGGTACTCCTCGTAGGCCATGTTGGCCTGCTGGGCCAGCGAGCGCGTCGGGTGGACCGTCGAAACCCAGCGGGTTCCCAGTCGAGTCTCGCGGATCTCGGTTCTGGCGTTGTTGTACGACCGTCGCTGATCCCCTGAGACGTCCGCGGTCGCACTCGTGTTCCGCCCGCCACCGAGCGAGAGGTAGACATCCGCGTTCTCGACCAGTGCGAGTTCGTGGGCCGGGTTCTCGTCGAACTCGCCGTCGTGGGCCCGCAAGTAGGCCCGTGTGATCTCCCCCGAACTGTAGGTCGCGAGGAGGTTGGCACCCCGCTCACCGAGTTTCTCGGCGACGGCGACCGCCAGTTCGTGAGCGTCCGGCCCCACCGAGCAAACGACGTCGTCGCCCGCTTCGACGCGAGCGCTCCAGTCGACCAGTACCGCGGCGTGTTCGCGTACGCGCTCGTCCATACTTCCTCCTCTCGAGCGGGCTACTAAACGCTCCCCGTTCGGAACGCGGAGACGAGGATCTGCTCGCAGAGACCGTCTCGAGACGCGGGGAATCAGGCAGTCGATGCGTCGTCGGTGACCAGTCCCTCGCGCGAGCGCACGACCGAGACGATCGCGTAGACGATCGGCGTGTCGAGGACGGCGATCGCGAGCTTCAGCAGGTACTGACCGACCATCAACGAGAGGATGACGGGCGTCGGAAGCACGACACCGACACCGAGGACGGCGGGCGCGATGGCGAACGCGACCGAGACGAAGATGACGGTATCGATCGCCTGGCTGCTCGCCGTCGACGCGATGTTGCGGAGCCAGAGCTTCTCGGCGCCGGTATACTCCCGAATGCGGTGGAACACGAGCACGTCCCAGTTCTGGCTGACGAGATACGCCAACAGGCTCCCGAGAACCACGTTCGTCGACGCTCCGAGCACCGTCTCGAACGCCCCGGGATCGACGCTCGAGGCGGCGGCCGGCGCAGCGATCGTCGACCAGACGAGCGCGAGGACGACGAAGTTGAGGACGAACCCTACGTTGACAACGATCTGACCCGCTCGCCGGCCGTACAGCTCGGTGTAGCAGTCGCTCGCGAGGAACGTCAACGCGTACGCGAGCGCCGCACCGGGCAACGCGAGCTGTGCGCCCGCGACCGGGAGCGCGAACGGAAGTTCGAACGCCAGTACCTTCGACGCGGTCAACTGTGCCGTTACGAGCGCCGTCACGAAGAGACCGATCAGCGCGACCTGCGCGACCGTCGGCCCGGTGTGAGACTGCCGCGGACTCATACCGGCGCGTACCGATCGGATCCACCTAAACGATGCTATTCGGCTATTACTCGAGGAAGATAACCCACAGTGGTATTTGTTATCGTGGGTTACACAGGCTGTGGCCGCCGAATAGCCCTCGAAACGGGTACGACTGGCTCGTGAATCGTTCTGGACGAACGGTCGATTGAAGATAGGTACTATTCGAGAGCATTGACTCATCTTTGTCTGTTTTCACCCTACAGTGGAAGGAGATGTCTCGACGTCGAAACAGCTACTGTCCCGCTTGAAGGGGGGATTGCGAGTTGAACCATCCGCTAAGCCTTGTCGACGGACGAACAAACGCTGACTTAGCGATAACTCTGGATTCTGGACAGCGACTGTCGTATTCCACGCTCGAATTATTTCGTTTCGACATATTATCTATAACACAACTGTTATACGTATCCCGGGCCTCGATTGAATTGCAATGGCGAAAGGAAACGTTGATTTCTTCAACGACACAGGCGGCTACGGTTTCATTGAGACGGACGACGCGGACGATGACGTTTTCTTCCACATGGAAGACGTTGGCGGTCCGGACCTCGAAGAAGGCACAGACATCGAATTCGATATCGAACAGGCCCCCAAGGGCCCCCGCGCCACCAACGTCACCCGCCTGTAATACGGCTTTTTACGTTCGGTAACGGGTTTCACATATCACTATCATTTTTCGGGACGCTACCTAACTGCCAGCGAGAGCCGTGTCGAACGGACACGACGACCGGCCCCTCGAGAGTGACGCCACTCGCTGTCCGCGTGTCGCCCTCGAGTATCGAGTGAATACGCCATCACTCTCCCCTATCTGCCTCGTGTGTTTGCCGGTAGAGATACCGAGCCGGTTGGTAACGAAGCGAATTCATCGAACGTAGGCAGTCGTTACTAACCGTAACGACAGACGGTATCACGATTATCTCAGTTAGCTTCGATGAACGTACTGAAAACAGTTGATACGAAATCGATAACAAATAGTCGGGTTCCCGTCCGTCCACCCGATACAAAATGGACGATTTGACAGGGTTTCAACGCGACCTTCTGTACGTGATCGCAGGGGCCGATCAACCGTCGGGTCAGGACGTCAAAGACGAAGTCGAGACGTATTACAATAGTGAAATCAATCACGGACGATTATATCCGAATCTCGATACGCTGGTCAACAAGGACCTCGTCGAAAAGGGGCAGCTCGATCGACGGACCAACTACTACGAGATCAGCGATCGCGGCCAACAGGCTATCGAGGAACGTCGACAGTGGGAACAGGAGTATATCGAAACGTAAATCATTGCCTCACCGTCCCGTGACCCGCCACTGGTAGCAACTTCACGAACAGCCGATAACGCAATACGGTCGACGGCAAGAGCGATATTGCCCCCACCGATCAGCCTAGCAGACGCCCGAGCGGCGAAGCCCCTGGTACGAATCGCCACCCCTTCGAACGCGTGATCTCACAGTCGCACTCGATGTGATTCCGGCGACGAACACTGTACGCTACTGATACACTAGCCGCCGAAACGGGTAGCACACTACTCGCACCGCCGTCGTGTGATTCGATGTGTAGTGACTACGGTGGCGACGATAGTGACTGGAAGCCACTGGGAACAGTCCCTCGAGATATCCCGATTCGTTGCCTTCAGTTTGAAACCCAGAACTACTTACGTCGGGAGAGTCGTTGATTCACTAACCGAAATAGGCGCTGTCCCTGGCACAGTTGGGACTGGCCTTCGATTCGACCCACCGAGGACGTGATCGAAGCCGTACTCACGTCGGAAGACGTCTCTCCCAGCAGCCCCTCCGGCTGCACGACTGTCCACAGGACTGCTATGATCGGCCCTACCCATGGAAATTGAAATTGCGACAATTGGCGGCTACGAGGAAGTCGGGCGACAGATGACGGCTGTCCGCGCCGGTGACGACATTGTGATCTTCGATATGGGGCTCAACCTGTCGAAGGTCCTCATTCACGACAACATCCGAACCGAAGGGATGCACAGTCTCGACCTGATCGATATGGGCGCTATCCCGGACGATCGGATCATGAGCGACCTCGAGGGAGACGTCAAAGCGATCGTCCCCACCCACGGCCACCTCGACCACATCGGTGCGATCAGCAAACTCGCACACCGATACGACGCACCCATCGTCGCGACGCCGTTCACGATCGAGCTGGTCCAAGGCGAACTCGAGGAAGAAGGCAAGTTCAACACCGATAACGAACTCGTCAAGATGGACGCCGGCGAAACGATGTCGATCGGCGACACCGGCGCGGTCGAGCTCGAGTTCGTCAACGTCACCCACTCGATCGTCCAGGCGATCAACCCCGTTCTCCACACCCCCGAAGGCGCCGTCGTCTACGGACTCGACAAACGGATGGATCACACGCCCGTCATCGGCGACCCGATCGACATGGAGCGGTTCCATGAAATCGGCCGCGAAGGCGAGGGGGTCCTCTGTTACATCGAAGACTGTACCAACGCGAACAAGAAGGGACGTACCCCCTCCGAAAACGTCGCCCGCGAACACCTCCGAGACGTCCTCTACAGCATGGAGGACTACGACGGCGGCATCGTCGCGACGACCTTCTCGAGCCACATCGCTCGCGTGAAATCGCTGATCGAATTCGCTCGCGACATCGATCGGACGCCGATCCTCCTCGGCCGCTCGATGGAGACGTACTCCGGGACCGCGAAACAGATCGGGATCGACTTCCCCTCCGACGTCGAGATGGTCGGCTACCGCCAATCCATCGAACAGACGTTCGAGCGCATTATGAACGAAGGCAAGGAGAACTTCCTGCCCGTCGTCACCGGCCATCAAGGTGAGCCTCGCGCAACGCTCACACGGATGGGTCGCGGCGAAACGCCGTACGAGCTGGAAGACGGCGACAAGGTCGTCTTCTCGGCTCGCGTGATTCCGGAGCCGACGAACGAGGGCCAACGCTACCAGGCCGAAAAGCTACTCCGCATGCAGGGTGCACGCATCTACGACGACATCCACGTCTCCGGCCACCTCTGTCAGGAAGGTCACTACGAGATGCTCGATGCACTGCAACCCGAGCATATCATCCCAGCCCATCAGGACATGAGCGGATTCTCGGGGTACGTCGAACTGGCATCCAACCGTGGCTACAAGCTCGGACGCGACCTGCACGTTACCTCGAACGGTAACGTCATCGAACTGGTCTAAGCTGTAGCGACTCCGGCTTTTATTCCCAAACCCGTTGAAATGTGAGTGGCGGCGCTACTGAAACGAAATAAATAGCAAAACCCACACAGCAGTTGCTGTGTGGGTGTAAGTATGAGTGGAAGCGGCGAATCGGGGTTCCCAGAGGCTCGCGCACTCCAGTACTGACCGAAACGTAGGCGAGCTTATCTTCCGTGTTCGGGATGGGTACGGGAGGAACCTCGCCACTGTGGCCGCTGTAATGCCGATCGGCGGAATCGAACCGCCGTTAGACCACGATCGGTCGCTCGACCATATTGGTCGATATGAGTGGTGGCGGCGAAACGAATTTCCCAGAGGGTCGCCCACTCCAGTACTGATCGTAACGCAGGCGAGCTTATCTTCCGTGTTCGGGATGGGTACGGGAGGAACCTCGCCGCTGTGGCCGCCGTAATGCCGATCAACGGGATCGAACCGTTGTGATACCAATATCGGTCGGTGTGTCCAAGACCGTAGTATACGTGTAGTCCAGTTTGCGTCCGGACCCGTTCTCGCGTCACGGATCCAATGCGATGTAGTATGAATGTGTGGCTCGATCGATTAGTGCTCGCGGGCTCAACACCTCGTTGCCTTGGTGCGTACACCCCGAGTCTATCGAACTCGTCTTCTACGAGTGATCTCAGTGGTATCTCTTTTTCAGGTGGGTTTCGAGCTTAGATGCGTTCAGCTCTTACCCCGTGGTGCGTCGCTGCCCAGCACGTGCCCTTCCGGACAGCTGGTACACGAGTGGCACCCATTCGTAGTTCCTCTCGTACTATACGAACGTTCCCGTCAGATACCGTAACACCCCCAATAGATAGCAGCCGACCTGTCTCACGACGGTCTAAACCCAGCTCACGACCTCCTTTAATAGGCGAACAACCTCACCCTTGCCCGCTTCTGCACGGGCAGGATGGAGGGAACCGACATCGAGGTAGCAAGCCACTCGGTCGATATGTGCTCTTGCGAGTGACGACTCTGTTATCCCTAAGGTAGCTTTTCTGTCAGCAATTGGCCGCATCAAGCAGCCTAATTGGTTCGCTAGACCACGCTTTCGCGTCAGCGTCCGTCGTTGTGCCGGACACTGTCAGACTTCCTTTTGCTCTTGCGCTCTTCCTCGGGTCTCCGACCCGAGTGAGGAAATCTTGGGGCGCGCCCGATATCTTTTCAGGCGCGTACCGCCCCAGTCAAACTGCCCGGCTACCAGTGTCCTCCGCCAGGAGTGAGAGTCGCAGTCACCATCGGGTAGTATTTCAATGTTGGCTCGGTGGCCCGCTAGCGCGGGTACCTGTGTAACGCCTCCTACCTATGCTGCACAATGGCGACCACGTCTCAGTGACAGCCTGCAGTAAAGCTCTATAGGGTCTTCGCTTCCCCTTGGGGGTCTCCAGACTCCGCACTGGAACGTACAGTTCACCGGGCCCAACGTTGGGACAGTGGCGCTCTCGTTGATCCATTCATGCAAGCCGCTACTGAAGCGGCAAGGTACTACGCTACCTTAAGAGGGTCATAGTTACCCCCGCCGTTAACAGGTCCTTCGTCCCCTTGTACGGGGTGTTCAGATACCTGCACTGGGCAGGATTCAGTGACCGTACGAGTCCTTGCGGATTTGCGGTCACCTATGTTGTTACTAGACAGTCGGAGCGCCCGAGTCACTGCGACCTGCCTCTTCGCGAGGCAGGCATCCCTTATTGCGAACGTACGGGACTAACTTGCCGAATTCCCTAACGTCGGTTGATCCCGACAGACCTTGGCTTTCGCCGCCATGAGTACCTGTGTCGGATCTCGGTACGGACAGTGTGCTCGCTTTTTCACGGGCTCTGGGTAGACCTGACTTGCGCGATCCTGCCATTCGAACGCTTCGTGCCATTACGGCTTCCACGCTCTTCGACAGTTCGACCGGGCGAAAGCCCGGCTCAGGCGGCCCCAAAGCGTCAGCTTTGAGTGCACACTGGCATAGGAATATTAACCTATTTCCCTGTTGTCTGCGTCGACTTACGGGCAGACTTAGGACCGGCTAACCCTCAGCTGATCAGCATTGCTGAGGAACCCTTACTCGTTCGGCCGTCGGGGTTCTAACCCGACTAACGCTGCTACTATGACCAGGATTTTCGTTACTGAACGGTCCACACGAAATCTCTTCCGTGCTTCCACCCGAACAGAACGCCAACCTACAAGATTGCGGTGTGAACCGCACTGCTAGGTCTCGGTGGTAGACTTGAGCCCCGATCATTTTGGGCGCCTCAAACCTCGGCCGGTAAGCTGTTACGCTTTTCTTAGAGGGTAGCTGCTTCTAAGCTCACCTCCCGGCTGTCTAGGGCTTGAGACCACCTTCGATCGCACTTAGTCTACACTTGGGGACCTTAACCCAGCTCTGGGTTGTCTCCCTCACGGTACACAGGCTTACCCCGTGCACCGGACTCCCTGCGTCAAACGACGTTTGTAGGTTCGGAGTTGGACAGGGGGGCGCACTCCTCTCGGAGTGCGGTCCCCCAATCCGTTGCTCTACCCCACAAACTATCTCGGCAGAGGTCATGCTTCGACATGTTTCGGTTGGAACCAGCTGTTTCCGGACTCGATGGGCCTTTCACCCCTAGACGTAGGTCACGAGAGGGTATTGTAGGACACCAACTCTAACAGACTTCCACGTGCCTTTCGGCACGCTTCATCTTGCCCACGCCTAGATCGTCCGGTTTCGGGTCGTACCCGTTTGACTCCCCGCGCTTGAACACGGTGGTCCTGGTGCAAAGCACTGCGACCATATCGGTTTCCCTACGCCTTCCCAGATGATCTGGTTAGACTCGTCAAACAGCACACTCCCTGGTTCGTTTTTCAAAACGTACGACAGAACACCGGCTTCCCAAACTTCTTACTACAGGTTCGCACCTGATTCATTTTGTCCGGGACCTTGTGTGCCCTGTCGCTCCATCGCCAACTGATTTCACGCCCTATTGCACCTCCCTTCGTGGGGTGCTTTTCAGCGTTCGCTCACGCTACTTGTTCGCTATCGGTCTTGAGGAGTGTTTAGTCTTCGCGGTCGATGCCCGCGATATTCACGAGGGATATCCAACCCCCGCTACTCTGGAACTGACTCGTCTCTTACTCGTCGACAATACGGGACTGTCACCCTGTTTCGTGCTCTATTCCAAGAGACTTCCTGTCGGCTTCCGGAGAGTGATTGTCAGTCCGAACACCACATTGCCCGTGAAGGCTTCGGTTTGGACTGTGTCGCGTTTATTCGCCATTACTAACGACATCGCGTTTGCTTTCTTTTCCTGTCGATACTAAGATGTTTCAATTCTCGACGTTCCCCATTGCGCGAAGCAATTGCGGTGGGGATTCCCATTCGGAGATCCTGAGTTCTTCGCCTCCGTGCGGCTCCCTCAGGCTTATCGCAGCTTGGCACGTCCTTCGTCAGCTCTCAAGCCGAGCGATCCACCAGCTGGCACAGTAGCCACGTTCATCGGATCGGCAGTCGTAACGGATGTTACGACCACGTAGTGACCCGGGAACGGGTCCAGTGGACGCCTGGACTACACGTACACACGGTCTCATCTGCACGCCGTAGACGCGGCATGCATTAACCCTTCCCACCCGCGTTTACACGGGGTGGTGCATCGGTTCGTTCGGATTCAATCGTCGGGCCGTCTCCCACTTAAGGGGCACGATCCGAGATTTCCTCCGAGACATGGACCCACAGGGATTCGAACCCTGGGCATCCTCCTTGCAAAGGAGGCACTCTACCACTGAGCTATGGGCCCACGTCCGCCCACGATGGGCGGACAGAGCGTATTGTGTTAGCCTCGGTAGTTCAAAGGTGCCCGATCGGCCGAACGCTGGTCGATCGAACGTGGACTGCGTGGCGCAAAGCGCCACGAGTCAAGGTGGGTCAGGCACGACGGCCTGATCCCGGTCTGTGGAGGTGATCCAGCCGCAGATTCCCCTACGGCTACCTTGTTACGACTTAAGCCCCCTTGCGGAGCCCAGATTCGACCAGCGTTGCACTGGCCTCATCCGGACCCCACTCGGGTGCTTTGACGGGCGGTGTGTGCAAGGAGCAGGGACGTATTCACCGCGCCCTTCTGAGGCGCGATTACTACCGAATCCAGCTTCATGAGGGCGAGTTTCAGCCCTCAATCCGAACTACGACCGAGTTTCGGAGATTAGCGCCCCCTTTCGGGGTTGCATCCCACTGTCTCGGCCATTGTAGCCCGCGTGTCGCCCAGCACATTCGGGGCATACTGACCTACCGTTGCCCGTTCCTTCCTCCAGTTTGGCACTGGCAGTCCTCCTAATGTACCCAACCACCACAAGGGTGTTGCTGGCAATTAGGAGTGCGGGTCTCGCTCGTTGCCTGACTTAACAGGACGCCTCACGGTACGAGCTGACGGCGGCCATGCACCTCCTCTCAATGGCTCCAGTAAGATCATCAATCTGACCTTCACTGCACATTGTCGATGCTGGTGAGATGTCCGGCGTTGAGTCCAATTAAACCGCAGGCTCCTCCGGTTGTAGTGCTCCCCCGCCAATTCCTTTAAGTTTCATCCTTGCGGACGTACTTCCCAGGCGGTCTGCTTCACGGCTTCCCTACGGCACAGCACAGGCTCGTAGCCTGTGCCACACCTAGCAGACATCGTTTACAGCTCGGACTACCCGGGTATCTAATCCGGTTCGTGACCCGAGCTTTCGTCCCTCACCGTCGGATCCGTCTTCCAGAGGCGCTTTCGCCACCGGTGGTCCGTCCAGGATTACGGGATTTCACTCCTACCCCGGACGTACCCCTCTGGTCTTCCGGTCCCAAGCCACACAGTTTTCACCGGACGCCCGCGCGTTGAGCGCGCGGATTTCCCGATAAACTTGCGTGGCCAGCTACGGACGCTTTAGGCCCAATAATAGCGGTCATCACTCGTGCTGCCGGTATTACCGCGGCGGCTGGCACCGGTCTTGCCCAGCACTTATTCTACGACCACCTTACGGTCGTGAAAAGCGAGGGCTATATGCCCTCGCACTCGGAGTCCCCTTATCGCACTATCGTGCAGTGTAAAGGTTTCGCGCCTGCTGCGCCCCGTAGGGCCCGGTATCTTGTCTCAGATACCGTCTCCGGGCTCTTGCTCTCACAACCCGTACCGATTATGGGCACGGTGGGCCGTTACCCCACCGTCTACCTAATCGGCCGCAGCCACATCCTATGGCGCCGTAACGTTTCGCGTTCAGGCCACTCCAGGCGATGAACGGTATCCCGGATTAGCCTCAGTTTCCCGAGGTTATCCGGATCCATAGGGCAGTTTGGCCACGTGTTACTGAGCTATCTGCTACGAGTCTGAACTCGTGCAACTAGCATGGCTAAATCGGACTCCAATAGCAATGACCTCCGGCAGGATCAACCGGAATGCTATATGTTACTCCCCGTGAGGGGAGGGTCTGTTGGCGGTGAATGTTGATACACACTCACACATAATGGTCCACGTTCGATGACACGTTGATCGTCGACCGATCGGGCGTCACCGAACTACCAAGGCTAACATCAGATCCCATCTGTACGGCGGACCGCAGGGGTGGAATCCTCATCTCTTGCGGATGTATTCGTAGTCCGTCTGGGGTACATAACCCCTTCGGACTCGAGCCATCCAAGGTGGCGAAGTGCGTCGTGCACCTCGCCTCTTCCTTCGTATCTATTCATAGTCCCGGATCACTACTTAAGGCCTGCGAACCGCACCGTCGAAGGTAGATAGTAACACACAACGCGACAGTGGAGATTGCGTACTTATAGAATGGAACTAGAGAGGATACGCATCGATTAGTTCCATCTCGAGACCGGTATAGCATCGTTCGGAGAGACCAAGTCCGAAGCGCTGGCGATGCTCGCGGAGGCCCTCGAGTTGCACGAGGGGAGGGTGGTGAGCCGGTCACCGACGTAGACCTCGAGGAATAAGAGCTCGATTCCGATGCAAGCGGAGAGAAAGAACGCCCTGAGTTCATACAGTAAATGGTTCGGACGACGTTCTCCGGACAGGAAATCGCGAACGTCCTGCAGGATCACGGCTACAGACCGGTCGACCGAAGGGGAATCACCTGAAGCTTCGGTACGAACACCCCGAAACGGACGAGACCCGGATCGCCACTCTAGCGGCCGTTCAATGCGAATCGTGGTAGTTCACCCCCGAATACTGCCCTGATTCCCTCTCAATAACCCGCTCGAGACGGTCGGTAACCTCGTCGTAGTCCCGGAGATACGACAGCCGGGCGGGTGGACCGTCGTCCGTCTCGATGACCACCGTTCCGTATCCCCCAATCCAGGCATCGATCCCGCGTTCGAGGGACACTCCCGTCATATCCTCGTATGCGAGTCGCCAGACCGGTTCCTCGAGCCAGTGATCGTGACAGACCAGTTGCTCGTCGTAGAACTCGTACACCAGAGTCGCGTGTCGTGGTAATATGAACACCAATACGGGGACCACAGCGAACACCAGTGCAGTAGTGAACGAAATAAGTGGGAGGATCAGTTGAACGTCCACTACGAGAGTAAAGAGTGCGAAGATAAGGAAGAAGATGGCTTCCCCAGTACGAGAAATTAATAGCCCGAGAATCGGGCTAACTCCGAGAATCCGCCAGATACTATGACGGACCGTCGCTTGCGGCTGCCTAGTCGGTCGCTCCACACGAGGTAGTGTAGTGGCCGTCACGCCAACAGCCTGGAAGTCTAACCCACCACCGGTCTGGTCTTCGAACGGGTTCACGTCGTGTTCGGTCACCTCGAACCGGTTCCTGTCATGACACCGGAACAACAACGTCATCGCGATTTTTCCGGCAACGAGTATGTATGACAGTCCGGAACCGGTGATATCCCCATCTCGAAGCCACAATAAGACAACGAGAAGAGTAACGCCTACGCCGGTCCTGAACCACGATTGAAACGCCTGCCTCGCTGGGGCTCGCTCGTACGTTGCTCGTCAAAGTATACCTTTGCGGTCAAGAAATGTGTCCCCGCCAGGATGCCAGCGATGACTGCAACGCTCTCGACCGTCTCGTGTGATGAATAGTAGACTGAAGATGACGGAACGAACAGCGCGAGCCCTGAAATGCAAAAAGCGAATAGAAACCCTAACTGAGCACCAACAACTGACGCGTTTCGAACATAGCCTGTGAGAGGCCCCATACTGAGTGTTCCATGTCGGCTCTTGAGCAACGGCTTGGAACGTGGCTCTGGCAGTGGGGTGTCTACGAGTCGGGTCGGAAACGTTTTTGCAATACCGACGATGGTGCCGACCACGGCTTCGACCCAGTAGACAACCAACAACTCAGTCACTCCCCACTGGAACCCCGCTACCCCGATCAGCGGGGGGAGATTTGCGATCATGACGACACAGACGACCCACGAAGGAAATGCAAAAAGCCGTTTCTTTCTTCGGAAGCCATACTATACATGAGATATTGATACGATATTTGATAAAAAGTTGTACGAACTAGATTTCGGATTCTCCAGTCGATATCGTACAGTTCGCTCGCTCGAACGAACTCGCTACACATCGACCCCACCTCCGTAGCGGCCGGGCGATGTCTCTGGATCTGGAACTGGTACGTCGACGCCAGCTGCAGAACCCCGGCTCAACCGACCGTAGCTATCGCAGTCGCCACAGCGGTGAGCCCGGTCGTCATCGTCACCGAAGACGCGACGGAACTGGTCCGTGACGTGGGCACCGCAGTGGCGACACGTCGAGTTGTCGACCGACGGCCACGGTGCGACCGTCACGCTGACCACCCCGTTTCGGCTACTAATTTCGCAGGACGGCGACGACCCGGAACTGGTGACTTGTTCGGATCCGGTTCAGTGACCGGTGATATCGAAGTGGAATATTGACGTTTCGACCCGTTCAGAAACCGCTCTGAAGCCAATTCAATTCGGCTACGCTTCGTGTTTTTTGCGGATGGGCCCTGACGGATTCGAACCATCGACCACTCGGTTATGAGCCGAGCGCTCTAACCAGACTGAGCTAAGGGCCCTCCAATCGGGAGAAATCGCGCGTGCTAATTAACGTTTGCTGTCCAGTCTGCACGATAAAAAGGATGGACGACGCCTACGCACGCAACGCCTCGAGTTCGTCGTCGCTCAGTGCAGCGTCCAGTTCGTCTTCGCTGTGGTTCTCGAGTACGTCCGCACGCTCCTCGGCTTCGAGGTCGGCCAGGGATTCGAAGTGATGACACATAGCATTCGAATGGACGTGTTCGCGTTCAATAAAGGCTGGTTCAGGGATGTTGACTGCTCGCCGGTGGAGTCACTGCAGACTCTCTGATGAAGGAGGAGACGAGCGTCGAGGCTATTCGTGCTGATAGTCCGCGAGCGTCTGGTCGCTCGTTCCGGCGCGGTGACGTGTCGCCAGTCCGGCGAGGTGTGGCGTCTCGGGGACGATCAGTTCCTCGCAGGCGGTTTCGCAGGCGCTCTTGCTGCCGGGAAGGCAGAAGACCGGCGTGTCGACGGCGATCCCAGCTGTCGCGCGCGAGGCCATCGCCCGAGTACCGACTTCGTCCCACGAGAGCGAGCGGAACAACTCGCCGAATCCCGGTAGTTCCCGCTCGAACAGGGACGCCGTCGCCTCCGGGGAGACGTCGTCGACGGTGACGCCGGTACCGCCAGTAGTACACACCACGTCGATATCTCGGCGCGCGACCAGCCCTCGAACAGCAGTCCGAATTGCTGAATAATCGTCGCGAACCAGCAGGCGTTCGCTGATCTCGTGGCCCCCGGCCTCGAAACACGCTTGAATCGTGTCTCCGCCAGGATCGTCGGGATCGTCTTCGCCCGCGCGTGAACTCGAGACGGTGACGATCCCGACGTGGAGCGGGTCGATGATGTCGTGGCCGTGATCGTCGGTACTCCGTCGGTCGTCGTGATCGCTGGTCATGTATTCACATCGCTGCTGGAGAACGATAATACCTCCCTCGGATAGCCGAGTGATGTGCCACCATACCGGGTAGTCATCCACGTCGATCGCGGATCGGGAACGATCACGGTTGTCGAAGTTCCTCGAGCGCCCCGTCCTCCTCGTTCGCTCGAACCGGATGGACACGCGCCCGATTGGTGGCAGATAGCGAATAGTGTCCGGAGAGCGTTCGACAACGAACTCACAACGGAAGTCTACCGGGAGCAGTAGCTCGCACTATCGATCGTGAGTCAGGAAGAAGCGCCGAAGCCAGGACTCGAACCTGGGACAACCTCGTTAACAGCGAGGTGCTCTACCATCTGAGCTACTTCGGCTCATCTTCTGATAGCCGGGTGCATTTGATAGGGCTTTCGTTTTGCCTGCATCGGGTTCGATACTCTTTCACGCACCGCTCGAGTACGCTCACCCAATGAGCGAGGAGGACGACGAGTCCGACGATCGAGACGGGAATCGCGACCTCGAGCGAGTCGTCGCCGAGGTTCGAGACCGCGTCGATCCGAAAGCGGACGAACGCGCACGGCTCCGCGAGGTGGCCGATCGGCTCATGGACCGTGCCGAAGCCGCGGCGACGGAGCGGTGTGCCGGCGCTGACGTGTTGCAGGTCGGGTCGACCGCCCGCAACACCTGGATCAGCGGCGACCGGGATATCGACATTTTCGTTCGGTTCCCGCCGGAACTCGACCGGGAGACTCTGGAGGAGTACGGCCTCGCAGTCGGCCATGCGACCCTCCCGGACGGGCACGAAGAATACGCCGAACACCCCTACGTGAAAGGAGAAATCGACG
Organism: Natrinema salinisoli; assembly: GCF_020405205.1. Lineage (NCBI taxonomy): Archaea > Methanobacteriati > Methanobacteriota > Halobacteria > Halobacteriales > Natrialbaceae > Natrinema > Natrinema salinisoli. Next base: position 3,502,502 of record NZ_CP084469.1, on the reverse strand, counting down.
GATTCGACATCGACGTCGTCCCTTGTTTTCGGCTCGAGTCGGCCACCGAGATTCGCTCGGCCGTCGATCGGACGCCGTTCCATACGCAGTACCTTCGAGAGCGACTGAACGACGACCTCGCCGGAGACGTCCGCGTTACGAAACAGTTCCTGAAGGGGATCGGGGCCTACGGGAGCGATCTCCGAACCCGTGGGTTCAGCGGCTACCTCACGGAGCTGCTCGTCTGTGAGTACGGTGGCTTCCGGTCGCTGATCGAGGCCGCGGCCGATTGGCATCCACCGGTCATCCTCGATCCCGAGGATCACGGGTATGCGAGCGAGACGGCGAACTCGTCTCGGGATGCAGCGGTCGGCGACGCCGACCTCCCGTTCGACGATCCGCTGATCGTCATCGATCCCACCGACCCGGAACGCAACGTCGCCGCCGTCTGCTCGGCGGCGAACGTCGCCCGGTTCCAACACTACGCCCGCGAACTCCTCGAGGCGCCACAACTCGACCGCTTCGAGTCCGACGAGCCGGAGCCGTTGGCCGAATCAGAACTCCGTGAACATCTCGACGGCCGAGGGACGACTCCCGTGGCGATCCGATTCGAAGCGCCCGACCTCGTCGAGGATCAGCTCTATCCGCAACTCCAGAAGTCTCTCGACGGAATCACGCAGGGGCTGGACGACCGCGGATTCGATGTCTTCCGGGCGACGGCGATCGCAGACGACACCGCCGTCGTCTTCGCGGAACTCGCCGTCAGCGAGCGTCCCGCCGTCGAGCGCCACCAGGGACCGCCGGTCCACGTTCGCGACCACGCCGTCGGATTCTACGACACCTACGCGGACGATCCGGCTGCCTACGGTCCGTTCATCGAAGCGAACCGCTACGTCACCGAGCGCGAGCGGGAGTTCACTACCGCTCGCGAGTTCCTCGAGAGCGATCGGCTCTTCGACGTTGGACTCGGCGCTCACGTCGAGACAGCGCTCGAGGACGGGTACGAGGTACTGGTCGATGAGGACGTTACCGGGCTCCTCGAGGAGTTCGGAACGGACCTTGCAGCATACTTCGAGCCCCACCCCTGAATTCGATCGGGGAGGACGGCTCAGCTGATTCGACTCGCGCTACAGCTCGTCGACGTCCAAATCGAGATCGTGTGCCTCGCAGACGTCCTCGAGCGCCGATTCGACGTTCTCGTCCGGCTCGTCGTCGGGTTCGATCGGCTCGCGGCCGTCGAACGTTTCGTGGACGAGCGCGACGCTGTCGGCGAGCACGTCCAGTCCGTAGCCGCCTTCGAGGACGAACGCCAGCGCGGCGTCGGTGTCTTCGGCGAGCGACCGGACCCGGTCGCTCATCAGGGCGTAGGCCTCCGTCGAGAGTCGAATACGCGAGATCGGGTCGTGGCGGTGGGCGTCGAAGCCGGCGCTGATCAACAGCAGATCCGGATCGTACTCGGTGAGTGCGGTGGCGATCGGCCCATCGAAAGCGGCCAGATACTCGCGGTCGTCGGTTCCGGCCGGCATCGGAATGTTCATCGTCGTCCCTTTACCCTCCCCCTCGCCGGTTTCGTCGACGTCGCCGGTTCCGGGATAGAGCCCTTGCTCGTGAAGCGAGACGAAAAAGACGTCGCCGCGGTCGTAGAAGATATCCTGCGTACCGTTACCGTGGTGGACGTCCCAGTCGATGATCGCGACCCGGTCGACGTCGTACTCGTCGTGATCGAGCGCGTGTTGGGCAGCAACGGCGACGTTGTTGACGAAACAAAACCCCATCGCGTTGTCGTAGACGGCGTGATGTCCCGGCGGGCGACCGATCGAGAAGGGCGTATTCCGACCCGTCGCACCCTCGAGAGCCGCTTCGGCGGCCCAGCAGGCGAGCCCGGCGCTCCGACCGGCCGCCTCCCACGTTTCTTCGACGGCGGTCGTGTCGGGGTCCCAGCTGCCGCCGCCGTCGGCGCAGAATTCCCGGACGGACTCGAGATAGTCCCGTTCGTGGACGGCCGCCATCGTGTCGAGGTCGCAGGCGTCGGCCTCGACGTACTCGACGCCGTGTTTCTTCTTCAGTCGCTCCCGGATCGCGCGTAGCCGGTCCGGCGACTCTGGGTGGCGCGAACCGGGATCGTGTGCGAGACAGAGCTCGCTGTAGCCGAACTGCATCTGCTTACTCGAACAACGAGAAGTACGTCTCGATGTCGTCGTCGGTGATGGTCCGCCGGTCGGCGTGGTGCGCGAGAATCGCGGCCGCCCGGGCGACGTTGTCCGCGTAGTCTTCGAGAATATCGGCCAGTGCGACGCGGGCGTCCATCGAGACGCGATAGCGGTCGTCGATTTCGAGTCTGGCGATTCGGTCGACCGGGGCGACCGGTAGCTCGAGGTCGTCCTTGTCGACGACCCGCTCGACGCCGAAATCCTGGGCCATCAGCGTCTTGCGGCCGTCCGTCGTCGCCTCCTCGGCCGCGTCGATTGCGAGGTCGCTCCCGTGTTCCTGAATCCGCGTTGCGAGTTGCTTCGACGCGTCAGCACTCACCCGAAGGTCGCCCGCGTTCCGCCGGATGATCGTATCCACCGGGGCGAACGGGAGTTCGACGTTCATATCATGATAGGCGAAGCTAACTCCCTTAACGCTTTTCCTAGGTGGCCGATGAGGTTGCTCGCGGCGTCAGAACACGTCGTTTGCCTCGAGGCGTCCGTCACGGACGATCCCTCGGGCGGTTACCTCCTCGCCGAGCCCGACGTCGACGTCGGTCGTGACGCTCATCGTCGTCTCGCCGTCGTCGAGAACGATCGGATCTCCCGCCTGCACGACGACGCCGGTGAACTCGAGTTCCTCTCCATCCGAGGGGTCGTCCGATTCGGTATCGGTACCGTCGGTATCGTCCTGCTCGGTCGTGGCTTCGGTAGCTGTACCGGACGCGTCACTCGAGTGAGTCGAACCGGTCCCGTCCGCCGCCGTCTCCTCGTCCGATCCGTCGTCACCGGCGAAGGCCGACAGACCGGCGTTTTCGTCGCTCGAAGCGTCGGTATCGGTTTCGCCACCGCCGGAGCCGGCCGAGTCCGACTCGAGGACCGCGATCGTCGACTGCCAGCCCGCGGAGGCTTCGAGGTCGTCCTGCCAGCCGTCCTGGATCTCGACGTCGCCGAGTGCAACTTCGTCGCCCGGGCCCACGTCGATGTCGGCTTTGTCGCCCCAGAGGGCGACGCGGATATCGCCGGTCGCGTCCTGCACGCGGATGTTTCGAACCTGTCCCTCGGAGCCGTCGTCCCGGTCGAAGGTTCGTTTCGGATCGGCCGAGCGGACGACGCCCGCGATGTCGACCATCTGGTCGATCTCGAGGTCGTCGATCGGCGTACTCTCGGGGACGTACTCGACGTCTTCGTCGACTTCCTCGACCGCCCCGCGGTTGCCGACGTGGAGTTCGAGGCTCCCGTCGCGTTCCTTGACGTAGCCGTCGATCACCTCGACAGTCGTGCCGGCCTCGAGTTCCGTCGCGAGGTCGGCCTGCTCGTCCCAGAGCGTGACCCGGATGCGACCCGTCGAATCGCCCAGAACGAGGTTCGAGACTTTCCCCTCGGAGCCGTCGTCCCGGTCGAAGGTACGCACGCTGTCGGTGTCCAGGAGCAGCCCGACGAGATTGACGTTCGAGAGGCCGAGCGAGAGGTCCTCGACGGTGTACGTGTCGGAGATCTGGACGTCGATCTCGGTGTCCGGATCGGGTTCGACGTTGTCGACGCTGATCTCGACGCCGCTGAAGCCCTCCTTGGGTCGGCCCTTGATTCGCAGGACCTGTCCCTCTTCGAGCTCTTCGATCGCGGCTTCCGCGTGATCGTCCCAGAAGGCCGCTCGGACGGAGCCGGTCTCGTCCGCTACCTCGACGTTGACGACCTGTCCGTCCTCGTCCTCGCCGTCGCGTTCGAATGTCCGTTTCTCGCCGATCGAGAGGACCTTGGCGACGAACTTCGCCTCCTCCATTCCGGGTTCGATGTCGGCGATACCGCCGACTTCGCTCTCGCCGACTTCGTGAGCGACGAGCATCGCCGCCGTCTCCTCGTCCGCGAGTCCACCCATCTGCTCGACTTTCGCCTCGACGGCCTCGCGAAACTCCTCGAGAGAAACGTCGGCCTCGAGGTCCTCATATACGCCCTCGATGTCGCTCATTCTATGCTCGTGCATGGGTAGCCCGCGCATAAGCGTTATCCATTCGGTGTCCCGGTGTCGTACCGCGTTCGACGTGAACGGGACCCACGAAGCGAGAATCGCGGAAATCGTCCGGGGCCGATCCGACAGAGACCGTCGGTCGAGCGCACACGCCAGCCGTCCTCGAGCGGGGAGTCATACCACGCTCTGCCCTCGTGATCCTATATAAATCACGGCACGAAAATCGGACGGACGGCCGACTCGAGCATGGCTCGATCCGCGTCGCCGCGGTCAGTCGCTCCCGGCGGTCGCGTTCTCGATCTCCGTTTCGCCGTCAGCAGCGTCGTGCGTCACCGTGACGGTCTCGGGAATCGTCCCCTCGATCTCGATCGTCGCCGTGTAATCGACCCGACCGAGGCAGTCTCGACAGACGCCGCCCTGCGCCTCGAGGCCCACGGTCACGGCGAGTTCGCTCGCAGAGACGAACTCGATGGTCGAGAGCGCCGCATCGTAACACGGCGTCGGAGATTCGATCGACCCGGAGAGTTCGACGCCGGCCGCAGTAATCGTGACGAGCGCGTCCTGATCGGCCTCTGATCCCTCGGCACAGACGCTCTCGGAGGCGACTCGTTGCCCGACGACCGTTCCCGGTTCTTCGGTTTCCGAATCCGATTCACCCTCTCGAGCCTGTAGACAGCCCGCGACGGTCCCCATCGTAATCGCCCCGGTACCGGCACCCAGCCGCTCGAGAAGTCCCCGTCGTCGCATACGTCGTCTCGGTACTCGGCTGCTAAATCCGTTCCTATCGTTTCGGCGGGCGGGAGGAGGCGACTCGGGTGGAAGATACGGTACTCGAAGTGCCGAAAACGTCGACGGAGCGGCACGAAACCCCGAGGCGGCGACGGGAGCCTTTCGAAAGGGCTTTAATGTTCACCGGGGTATGAAGAGATGAGTCCTGATAGGGTAGTGGACTATCCTCTTGGCTTGCGGAGCCAGGGACCGGAGTTCAAATCTCCGTCAGGACGCTCACTCCTTACGAGTGCTTCACGTTGCTCAGCACTCGCTTCGTCGTTCGGTCCTGACGTGCCTCACGCTCACTGCGTCACCGGCGGCGAAGCCGCCGGTTTCCAGCGGGACCTCCGGTCCCGCCCGGTTCGCGTGAGACTCCGTCAGGACGTTTCTGTCGACACCAAACCGCGAGTGAAGCGTGGCGCGTTAAGCTGTCGCCGGAAGGTCGATAGCACTCCCGACGCCGACGGAGCGGAACGCATCCGGAAGACGGTCCGAGAGGATTTTCTCTGCCTCGAAGCCGGTGCAATGCGTCCCGGCGAATAGCTCGAGTTTGCCGTCTAGCCAGTCCGCAATGTCGTGGATTTCCGGCTCCTCCTTGGCGACGAGATGAGTGCCGCCGATGACATAGCGAACCGCCGTCCCCGTGACCGTCTCGGCGTACTCGACGGTGTTTCGAAGCCCCGCGTGACAGCACCCGAGGACGAGCGCCGTGCCGTCGGTCGTTCGGACGGCGACGGCTTGATCGTCCGTGACCGGATCGTCGACCAGTTCGCCGTCCTGCCTGCGGAGATGGACGGGATTATCGGCGTGGTCCCGGGGGATTTCACCGAGGGCGAAGACCCCGTCGCGTACCTCGACGGGGTCGCGGTGTTCGACGACATCGGCTCCGGTGTCGACTTCGGCCCGCGTGTAGGGGATTCCGATGTGGATCGGATCCTCGAGCGTCCTCCCGTCCGCCGGTTCTCGAATGAATCGCTCGCTCCAGATGTCGGGATGGCAGTACACGGTCGGCTTGTCGGACGGGTCGAGGAACGCGTCGAGGCCCATCGTGTGGTCGTAGTGAGCGTGGCTCAATACGATATCGTCGAAGTCAGTGGTGACGCCGAGGCGACGAGCGTTGTCGAGTGCGCTCGAGGATTGGCCAGTGTCGAGCAACACGTCTCCGACTGCCGCCGCGAACCCCCACTCGCCGCGAAGCCCTTTCGGAATCCCGGTCGCGACCGTATTATCGGCCAGAATCGTAACTGTCACCATCTGTTTTCGGGACGGCAGTTGCGACGAGGAGTATCGGAACGGTTCGGTGCAGTGCGTCGGTCGTCCGTGGAACAGTGTCCACGGGGCGATCGGTCGTTCGAGAGCACGATTATAGAGACGGAAACATAATTGATTGCTGTTTTCACTTCAATTCTGAACTCAACACGTTGAGAATATAACAATCGTAACTGTCACGCCGACCATCCTCGAAGTAGCGCCGGAAATTCGAGCGAAGAGCGAACGCTACACGCTTGGCAGGTGCCTTTGAAAATACTAAGCCACCTCATAAAAAATACCGCCGATAGGGTCGGTGGACGGACTAACGGATGGGAGGGACATGTGGCTTGCCAACGGAATCGAGCGACCTCATAACCGGCTATTCTGACTGGCTAGTCTCGGAAGAGAGCAGTCCGAGGACGTCGAACGGCGTCGTCACTCGAGGATTCGAAACTGGGTGAGAGGAGTAAGCCCCCTTCTGTTCGTCCCGGCATTCGGCTGAGCGTCCGCGCCGTCCGCGGCGACGCCGCGGGGTGTTCGGGCTACCACGGCACGGACTTGCACCGGTGGGGATTCGCCGTTCCATCGCTCCTCGGCCGTCTGTGTGCGGTCGATCACGTCGAACGTGATCCATGGGTTCGAACCATGCGTCGTCGACCGCACGCCCTCTGCGGGTCAACTCCCCTTCCTCTCGGTCGGGTTCGCACGCATCATCGGTCGGGCCGAGACGTGTCGTTTCTGTTCCAGAGCCAGCGGTCTCCCGCTCCGGACTTGCGTCCGGTCACCTGCCCGAACAGGTGGGGGGACTTTCCTCGCGAGCGTTGCGCGTCCCAGGGGGACGGGCAACGTTGGGGCCGTGAAGCGTCCCGAAGAGACGGGTCACGATAGGTGGTGGTTCCACCGTTGCCGGAGGAACCATCGCGGCAGCCAGGCTCTCTCTCCCAGTCCTGATAGGAACCTCTAGCGAATAAGTTCCCCGGTCGTCGGAGACTGGTTCTGCAACGCCAGCCCTCGTCGCTCGTTCGAACGTCGATCCGTCCGACAGTTCCCGCGACCGAAATTCAGGAATTTATTTCAATTCAGTGTCGTAACATAGTCTCGAGAGGAATGGAAGCGTTTTAGGACGACTAATCCCTTGTCCATCTGTATGTCCCAGCGACAGGGCGTCGACCTTTCCTACGAAGACGGTGCTCGCGCGGTCGAACTCGCGCGCGAGTCCGTCGAGTCTTACGTACAACACGGGCAACGAGAACAACCGGGTAGCATGCGCGAGGCCTTCTACGAACGGACCGGCGCGTTCGTCCGCCTCGAGTCGACCCGCGGCCGGGGGAGCCTGCGGGGCTGTGCGGGCGGCTATCGCTCGGGCGACCAGCTCGGCCACGTCATCGTCGACGCGGCGATCGAAGCCGCGAGCGAGGACTCCTGTGGCTCGGAGGTCAGCCCCTCGGAGCTACCGAACCTCACCGTCTCGGTCTGTACCGTCAAGAACGTCCTCCTGACGGACGACCCGCTGGCGGACCTCGAGCTCGGAACCCACGGCGTCGCCATCGACGGCGGCGAGGGCGGCTGGCTCTACCCGACAGTGCCGGTCCAGAACGACTGGAGCGCACGCGAGTATCTCGATCGGACGTGCCGAAAGGCGAAGCTCGCGCCGGGTGCCTGGCAGGACGACGACGTCGTCGTCACGCTGTTCGAGGGACAGGTTTTCAGGGAGCGCGAGGCCGACGGCAGTATCGAAGAAGTCTAACGTCGTCCGTTTCTGCTGCGGAATTTCGCCGAACGCTCGAGAGCGTGTCTCCTCTTCGGGCCGATGGCGCTACGGTCGGTCGCTGTCGGATTGTTCCGTCCAGTCGATCGCTTCGAGTTTCGCCTCGAGTAAATCGTCCAGCGCGGCCAAGACGGCACGGATCGTGAACCAGAGCGCCAGAACGATCACGAGTCCGGCGCCGAGGAGGGCGATCGGGCCGACGTCGAAGGCGAAAAGCACGATCGGGGCGGATAGGACGAGCGTCACGAACAGGATGGCACTGAGTTCCGCGGTCAACTCGGTCGCGATCTGATTATGCGTGGGAGTCGGCCGGTCGGACGAGTTCATACCCGGTCATCGATCCCGAAATAAATTATTTTGTTGATCTATCGAATCCGACCGCCTTAGCATCCGCGAGACACCGCTCGGTCGCTCCATCCAGATCGAATTCACGAACGATGTCGCCGTCGCGAATCAGGGGCTCGAGCAGCGCCGTTCCCTCGTCCGGTCCCTCGCGGTCGGCCAGAGCGACGTGGTGGCCGCCGTCGGGCGTCCGGTAAACGTTTTTGACGCCGGAGAGCTTGCCCCGCTTGGAGATCGGCTCGCCGTCTATTTCCACGATGTCGAGGCTGAAGTCCACCGAGTCGGCCCCGGTGATGTGACTGCCGACGCCGAACCCGTCGGCAACGTCGCGCAGGTTGCGGATCGACGCGGGCTCGAGGCCGCCGCTGCAGAAGATGTCGACGTCCTCGTGGCCGCGGGCGTCGAGTTCCCAGCAGACTTCGCGGACGATGTGTCGGAAATCGCCCCGTCGCGAGCCGGTCGTGTCCAGCCGGACTCCGTCGAGATCGTCACCGAGCGTTTCGGCCGCCAACAGGCTCTCGCTCTTCTCGTCCCAGAACGTGTCCGTCAGCGCGATTCGAGGAACGTCCTCGCCGACGGCCTCGTCGAACGCCGTCCAGGCCTCCGCCTGGTTGCCCTCGCCGAAACAGAACATGAGCGCGTGGGGCATCGTGCCGCCGGCCGCTCGGCCCAGGATCTCGCCCGCCGCCACGTGAGAGAACCCGTCGAGACCGGCGAGCAGCGACGCGCGTTCGACCGTCGACGCGATCGAGGGGTGGACGTGACGCGCGCCGAAGGAGAGCACGAGCGAGTCGGGGGCTGCGAATCTGGCCTCGAGTGCGGCCGTCGCGAACCCGCTCGGTTGCGACAGGAAGCCCAGCAGCGACGTTTCGAGTTCGGCGAACTCGAGGTAGGGGCCCTCGATCCGGCAGACGGGACCGCCGTCGAACAGCTGTCCGTCGGGGAGCGCGTCGACGTCCACGGACCGACCCTCGAACAGCGTTGCGACGTCTTTCACACCGGTGAAAACCTCGGACTCCCCGGTCGGAAACTGGTCGGCGGTCACTTCGGCGACGACGTGGGGGTTCTTGCCCGCGTGCTCGAGCGTGGCCCGCGTGCGCTCGAAGTAGGCGTCGGTGGCGTCCCCCTCGAGAATCGCTTCCGGCGGGACGGTTCCAAACGGATTTGACATATCGTCGGTTTCCCGTGGGAGGCAAAAAAGCTACCCGTCTGCCGGCGAACGCGGCGTCGACGGCGGTGCCTCAATCGACGTCGCTGCAGTCGAGGAGGCGGGGGCCGTCTGAGCGCGGGTGACTGTCGGCCGGAGTGCCGGCGCGGGCTCGAGCGAACGGTTCACGGCCGGCTTGGTGGCGTGGATCCCCTCGAGGTCGTCGACGGTCGGCGCGCCGACGATCTCGACCGTCTCGCCGGTGACGGAGACGCGGTACGCGCCGGCGAAGGGGTCGCCATCGGGAATGCGGTAGATCCCATCGCCAGCGGTTTCGACGGAGTCAGCGCCGCGGTTCGTGAGCAGCCGGCGGTACGCGTCGGCGAATTCCGTCGCGTCCCCCGGGCTCTCCCAGGAGAGTCGCCAGACGTGGCCAGTTCGGTTGGAGTCGTTCGTGTGCTGGTAAACCCGAACGCTATCGCCGGCCCAGCCCTCGGTCGCGGGATGCGAGTAGTTGTACTGAGAGTACCCGGAAGCGCCCTCGGTGAGCGGGCGCTCGATCACCCCGTTGGCCCAGAGCGTCGCGAACAGCGTCGCCTCGCCGATCGTCTCCGTCTTGGGCTCGCCATCGGTGCTGTCACCGTCGCCGGAGCGATCCGTTATCGGCTGCCACTCGTCGCTCGAGCGGTCCGCGATATCGACGGCGACCGGCTCGGTATCGGGATAGCGATCGGGGTGGAGGAGCTGTGTGGTGCTCCGGGGCGGATTGGCGTGAGCGCGATCGATAGCGTCCCAGCCGCCGCGGTCGTGGAGGTCGGCGACGAACGTCGGTCCCTCGGCGTAGGGGACGTAGATGGAGAGGAAGAGACCGACGTTGAACGGGCGTTCGGCGAGCGCCTCTCCCGAGGCCGTCGAGAAGTGACGGTCCGGCAGACACTGCCAGTCGTCGCCACAGCGGCGATCGTACCGGGTCGGAACGTACGCAGCCTCGCCTTCGAGGAGCCCGTTTTCGGCTCGCAGCCCGTCGATGGTTTCGCTCTCGCGGCCGATGCCGAAGTGCTGATCCTGCAGCGCGTGGGTCAGTTCGTGGACCAGCGTTCGGCGGTTGATTCTGATATTCTGGGTATCGTCGGCGATAATGACGATCCGGTCGTTCACGTAGTA